>CP073746.1:0-617500 GCA_024397995.1 bacterium SCSIO 12827 | reverse complement strand
GCCCCGGAATCATTTCCGCCTGGGATTTTCGTCAATCGCGGCGGAACGGATCGAGCCGGGCATCCGCCTTTTGGCCGATATCGTGAAGCGGGATTTTTGAGCCAAGAGCACCAACCAGATTCACCTCAAAAAAGGCATTAAATAAAAAATCGGGACAATTAAGTGTCTATAATGACGTTCTGGCGCGTGAAAAATCCCCCATCTGGCCCTATCCTCTGGCCTTCCGAAGGCCTACCTACAACAGCATGGAATGCGGTGATGACCGCCGCGCCGAATATGGGCCAATGGACGTGCCCGGCGCTGCGCGCCAACCGCGTCAAGGGTGCTATAACGTACGGAACAACACTCCATGCCGGCCCCAAGCGGCGGTCGGCCAAACTGCTTACGGGAGGATCCCAAGCATGACCAAAATGAACACGGAAGAGGCCTTCGTTAAGGTCCTCCAGATGCACGGCATCGAACATGCCTTCGGCATCATCGGGTCGGCCATGATGCCGATCTCGGACCTGTTCCCCAAGGCGGGGATCACCTTCTGGGACTGTGCCCATGAATGCAACGCCGGCATGATGGCCGACGGCTTCACGCGCTCTTCCGGCAAGATGGCCATGTGCGTGGCCCAGAACGGCCCCGGCATCACCAACTTCGTGACGCCGGTCAAGACCGCCTACTGGAACCACACCCCGATGCTGCTGGTCACGCCGCAGGCGGCCAACAAGACCATCGGCCAGGGCGGGTTCCAGGAAATCCCGCAGATGGCCCTGTTCGAAGACATGGTCTGCTACCAGGAAGAAGTCCGCGACCCGACCCGCATCGCCGAGGTCCTGAACCGCGTGATCACCGAAGCCTGGCGCGGCTCCGGCCCGGCGCAGATCAACGTGCCGCGTGATTTCTGGACCCAGATCGTCGACATCGACCTGCCGCAGGTCATCAACATCGAACGCCCGTCGGGCGGCAAGCAGGCCATCGCCGACGCCGCCAAGATGCTGTCGACCGCCAAATTCCCGGTCATCCTGAACGGTGCCGGCGTGGTGCTGTCGGGCGGCATCGAGGCATCGAAGGCCCTGGCCGAACGCCTGTCCGCGCCGGTGTGCTGCGGCTATCAGCACAACGACGCCTTCCCGGGCTCGCATCCGCTGTTCGCCGGCCCCTTGGGCTACAACGGCTCCAAGGCCGGCATGGAACTGATCTCCAAGGCCGACGTGGTGCTGGCGCTGGGCACCCGGTTGAACCCGTTCTCGACCCTGCCCGGCTACGGCATGGATTACTGGCCGAAGAACGCCAAGATCATCCAGGTCGACATCAAGGCCGAACGCATCGGCCTGACCAAGAAGGTCGACGTGGCCATCCAGGGCGATGCCAAGCAGGTCGCCGAACAGATCCTGGCCGGGCTGGCCCCGACCGCCGGCGACGCCGGCCGCAAGGAGCGCGAAGACCTGATCTCGACCACCAAGTCGCGCTGGCTGCAGACCCTGTCGTCCATGGACCACGAAGACGATGATCCGGGCACGACCTGGAACGAGCGCGCCCGCAACAAGCATCCGGAGCGCATGTCGCCGCGCATGGCCTGGCGCGCCATTCAGGCCGCCCTGCCGCGGGACGCCATCATCTCGTCCGACATCGGCAACAACTGCGCCATCGGCAACGCCTATCCGACCTTCGAGCAGGGCCGCAAGTACCTGGCCCCGGGCCTGTTCGGCCCCTGCGGTTACGGTTTCCCGTCGATCATGGGCGCCAAGATCGCCTGCCCGGACACGCCCGTCGTAGGCTTCGCCGGTGACGGCGCCTTCGGCATCTCCGCCAACGAGATGACCGCCGTCGGTCGCGACGAATGGCCGGCCATCACCATGGTCATCTTCCGCAACTACCAGTGGGGTGCCGAAAAGCGCAACACGACCCTGTGGTATCAGGACAACTTCGTCGGCACGGAACTGGACCTCGACGTCCAGTACGCCAAGATCGCCGATGCCTGCGGCCTCAAGGGCGTGCAAGTCACGACCATGCAGGAACTGACCGAGGCCCTGGACGCCGCCGTCAAGGCGCAGATGGAAAACAAGCAAACGACATTCATCGAGGTCATCCTGAACCAGGAACTGGGCGAGCCCTTCCGCCGCGACGCCATGAAGGCGCCGGTCGAGGTCGCGGGGATCAATCCCGGCGACATGCGCCCGCAGAAAGGGGCCTAAGCGCCCTTGCAAGAGGCCGGGAGGCCGCGGCAACCACCGCCCGTCTCCCGGCCCTCCCCTTTTTCACGGGCGCCCCTCTGTTGCGGGCGCCCCTTTTTTTAGGTGTATGCTGAACCATGCTGAGCACCACGCCGTTCGAAGTTCCCCAATACCTGCTTGACCGCGCCCGTGGTCTTCCCCGCGTGCCCATGGCCGTGGCCGGGGCCGACAACATGGTGGTCATGGAAAGTGCGCGTCAGGCGACGGATGCCGGCCTGATCACGCCGGTTCTGGTCGGTGACCGGGACGAGATCGAAAGCCTGGCCGAGACCATGGCCTGGGACATATCCGGTTTCCGCATCGTCGAAACCGGGGAAGAGGACGAGACCGCCGCCGCGCGCATGGCCGTGGCCCTGGCCCGCGACGGTGAGGTTCAGGCCCTGATGAAAGGCCATGTCCATACCGACGCCCTGATGGCCGCCGTGGTCGCGCGGGAAACCGGGCTGCGCACGGGACGGCGTCTCAGCCACGTGTTCCACATGACCGTCCCGGGGTCGGACCGCGTGTTGATGATCACCGACGGGGCCGTCAACGTCGCGCCCAGCGAAAATACCCTGATGGATATCGTCAACAACGCGGTCAGCCTGGCCCATGCGCTCGGAAATGCGGAACCCAAGGTCGCCATCCTGTCCGGCACGGAAAGTGCGCTGCCGGCCATGCCGTCGAGCATGCAGGCCAAGGCCATTGTCGAGCGCGCCCGCGCCGGCGAGGTTTTGGGCGCCATCGTCGACGGGCCCTTCGCCTTCGACAACGCCATTTCGCCCGAGGCGGCGAAGTTCAAGGGCATCGACAGCCCCGTCGCCGGCAATGCCGACATCCTGGTCGTGCCCAATATCGAAACGGGCAACGGGCTGTTCAAGATGATGGTCTATTTCATGAGCGGCCTGGCTGCGGGCGTCGTGCTGGGCGCCAAGGTGCCGATCGTGCTGACGTCGCGCGCCGATCCGCCCGAAGCCCGCTTCGCCGCCACCGCCATCGCCGCCATCGCGGCCGCCCGGGGGACTAACGGTCCAGCTTGAGGCGGCGCACCATGGCCTTCGGCGCCTGGGCGCAATCGTGGCGGGCAAAGACATTGCGGCCGGGATCGCGGATCAGGATCATGCGTTCCACCAAAGGCCGCCCCAATTCACGATTAACCTTGCCGGTCAGTGTCCGGGCCATCCGTTCCAAATCGAAATCGCTGTAGTCCGATCCGGCCAGGCCCGCGTCGGACAACGCGATATTGACCAGGTGATAGATCACCGGCGCGATGTCGCAGATATCCTCCACCACGTTCCGTTCGGCCATGATGGCAACGGGCAGGACGGTCGCCGCTGTCCCCCGCTTGCCGACGAACGGCCGAGGGATCGGCACGTGCTTGAACAGGATCGTCGGCGGCGGCGTGTCTTCCACCGGAGGAGCGGCCCGTCGCTGCGTCGGCAGGGCGGCGGCAATGCCGGACATCGGACCGGACTTAGGCTCTGCGGCCTTGTGAACAGTGTCGACCGGCGCGCCCACCGGGGGAATGACGACGACGCCCTCTTGCGGGGGCGGGGCGTCCGCGACCGCGACCGCGGCGGCGGCTTCGGGCTCAGGAGAGATGTCGGCGTTTTCCGCGGGTTCCGTGCTGAGGTCGTTCAGGGAGATGTACAGATAGCCTGCCAGGGCCAGCATCGCGACCGTGGCCCCGATCAGATACTTGGGGTCCTTGAACGCCAGATAGGCCAGACGCTTCACACCGCTGCCGGATTCCTTGGCGCGGCGGTCGGCGTCGTCGGCGTGTTTGCGCGCCAGGAACTCCTGCGCCTTGCGAATGCGCAGGTCCTTGATGGAGCGCAGCAATGCCACGGCGTCGTCCGTTGGGGTACCGCCGCCGGCGTTGGCGAACATACGTTCGATCTCGCCTTCGACCCGGGTGATTTCCAACTCGTCCCCCTTGCGGGTGAACAGCTGACGGGTCACGGCCTCCAGGCAGCTTTTCAGCGCCGTCGCGTTGGGCGCGCTGGCGATCACGGCGATCAGGCCCTCGTTCGGGTCCTCGAACACCTTTTCCCAATCGGTCACGCCCGACGGCGTTTGCGGAAACGCGGGTTTACTCATGCCTGATCCATGCCCTGTTGCGGGGCGCGGGGCTGTGCCCGTCATCACAATATATATAAAAAAGTGCAGATAAATTTCCGGACAACCGCCCGGCAGCATCCGTGCCCTAGCGCAGGGGCGTGATCGTCGGCGTCGGCGGCTCGGTCTCGGGCTCGCCCAGTATCTTCGCAACGTCTTGCTTCATCAGGATGCGCGACCAGGTGCGGATGTCGTGAATTTCGGCCGCCGGGATGATCCAGTCGGCGGGGTTTTCCACCGGCGGCGGGAGCAAACGAAAGGTCTTGCCGGGGCCGCCCGTGCCCTCGACGGGGATCAGCTTTCCATCCCGGGCCCGTTCCGCCCCCGCCTTGCCGCGCAGGCAGGCAGCAAGCAGGCCATCGTCCGTGTCCTCGTGCCGATCAAGCCAGGTGAAGGCATGCTTGGCGGCATAGCGGGTCAGTTCCTCGTGCCGGCCCATTTCCCGGCGCAGGTCGGCGAAGGCGCCATCGGCCCAGATCAGCTGTTCCTTGGCGCTGTCGTCGCGGCAGCGGCGCAGTTGGCGGATCTGGCGTTCACGGGCGGCGATGTACCAATAGGCGGCCTTCAGCTCGTTTCCGCCCTGCTCCAGCTTGCGCGCCGAGGCGTAAATCCACAGCGGCGGGAAATAATGGGCCTGCGGCTCGAACCAGCGGCGGTAATCGTCGATCAGCTTGGGCGGAACCTGGGCTATCCAGCGTTCGCCTTCGGACCACTGACCCGTTTCCCGCGCCTTGTCGATCTGGAAGGTATAGACGTCGAGCGGATCGGCCGCCGCCTTGACGAACGGATCGGTCACGCGCCGCGCTTCCGTCAGCTGCAGACAGCCGGCGAGCAAGACCACGGCGGCGAGCGCCAAGATGGTGCGGGTTCGAATCATGACGGAATCCTAGGGGGTTAAAAGAACCTCGGAAAGGCTTTCGTGAGTAACTAACTCTTAGGTCTTGGGGATTAATTTCTACGATAGAGAGTAATCTTGAAATTGTTCCTATTTTGTTCTATCTTGGATGCATCATGACTCAGGAATCGCAGATCGAATGGACCAACCTGACGTGGAACCCGGTGACGGGCTGCACGAAGATCAGTGCGGGCTGCGACAACTGCTATGCAGAGCGTTTCGCGGAGCGGTTCCGGGGCGTGCCGGGCCATCCGTATGAGGAAGGCTTCGACCTGACCCTGCGCCCGCATCGCCTGAACCAACCCCTCACCATCCGCACCCCGAAGATGATCTTCGTGAACTCCATGAGCGACCTGTTCCACAAGAACGTGCCGTTCGCCTATGTGGACAAGGTCTTCGACACCATGGAGCAGGCCCGCTGGCACACCTTCCAGGTGCTGACCAAACGGTCGTCGCGCATGCGCGATTACGTGAATCGGCGCTACGGCGACGGCGCGGCTCCCTTGCACATTTGGCTCGGCACCTCGGTCGAGGACGGGTCCAAGAAATCCCGCATCAAGCATATCCGTGACATGCAGGCCGGCACGCGTTTCCTTTCCGTCGAACCCTTGATCGGCCCCATCGGCAAGGTCGACCTTACCGGCATCCATTGGGTGATCGTCGGCGGCGAAAGCGGCCCCGGTTTCCGCGAGATGAAGGAAGAATGGGCGACCGAAGTCCGCGACCAATGCATCGCCCAGAAAATTCCGTTCTTCTTCAAACAATGGGGCGGCTTCCGGCCCAAGACTGGCGGGCGCGAATTAGAAGGACAGTTGTGGGACGGGTTTCCTGCTAGTAGAGCGGCACAAACGGCAGGTGTCGCCGCAGAATAATTTCACTAAAAAATTTTGCCCCCAAAAACTACTATAGGATTTAATTAGAACTAATTTAGAACTGATAGAGAGCGATCGATCGAATGGCAAAGCCGAAGAATTTTCTCTGGACGCCTGGTGATCCACCACCTCTCATCGAGCCTCACAGTCTTGCTAAACTCGACGTTCTTCACGGGTACCTCTCTCGATACATCGAAACTCTTGGCATCTTGGTGAAGATGCCAGTATTGCGGCTCGATGTTGTCGACGGTTTTGCTGGAGGCGGACAATTCACGGACAAACAAGGAAATGTCCGCTTTGGATCCCCTCTTACGTTTCTACGTTCGATTGAAGCTGCACGGATTGCGGTCGGGGAAAAGCGCGGCAGGCCCCTAGATATTGAAGCTCGTTATTTCTTTGTAGACTCCGACAAACACGCCATCGAATACCTAAGACAAACCTTGATCGATCAAGGATTTAAAGACGCGATCGGGGTATCGATTTATTTGATCAACGCGGAATTTTCATCGGTTTACGAAAAGATCGTCGGTCAAATTTCTGCTCGAAGCGGCCGTGCGAAAGCCATTTTCCTTCTCGATCAATTTGGATACTCGGATGTTCCATTAGATTCGATTGCGAACATTCTTCGGAAGCTACCTCGGTCAGAGATAATTCTGAACTTCGCCACAGACTCACTTTTGGCATACTTGAATGACTCCACAGAGTTCAGACAGGCACTTCACAAAGCGGGAATTTCAGAATCTATCCTTGAAGACGATCAAATCGTGGGGAAGCAAAAGGGGTGGCGCTTCCTCGCTGAACGAGAACTGTCAGCCGCGATCAAACACGCCACCGGCTCTAAATTCTACACACCTTTTTATATTGTCTCTGAAGAAAGCCACCGAGCCTATTGGTTAGTGCACCTTTGCATGCATCCAAAGGCACACGACGAAATGATTAAGACGCACTGGGATGTTGGAAATCTGTTCAGACACTACGGTGGACCCGGCACTAAAATGCATATGTGGGGCTACAACGCGAGAAACGATCCCGGTCTTTCAGGAATATTGGACTTTGGGTTTGACGACATAGACAAAAATGAATGCATTAAGGCCTTACAGGCCGAATTGCCCGATCTAATATATAGTCAAGAAGAAGGCACCACTTTTAAAAATTTAGCCAATTCGATCTCAAACAATACGGTTGCATGGCAAGACCTGATCAAGGAGCAACTTGGATTTCTTCAATCCGAAGGCGAGTTAGAAATCATCACGCCGAACGGAAATCAAAGGGAGGCTGCTGGCCGTATATCTGATGGTGACATTCTCCGCCGCAAACGCCAAACCGTGTTTCCTTTTATGAAACGTTAGCCCCCTACTCCGCCGCCGTCTCGTCCAACAACGTCTCCCCCGGTTTCACGCGGGTGAATTTCACAGGCTCCGTCGTCATGTTGATCTCGCCGTGGCCGTCCAGGGTGACGCGGGTGAAGCGGGAATTTTCCACATCACGCACGTCCGGATAGTCGGCACGGTAATGTGCGCCGCGCGAGTCGTCGCGCGCCGTGGCCGCCGCCGTGATCGCCTTGGACACCAGGATCAGGTTCTTCAGGTTCAGCCAGTCATGCCAGGTCAGGTTATAGGCCAGGTCCGTGCCGGTGACGCCGGTGCGGTCCAGGTCAGCCTCCAGGGTTTCCAATCCGGATTCGGCCCGCTTCAATGAGTCGAGATCACGGATGATGCCGGCGTCTTCCCACATCAGGTCGTAGAGCCGCTTGCGGATGCCGTCGATGCCGCCGGCCGAATTGTCGGCGGGCTGGGTCAGCGGCCGTCCGGCGCGCATCACCGCGTCTTCCAGTGCAGCCGGATCCGGTTCGGCAAGCCGGCCGTGGTCCGGCGTCCACTGGGCGATGGTGTCGCCGGCGATGCCGCCGAACACCGTGGAATTGGCGACCCCGTTGCCGCCCAGGCGGTTGGCGCCGTGCACGCCGCCCGTATCCTCACCGGCGGCGAACAGACCGGGGATGGCGGTGGAGCAATCGGCCTCGAACTCGGCCCCGCCCATCATGTAATGGGCCGTCGGCACGACCTCGACCAGCCCGGCGGCAAGATCGAAGCCGCAATCGGCGCAGCGTTCCACCATGCCCTTGAAGTTCTTGCGCACCTGGGCCGTATCCAGATGCTTCATGGTGATGTAGAGCCCGCCGTTGGCCGCCACATTACCCGCGCGCATTTCCGTGAACATGGCGCGAGACACGATGTCGCGGGTCGCGCGTTCCTTGCGCTCATCATACTTGTGCATGAAGCGCTGTTCGTCGCCGCCCAGAAGGTAGCCGCCGAAACCGCGCAGGCCTTCCTCGATGATCGTGCCGGTCATGCGCGTGTCCGACCCGGCGATCAGGCCCGTGGGGTGGAACTGCACCATTTCCATGTCGCGCATGCCGAGGCCTGCGCGCAGGGCCATGGCCATGCCGTCGCAGGATTTGTCGCCCGACGGCGTGTGGTACTTGTACATGGTCGGCCCGCCGCCGGTGGCCAGCAGCACGGCCTTGGCCTGGACGAAGCGGAACTGGCCCGTGCGCATGTCGATGAACAGCACGCCGGAAATGCGTGATCCGTCCGCCGACTTGATCAGCTCGATGGCGCGGTGGTCTTCCAGCTTGTCGACATCGCGCGCCCAGGTCTGTTCCATCAGGCGGTTGATGATCTCGATCCCGGTCAGATCGCCCTTGTGGACCGTGCGGTCGAAGGTCTGCCCGGCGAAGGCTTTTTGGTGGATGCTGCCGTCCGGGTTGCGGTCGAAATAACAGCCGAGTTCGTTTTCCAGTTCGCGGATGCGGACCTGGGCCTGGGTCACCAGGGTCCAGGCAAGCTCCTGGTTGTTGAGCCATTTGCCGCCTTCGACCGTGTCCATGAAATGGCGTTCTGCGCTGTCGCCGGGGGCCAGGGCCACGTTGTAGCCGCCCTGAACCATGCGGGTGCAGCCGGTCTTGCCGAGCAGGCCCTTGACCGCCACGGTTACCTTCAACTGCGGCGCCAGGTCCTTGGCGTGCAGGGCCGCGAACAGCCCGGCCCCGCCGGAGCCCAGAATCAGAACGTCGGTCTGCTGTGTGTCGATGTCGGGCTTCACGAGGAAACTCCCATGCTGGCCAGCGCTTCGGCGCGGCGGTCTTCGGCGGTTTTCTTGACCCCGTCATAGAGCGAGCCGCCGTGGGCATCCATGGCGACCAGCAGCGGGCCGAAGTGATTGATCTTGAATTCCCACAGACATTCGGGATTGAGGTCTTCCAGGTCCACATCCGTGATCTGCTCGATCCAGGTGGTCTCCAGCGCCGCCGTGCCGCCGATGATGGCCAGGTACACGCCGCCGAATTCCTTGAACGCGGCGCGGCTGTCCTCACCCAGACCGCCCTTGCCGATCACCATGCGCACGCCGTATTCCTGCATCAGCGGCCGGGTGAACCGCTCCATGCGCTGCGACGTCGTGGTGCCGATGCACACACTCTCATAACCCGCCGGGCAGAAATTGGATTTCGGCACCTTCTTCACGTTGGGGGCCGTGTGAATCACCGCATGGCCGTTCAGATCGAACCGGGACTTGCGGCCCTTATCGAACATGTGGATCTGCGTCGCATCGCGGATGCCGTACAGCCAGTCCTCCAGGATCACCGTATCACCCGCTTTCAATTCGCCGATCTGTTCCTCGGTGCAGGGCATGTGGATCGTGTGTTCGGTCATGGTCTCAATCCTCCCCTAGAAGCCGATCTCGACGCCCTTGGGCGTAAAGGTCGCCCGGGCGCGGCGCGCCGAATGGCACATGATGTTGACGGCGACCGGGTTCATGGTGATGTGGGTGGCGGCGGTTTCGACATGCACGGCGAAGGCAGTGGAATCACCGCCCAAGCCCTGCGGGCCGATGCCCAGCATGTTGACGGCGGCGCTCAGTTCCTTTTCCAACTTCGCCCCTTCCGGGTCCTCGCAGACGGAACCCAAGGGCCGGGCCCCGGCTTTCTTGGCCAGCTTGGTGCAGAGGTCCGACGTGCCGCCGACGCCGACGCCGACGATGGTCGGTGGGCAGACGCGCCCGCCCACTTCCATCACCTTGTCGACGACGAAGGTCTTGATGCCGGCCACGCCCTCGGCCGGAATGCACATCTTCAGGAAACTGCCGTTCTCCGAGCCGGACCCCTTGGGGATCATTTCCATCTCGAAGAACTCGTCCTTGTCGGAAAAGTCGATGGTAATGACCGGCACCTTGATGCCGCAGGAGGTCTGTTCGTTGACCCGGGTGATCGGATGGACGACGGAAGAGCGCAGCGGGTGTTCGGTGGTGGCCCGCTCACAGCCTTTGCGGATCGCCTCCTTCAAGGCGTGGCCGTCGACCTCGACCCCGCGCCCGATCAGGATGTTGTAGATCGGGATGCCGGTGTCCTGACACAAAAGGTTGGTCGTGTCCTCGGCCACGTCGATGTTCTTAATCATGGTCGCCAGGATCGACTTGGCCGTCGGATCCGTCTCCGTCGCGTCCAGGCGCTTGAAGCCGTCCTTGATGTCCGGCGGCAGAATCTTCAGCGCCTGGATATAGAGGTGTTTGGCCGTTTCCTCGACGGCGGCGAGATCGAGTTTCATGTTAGTTGCCTCCTAGACAATCAACGTCACCCCGGCGCCGGCCAGGATGGCCAGGACGATGCACCGGAAGCGTTCTTCGTTCAAACGGGTGTAGCAGCCGATGCCGATCAGGCCGCCCAGGGCCATGGCCGGAAGGGCCCAAAGGTAGTTATGCGCCAGCTGCGGCGTGATCAGGCCCGCATAGGCCATGGCGGCCAGGGACAGGCTGTGCATGATCAGGATAAACGGCTGGGTCACGCCGCGGGCCTGGTCGCGGGGCCAGCCGCGCAGGCCGCTCCACACCGCGGGCACGATGCCGGACAAGCCCGCCATACCGCCCAGCACCCCGCCGATGCCCCCCGCCGCCGCGTCCATCCCGCGCCCGCCGCGGGTGATGGTCGGCGGGTTGGCGAAAACCAGCAAGCCACCGCCGTAAAGCACAAGCAAGGCACCGACCGCGATCTTGAATGGTTCCGCCGGCAGATGTTGCAGCAGCCAGGTGCCGATCGGCACGCCGATCACGCCCAGGGACAGGAACGGCAGCAGCCGCGAGAAATCCAACCGGCTGCGCAGGCGGATCAACAGGAACACATGCAGGGTGATGCCGGTCAGGATGATCAGGGGGGCCGCCTCGACCGGCGGCAGGACATGCAGCCAGAACGCCGCCGACACCAAGGCGTCGCCGAACCCGGACGATCCCGCGACAAAGGCCGCCAGGAACGCCCCGAGCACCACGATCAGTTCGGGCGACAGCTCGGTCATGGTGATCCGATCATCCCGCATTGAGAAAGAACAGCAGCCCGGCCGCGAGCGACAGCCCGCCGGTGATGGCGACCACGGATTTCTGCCAATTACGCCAGGCCAGGAATTCAATGGCCAGGATGCGGAGACCGCCGGTCATATGGGCCGCCAGCAGGACCACCAGCCCGGTTTCCAGAAGCTTAACCAAGGGCGCCTCGGTCCAGCTGAGGAACATGTCGAGGGTCGCGGCCTGTTCAACGGCCAGGGCCAGGACATAAAAATGCGCCGGCAGGAACAGCAACAGGGCAAGTCCGGAAACCCGGTGCAGGACGAAGGCCCAGTAGTTGGCGTGATTGCGATGCGTCTTCATGGCGTTATGCCCCCAATCCGTAAAGCCCGATCACGGCACGGAACCCCATGACCAGGATCAGGACACAGACGGCAGCCATGATCCAATGGGTCTGTCGGCGCCCGAGGGATGTATATTCCCGCAGGATGTTGCGCAGCCCCGTCGGCGCATGCAGCGCCACGGCGATCACGAATAAGGAATAGAACATCAACCAAGGTACGGAGCCGCCGACCCGGGCGACGATTTCCTTGGACGTGACCCCGCCCTGCACGGCGATGACGATGACGGCCAGATGCACGATGACGCAGACCGCCAGCACCATGGCGGAGACCCGCTGCATCAGCCATTCCAGAGTTTCGGCGCGTTCGGGAGTCATGGATCAGATCTCCCCCTTCAGCGCCGCCTTGGCGGTCGCCCGCTTGAGCCCGGCGATCGACGCCGTCGGGTTCAAATGCTTGGGACACAGCTCAAAACAGCTTTGGTGCGAATGACAGGCCTGACAGCCGCCGGTCCCAGCGATGGCCTTGATGCGGTCCGACTGGCCGCCGTCGCGCACATCATTGTGCAGGGTCCAGGCCCGGTTGAGGGCCGCCGGGCCGAGATATTCACCCAGCCAGGCCACTGTGTCGCAGGCCGAATAGCAGACGCCGCAGTTGATGCATTCGATCCCCGCTGTGGCTTCCTTGCGCTTGGGGTCGCTGGGCGACACCTGGGCGAAGTCGTCATGGCGGGTCGCCGTCGGCACGAAATGGGCCTTGGCCTTTGTCCATTTTTCAAAGAATTCCGTCATGTCGACGGCCAGATCGCGGATCACCGGCATGTTCTTCAGCGGCTGGATGCGCAGGACGCCTTCATCGGCGACCTTGTCGACATGGGTGCGGCAGGTCCAGCGCGGCTTGCCGTTCACAGTCATGGCGCAGGACCCGCAGACCCCGACCCGGCAGGCAAAGCGGTAGGACAGGCCCGGGTCCAGGTTGCGCTGCACGTAGGTGACGATGTCGAGCACGGTCTGGCTCGCCATGCGCGGCACTTCGAAGGTGTCGAACCGCCCGTCTTCGCGGCCGCGCCAGATTTCCACGGTAAGGGTATCGTTGCTCATATGCGTTCCATCCGTATGGGTCTTCCTATTCGTGTTTCTCGCCGAGAACCAGGCGCGGGCCGCCCGGCGGGAACCAGGCGATCTGATAGCTGATGGGCCGGTCGCGATGCGCGAACCCTTCCATGTGATAGGCCAGGCCCGCCAGGCCAGGCGCCAGGCCGAGCGCCCCCGTGACCGTTTCCGGCAGCGGCCCACAGGCCGCCATTTCGCGCACCCGTTCCGTGGCGATCCCGAAGCGATCGGCCATGAAGGCGCGGATGTTCACGTTTTCCAGCGTTTTGGGCGCGACCTTCAACAGGCCCGGCACGCGGGCTTCGGGCAAATACAGTTCGCTGATCCCCGTATGGGCATGGTTCACGTCGATGCGCCGGGTCACGACGATCAGATCCTTGGTGCCCAGAAAGTCGGACCATGGGCCGGGGCGGCGCACGGCGTCGATGGAGCCGACCTGAGTATAGACCGGCAGCAGCGACCGCCCGTCGTCGGCGAGAAAGCGGAAATGCCACAGATCCTTGGGCGCCATGGCCGGTTCCGCGACGAAGGTGCCGTGGCCGTGACGGCGGACCAGCAGGCCCCGTTCGGCCAGATTGTTGAGCGCGCGCTGGATGGTGCCCAGACTGGCCGGCAACACCCGCGCCAGTTCGCTTTCCGGCGGCAGTTTCTCACCGGTCTTCAGCCGCCCCTGCAGGATCGCGCGGGCGATGGCGTCGGACAGTTGCAGGTACTTGGGCAAGCGCTGCATACCTGAATGCGCGCCGTCCTCAAGCACTGTCGCCAAGGCGGAGAAAACCATGGATGCGTTCCCTGATGTGGCCGGTTCGTTGCGGCCTTTTCTTGATTCCTACACCCGAGGATCAAGGATTTTCAAGTCCTATATAGCTATATAGGTATTTAGACGGCTGAATCAGCTCTCCGAAAGGGCAATGAGGCAGCCGAAGGCGTTTTCGCCGGGGACGTAAAGACGGTCGCCGACACGCCGGAATGCGACGCCGTTTTCCCGCCATAGGGCCTCGGCCGCGTCCAGATCGGCGACGGCGACGCGGAACCCGGCGAACCGCGCTTCGCCTTCCGGCACCGTCGGAATCGCCACCCCGGGATAGGTCTCGGCAAAGGCCTCGGGCTCCAGAACGCAGAACCCGGCGCCCATTAGCCCCGCGCAGATGCCGCCGTAGATGGGCACCACGGCCCCGAACAGGCGCTTAATCAGCCCCATGTGGACTTCCGGATTTTCCGCGACCATCTGCACTTCGACAATACGCTGCGCCCCATTGGCATGGGTCTGGTAATGGGGTTTCCAGAAAATTTCCCCCGGATGCCGGTGATCGCACGTGAAGAAGGGTGCACGCGGCAGGGCGGGGTCGGTCAGGAAGGTCAGGCGGAAATCCAGTTTGACCTCGCTGCCGTCGGGTTGGCGCGCCTTGCGCCCGAAGGCGAAGGGGGCGGGCAGTTTGAACCCGGCCCGTTCGAACCGGGCGCGGTCAACCTCCCAGCCATCCGACGTCAGGGCCAGCATGGACATGCCGTCACCCGTCTTCAGGTAATCCCGGTTATAGGCGCCGAAGGAATATTCGCCCGGCCCTGCTTCCGGCACATCATCGGGCTTGGTCACGGACAGAAGCTCGATAAAGCTTCCCTGAAGCTGAGCCAGCCGGTTGCCCGTACCGAAAGGATGCTGCGCCTGGGGTGTCAGCGTAAAGCCGAGGCGTTCATAAAACTCCGAGATCCCGGCCAGATCGCGGGCGGTGAGAACGACGTGATCGATGCCTGTCATGGATGACCTGTCATGGAACGAGATAAATCGGTGACGACCAGATGACATGGCCGTCTTCCAGCGTGATGCGCACGTAAAGGGCGTTGTCGCGGTCGGGGCTGAGGGGAATCTTGCGCGCCAGCTTGAGCCGCTTATGGGGGTTTTCCTCCGGCAGGCGGTAGACGCGCACGCGGCGGCCAAGGCCGCCGGCCTCCAAGCGGATATCCTCGCGCCCGATGTCTTGGACAGCGATGGTTTTCTTGACCAGTGGCGTGTCGATGCGAAGCCAGCCCATGACCATGTCATCCAGCCAGGCGTCGAAACCAATGAAGCCGCCCGTGGTCAGGGACGACCATTCAACGCGTTGGGGCGACACCAGATCCAGGCGCTTCTCGATGTTGTACCAGTTGATGGGCGAGACCCGAGCAAAGGTGTTGCCCGACAATTCGGCGAAACCGTCCCAGATCGTTTCCCGGCCGCGCCCCCGGTATTCGGAGCCTTCCCAAATGACCCGGATGCGCCGGCCCATGTCCTCGGCCTCGGACGGGCGCCAGGTTTCCAGCAGGCGCAAGCCATCGCGGATGTCGATGCGTTCAATCGGCGCGGCGGCATGAATGTCGATCTCGAAGGTCGCGATCTCTGCATCGGTGCGCAGGATGTCGCCCATGACGGCCTCGCTGACCTGTTCATCCGGCGGACCGCCCAAGGCCGGATCATCGTCAAAGCGGTCGGCGGGCCGGTCGAGCGTCACTTTGGTCGACAACACCGCCCGGCAGCCCGTGGTGCAGTAATGGTGGCGGCGTTTCAGCGCCGTCATCAGATTGGCGCGGGTCAGGTCATCGGCGAACAGGCAGGTCAGCCCACCATAGGCACCGAACCGGGTGGCCCCGGGGTGCGAGGCACCCGGCCGGCCCTTGTGCCCGTCCGAGGTCGCGAGAATACCCGTGCGGTAGCCCATTTCGAAGGCGTCCTCGACCAGCCATTCGAAGGTGCCCCAGGCGGAATGGACCTCGACCGAGCGTTCCAATTTCCGGTCATGGCCGCGCCGAATGTCGGCATAACGCCCGCCCACATGGGCGAACACGGTCACGTCCTCGCCTTGCAACTTGTCGAACAGTTCCTCGACGCTGTTGGCGTCCTGATCCAGGTCACGGGTGTCCTCGACCAAGGCGTGGGACGAGCGATAGATGGGCCGCCCTTCCTCCGCATACAGAATATTGCGGTCGCCGCCCAGGCAGGTATTGGCCGACCATTCATAACCGGGGATGACGATGAAGCGGCTGTCCTGGGTGAACTCACGGCTCAGGCTATTCAGTTCATCCCAGAATTCCGACGTGATCTGAAAATCGTTGCCTTGATGCACCGTGGCGTCAAGGAACGCCCTGTCGCGGGCGAACGAGAAGTAGGAGCGCGCATTGTTGGTGCCGATGGTTTCCTGAGACTGACCATGCAGGTCGGCCCAGAAGCTGACGCCGCCGGTCTTCGCCACGATGCGAAGCGGGTTGGAGCGCGCCGTCACATTGCCGTCCATGTCGACCAGATCGATGCACAGGTCGCCTTCCTCTTCCGCGCGCAGGCCGTCGATCTGCACCGAGGCCTGGCCGGGATAAAAGGAAATTTCGTCCGGCAGGTTTTCGACCGGACGGGTCGAAGTCACGCGAAAGGTATCCTCGCATTTGGCAGACGGATTGCCCCAACGGTCCTCGCCCTTGAGGCCCAGCAGAAAGGTCTCCCCCACCCGCTTCAGGGTCGGCAACACGGCCTTGTAGATCACGGGCGGGCCGGAGGTGACCTCGATCGACGGTGTGTTCGGCAATTCCACATAGTCATAGGTCGCAAAGGCATCGACCAAGACCCGGAACTGGAATTCCTTTTCCTGAAAGGTCTGCATGCGCACACCCGGCCCGCCATACCGGCGGTCGCCGATGCGGATCACGATGCGGTCGCCTTCCGACAGGAACCCGCGCACGACCTTGATGTAGAGCGTCTTATCCCAGGGCCGGAAGTTGCGCTTGAGGTCGTATTCCATGTGCAGGACGGCACCGTTCGACGCCTGGGCCGAAACGTAATTGGCGCCCTCCGGGTCGTCCATCTGCAACCTGCCCAGGTCCGAAGCGAAGCGATGCACGATCTTGAGCGAGCCGGAATCGTCGATCCCGAACTTGCCCGCCGTGTAGATGATGAAGAAGGATTGGAAGCTGCCCGCCTCCACCGGTCCCAGGGGGGCGATGGCGACGGAGCCCATTTCTTCCGGCAGATAGGTCGAAAGCGGCATGCCCCCCAAAGTCCCCTGTTGCCTCAATCGGTTCAGGGATCGTGACGATCCCCGGATCGGTTAATATTCATCCATAGGATGGCAAGAGGCAAGAAGCAGCCGGAGGCTCAGCCCTCGTCCCCGGGCTCTCCGGGCAACGGGAACCCGCCGTCCCGTTGATAGACTTTGATAAGCGAGGCATCATCCTGCCGGCCCAGGCCCATGTCTTTGGCCTGCTGATACCGGCCGAACGCGGTTTCGGAAATCGGCAGGGGGAAGTCCAGTTTTTCACCCTGCGCCAGCACGATGCCCAGATCCTTGATGAAGATATCGACGGCACTTTTCGGGCTGTAGTCACCGTCCAGCACATGGGGTACGCGGTTTTCGAACATCCAGGAATTGCCCGCCGAGGCGGTGATGACTTCGAACACCGTCTTGGCGTCCAGGCCGCTTTTGATCGCCAGCGCCATAGCCTCCATGGCCGTTGCGATATGCACACCGGCCAGCAGCTGGTTGACCATCTTCATGGTCGACCCGGGGCCGGGGCCGTCGCCCAGTTCGAACACCTTTTCCGCCACGGCGTCGAGCAACGGACGGGCCTTGGCGAAGGCATCGGCGGAACCCGAGGCCATGACCGACAGTTTGCCCGCCGCCGACTTGACGGGGCCGCCAGAAATCGGCGCGTCCAGATAGAGCGCCCCCTTGGCTTCGACCATCTTGGCCAGGGAAATGGCCGTGTCCGGCGGCATGGTGGCGCAGCCGAGAACCACCACCCCCGGGGCAAGCGCTTCCAGCACCCCGTCCGGGCCGGTCAGGACCGCCTCCACCTGCTGGGCGTTGACGACGACCACGGCGACGGCGTCCGCCCCCCGGGCCGCCTCGGCCGGGGTTCCGGCCGCCCTGCCGCCGGCGGCGGCGAAGGCGGCGCGGGCATCCTCGGAGATGTCGCAGCCGGCGGTGTCGATGCCCGCCGTCACCAGGGATTTCGCCATGCCCATGCCCATGGCGCCGAGGCCGATCACCGCCGCGCGGTATGCCGTCATGTCGTAAAGTCCTTAGTCGATCAGGTGGTTGGTCAGAGTTTGTCGAGGGCGCCCTTGATGCGGGCGATCGTGTCCTTAAGCCCCTTCATCATGCTGTCGGCGTCCTTTTCCAAGGCTCCCAGGTTCTCGCGCCCGGACTTGATCTGGGCCGCCAGTTTGGCGCGCTCGGCATTCAGCTTGTCGAGGGCGGTCTGGGCGTCGGCCTGCTTGCGGGCCGCTTCCGAGGCGGCCTCCAGAGCCGTCTTGGTTTCCGTATAAAGGCTCGACAGCTTGGCCTCCAGCTCCTGGGCCTCGGCCCGGCGCTTGTCGATATCGGCCTGGGTCGCCGCCAGCTCTTCCTTCTTGTTCGCCACGGCTTCCGCAATGTCCGCGGATTCCTTCATGAACTTGTCCTGCGCCGCTTTCATGGCGATCCGTTCCTCGGCGACCTGGGCGCGCAGACGAGACATGTCATTTTGGGCCTGGGACACGTCCGATGCGTAGTCGACCGCCGCGACGATGGCCAGACCGGCCACCACGAACAACGCCAGGGCGACCCGCTTCCAGGTGGCCGCCGACCCGTCCATGCCGATGGCGCTGCTAAGTCCGCCCAAGGCGGACTTCTTGGCGGTGCCGTCAGTGGCCGTCTTGGCTGCCGGGTCCGGGGCCGCCGCCGTCTTGCTCCCTGCCTTCGGCGCCGGTTTGGCCGCCGGTTTGGCTGTGCTGTTCTTGCCGTTCTGTTCGCTCATGGATTTCGGTCCTCGCAATGGATGTGAAGGCCTCCCGCCCCGATCTATAGATCATTATAGAGCACCCCAGCCCCAGGGCCAGAGGGCAGGAACGGCTGAAAATGGCCGGTTTTCAAGCCTGCCGAAACGACATGCCAGCAAGATGGCTGGCGGCACGGGGCGAAACCGTTATGATGGCCGCCTTCGATACCGCCCACACCATCCACAAGACCGCCCACCATGATCATTTCCAAAATTACCCTGCGCCGACTGTCGCTGCCCCTGAAGGTGCCTTACAAGCTTGCCTTCGGCGCCGTCACCGCCTTCGACACCATCCTGGTCACCGTCCATGGCGACGGTGGCGAGCACGGCTTCGGCGAAGCGACGATCCTGACCGGCTATACGGCCGAAACCATCGACAGCGCCTGGGCCAAGGTCCGGGAATTGGCGACGGCGATAAAGGGACGGGACGCCGCGTCGGCCAAGGAGTTGGCCCTCACTCATCTCAAGAAGGCGCCTTTTGCCGTGTCTTCCGTTGTGACCGCCATTGAGATGGCGGAAGGCAGCCCTTTCCTGAACATCACCCAGGATATCCCCGTGCCGCTTCTGGCGATCCTCAGTGCCTCCGACGAGGCCGGAATCGTGGCTGAACTGGAACGTCACCGCCAGGCCGGTTACGGCACGGTGAAGGTCAAGGTCGGGTTCGAATGGGAATCCGACGCCAAGCGCCTGAAATTCATCCAGGCCGAAGTCGGCCGCCTGCCCGCCGGAACCCTGAAACTGCGCATCGACGGCAACCAGGGATTTTCCCAGGCCGACGCCCTGGCCTTCACCCGCATTCTCGCCCCCGATCATATCGAACTGTTCGAACAGCCCTGCCACATGGACGACTGGGACGCGGCCAAGGCGGTTTCCGACATCTCGTCCGTGCCCATGATGCTGGACGAAAGCATCTACGGGCCGGCTGAGATCGAGCGCGCGGCGGAAAGCGGCAGTGCCCGGTTCGTGAAGCTGAAACTGATGAAGGCAGGCTCGCTCGCCGCCCTGGCCGAGCAGCTGACCCGCATCCGCGAACTGGGGATGGAGCCGGTTCTCGGCAACGGCGTGGCCGCCGACCCGGGATGCTGGATGGAAACCTGCATCGCCCGCACCCACATTTCAAATGCCGGGGAAATGAACGGCTTTCTGAAGCCGCACCAGACCCTGTTCGCCGATCCCATCCGCATGGACCGCGGCGCCGTGATCCTGACGCCCAAGCCCCCCGCGCTGATCGACGACGCGGCGCTGGACGCGCTGGCGGCGGAAACCGTTCGGATGACGGTCTAGGCATGCTGGATATTCTCGGGCAACCGCCGGTGACGCTGGCCTTGCTGGCACTCGCCATATTTCTTGGCGGCACCATGAAGGGTATTTCCGGGATCGGCCTGCCGATCATCACCATGTCGATCATCTTCACGTTCGACCTACTACCGGCCAAGGACACCATCGCCTTCGTCGTCATGCCGATCCTGATCACCAACCTGTGGCAGGCGATCCGCTCCAGCGGCTGGATAGAAACGCTGAAGGAACACTGGCTATTGATCGCCGTATTCCTGCCCTGCCTGTTCCTGGGCTCGCGGATGCTGGCCGGCATGGACACCAAGGGCGTGTTCCTGGTGCTCGGTTGCATCGTCGCGGCCTTTGCCGCGTCGAACATGTGGAAGCCACATCTGGACCCCCTGACGCCGCGCACCCGGCTTTGGGCTGGGCCGCTGGCCGGCGTTACCGGCGGCCTGCTGGGCGGCCTGTCCACCGTCTGGGGCCCGCCGATCATCATGTATCTGGTCATGTTGCGGCTGCCGAAGGACGTCTGGGTGCGTGCCGTCGCCTTGGTCTACGTCACCGGCGCCGTGCCGCTGGCCGCGTTCTACTGGTCCAACGGCGTGCTGAACCCCTCAAACGTCTGGCTGTCGACGGCGGCCTGCGTTCCCGGCATGGCGGGCATTCTGACCGGCGAACGCATTCGCCGGCACATCAATGAAGAAGCCTTTCGCCGCGCCATGCTGGTCCTGCTGTTCCTGATCGGCCTGAACCTGATCCGCCGCGCCGTTTTCTGATACGCTGATCCACCCCGTTTCCGAAGGAGACGTCCATGGACTTCGCAGATCCGAACCTCTGGCTCAGCCTGTTCACCCTGACGGCGCTTGAGATCGTTCTCGGCATCGACAACCTTGTGTTCATCTCCGTGATCGCCGCCAAACTACCGGCCGCACAGCAGGAAAAGGCGCGCAAGCTGGGCCTGATGGCCGCGCTCGGCATGCGCATTGTCCTGCTTGCCTCCATCGCCTGGATCATCGGTCTGACGGCACCCATCTTCACCATTCCCTTCATTGACCATGTCGTGTCCTGGCGCGACGTGATCCTGCTGGCCGGCGGCGTGTTCCTTTTGGCCAAGGGCACCCATGAAATCCACAACACCATCGAAGGCGACGCGGAAGAAGCCCCCGTCACCAAGGCCGCCGCCTTCGGCGCGGTGATCGGCCAGATCATCGTGCTCGACATCGTGTTTTCCATCGACAGCGTGGTCACCGCCGTCGGCATGTCCGATCAGTTGCCGGTGATGATCACCGCCGTCGTGATCGCCATGGTGATCATGATATGGTCGGCGGGTCCGGTGGCGCGGTTCATCCAGGATCACCCGACAACCAAGATGCTGGCCCTGGCGTTCCTACTGCTGGTCGGCATGGCCCTGGTCGCCGACGGCATGCATTTCCACATTCCGCGTGGATATCTGTACTTCGCCATCGCCTTCTCGATGCTTGTCGAGATATTGAACCTGGCGGCCCAGCGGCGGCGGAACCGCCTGCGCGCGGGCAAAGCCGGCTGACGGCGGGAACCGGCGATGCTGAACATCCTATGGGCGATCCTGCCGATCTTCGTGCTGATCCTTCTGGGCAATCTTCTGCGCCGGAACGGCATTCCGTCGATCGAGTTCTGGAACCTGAACGACAAGCTGGTCTACTGGGTGCTGTTCCCGAGCCTCTTGTTCTACAAGACCTCGACCACAGAACTGGCCGGCGGATTCATCGGCCCACTTGCGGCGATCATTCTGACAGGGCTTGTCGCGGCGGTCATCGTGTCGTTGATCCTGGGTCTGGCGCTCGGCTTCAACCGGCCCCAGGCGACCAGCATCCTGCAGGGCTCCGCCCGCCACAACACGTTCATCGCGCTCGCCATTGCCGAACGCCTGTTCGGTGCGGATGGATTGGCCGTGGCCGCGCTGTGCACGGCGGTGCTGATTCCGCCGACCAATGTCCTGATCATCAGCCTGATGAACATCATACTGCACCAGGGCGGCGCCGGCAGCCTGTGGGCCCCCGTGGCCAGGGATCTGGCGCGCAATCCCCTGATCCTGTCCGTGGCCTTGGGCATGGGCGTTCAGTACATCGGCGTCGGGGAAATTCCGGTGGTTCACGAAGCAACGGGCATGCTCGGCCGCGCGGCCCTGCCCATCGTGCTTCTGGCCGTCGGCGCCAACATTCGCCTGCACGAGATGAAGGCCTCTGTAGCTCCCATCGCGCTTGCCACGGCGGTCAAGTTCCTGGTCTTCCCGGCGGCCGCCTGGGCCATGTGCTGGCAGTTGGGCATCACAGGTGTGCCCGCCTATGTCATCACCATCTTCGCAGTGATGCCGATGCCGCCGTCATCCTTCACCATCGCCCGCGAGATGGGCGGCGACGCGCCATTGGCCGCCAGCATGATCACCCTACAAACGCTGTTGAGCCTGATCACCGTCCCCGTCAGTCTTGTGATCGCGCAAAAGCTATTCTAATCGTTTGATGCCGGGACACTGCCCGGCATCAAAAAACCGACGGGGAGGCAGCGCATGGCACAGCGCGATCATTTCGCCACGCGGCTGGGGTTTGTCCTGGCCGCCGCCGGATCGGCCGTGGGGCTCGGCAATATCTGGAAATTCCCCTTTATGACCGGACAGAACGGCGGCGGCGCGTTCCTGGTGCTCTACATCGTCTTCGTTCTGACCATCGGGCTCAGCGTGATGCTGGCCGAATTCGCCATCGGCCGCGCCGGGCAGCGCAATCCCGTGGGCTCCTTCCGGGTGCTGAAAGGCGGGGCCTGGCTTGCCGCGGGCGGGCTCGGCGTCATCGCCGGCTTCGTCATCCTGTCGTTCTATTCCGTGGTCGGCGGCTGGACCCTGGCCTACGCCCTCAAGTCCGTAACGGGGGCGCTTGTGTCCAACGATCCCAAGGTCCTGGGCGCGGCCTTCGGCACCTTCATCGCCAACCCTCTGGACGTGATCGGTTTCCACACCGCCTTCATGGTGCTGACCCTGGTGATCGTCGCCGGTGGCGTGCGCCATGGGATCGAGCGGGCGGCACGCATCCTGATGCCGATCCTGGCGCTGCTGGTCATCGTCCTGGCCGTCCGCGCCGTGACCCTCGACGGCGCCGCCAAAGGCATCGCGTTTTTCCTGACCCCCGATTTTTCCAAGGTGACCTGGAACACGGTGAACGCCGCATTGGGGCAGGCGTTCTTTTCCCTGTCATTGGGCATGGGGACCATGATCACCTATGCCAGCTACCTGAACCGGCAGGTCAATCTGCCCAAGACCGCCGCCCAGGTGACGCTTCTGGATACGGGCTTCGCCGTGATCGCCGGGTTGATGATCCTGCCCGCCGTGTTCGCCTTCGGCTTCGACCCGGCGGCCGGCCCCGGACTGACCTTCATCACCCTGCCCGCCGTATTCGCGCAGATGCCGGCGGGGGCACTGTTCTCTTTCCTATTCTTCACCCTCCTGGCCATCGCCGCCCTGACCTCGGCGGTGTCGATCATCGAACCCGTGGTGTCCTACCTGATCGACGAACGGAAACTGTCCCGCCGAATCGCGACTTGGGGGGCCGGGGCCGTGACCTGGGCCTTGGGCGTGCCCTCGGCCCTGTCGCTGGGCCCGTGGAAAGACATCACGATCGGCGGCAAGGTCATCCTCGATGCGGTCGATTACCTGGCGTCCAACATCATGCTGCCGCTTGGCGGGATTTTGATCGCACTGTTCGTCGGCTGGTCCGTCGCCGCCCGCGCCGTCGACGAGGCACAGTCCGGTGGTGACCATCCCTTCGCCCTGGCCCGGGTTTGGATTTTCATCTGCCGCTTCGTCGCCCCGGCAGCGGTGGCCTGGGTGATGATCAGCGGCCTGTGATCCCATCCCCGTCAAAAATGGCAAGCCTTTGATTTTGATCAACACAGCTTTGCAAAATGATGATAACAAGTCGCATTCGCAACATGAGTCATCAAATGCAGCACCATGCTTCTTTCTCCCGCCGCCTTATTCTCACAGCGCTTATCCTAGGCCTGTCATTTGCGGCGGCACCCGCCCGGGCAACCGATTACGCCACCGCTGCAGAGCTTGGCAAAGCCCTGTTCTTTGACCCCAACCTGTCGAAAAATCGCACCCAGGCCTGCGCCACTTGCCACAACCCGGCCCATGCCTTCACCGACCCGCGGGAAACCGACGTGGGGCGCGCGGTGTCCTTAGGCGACGACGGCACATCGCTGGGCGACCGCAACACGCCGACGGCGGCCTATGCCAAGTTCGCGCCCAGGTTTCAGCGCCTGAAGGACGGGCGTTATGTCGGCGGCCAGTTCCTGGACGGGCGGGAGCCTGATTTGGCAGGCCAGGCCGGCGGCCCGCCGCTCAATCCGGTTGAAATGGGCATGCCGGACAAGGCCGGCGTCGTGAAACGGCTGTGGGAATACCCGCCCTATGTGACGGCCTTCGCCAAGCTGTTCGGGCCTAAGGTCATGGACGATACGGACGCCGCCTATGCAGCCATGACCCAGGCCATCGCCGCCTTCGAGCAGACGGAAGAATTCGCGCCCTTCGATTCCAAGTACGACCGTTTCCTGAAGGGTGAAGCCAAGCTGACGGATCAGGAAGAACTGGGGCGCCTGCTGTTCTTTTCCCAGCAGTTCACCAACTGCAACCAGTGCCATCAATTGCACGCGGTACAACCGGCCAAGGGCGAGACCTTCACCAACTACCAGTTCCACAACATCGGAATTCCCGTGAACACCGCCGTGCGTCAGGCCAACGGATCGAAGCCCGGCCATATCGACCACGGACTGTTGGATAATCCGGCGGTGACGGACACGGCCCAGGACGGCAAGTTCAAGGTGCCGACCCTGCGCAACGTGGCGGTGACCGGCCCCTATATGCACAATGGCGTGTTCAAGGATTTGCGGACGACCGTGTTGTTTTACAACAGGTACAACACCAAGGATCCGGAGCGCCTGATCAACCCGGAAACGGGCAAGCCATTTCGCGCGCCCGAGGTCCCGGCGACCTTGTCGGTGAAGGAATTGACCCACGGCCCGGCGCTCGACGACAAACGCATCGACGCCCTGGTCGCGTTCCTGAAGACACTGACAGACCGGCGGTATGAGGCACTGCTGGAGAAATAAGCGCCCCTAAGCCCGTTCCTTAGCTTCCGGCGGAGGTCTTGGATTGGATGTAGTTGGGCAGACCCATTTTCTCGATCAGGCCAAGCTGCTTTTCGCACCAATACAGGTGGTCTTCCTCGGTATCTTCAAGCAGGCCGGTCAGCATCTGGCGGGTGACGTAGTCGCCTTCCTTTTCGCAAAGAGCGATAACCTTCACCAATTCCTTCTGCACGAAGATCTCATAAGCCAAATCGTTCTTGATCATGGACGGCACGTCTTTGCCGATCTTCAGCTTGGCCCGGGCGGCCACGTCGGGCGTGCCTTCCAGGAACAGGACGCGTTCGATGATCTTGGCCGCGTGGTCCAGCTCTTCTTCCTGTTCGTGCTTCATGCGCTCGTACAGTTCTTCCAGGCCCCAGTCCTGATACATGCGCGAATGGATGAAATACTGGTCGGCGGCGGACATCTCATGGGTCAGCAGGCCGTTGAGGGCAGTGATAACTGTTTTCTTGCCTTTCATAACGCGGCGCTCCTTACGCTTGGGACTGGATGTAATTGGGAAGGCCCATGTCCTTGATCAGGCTGATCTGGGTTTCCAGCCAGTCCAGGTATTCCTCTTCATTCTCGAGAATGCCGTCGAGGAGTTCGCGCGAAATGAAGTCGCCCTTCTTTTCGCACAGCGCGATGGCGTCGCGCAGGTCGGCGATCGACTGCTCCTCGAGCGCCAGGTCGCATTTCACGATTTCCTCGGTGTTCTCGCCGATGCGCAGTTTGCCCAGGTCCTGCAGGTTGGGCAGGCCGTCGAGGAACAGAATGCGGGCGATCAGCTTGTCCGCCTGCTTCATGTCCTTGATGGATTTTTTGTATTCGTGTTCGCCAATGTCATCCAAGCCCCAATCGTTGAAGATGCGGGAATGGAGAAAATATTGGTTGATGGCGGTCAGTTCGTTCTTGAGGATCAGATTGAGGCGCTTGAGCACCTCCGCATCGCCCTTCATGTGCTGTCTCCATTGATGCGAATTAAGGGTCAGGCCCGTGTTGTCCTCACATTTACACAGTTCCAAAATGATCGCAAGAACATTGATTTTGCTTGATAATTTTGAAAATCATTCGCAAACGCAATTCCCGAAAACGGACCTGGCGGCCCTGTTGTTCTGTGCCGTCCTGGCCCTAGCGCCATCTCTCGCCAACGCCCAAGGCGGGTCGTGCAGCGCCTGCGATGAAAATCCCGACCGCTGCATCGATGCCTGCACGCTGCTGATCGACGGCGGCCTGCGGGATTCCGGAACCCTGTCCAAGGCATTCAAGAACCGGGGCGACGCCCATGCCCGCAAGGGCGCACTTGATGCCGCCGCCGCCGATTATGGCCGTGCCATCGATCTTGCCCCCGAAGATGCGGCTGCCGTCAACAACCGAGGCATCATCCTGAATCGTCAGGGCCGCTTCGACGCGGCAATCAGCGATTTCAGCCGCGCCATCGCCCTTGAACCCGGGCGCGCGGCCTTCCGTATTAACCGCGCCCGCGCCCATCACGGCAAGAAGGACTATGCCGCCGCCGTGGCCGACCTGGACCAGGCCATCGCCCTCAATCCCGACGATCCCCGCGCCCTCAACAACCGGGCCGGCGCCCTGATGATGCTGGGCCGCCATGACGCGGCGGTCCGGGACCTGGACCGCGCCGTCGCCCTCGATCCCAGGTATGCCGTGGCCTACAACAACCGGGGCATCGCCCGGGCGGGCCTGGGCGACTTCGCCACCGCCATCCGGGATTACGACCGCGCCCTGGCGCTGCGCCCCGACTACGCCAAGGCGCGCGAAAACCGCAAGAAGGCGGAACGCCGGCAGCGCCAAGCCCCGGCCGAAACCCTGGACCTGCCGCCGCCGGAACCCGCCATGGAACAGGTGCCCGCCCTCCTGACCGGCGCCCCCGATCCGGTCGCGGCCCCGCAAGCCGATCCCGAACCGGCGCGGACGTCCCCACCCCCTACCGCCGCGACGGCGGCAACCGTGGCGCAAGTGCCCACAGCCCCTGCACCGACGCCTGCCCCCCGCATGCCGGTGGCGGCCGCACCACCCCCGCCATCGCCGCCATCTCCCGCATCTCCGCCGCCCGCCATGGCGCCACCAGGCCCATCCCTGCTGGACCGTTTCCTCGCCATGGAAAACACCCTGCGCGCCGCGGACCCTGCTACCATCGTGCGTTATCAAGTGCGGCTGCGTGAAACGGGCCACTATGCCGGGGCCGCCGACGGCAGACTCAGTCGTGCCTTGTTGCAGGCGGTCGCGGCCTGCATGGAAGCAGGCTGCACAGTCCCGTAAACAGCGCCGGTCACGGGCCCGCGCCGTCACAATTTTGTGTCTTGCGAACCCCCGCTTTTGCCCCGAAAGTCGGCGGGTATTCCCGGTGGGGTTAAGCAGTTTTTGCACTGTCGAATTCTGCACAACGCGGCATCCGATTGCCGCGATCAGCCACCTATGGGAGTAGCCAACGATGACCAATTCCGACATTTCCCTGAAGCCCGTGGCCTCGCGCCGCGACGTAATGAAAGCCGTGGGCCTGGGCCTGGCGGCGGCCGCCCTGCCTACCGGCCTGGCGATCGGCGGTACCCCGGCACGCGCCACCGTCCCCGCCGACGCGATCATGAAGACCATCGGCAAGACCGGGCAGCAAGTGCCTGCCATCGGCATGGGTACCTATCTTGTCTACGACACCATCCCGGGTGAGCCGCGCAATCATCTGCGCGAGGTTCTCAAACGGTTCTACGACGGCGGCGGACGGGTGGTCGATACCTCGCCGCTGTACGGCACGGGCGAACTGACCCTTGGCGATTCCGCCTCGGCCCTCGACATCAACGACAAGCTGTTCATCGCCAACAAAATCTGGTCGACCGGAGAGTTCCTGTTCGACGACAGCCACGCCCAGCGCAGCCTGGACGAATCCCGCCGTCGCCTGTGGCGCAAGCAGTTCGACGTGATGCAGGTCCACAGCCTGACCAACATCGCGGTGATCCTGCCGATCCTCAAGGTCTGGCAAAAGGAAGGCCACATCAAGCACGTCGGCATCACCCATCACGAACCGCCCTATTTCGACCTTCTCCATGACTGGATCCGCAAGGGTAAGCCCGACTTCGTTCAGGTCCACTATTCCATCTTCAACCGCCTGGCCGAACAGAAGATCCTGCCCGCCGCCGCCGATGTGGGCGCCGCCGTGCTGGTCAACATGCCGTTCGAAAAGGCCCGCCTGTTCAAGCTGGTCGAGGGCCATTCGGTGCCCGATTTCGCCAAGGAGTTCGCCACCAACTGGGCCGAGTTTTTCCTGAAATGGATCGTCTCCCATCCGGCGATCACGGCGGCCATTCCGGCCACGGCCAATCCGGACCATGCGTCGGAAAACATCGGTGCGCTGAAAGGCCCCCTGCCCGACCAGAAGATGCGCGACCGCATGGTCAAGCATATGGAAACCATCCCCGGCTTCGCCGATCTGGACAAGGCGCCGCGTTATCCGGGCAAGAAGTATCCGGGCGTGATCGCCAAGGCGCGGGCGGATATAAAGGCGCGGGGTTAGCCCTTACAGGTACGGCCCGGGCACGATGGGGCTGCCGTCGCGGAAGCGGTCCGCGCGGAACCGCGTCACATCATGGCCCGGGTCGCGCCCGACCACCATGTCGGCCATGACCCGGCCGATCGCCGGGCCGATGCCGAAGCCATGGCCCGACAGGCCCGTGCAGATGAACATGCCGGGCAGCGCCGGATCCTCACCCAGGGTCGGCACCACGTCGGGGGTGACGTCGATCATCCCGGCCCAGGCCTCGGCCAGTTTGACACCCGCCAGGGCGGGATAACGTTTGGCCATGCGGTCCTCCAGGCGGCGGACCTCCGCCGGGGTCGGCTCCGGGTTCAACACGCGGGTCTTCTCGAACGGGCTGACCTCATCGCCGGACCACCGGGTCGGCATGCCCCAGGCGCCGGGATAGCCCGCGGGTGCTCCCACATGCAGGCGGATATCCCGCCACGACGCTCCCATGGCCTTGATGAACTTGCTCGCGTACTTGAACGACTTACGCGACAGGTAATGATCCGCATGGGTGCCGGTGGCCAAAGTGTAGCCGCCGTCGGCTCGCCGCCGCAGGCAAAATCCCACGTCACGGATATTGGGCACGTCGGGCTGGTTGTCGAACAGCTTAGGCGCGGCCTCGGTCCGCGCCACGGTGCAGCGCACGGCCAGCTGCGGCACGTCGACCCCGACGTTGGATGCAAAATGGGTCGTCCAGGCACCCGCAGCCAGCACCACGGCACCGCAGGCCACCCGGCCCTTCTCCGTGACCACGCCGGAAACCCGCCCGCCGGTGACGTCCAGGGTCCGCACGGCGCAATCCTCGACCACCGCGACGCCCAACCGCTGCGCCGCCCGCGCCAGGGCGGGGACGGCGGCGAAGGGCTCGCCCCGGCCGTCGCTGGCCGTATACATGCCGCCCGTATATTTGCCGGGAAGCCCAGGGTAGAGATTTCGAAGGTCATCCGGCGACAGCAGCTTGGTATCCAGCTGATAAACCTTGGCCCGGTCCAGCCAGCCCTCGTAGCGCGCCATTTCGGCCTGGGTGGTCGCAAGGTAAAGACAGCCGCCCTGGGTGAAGGTCAGGTCCGCCTCCCCCGTTTCCGCCGCCAGGCCCTGCCAGATGCGGTTGGCTTCGATCATGATCGGCAGTTCGGCGAGGTCGCGGGCCTGCTGGCGGATCCAGCCCCAGTTGCGCGACGACTGCTCGCCCGCGACCCGGCCCTTTTCGCACAGCACGACCTTTTGTCCGCGCTGGGCCAGGAAATAGGCCGTCGCCGTGCCCGCCACCCCGGCGCCGATGACGACGACGTCCGCCGCGTCGGGCAGCGGATCGGCAAAACGGACGGGCGTGTTCTTATCGGAAATCGGCGGCACGGCGGAAGCCCCAAGTGGTCCCGCGATATTGGCACGGAAAATTCTGGACGCCTATATGCTGAATTGCCCCTTGCCGCGCCCCGCCGTGATGGGGTTTTCTAGGGGCTTCAAGCGGCGCAAAGCCCGCATCCGTTTCCCATCCAAGTTGAAGACCCCTTATGGACACATACGACTACATCATTATCGGCGCCGGATCGGCGGGCTGCGTGCTGGCCAACCGGCTTTCGGCGGACGGCAAGAATTCGATCTGCGTGCTGGAAGCCGGGCCGCCGGACTGGAACCCCCTGATCCATATCCCAGCGGGCTTCATGAAGCTGCTGGACCACAAGACCCTGAACTGGCGCTATCAGACGGAGCCGACGGAATGGACCGCAGGCCGCGCCATTCCCGTGCCGCGCGGCAAGACTTTGGGCGGATCGTCGTCCATCAACGGCAACGTCTACAACCGCGGCAACCGCGAGGATTACAATTCCTGGGCCCAGATGGGCAACCGGGGCTGGGGCTATGCGGATGTGCTGCCCTATTTCAAGCGCTCGGAAAAACGCATCGGCGAGGCCGACGAGCGATTCCGCAGCCGCGACGGCTCGCTGATCGTCACCGACACGGACCTGACCCATGAGCTCTGCGAAGCCTTCATGGACGGTGCGGAAGCCTGCGGCATTCCGCGCAACCCCGATTACAACGGCGCCAATCAGGAAGGCGTGGCCTATACCCAACGCACCATCCACAACCGCCGACGCATGAGCGCCGCCCGGGCCTTCCTCCACCCCGCCATGAAGGAGGGCCGCCTGAACGTCATCACCAGCGCCCATGCCACGGGCTTGGTGATGGACGGCACACGGGTCACCGGCGTGCGCTACCTGAAGGGCGGACGCGGCGGCCGGCCGCATGAGATTGCCGCGCGCAAAGAAGTCATCCTGTCCGGCGGGGTCATCAACTCGCCGCAACTTCTGCAACTGTCCGGGATCGGCGACCCGGCCCATCTGGGCGAACTCGGCATTAAGGTCCACCATGCCCTGCCCGCCGTGGGCCAGGGCCTGCGCGACCATTACGCGCCGCGCTTCACGGCCCGGGTCAAGAACGTGGGTAGCCTCAACCAGCGCGCCCAAGGCCTTGGCTTGGTGCCCGAGGTGGCGAAATGGCTGCTGGGCAAGCCCAGCGTGCTTGGCCTGCAGGCGACCATGGTCTATGCCTTCTGGCGCTCAGACCCGGCCATCGCCAATTCGGACCTGCAATTGACCTTCACCCCGGCAAGCTACGTATCCGGCCGCCAGACCGTGCTCGACAAATTTCCCGGCATGACCGTCGCCTCCTGGCAGCAGCGCCCGGAAAGCACCGGATATGTGAAGGCCGTCAGCACCGATCCCTTCGACAAGCCCGTCATCAACCCCCGCTATCTGGAACATGAGACCGATCGCCAGGTTTTGCTGGCAGGCATGAAACTGGTCCGCCGCATCCTGCGCTCGGCCCCCATGGCCAAGTATTTCGACGGCGAGGAATTCCCCGGCGACCATGTGCAGTCCGACGACGAATTGATGGAAGCGGCGAAGATCCGCGCCACCACCACCTTCCACCCCATGGGGACCTGCCGCATGGGCCCGGCCACGGACAAATCGACGGTGGTGGACGATCAGCTGCGCCTGCACGGGCTGGAGGGGCTGCGCGTGGTCGACGCCTCGATCATGCCCAACATGCCGTCCGCCAACCTGAACGCCGCGACCATCATGATCGCGGAAAAAGCGTCGGACATCATTCTGGGAAAGACGCCGCCGGAACCGGAATTCCCCGACTAAGCCCCAGGACTGATCAGGCTTTGTCCTTGCCGTCTTCGGGCGTCTCCGCCCCCAGGCCCGCTTCGGCTTGGCGGAACAGGTCGACCAATTCCTCATGGTACTTGCGCGCCTTGACCTGCAGCTTTTGCTGGTCCGTGTAATCGGCGTAATCCTCGAACAGGCGCTGTTCGTCGTGCTGACGGAATGCCTCGGTCATGCTCGTGATTTCGGCATTCGAGAAGCCGAGCCCGCCCAAAACCTCCCGCGTCAGGTCGAGGGCCGAGAGGAACGTTTCGCGGCGGATGTGCTTGATCCCTAAATCCATCAACCGGTGGGCGTGCTGTCGGTTGCGGGCACGGGCGAACACCGGCACATCGGGGAAATGGCGGCGCACGATTTCCGCCGTGCGGACGGAGGCCTCCACATCGTCGATCGCCAACACGAAGGCCCGCGCCTTGCGCGTCTGCGCCGCCTCCAGAATATGCAGGCGGCTGGCGTCGCCGAAATAGGCCCGGCTACCGAAACGGGCGACCAGATCGACCTGTTCCGGGGAATTATCGAGGGCGATGAAGGGAATTCCCCGGGCGCTCAGCACGCGGGCGGTGATCTGGCCGAACCGCCCGAACCCGGCGATCACCACATGGCCTATTTCCTCGGGCATGTCGTCATGGGCATCCGATGACTGCTCGGTGCGGCGGGCGATCAGGCCGTCGGCGACCAGCAGCAGCGGCGTCGACAGCATGGAGAGCGTCACGATGACCGACAGCAGTTCGGCCAGATCGCGTTCGATCACATTGGCGCCCAGCGCCGTGGAGAACAGCACGAAGGCGAATTCCCCGCCCTGCGACACGGCCATGGCGAGCCGCCGCGCGGCCGGGGTGTCGAGCCCGCGCATGCGGCCCAAAACAAAGATCACGCTCGCCTTCACGGCGACCAGACCCGCCACGCCGGCCAGGATCACCAACGTCTGGTCGGCCAACAGGTTGAGGTTGAGCGCCATGCCGATGGCCGTGAAGAACAGGCCGAGCAGCAGGCCCTCGAAAGGCGCGATGTCGGCTTCGATCTGATGGCGGTAGGGGGAATCGGCAAGCAAGGCCCCGGCCAGGAAGGCCCCCAGGGCCGCCGACAGGCCGACCGCTTCCATCAGCAGGGCCACGCCGACCACGGTCAGAAGCGCGCTTGCCGTCAGGGCTTCGCGCACGCCGGTCATGGCGACCAGCTTATACAGCCGCGACAGGAGATAACGCCCAACCACCACAACGGTCAGGATCGCACCGATGGCAAAGGTTGCATCAATCAGCGACAGGCTCGATCCGGGTGCGCCCGCCCCCCACAACGGGATCATGGCGATCAGCGGAATGGCGGCCAGATCCTGGAACAACAGGATGGAGAACGCGGCGCGGCCGTGGCGGGTGGTCAGTTCGCCCTTTTCCTCCAGCACCTGAAGGACGAAGGCGGTCGACGACAGGGACAGCGCCAGCGCGACGAACACGGCCTTGTCCCAGGAAATGCCGAACAGGGTGGCCAGAGGGGTCAGGCACAGGGCGCAAACGGCGACCTGCCCGGCACCCAGACCGAAGATGGATTGCCGCATGGTCCACAAACGCTTGGGCCGAAGTTCCAGGCCGATCAGGAACAGCAGCAGCGCCACGCCGTATTCGGCGATGTGGAGGATGCTTTCAACCTGATAGACGGAATAGACGAAACCCAGCCCGTAAGGCCCGATCAGCACCCCGGCGGCGAGATAGCCCAGCACCGACGAAATGTTCAGCTTCTTGGCGATGGGGGCGGCGATGGCGGCGGCGGCAAGGAAGACCGCGGCCTGGACGAGAAAATTTGCGGTCATGGCATGCCCCGGGATGATGATGGCCTGCGCGAAGGATCAAACATGGCCCACGGGGCGGGAAATTCAACCCGCGTTTTCGGAACCATCTCCGGCAAGCCGTTCCCTGATCCAAGTCCGCGCCTGCTTCAAGGTGGTAAACCGCCGGAGTTCGTGGCCGGGGGGGCGGGGGGCTGCGTCCATGAATGCCTGGAAAACGAGCTGGATTTTAGAGTGGGGCGATACAAGCGCCGTCATATACGGCATCAATGTGTCACCGTGGATGGCACGCGACCTCTTTGCATAGTCTGCGCCGATGGCATCGGTAAGGGCGAACTGGCTGTCCTGGTCGATGCCCGAAAAATCAAACAGGTGATAATGATGCGACTGTCTGCAGGGATGTGCAGCAAGCTGGGCCGCACAATCCGCGAACTCAAAAGGCACGGCAAAGCCCGTGACCTCAATCAGAAGACCATTTTCTTCCTCGTTGATATCGTAGGGCATATCTAAATGAACCCACGCATTGCCCGCGTTTCCAGGATTGGACTCGCGATTATTTACAGCGCCTAGCGGAAATCGAAACCGCGTTTCTTCAAGGCATCCCGCAGATGGTCGCGGGGGCGCTGGGCGTATTTCTTGTCGACATCGGCGGACCAGGAGTCGTCCGCCGTCGGCTTGCCCACGGATTCGTAATGGGCCTTCAATTCGGCATTGTAGGTATCGACCACGGCAAGCGCCTTGTCCGCGTCGTAACGTTCGTAATGGATGATGCCCTCGGCGGCCATGCGGGGTTTCTGCTTCGGTGCTTCCGCCGGATAGCCCAGGCACATGCCGAACACCACATAGGTGCGGAAAGGCAGGCCGAGAAGTTCGGCGACCGCTTCGGGATCGTTGCGCATGGCGCCGATCATCACGCCCTGAATGCCCAAACTGTCCGCCACCACGTAGGCAGCCATGCCGACCAGGGAGGCGTCGATGGAGGCCATCAGACCCATTTCCAGGTTGTTGTCATCCAGGTCACCGTCGTGGCGTTGAAACGCCGTCTCAATCCGCGTCAGGTCGGCGACGAAGGCGAGGAAGACCGGGCAGGTCTCGATATGCTTCTGACCGCCGGAGATCTTGGCCAGCTTTTCCTTGGTCTCCGGGTCGCGCACGACGACCACGGAATAGGCCTGCAGATTGCCCGAGGTCGGCGCCCGGCGCGCGGCCTCCAGGATCGCCGTGACCTGGGCGTCGGTCACTTCCTTCTCCGACTAGGAACGGATGGAGCGCCGGTCCCCCAGAACGCGGATGGTGTCGGAGGAAATCGGGTGGTCGGTCATCTGGCCGGGGCCGTCGGGCGGGGTCATCGGGGCGTCTTCCTTTATATTTTTCGGGTCGCGCCCCGATGTTTACCCTTAACCCATGCGTTCCTTCAAGACCGGGCCCACATCCATGGGTGTGTCCAGGATCGCCACGCCCGCCGCCGACAACGCGTCTGCCTTGGACTGGTACGTGCCCTTGTTGCCCATGACGATGGCGCCGGCATGGCCCATCTTCTTGCCCGCGGGGGCAGCCCCGCCCGCGATGAAGGCGGCCATGGGCTTGTTCATGGTCGCGGCATATTCGGCCGCGTGTTCTTCCATGGCGCCGCCGATTTCACCGACCATCACCACGGCGTCGGTTTTCTCGAACGCATCCAAGGCTTCCAGGGCGTCGCGGGTGGTGGTGCCGATGATCGGGTCACCGCCGATGCCGATGAAGGCGGAAATGCCGAACCCGGCCTGCACCACGTTCAGGCACATCAGGGTGCCGAGCGAGCCGGAGCGGGAAATGATGCCCACATTGCCGGGCCGAAAGATCTTTTCGTTGAAGGCCGGCATGAAACCGGTGAAGCATTCGCCCGGCGTCACGCCGCCGGCCGTGTTGGGGCCGATGATCTTGACGCCGCGTTCCTTGGCCGCCGCCATCATGTACATCACGTCCTGCACGGGGATGTGTTCGGTCAGGCAGACCACGGCCTTGGCCCCGGCCTCGATGGCGTCCAACGCCGCCGCCTTGGCGCCCATGGGCGGGATGAACAGGATGGAGACGTCGAAACCGCCGTCCAAACCTTTCATGGCGTCCACGGCGGAGCCGAACACGGGCACGCCGATATGTTCGGTCCCGGCCTTTTTCGGGTTCACGCCACCGACGATCTTGGTGCCGTATTCCATCATGCGTTCGGACCAGAAGGTCCCCTGCTTGCCGGTGATGCCCTGGACGATCACCCGATGTGTTCCGCGAATGATCATTTGGCATCTCCTGCGTTCTTCGCCGCCTCGACGGCCGCCTTGCAGGCGGCGCTCATATCCGGCAGGGGGTCGACCCCAATCCGTTCCTTCAACATGGCCACGGCCTCGACATCGCCCGTGCCGTGCACGGACCAGAAGGTCGGCAGGGTCGGTTTCAGTTCTTCCCAGGCCTTGAGAATGCCGTCGGTCATGACGTCCGTGCGCGCGAAGGCACCGCAGAAATTGATGACCAACGACTTCACCTTGGGATTGTCGAGCACCAGGGACAGGGCTTCCGTGCCCTTGGTATAGCTCTCGCCACCGATCTCCAGGAAGTTGGCGGGCGTGCCGCCGTGATGGCGGACCACGTCCATGGTGGTCATGGTCAGGCCGGCGCCGTTGGCGATGACGCCAACGTCACCTTCCAGTTCGATGTACTTGAGGTCCAGTTCCTTGCCCTTGGCTTCCAAGCCCGTCAGCTTGTCGGGCGTGCCGGACTTAGCCGTTTCCGCATGGCGCGGGATCGCGCTGTCGTCCATGGTGAACTTGCAATCCAACGCGATGAGCCCACCCGCTTCGGTGACGGCCAGCGGGTTGATTTCCATCAGCTCCGCATCGTTGGCCGCATAGGCGTCATAAAGCTTCATCAGCAGGTCGGCGACGGCATCCTGGACGCCGCCCAGGTCCGCGCCCGCCAGCATGGCCTTGACGTCGGCCAGGGCCGGGCCCTTGCGAATGTCGACGGCGAGGCCGCGCATGGCGTTCGGGTCCTGCTCCGCCGCTTCCTCGACATCCATGCCGCCCAGGGTCGAGAACAGAATCTTCGGACCCTTGGTTTCCGGATCGTTGATGACGGCGGCGTAGAATTCGCGGGTGAAGGCGGTCGCCTGTTCTATCAGGACCTTTTCCACCACGTGTTCGCCGATGGTCATGCCGAGGATCGCGCTGGCGGCGGCCTTGGCCGCCGCCGCGTCGTCGGCGATCTTGATGCCGCCGGCCTTGCCGCGCTTGCCCGTGGGCACCTGGGCCTTCACGGCCACTTTGCCAAGCGGCGCGGCGATGTCCGCCGCCTCATCCGCCGTTGTCGCGACCCCGCCCGAAGGCACGGGAATTCCAGCCGCTTTCAGGAGCGGCTTACCTGCATGTTCCTCGAAGTTCATTTGCCGTATTTCGTCCAGTAGGCGCCGAAAAGTTCGTCTTCCGACGGCTTGTCCTCGGGAATTTCCCGAACCAGGTGGGTGATGTTGATGAAGTGCTTGTAGTTCAGGTTTTCCGAAATGGAATTCCCGGCCCAGGTGCCGCAGCCCATGGTCAGCGTGAATTCCAGCCCGTTGGTGAAACTGCCGCCGTTGCCGAAGGTATGGGCTTGATTGACCAACACGCGCACGACCTTCAGGTCCGCGGCCAGTTCGTCGGCGTGTTCCTGGGTCTTGGTATGGATGCCGACGGAATGGCCCATGCCGACGAAGTCGAGAATCTTCTGCACCTGCGCCTTGGCCGCCTTGAAATCGGGCACACGGTAGACGGTGAGAACCAGGGACAGCTTTTCGTCGGAGAACGGGTGTTCTTTACCGACGTTTTCCGCCGGTTCCTCAACGATGAAGAAATCGGCCTTGGTGGCTTCTTCCGGCAGGCCCGCTTCCTTGGCGAAGATGTCCGGATCCTTGGCGATGACCCGGCGGTTAAGGTGCCCGTCCTGCCACAGGGTGTCTTTGACTTTGGCTTTTTCCTCGGCCGAACAGACATAGGCGCCGACGGATTTCAGCGCCGCGATCGCTTCGTCGTAGACGCTATCGAGAATAACGACGGAGTTTTCCGACGAGCAGGAGGTCGAGTTGTCGAAGATCTTGGACATGCGGATTTTTTCCGCCGCGTCCTTGAAGTCCGCCGTGTCGTCGATGATGACCGGCACGTTCCCGGCCCCCACGCCGATGCAGGGCGTGCCCGAGGAATAGCCCCGGCGCACGTTGTTCTGCGATCCGGTGATGACGACCAGATCGACGGCCTCCATCAGGCGCTGGGTCAGTTCCTTGTTCACCGGGGCGGGAAGAACCTGCACCAGGTCTTCCGGGGCCCCGACCTTTTTCAATTCAGCCCGCATGTAATCGACGGTCATGGTCGTGGTCTTCATGCCCGCCGGCGACGGCGCGACGATCACCGCGTTCTTGCCCTTGATCGCGAACATGGCCTTGTTGACCGGGGTCGCCGCCGGGTTGGTCGAGGGGCTGACGGCGCCCACGACGCCGACCGGCTTGGCGTATTTGATCAGGCCCTTGGCCTTGTTTTCCTCGATCACGCCGACGGTCTTCACCCGCATCAGGTCACGCAGGCAGCCGAATGTCTTGCGCTGGTTCTTGATGATCTTGGATTTGACGTTGCCGAGGCCCGTGTCTTCGACGGCGATCCTCGCCAGTTCCTCAGCCCGGCCGGGCTCGTAGATCGACCAGGCAAGGGCGGTCACGGCCTCGTCCACCTGGGCCTGGTCGGCATCCGCAAAGGCCTCCATGGCGGCGCGGGCGCGGGTCATCAGCCCGGCGATAACCTGTTCAGGGCCGGTATCGGCCACTTTTTCTGCGGTGGCAGTCATTCATGTTCTCCTAGGGTCTTGGCAGTCCGGCCAACGGGCCGGCGAAGCGCGGAATCAAACAGGCTTGGTGCCCTTGATCTGGGTCCGGTGCATGACGCGGCGGGCTGAGGCATCAAAGGGATCGCGGCGGTGCATGGCGCAGCGGTTGTCCCACATCACCACGTCACCGACCTGCCATTTATGATGCCAGTAATACTTTTCCTGGGCCGTATGGGCCCACAGCGCATCCAACAGTTCTTCGGATTCTTCCAGCGGCAGACCGACGACATAGGCGTTGCGGCGGCGGCCCAGATAAAGCGCCTTGCGCCCGGTCACCGGATGGGTGCGGATGATGGGGTGCACCGCGCCGGGACAGGTCGTCACGTCCGTGACCTCTTTCGCCCCTTCGCGCAGGTAGCCCGCCGAATTGGTCGAACTGTCATGCTTGATCTGGCGGTCCTTGATGCGCGCGCGCAGGTCCGCCGGCAGATCGTCGAGCGCCTTGTACATGTTGAGAAAACCCGTGTTGCCGCCGGTTTCCGGCACTTCCATGCCCCCTAGCAGGCTCGCCGTCGGCGGTTCCGCGATATAGTTCATGTCCGTGTGCCACACGGATTCCCCGGCACCGAGGGACCCCAGGGCGACCCCATTTTCAACGACGTTGGAGATCACCAGGATTTCCGGGTAACCCGCGACGAAACGCTTGCCGTTTTCGTTGGGCGGCGCCTGGTCCAGCGTCCCGACACGGCGGGAAAAGGAAACCAGGGCGTCGTCGGTCATGTTCACCTGATTGCGGAACAGCAGCACGCAATGGTCCATCCAGGCGGCATGAACCTTGTCAAACAGGGCATCATCCATGGCCGACAAATCGACGTCCAAGACCTCGGCGCCGATGGCGTCCGACACGGGGCGCAGCCGAATGCCGTCGTCCTGACCACCACGGGAGATTGATTGTTCAAGCGATGTCATCTTTGCATCCTTCCTGTGTTGTTCTGCCGCGTGCCGTCAAGGGCCTCGGCTGTAAGGGACTGAAGACCTTCCAGGTCTTCGGCAAAAAAAGATTCCAGTTCCGCCGCCGCTTCGTTCAGAAGCGCCAGATGCTCAAGGGCGCGCGCCATGGGCAGACGGGCCTCGGGCGCATGCACGGCCAATCCGGCGATGACCCGGCCCTTGGGATTGCGGATTGGTACGGCCACACCGATCAGGCCAGGGGTGTTTTCCTGATCGTTGGCGGCATAGCCCCGGCGCCGGATGGCGGCCAGTTCGTCTTCCAGCCGGTCAGGATCCGTAATCGTGCGGTCGGTCAATTGGGTCATCGGTAGCACACGTAGAAGCCGGCGCCGTTCGCGGGCCGGCAGATGAGCCAACAGAAGTTTGCCGATGCCGGTGGCGTGAAGCGGCACACGCGATCCGACGCCGTACTGGATGCGCAGCGGCCAATCGCATTCCACACGCTCCACGTAAACCACTTCGTCGCGGGCCAAGACGCCAAGGTTGCAGGTTTCACCCAGGCCCGTGACCAGGTTCTGCAGCACCCGGCGCACGGGTGCGGCGCGGGTGCTGGCGGTCAACGCCTGCAACCCCAGTTCGATCATGCGCGGTCCGACGGAATAGCTGTCGCCGCCGGGATCGCGGCGCAACAGGGCATTTTCCTCAAGCTGCTTGACCATGCGGTGAACGGTTTGGCGCGGCAGATCCGTGCGCGCGGCGATATCACCCAGGGACAGGGCCGACGGTTCGTCCAACAGAACCTCAAGCACCGCAAGGGCCTTGCCGAGGGCGCTGCCGGTTCCGTTCTGCGCCGAATCAGGCATGGGACACACCCTTCCCATCCAAATGCCGGAAGAGGGGGCTTCGGGTCACTGCTGATCGGGGCGTCGTCATCTGTTTCTGCTCCCACTTGCACTTGCGCGCGGCGTCTTCGCACCGTCGCCCTGATCATACGCAATGCAGGCATCATTTCAACATAAATCAATAGAATATCGTCTCAATTTTTAATATTTTGCATTACAATAAAAGCCGAAGGCCCCGTATGATTGACAGGTCCGCCGGAATCCGGCATCGCATTCGCATGTCCCAGGGCTTCCAAATGATCCGCTTCGTATTGATTTTCCTGACCGTTCTGGCGTTCGCCTGGCCCCCTGCCCAGGCCCAGCGCCCGGCGCCGGGGTGCAAGGCACCAACGGCTGTATGCCAGGCATCGGCGCGGGTATTCGCCATTTCGTCCTACGACCCGGTCGGCAGCGCCGTGCTGATCGAACCGGGGCTTCTCGTCACCAACCGGCATGTCGTTGCCGACAACCCCCGGGCCCAGGTCTTCATGTCCGACGGCAGTCAGCGCATCGCCGACGTGGTGCCGACAACCTATCCCGGTGATCTGATCCTGCTTCGTCTGGAGGGCTTGGTGGTGCAGCAACCTCTGACCATCGGCGCCGCCGAGATTGATCAGCAGGTCTACGCGGTCGGCGCCGACGTGGGCCGGGGAACCATTCGCGCCTATCTGCCTGGCCGTGTGGTCGCCGTGCCGCCAGCCGACAAGCCGTTGGCCCGCGTCCACCATTCGGCACGCAGCCAGCCGGGCAATTCCGGCGGCGCCCTGTTCGCCCGTGACGGTTCATTGGTGGCGATCATCACGTCGGGCGGCGAGGGCCGCAACGAGGCCATCCCGATCGCTGAGATCGCCAAACTGAAGACCCAGTCCAGCCCTGATCAGGCACTGCCCAGTGCCCGCATCGGTCTCGCCTACCGCAAATGTTCCGAGGCCCTTGACGCCGTGCGCGGCGGCGACCAGCACATGGCGCCCAGCAACGTGGATTTTCTCTATACGCAATGTCTCGCCACGGGAAACCGCCAGCTATACGACGACGCGGGCCGCACGCTCGGCCGCCAGCAATTCCTCGACCAAGCCCTCGACCTGTTCAGCAAGTCCCTGGAGCAGGACCCCAACGGCCTGAACACGCGGCTGTCCATGGCCATTTCCCTGCATGTGGCGCAACGTTATGAGGATGAAATTCCCCACCTGAGAGCGTTGATAAAGGCCCTCCCGACGGACCCCCAGGTGTTGCGCCTGGCGATCCAGGCGGGGAAATGGGGTGGGGACGACGTCCTGGCGCAAAAGGCCTATGCGCTTCTGCTGGAACATCATCCGCAACTGAAACCCGTGGCGGAACGTTTCATGCAGCAACCGCCACCGCCCCGGCGCGGAAGTGGGCCGACGAAGTAAACCCCGTGCGGGGTTTACGTCAGCCTTCGTAATCGTCCGTCGGGTCGGGGATCCAGCCATGGCGCAGCAAGGGGGCATCGCCGCCGAACGGCTTGCGCGCGCGCTTGAGGATCGCCGCCTTCAACTCGGGCCCCCGCCAGTCGGGATGCTTGGCCAGTAGCCGCGCCGCCAGGGCGGTGACCCGGGGCACGGCGAAGGACGATCCGGACGCCTTGCCCGCCGCCCCCCGGTGGTCCGTCACCGCAACCTGTTCGCCCGGCACCATGACATCGACGTGCATGCCCCCCCAATTGGACCCCCGGGCCAGGCGGCCATCGGCATCGGCGGAGGTCACGGTCAGGATATTATCGAGGCCGAGGGCGGCAGGGAAAACCGGCACCTTGTCCAGATCGCGGCCGTCGTTGCCGGCGGACACGATGAACAGCATATGGAGCCGCGCCTTCGCCGCCTCGGCGAACGCCCGCCAGTCCGCTTCGGCGTTGGAACCCATGGCCATATTGACGATCACCGCCCCCGCCGCATCGGCACGGGCGACCAGGTCCCCGAACCGGGTCATATCCGGGCGCGGGTAGCGGTAGGGCAGGATCACCGCCTCGGGCGCTTCACGCAGAATGATCGAGGTCACCGCCGTACCGTGGTGCAGGGGAAAGAACGGCGAACGCGCGGTATCCAGATCGAACGGACGCGCGTCCATGTCCCAAAAATCGTATCCCAGAAAGTTCCCGGCATCATCCCGCGCCAAGCGCCCCCGAAACAGCGGCAGGGTGTAATTGACGCCCGTGTCGATGACGGCGACGCGCACGGCCTCTTGCGCTGTCGGCCGACCGGACGGGACGGGCGGGTTCAGGGCTTCGCGGAACACCACCTCGGCCAAACCGGCGGACAGGACTTCAAGTGTTTCCGCGTGGCCATCGGAATCGTAGATCAGGCGGCGGCCCTCGGTCACCCGACAATCGCCCGAGGCGTTGACGGCGATGACGGGACGGGTGCCGCCCGGTGCCGGGGCGTGCCATTCCAGGCTGATGCGGCGCAGGCGGCCGCCGGGCGACAGTCGGTTGACCACCCATTCCCCGCCCTCCGGCATGAGGATGCGATGCACAGCCCTGAAGGGTTTACCCACGGGCCCATCCAGGCGCGCCTCAAGCAGGCGACCACCCGTCAACACGCGGCGCAGGCCGGCCGTATCGGTGAGTTTCAAGGGGCAAACGGCGGCAAGTACCCCCACGGCATCCGGCGCCGGTGCGGCAACCGCGGGGTGACATAACTGGCCCAGGCCCCAAAGCCCCACGGCGATGGGTACAATTAAGGATAAATCCGCCGCATGCCTGTTCATCGCCCCCCCTTGCACGGACACCCTCATACCGGGCATTGGACCAACAGCGAACAAATCATTGGTTCACCGTTGATAATCTGTACAAATCCAAGGTGTTGAATGCCATACTTGGCGTCAACTTGCCTAGAATACAGTTTCGGCGCGCGAATGTCGCTGCGGCGCCGTGGGGGTTTTGTGGTGTTTGTACGGAACAGGAGCTGCATCGTTGGCTGCCGCTAGGGTCGTATACACGACGACGTTCGTGCTTTATTGCCGCGCGCCCGAGGGTGATTGGGTGCACCAGGGCGAGTGGGCCGAAACGGATGAGTTCGAGGCCCTGACCGCCGCGCACGACGCTGACGACCAAGCGAAATGGCAAGCCGTGCGCCTGATGAACCGGCGCACCTACCCCGACGGCCGCCCGCCGCAAGAAACGATTGCCTGGATGACCGGAATTCCCCGGGCCGGAAAAAGCAAGCCACGCGGAAGCGGTGGCGGAAGCAACGGCGGTAGTGATGGTGGCGGCAGTGAGAATGGCCGCGAAAGCGGCGGCCGAGCTAGCGGCGGCCGGGCTAGCGGCGCCGACAGCAACGAGGCCTCCGGGAAGAAACGCCGGAAAAAGCGCAAGGGCGGCGCCGAAAGTGCGGGCGAAGCCTATAAAAAAATCGCCAAACAGCATCTTGAAGCGACGGGCGCCATCGGTGGGAGCCATTCGGTCAAGAAAGCCGCCGAAGAAGCCGCCCTACGCGAGGCAGAAGCCGGAAAACCCCCGAAAACGCCCCTGATTGCCGTCGGCACGCGCCTGGTCACGGTCTTCATCATCACGGCGGTCATCACGTTCGCCGGGAAAATTCCGCTCGATATCCTGCACAGGAAGCTGGTGGCCTCCGGCTTCGACATTCCGGGCTTCATGATCGCGGGATATGTCCTTGGCTTTGCCATCGCCGCCCTGATCCTGGGCAAAATTCTCCTTAAGGAAGGCGATATCGAAACCCTGACCCAGTATTTCCAGGACGCGCGAAACAGCGGACAGGACGATGACGAGTTCGATGCCTACGATTCCGGTCTCGGCAGCTGGCGCGAGGACGCCCTTGACGAAGATCCCATGGGGGCCCTGGAAGACGAGGCTGCCGCCGCCGATAGCAGTGCCGCGACGATGTCATCCGGTCTGGATTATCCCCCGGAAAACGTGCCGACGGAGCCGCGTAAGGCCATGCTCAAATTCCTGGAGCTTGCCTTGGGGGCGATCCGCAGCCAATTGGCCAAGCTCGACAAGCTGGGCAAGTTCGGGCTGAACCTGTACCTCGCCGGAGCTGGTGACCAGCTTGCCAAGCACAGCGGCCTTGAAGGCGCACAACGCAACGGCATGATTACCGAGGCCATTGTCGCCATCGGCACCAAGAAGGCCATGGCCGGACCGTTCTGCGACAAGTTCGCCGAGTACGAGAAGGATTCGAAAAGCCGCGCCATGATCGACGCCGGCCGTTCGGCCATGCAGCGCTTCATCGATGGCGACGTCAAGGCCTTCGGCGAACTGCCGTCGGTTCTTGAAAGCTTTATCTCCAACAAAGCGGCGAAGGCCACGGCCCAGGGCGTCGTCGTGGTCATGTTCACGGATTTGGTGGGATCGACCAAAATGACCCAGGAACTGGGCGACCTGGGCGCCCAGCAGGTCGTGCGCACCCATAACGCCATCGTGCGCAACGCCCTTGCCGCCTATCATGGGCGCGAGGTCAAACACACCGGCGACGGCATCATGGCCGTGTTCTCAAACGCCGCCAACGCCGTCGCCTCGACCATGGTGATTCAGCAGGAACTGGCCAAACACAACGGTACGCAAGGCAATGTGCCGGTCAAGGTGCGCATCGGGCTCAACGCCGGTGCCGCGGTTCAGGAAGAAGACGATTTCTTCGGCACCACGGTGCAGCTGTCCGCCCGCGTGTGCGACAAGGCAGACGCCGAACAGATCTTCATCACCCAATCGGTTCGCGACCTGGTGACCGGCCATGCGATTCAGTTCCGCGATGCCGGCAACTTCGATATGAAGGGCATCGAGAAGCCCGTGCCGGTATATGAAGTCGTCTGGCGCGCCGAACTTCAGGCCGTGGGCTGACCCACTTCCCCTAAAGCGACATCCGTTATGCCGCGACGGCCCGGTGGCGCTGATGCAGGACCGGCTCCGGGCCGCGCAGTGCCGGCTGATAGGCGTGCCGCAACTCACCAAGGGCCGCCCGCCAATCGGCTTCTAGTTTGTCCGCCGGATGGTTACCTGAAATTTCCAGGGCGTCGAACCCGCAGCGGTGCATGGCCCGGTATTGGTCGCGCAGCACGTCACCCACGGCCCGCACCTCGCCCGTGTAATCCAACCGATCCTTCAGCATGCGGGCATGGGAATAGGCCCTGCCGTCGGCGAACTTGGGAAACGCCAACGCCACCACGGCGAAGTGAGCAAGGTCGTCCTTGATCACTTCAGGCGACTGGCCGCTTTCCAGGCGAATGCCCAGACCGTCCGCGCGCCCGGCGAGCGAGTTGTGTTCCGCCTGCCAACGGGCCAGGGTGACGATCACGGGACCCGATTCCGGAACCGCATCCCCGTCGGCGACGTGAATCCAGGGATCGTTGGTAACGGTCCCGTCCTTAAGCAGCTTTGTCATAGAGGCTCTCCTTGAAGGGGGCGTCACCGACCCGGCGGAAGGTATCGATGAACCGTTCCTTCGGCTGTCGGAGGGCGAGATAGGTATTCACCACGGTTTCGACCGCATCGACGATTTCGGCGGCGGAAAAGGCGGCACCCACCTTGGTGCCGATGGCCGCATCCTCGCCGGGCGCACCGCCCAGGGTGATCTGGTAGTACTCCTGATCCTTGCGGTCGACGCCCAGGATGCCGATATGGCCGACGTGGTGATGACCGCAGGCATTGATGCAGCCGGAAATTTTCAAACGCAATTCGCCGATGTCGTACTGGCGGTCCAGATCGGCGAACCGCTGGCTGATCCGCTCGGCGATGGGGATGGAGCGCGCATTGGCGAGCGAGCAATAATCCAGCCCCGGGCAGCAGATCATATCGCCGATATGGTCCAGGTTGGCGTCGGCCAGGCCCTGCTCGCGCAGCGCCAGCCACAGGTCGTACAGCTGGTCTTGGCGGACATCGGGCAGCACCAGATTCTGTTCGTGGGTTACCCGGATGCCGCCCAACGAAAAGGTCTCGGCGATATCCGCCACGGCGTCCATCTGATCCGCCGTCACATCGCCCGGCGGCACGCCCACGGGCTTTAACGAAATGTTGGCGATGGCGTAACCCGCCACCTTGTGACGGGCGACGTTGACGCGCACCCAGTTGTTGAAACCCTTGTCCTCGAACCGGCGGGCGGTCAGGGCCGGCGGATCGTCCGACAGCGCCTCATAGGCCGGTGGCTGGAAATAATCGGCGATGCGATCAATTTCCGCAGCCGGCAAATCAAGCGCACCGCCTTGGGTGTCCTCGAATTCCTTTTCGACCAGACGGGTGAATTCCTCGGTTCCCGTTTCATGAACCAAAATCTTCACCCGCGCCTTGTACATGTTGTCGCGCCGGCCAAGCATGTTGTAGACGCGAAGCACCGCTTCCAGATAGGCGAGCAGGTCGGCCTTGGCGACGAAGCCGCGGATTTTCTTGCCGATCATGGGCGTGCGGCCCAAGCCGCCGCCGACCCAAACTTCGAACCCGACCTCGCCCGCGTCGTTCTTCACGATGAACAGGCCGATATCGTGGAAACGCACGGCGGCGCGGTCCGCGCCCACGGCACCCGACACGGCGATCTTGAACTTGCGCGGCAGGAAGGTGAATTCCGGGTGGAAGGTCGACCACTGGCGGATGATCTCGGCATAGATGCGGGGATCTTCGATCTCGTCCGCCGTCACGCCCGCGTACTGGTCTGCGGTGGTGTTGCGGATGCAGTTGCCGGACGTCTGGATCGCGTGCATCTCGACGCTCGCCAACTCGTCCAGGATGTCGGCGACCTGGCTCAGCTTGGGCCAGTTGTACTGGATGTTCTGGCGCGTCGTGAAATGGCCGTAGCCCTTGTCGTATGTCCGCGCGATATGGGCCAGCTTGCGCATCTGAACGGCATTGAGCTGGCCATACGGGATGGCGACCCGCAGCATATAGGCGTGAAGCTGCAGGTAGAGCCCGTTCTGCAGGCGCAGCGGGCGGAACTGTTCTTCGGTCATCTCACCGGCCATGCGGCGGGCGATCTGACCACGGAACTGCTCGACCCGGTCCTTGACCATGGCATGGTCGAATTCATCGTAGCGGTACATGTCGTTTCTTCTTTCCTTGCGAATACGGTTGCCGGCAGCACTTCAGCCGGCGACGCCGTTCATGTGCACGTATTCAGCTTCCGAGCCCATGCGAAGGTGGTCCGGCACATCGGCACGGCCGAATTCGGGATGAACGGAAGGACCGTAGGCACGCAGACGTTCGCGGTAGCGCACGGGCGTCACCGCGCCCTCCGCATCCGTGACCTCGACCAGATAGGGGCCGACCACCATGCGGGCTTTCTCCGCCGCCTTGGCGATATCCTCCAAAAGCTTGGCCTCGTCCTCGTCCACGGCAACGCGGGCCGCGTCGATCTTGGGCGTCCACCCCCCGTCCTGGCCAAGGTAGATGACGACGCCATCGGCAAGACGGTTACCCGTGACAACCTGTTGCACCATTGTTCCGTTCCTAATTTCCAAATCACATTGCAGCGGCGAGGGGCACCTGCCCCCCGGTTACGGTGGACACATCGGTCAAGGCTGCGACATCGCCGATGACGATCAAGGCCGGCCCGGTGATTCCGTTCGCCCGCACCAGGGCATCGAGGCCATGGACTTGGCCGATGAAAACCCGCTGGTCCGGGCGGGTGCCGTTTTCGATCACCGCGACCGGTGTATCGGCCAAGCCATGGCGGGACAGATCATTCGCGATGACGCCGGCTCCGCCGATGCCCATATAGATCGCCAGCGTGGCGCCCGAACGGGCAAGCGCCGCCCAGTCGACGTCCGGCGCCTCGCCGTCGCCCTTATGGCCGGTCACGAAGGTGACGGCCGAGGCATGGCCCCGATGGGTCAGGGGAATGCCGGTGGCCGCGGCGCAGGCCGTGGCGGCGGTGATGCCGGGCACGATCTCTGCCCGGATGCCGGCGGCGTTGAGGACCTGAAGCTCCTCCCCGCCGCGCCCGAACACGAAGGGGTCGCCGCCCTTCAGGCGAACCACCCGTTTGCCCAGGCGCGCCTCGGCGATGAGGATGTCGTTGATTTTATCCTGGGGCACCGGGTGTCGGCCTGGTGCCTTGCCCACGTCGATGCGTGCCGCGTCACGGCGCGCAAGATCAAGCACGCCGTCGCCCACCAGACGGTCATGGACGATGACGTCGGCCTGTTCCAACAGCCGCTGACCGCGCAGGGTGATGAGGTCCGCCGCCCCCGGCCCGGCGCCGACGATATGGACGATGCCGTCCTGTTCGCGGCCCCGTCTGTTGACGTAGGACAGCATGTCTTCCGCCGCCCCGGTTTCGTCCCCGGCCAGCACGCGGGCGGCGATGGGCCCGTCGAAGAAGGCGTCCCAGAAGCGCAGACGCGCCCGGCCTGCGGGCACCACGGCCTTCACCGCCCCCCGGAACCGTTCGGTGAACAGGGCCAGGGCACCCAGGTTGGGATGCAGCAGGCGTTCGATGGCCGCCTTGATCCCCCGCGCCAGCACGGGCGCGGTGCCGCCAGATGACACGGCCACGGTGATGGCGTCCCGTTCGATGATCGCCGGGGTGATGAAACTGGACAATTCCGGCCGGTCGACCACGTTGACGGGCACGCCGGCCTTGCGGCCGGCGGCGGCAACCTGGCGATCGACGGCGTCAATACCCGTGGCGCCGTAGGCCAGAACCACACCGGCAAGATCTTCGGGCTGGAAGGCCCGGGCCTGCCAGTCGATGTCGCCCGCTTCGAAAAGATCGAGGATTTCGTCATTGGCGTCAGGGGCAACGACGGTGACCCATGCATCCGCCTTCAGCAGCAGGCGCAGCTTGCGCGCCGCCGCCTCGCCGCCGCCGGCGATCAGCACGGGCCGGTCTTGCACCGTCAAGAAGATGGGAAACTGCCGCATGGGTCGTCTTCGCCTTGTCCTGCGCATGGCCGGGGCGGAAATCCAGGGGAATTCCGAGCCGGCACATATTTAACAAAAATTTGTTGTGGATTTTTTAAGTATCCACAAATGAAATGTGGTTCAAATTCATAATCTCGTCAACTGAAATGTAATTCATATTTTTCATACATATTTTTTATGTATTTATTAAACGGCAGAAACCCAAGGCCCTTGGCCGTTCTCAAGATATCGTGAGGAGATGCCGCCCTGGCGAAACCGCCGGGCACGGAGAATGCAGAGACGCCCTAGACCGCCATCGCCATGCCGTCGCGGCCCGGGTCGGCGCCGCCGTCGACCCGGCCGTCCTGTAGACGGATGGCATGCACGCCCGCGAAGTGGAAATTGATGGGATAGCGCCGGGTGCGATAGCCCTGCCCGTTGAGGCCGGCCTCGACCCCACGGGGGATGCGGTTGACGATTTCGATGATGTCGCTGGTCGCCGAGAACCGGGGGGCCGATACGGCCTGCTGCGCGTCCATGCCGAAATCCACGTGGTTGAGGACCGCCTGCAGCACACCCATGGCGATGTAGGTGCCGCCGGGCGCGCCGACGATGAAGCGGGGCCGATCGCCCTCGAACACGATGCTCGGCGCCATGGAAGTAAACCGCGCCTTTCCGGGAGCGAGGGAGCCGACCTGCCCAGGCCGGGGGTCGAACACACCCATACAGCCGTTATAGATGAAGCCGAGACCATCCGTGGTCACGCCCGACGGCATGCCCAACGAATGGGTCAGGCTGACGCAGTCGCCCGCGCTGTCGATGACACACAGATGCGTCGTGTCCTTGCTTTCCTTGTCGCGGCCGACGCGCGGCACATGGGTGACCTCGCCCGCCTTGATGCGCGCCGCGCATTCCGCTGCATATCCCTTGTCCAGCAGGTGCGCCACCGGCACGTCGACAAACCGTGGGTCGCCGACGCAACGATCCTTGTCGACGGTGGAAATCTTCATAGCCTCGGCGCCCGTGCGGATATAATCGGGGGAATTGTGGCCCATGGCCGCCAGGTCGAAGTTTTCCAGGATGTTCAGCATCTGCAGGACCATGACTCCGCCGCCCGGCGGCGGGCAGGACGAGATCCGGAGCCCCCGGTACTCGGTCCACAGGGGTTGCGTTTCCTCAGGCCCGCAGTTGGCGAGGTCGGCGGCCGAGATCAACCCGCCATTGGCCGCCATGTCGGAAGCGATTTTGCCCGCGATCTCCCCATTGTAGAAATCATCGGCGCCGTGTTCGGCGATGCGCATCAGGGTCCGCGCCATGTCCGGGTTGGTGATGGTCATGCCCGGCGTCTTCAGGCTGCCGTCGGCGTTCAGGTAGGTCTTGGCCGTGGCCGGGCTGGCGCGCAGATATTCGATGTGCTGCACCCGGCCCGCCGGTTCTTCCTGCGTCCAAAAACGGTGCATGTGCGGGCGGATCATGTAGCCGTCCCGCGCCAAGGCAATGGCCGGCTGCAACAAATCGGAAAGCGAGCGCGTGCCGAACCGCGTGAGCGCGGTATCAAGGGCGCGGAGCGTCTCCGGCGTGGCGATGGCCTGATAGCCGACCTCGTTGACACGGCCTTTCAGAATGAAGCCGAAGCCGTCTTCGGCCTCTTGCTCCAGAAGAGCTTCCCACATGGTGTCGGTAACGGCGCCGGGTGCACGGGCGTGGAAATCCAGGCACAGGTGCTGGCCGACGGACGGCAGGTAAAGATGCATGGAACCGAAGCCGGCGATGCCGCACATGAAGGGGTCGACCACCGTCTGGGCCAGGGCCGTCGCGACGGCGGCATCCACGGCATTACCGCCCGATCTCAATATTTCCGCGCCGACCTCGACCGGTTCCGGCTGCGGTGCGACCACCATGCCCTGCGCCATGTTCCCCCCGTCCTCATTATTTAGGAATTTCCATTCCAGAAATGTTCGGGGATCAGTCTCGCCCAGGCAGGCCATTCCGGCAAGCCCCTACTCGGCCGCCTTCGCGGGCTTGTCCCGTTCCGTCGCCGGCAGATCACCGAGCGGCCCGAGCGCGTCCTTGTCACGCAGGAACATCGGCTTGGACTGCATGTAGAGGGTCAGGAGACGCGTCAGCGCCATGACCGAATCAAGGTGCGTGCGCTCATATCCGTGCGACGCGTCCAGGGCGAAGCACAGCAGCGCCGTACGGATGTCATTTCCGGCTTCCAACGCCGCCGCCGCGTCGGAGCGGTAGAAACGGAACACATCGCGGGAATGTTCGATCCCGTGGCCGACGCACATGTCGATCAGGGAGCGCGACAAGTGCCAGTCGAAAGGCCCCGAGGAATCCTGCATGGCGATGGTCACGCCGTATTCGGACGTGTGCTGGCCCGGCGCGATGGTGCCGTTGTCGATGGACACAAGCTCCGCCACGTCGCCGTGCAGCACGGCGGAGGCACCGACGCCGACTTCTTCCGTGATGGTGAACAGCAGATGGCAATCAATGGGCAGGACCGTGCCCGCACGCTTGACTGCCCGCGCCGCCGCCAACAGCGCCGCAACCCCGGCCTTATCGTCCAGATGGCGCGAAAACACGAAACCGTTGGGCATGAATTCGGTCATCGGGTCGATGGAAATCGTGTCGCCCACGTTGATGCCGAGAGCCCGTACCTCGTGTTCGTAGCCAACCCGTTCATCCAGGCGCAATTCAACCTCCGACCATTCCGTGGGCTGGGTGTCGATCGCTTCGTTATAGGTATGACCCGATGCCTTGGCCGGCAGGATGGTGCCGCGGAAGGTCCGCCCACCGTCGGAATGGACGGTGCAGCGCGCGCCCTCGGCAAAACGGGACGACCAATGGCCGATCGGCACGACTTCCAACCGCCCACCCAGGCGGAATCCCTTGACCATGGCACCCAGGGTATCGAGATGGGCCGCGATGGCACGGTCGGGCGAGGCTTCCTCGCCTTTCAGGTCGGCGCGGATCGCACCCCGGCGCGTCAGCTCGAACGGAATGTCGAGCTCTTTCAGTTCCGCGCAGACCAAGCCGACGACTTCGTCCGTCATGCCGGTCGGGCTGGGCGTGGCCAAAAGCTTGGCCAGGATTTCGACCATGTAGTCGCGGTCTATGAAAAGGTCGTACTTCACGCAATTACTCCTTACCCGCTTGCGGGATTTTTCACCAATTCCTGGCGCGTTTCGGGGAACAGGAAATCGACGAATTTCTGCGCCGTCGGCTGCGGCTCGTGATTGGCCAGGCCAGGACGCTCATTGGCTTCGATGATACGGTAGTCGGGTCCGTCCACGCGGGGAACCATGAAATCGAACCCGACGACGGGAATGCCCAGAACCTGACGCGCCGTCAGGGCCGCATCGCGCAGCGCGGGATGCAGTTCGTCAGTCACATCGTGGATGGTGCCGCCGCAATGCAGGTTGGCGGTCTTGCGGACCTCCAACACCACGCCGTCACCCAGGATGGAATTCATGCCGTGGCCCTGAGCCTGCAGACAACGCCGGGTTTCGTCGTCGATGGGAATGCGGCTTTCACCCCCCGTGGCGGCGGCCCGGCGGCGCGACAGGCGCTGAATCAGTTCCTGGATGCTGTGCTGTCCGTCGCCGGTGATACGTGGCGGCCGACGCACGGCGGCGGCGGCGACCTCGTCACCGATAACGATGATGCGAAGATCGCGGCCGTTGACGAATTCCTCGCCGATCACATGGTCGACCTGGTCTCGGACCTCGTCGAAGGCCGTGATCGCCTCGTCCTCGGAACACAAATCAACGAACACGCCCTGCCCCTGTTCGCCCCGGGCGGGCTTGATGACGATGCGTCCGTACTTCTCCAAAAACGCCCGCACGTCATCCCGGCTGCGCAGGCTGACCTGCCCCGGCATTTTCAGATTGGCCTTGGCCAGAAGCCGGTGGGTCAACGCCTTGTCGTCGCAACGGCTCATGGCGACGGCGGAAGTCAGTTCGCTCAGACTTTCGCGGCAGGCGATGGACCGTCCGCCAAGCGTCAGAGTAAACAGGCCCGCCGCCGCATCCTCGATATCCACGTGAATGCCGCGCCGACGCGCCTCGTCGACGATGATCTTGGCGTAGATGTTCAGGTTTTCAGCCCGCTGCGGGCCGATGAACAAGGATTCGTTGATCGGGTTTTTCTTCTTCACCGTATAGACGGGCACCCTCTCGAACCCCGTCTTTTCGTAAAGCTTGATGGCTTCGGTATTGTCATGCATCACGGACAGATCCATGAATGCGCGCCCGGCGACGCGGAAATGATCCGCCAGCGCAGTCACCAAGCCAATGCCTACGGCGGGCACCGCCGCCTGACCGTCAACGGCCAGGGCCCACAGGCTTGACCCTTCCTCGGGATCATCGAAGGCAATCGTGTGATCGATCCCCATGACGACGCCCAAAATTTCACCGTCCTGGACCGATTCTGCGACCAGCACCGTGACGCATTGCCGGTGGTCGAGTTCCCCCAGATAACCGGGCTTCAACGACACCATCCCGCGTGAGGTATAGATGCGGTTAACCGCCGCTTCGTCGTCGGCCACGGCAGGCCGGAAGATGATCATGTTGCTGTCGGCGACGCGGGCGGTGGCCGGCAGTTCCCGCAGGTTCAGGCGAAAACTGTGCGACGGGTCCATAAACAGGGTCTGTGGCGCCATGGACAGGATGACATGCGGGTCGCGCACGTAGATGGCAAGGTCGCGCTCGCCGGTCTCTTCCTCCATCAGGCGGCCGGCCAATAATTCCGGCTTGTCGAAGGTCTGCCCGAACAGCACGCGGCCCCAGCCGCAATGCACGGCGACGCATTTGCCGACCGTGCCGATGCCGTTCTTGGGCGGGGTCCCCCAATGCTTCAGGGAAAGCGCATCTTCCATGACCGGGTTTTCCTTTCGCCGGTTCACGCCGTCACACCCCGTGGGTCTGCAGCCAGGTTTCCATGAGCGCCACCTGCCACAGCTTCGAGCCCTTGAGCGGCGTGATGTGATCGGCGGGCGCGTCGAGCAGCATGTCGAGATAGCCACGGTCGAACAGCGACCTTTCGCGCGCCGGCTTTGACGCCAATGTGTCCCGCACCATTTCCAAGTAGGGACCCTCGATGTATTTCAATGCCGGCACGGGGAAATATCCCTTGGGCCGGTCGATCACCTCGGCCGGGACGACCCTGCGGGCGACGTCCTTCAGCACTCCTTTGCCGCCGTCGCGCACCTTATGTTCGGGCGGCACCCGGCCGGCCAGTTCGACCAGTTCGTGATCGAGGAAAGGCACGCGGGCCTCAAGCCCCCAGGCCATGGTCATGTTATCGACCCGCTTGACCGGATCGTCGACCAGCATGATGGTTGAATCGATGCGCAGCGCCTTGTCCACGGCACGGTCGGCGCCGGGCTGGGCGAAGTTCCGTTCGATGAAGGCCAGGCTTTCATCGCGGTCCGTGTGGTATTGCGGCGACACGGCCTTTTTGTAATCCGCGAAATCACGATCGCGGAACACACGGGCATAATCGCCAACGGGATCGTTGGAATCCATCAAGGGCGGATACCAGGAATAGCCGCCGAAGATTTCATCCGCACCCTGGCCCGACTGCACCACCTTCACATGCTGGGAGACTTCCTGGGACAGCGCGAAGAAACCCACGTTGTCATGGCTGACCATGGGCTCCGACATCGCCTTGATGGTATCCGGCAAAAGATCCATCAGGCGCTTGGCGCCGATGTGGATCTTGTAATGCTCGGTCCCGAACTCCTTGGCGATCAGGTCAGAATACTTGAATTCGTTGCCGGCTTCGCCGCCGGCATCCTCGAAGCCCACGGAAAAGGTACGCAGCGGCGTCTTGCCGGCGCGTGCCAACATGCCGACGATCAGTGAGGAATCGACCCCGCCCGACAGCAACACGCCGACGTCCACATCGGCCTCGAGCCGCCGGTCGATGGACAACGCCAGGGCGTCATAAACCAGATCGCACCAATCCTCGGCGGACAATTTCATATCGTCGGCGGAGCGTGTGAAATCGACGGACCAGTAAGTCGTGTCGCGGCGGGTGCCATCGGCCTCGAACACCGCATAGGTCGCGGGCGGCAGTTTGCGCACGCCCTTCAGGACCGTATAGGGCGCCGGAACCACGGCGTGAAACGACATGTAATGGTGCAGACCCACGGGATCGATGTCCGTGTCCGTATCGCCGCCGGCCAGCAGGGCAGGCAAAGTCGAGGCGAAGCGCAACCGCTTGCCGCTTTCCGCAAGGTACAGCGGCTTGATGCCCAGACGGTCGCGGGCCAGGGTCAGGCGGCCCGTGTCGCGCTCATAGATGGCGAACGCGAACATCCCGTTAAGACGTTTTACGCAATCGGGGCCCCAGGCGGCAAAGGCCTTGAGCACCACTTCGGTGTCGCCCGTGGAAAAGAAACGGTAGCCCTTGGCGATCAGCTCCTCGCGCAGGGCCTTGTAATTATAAATACAGCCGTTGAAGGCGATGGTCAGGCCCAGTTCGGCATCAATCAGGGGCTGCTGCGCCTTTTCCGTCAAATCGATGATCTTGAGCCGGCGATGGCCGAAGGCGCAGCGGCTTTGCTGGAACAGGCCCGAGGCATCAGGACCCCGGGGCGCCATGGCGTCCGTCATCCGCGCCACCGCGCGGGCGTCCGCATTGCCGTCGTCGAATCTGATTTCGCCGCTAAGTCCACACATGCCGTATCCGGCTCCTTTATTGCTATTGGCGCGTCCTGCCCGCCGAAATCACGGGCCTCCGTCGCCCAGCGTTGGGCACGGACAAAATACCACTGTTCCCGGTCATCTTTGGCCGGGCCAAATGGCTACAGTCTTAAGGTGTTGATTTATTTAAAGTAGTTGTCACGGCCTCGGATGTCAAATGACGCCCTTTTGACATTCCACCGATCCAGCGGAACCGCTTGAGGTCATTACCGAAATCCGGACAGACAAAAATAAAGAAAACCGCCGAGGCGCGGAGACATTGGGGAAAAAGGAGGCAACTTGTAAATCCGCCCCCCCTCTCAGGCACCCCGCGCCTCAGTGGTGTTTCTTATCAGTGTTTGTAGTCGGGCTCTTCCCGGTCGAGCATGCGCACGAAGGCCGCGAACTGATCGCCGCCTCGGGGGCCGCCGTCGCCATCGAACTGGCTGGCCGCATGTTCGCAGACCTCCTTCGGCGGAATGATCAACTCGGCGCCGGACGCCTGGGCCATCAATTGAAGCTCACAGGCGTGCTGCAGATAGCGGATGTGCTGGAACGCCTCGGCGATGGTCCGCCCCGTGCACAGCAGGCCGTGGTTGCGCAGGATCATGGAATGATGATTGCCGAGATCGCGGACGATGCTGTCGCGCTCTTCCGTATCGTTGGAGATGCCCTGATAGTCGTGATAGGCGAGACGGTTGTAGAACCCCATGGACTTCTGGTTCCGGGGCAGCAATCCGTCCTTTTGCGCCGAGACCGCCATGCCCGCGTTGGTATGGGTATGGATCACGCACATGGCGTCGCCGCGCGACATGTGAATCGCCGAATGGATCACGAACCCTGCCTTGATGACCTCGTAGGGGCTGTCGTCCAGGACATTGCCGTCGACATCGATCTTCACCAGGTTGGAGGCGCAGACCTCGGAAAACAGATGGCCGTAGGGATTGATCAGGAAGTGATGGTCGCGGCCCGGCAGGCGCACCGAGGAATGGGTGAAGATGCCGTCGTCCCAGCCGAACCGCGCGACCAGGCGATAGACCGCCGCCAGTTCGACGCGCAGCGCCCATTCTTCTTCCGAGACTTTTTCTCGCAGGCTCGGAACTTCGTGCAACTGAATTACCTGGGCCATGTGGCTAATCCTCCCAATCCGTTCGCTCGGTAAAATTGTGCACAATCCTAACGCCCGGGCGCACGATCGCGCAAATGATGAAATTCCTCCGCCCGGCGCATTTCCTTTCCGCGCGAACTGCACTACCATTCCCCCATGGACGAACCGCGCCAGGAATACCCCGAAATCCCCGAGCCGTACCGGCCCGATGACGACCGGTTTTCCTTCGACATCGACAAGGCACTGCGCAGCGTGGTTTCCCTGCGCACGGAAATTCCCGAAACGGCGTTTACCGCCGGCACCCTCGGCACCCAGCGCAGCGGCCATGGCGTGGTCATCGACCCCAAGGGCCTGGTGCTGACCATCGGCTATCTGGTGGTCGAGGCCGAACGGGTCTGGCTGGTCACCAACGACGGCCGTGCCGCCGAGGGCCACGTCATGGGCTATGATCAGGAAACGGGCTTCGGCCTGGTCCAGGCGCTGCAACCCCTGGATGCCCCGGCCATCGAACTGGGATCCTCCGCCGACCTGATCCCAGGCGACGACGTGATCGTCGCCGGCTGCGGCGGACGGGCGCATGCGCTGCAGACCCGCGTGTCGGCGCGCAAGGAATTCGCGGGCTATTGGGAATACCTTCTGGACGATGCCATCTTCACCGCGCCTGCCCATCCCCTGTGGGGCGGGGCGGCGCTGATCGGCGAGGACGGCACGCTGCGCGGCATCGGGTCGCTTTACGTGCGGGGTGAGGAAAGCGGCGAAAGTGAGGGCAACATGATCGTGCCCATCGACATCGTGAAGGCGATCCTGCCGACCCTGCGCACCACGGGGACGACCGGGCGCCCGCCCCGCCCCTGGCTGGGCACCTTCACCGCCGAGACCATGGGCCGTGTCGTCATCGTCGGCACCTGGCAGGGCGGGCCGGCGGAGGATGCGGGCCTCAAGGCCGGCGACCTGGTGGTCGGCGTCGACGACAAACCGGTCGAAGGCATGGCCGAATTCTTTCGCGGCGTGTGGTCGCTGGGCAACGCCGGGATCGACGTGCCCCTGAACATCTACCGCGACGGGGACCTGACGACGATCACCGTGCGGTCCTGTTCGCGCGGTGACTTCTACAAATCCCCTAACGTCCACTAGGGCGGCCGTGTCCGGTCTCGCCCTCGGCTATCCGCCCGTGCGCCTGGAGGCAGCGGACGCGGTGCTCTACCCCGCTGCCCTGGACGGCGCCGACACCCTGTTCGACCGGGTGATGGCGGACGTCGACTGGAAACAGGAAGAACTGTCTCTCTACGGTCGGCGCATTCCGCAGCCGCGCCTGAGTGCCTGGTACGGTGACGCGGCCTATGCCTATTCAGGGCTGCGTCTGGAACCACGGCCCTGGCCGCCCGTGCTGGCGGATCTGCGCAATCGCTGCGAAGAAATCGCCAGGGCCCCCTTCAATTCCGTCCTCGCCAATCTGTACCGCGACGGCGCCGACAGCATGGATTGGCATTCAGATGACGAAGCGTCATTGGGCCCGGCCCCCGTGATCGCCTCGATCAGCTTGGGCGCCGCCCGGCGCTTTCAGATGCGGCGCAAGGACAAACAAGGCGACGCCGTCTGCACGGAACTGGGCAACGGCGACGTGCTGGTGATGTCCGGGCGCTGTCAGGCCGACTGGCTGCACCGGGTGCCCAAGACGAAGAAACCCGTGGGCCCACGCATCAACCTGACGTTTCGTAACGTCGTCGGCCCCGTGTAGGCAGCCGCCGGATCAGTCCATATCCAGCGGGAACACCGGCCGGCGGACGTTCTTGTAATCCAGATCCTTGTAGTTGCGCGAGGTCACGCCGCCGCCGTCGTCGACGACGATGATCTGTGACGCGATGGGGCCGTAGGCGGCGCGAAAGTGATGCGCCGATTTGACGCCCAGAACCTTCCTTTTCTCCGGGTCGATGCCCACGGATTTAAAGAACATCTTGTCGTAGTTCTGGTATCGGGCACTGGCCACCACGATATCCAGGTGACCGACGCTGAACACCGCCGCCGGCCCCATGTCGACACGGGTTCCCCGGGTCATCGGCCCTTCCATGGCGAAGGTGCCGTCGGTGATCGCCGTCACCGTGCCCATCAGCGACAGCGGCCCGCCCTGCACGACCGGATCGACCTTGCCGCCGAGTTCCAGCCTGAACGTCGTGCCGAGGCCCGCGTTCCGGCAGGCAAGCGCCGCCTCGGGATCGTAGATCGTCCCGAAGGCCGCATCGGGCAGATCAGCCTCGACCATCGCGCCCAGAAGCTTCGTCGCGTCGCCGTAACCGCCGCCGCCCGGATTGTCCGCGTAATCGGCGAGCACGATGGGCGCTGAAACACCCTGGGCCAGGGCGGCCTTGACCTGGGCCATCGCCTCGTCGATGCGCAGCAGATTGATGGTCAGCTTGTTGCGGTCGCGCCAGATCTGATCCATCACCTGTTCGGCGATTTTGCCATGGGCCGGATTGTCGCCCTCCCCGGTGATGATGCAGGTCGGCCCCGTGTCGTGGATATCGACCCAGGGAAAGCCCGCGTTGATCGACCCGGCATAAATGCCCGGCGTTGCCTTTAGCAATTTGTCCAGTGTCGCCAGCGCCTCGGTCATCGGCCCCGGCGACGTGGTTCGCCCATGATCGGCGCCGTCCAGCATTTCACGGCGGCGGACATGAACCTTGGGATGTATCTCGCCCGCCATGGTGCGCGCCAGAAGATCACAGGCCTGGGTCGCGATCTCGTACTGATCGATATGCGGATAGGTCCGGTAGCTGATCACGATGTCGCAGAGATCGGCCGTGCGGTCGGTCACGTTGGCGTGCAGGTCGAGCGTCATGGCAAGGGGCACGTCGGGGCCCACGACATCGCGCACGGATTGCAGCAGCCGGCCCTCGCCGTCCTCGTCATGTTCACACACCATGGCGCCGTGCAGGCACAACAGGATGCCGTCGAAAGGACCGTCGGATTTCAACGCGTCGACAATTGCCTGGGTGACATGATCGTGCATGTCCTTGGTCACCTTGCCCGATGGCGTGGCGTTGGCATAAATCGGATGGCGAATGGACCAGCCGTGCCGTTCGGCGGCGTCGAGCGCCGCGCCGATCTCCGTCGCCGTGCCGCGCATCTTCGACGCCACCTCGTCGTCGCGGTAATAGGAACGGGCCTTGTAGGCCGCCATGTCCGTCGGCAGTTTCGAGAAGGTATTGGTCTCGTGCTTGAAACCGGCGATGAGAACGCGCTTGGTCATGGCTCTGTCCTAGGCTTTCAATTTGGTTAGATCCGGCACCGGCCGCATCAAATCGGCCTTGTCCGCGAAATACTGTTCCAGCGCATGGGCCACGGCCAGCACCAGGGCGTCCTTGCCGCCCGGCGCCATGACCTGCAGACCGAATGGCATACCTTTGTGATCGACACCGCAGGGGATCACGGCGGAGCACGCCATGGCCATGGTCGGCGCGTAGGAAATCGCCAGCCAGCGCATGTAGGTTGGCATTTTCTCGCCGTTGATTTCGTCCACATAAAGCTGTTCGTGGGGGAACGGCGAGACGGAAGCGGCGGGACAGATCAGCACATCGACCTCGTCGAAAAGATCGATGAAGTTGCGCATGATCTTGGCCTGCTCGACCAATGCCCAGCCGACGTCGGACGCCGTGACCTCAAGCCCCCGGGTGGTGTTGTCGATGACGTTGGGACCCAAAAGGTCCCTGTGATTCTTCAGGCGTTCCTGATGCATGGCGACGAAGGTGATGCCGCGGAAAATCTCGAACACGCGGTGGATGTCGCCCATGTCCGGGGCCCGGTCCTGGGCCTCGGCGAACACGCCCCTGAACTGATCGGTGCGTGCCTTGAAGGTATCGGCGATCCCCTTGTCCACGGGGCAACAGCCCAGGTCCGGCGTGATCGCGGCATGGATCGACCCCAGGTCCAGGCCATCCACCGATGAAAACAGGCGGGGATCAACCAGATGCGAGAACGGATCGCGGCGGTCGTCATCCATCTGCGCCTGCAGCAGCAGTGCGGTGTCAGCGACCGTGCGCGCCATGGGTCCCAGAACCGACCAGGGCATGAGGGCGGCGGCCTTGCCTTCCGCCGGGACCGTGCCCGGCGACGGGCGAAAGCCGACCACACCGCAGAACCCTGCGGGCGTGCGCAGGCTGCCGCCGTAATCACTGCCCGAGGCGATCGGCACCATCCCGGTCGCCAGCGCCACGGCAGAGCCGCCGGACGACCCGGCGCAGGTCAGCTCCGGATTGAAGGGATTGCCCGTGGCGCCGAACACGCGGTTCTTGGTATTGGCGCCGGCGCCGAATTCCGGCGTGTTGGTCTTGCCCAGAAGGATCGCCCCCTCGGCCCGCACGGCGGCGACGGAGCCCTGATCGGCCTCCGGCACCGTATCCTTGGTCGGCAGCGAACCCCAGGTGGTGCGGATGCCCTCCGTCGCCTCCAGGTCCTTGATGCCCATGGGCAGGCCGTGCAACAGGCCCAATTCCTCGCCGTCCATCACCATCTGTTCGGCGACCTTGGCTTCCTCGCGCGCCCGGTCATAGGCGCGGGTGACCATGCAGTTGACCGCACCATCCACCGCCTCGATCCGGGCGATGCAGCTTTCCAGCAGCTCGACCGGGGAAATTTCCTTGGTGCCGATCAGACGCCGGGCCTCGGTCGCCGTCAGGTCACAAAGTTCGGTCGCCGTCGTTGGCTTGGTCATGTCAATTTCTCCAGGTCTGGGATCGGGCGGGCGGTTTCGCCGTCCGCGTTCAAAATGGTTTCGATGGCGAGCGATGCCGCCAGCAATTCCGCCTCGCCATGGCGCTTGCCGGCGATCTGGAACCCGAAGGGGGCCCCCGTCTCATCCAGGCCGCAGGGCACGGCGATCACCGGATTGCCGGTCAGCGTCAGGGCGGAGCGGATCAATGACGCGTCCATGTAATTTTCCATGGGCTTGCCGTTGATTTCGGTCGGCGCACCCGTATCCAGGCGATATGGCGGATAGGCGTTGCCCGGCAGGATCAGCAGGTCGACGTCTTCCATGAAGGCCTGGAAGCGGTCGTACCATTGCCGCCAGGCGACCTCCGCCGCCGCCACGTCGGCCAGGGACATCTCGTATCCCGCTTCCGTATTGGTGATGATGTTGGGCGACAGCAGGTCGCGGTGATGTTCCACCCGGTCCTTGTGATAGGCCATGTAATAGACGCAGCGCAGCACCCAAAAGGCCTCGCGCACACCCGTGATGTCGGGCTGGTCGTCCCGCGCATGGGCGAAGGCATCGCGAATTTTCCCCGCGCGCTGGCGGAACACGCGCTTGATCCCGTCGTCCACCGGGGCCGTGCCCAGGTCTTCGGAAAAGGCCACGCGCAGCTTGCCCAGCTCCGCCGGTTGGATGTTCGCGAAAGAGGCCGCGTCGAAAGGAATGCCCATGGGGTCGCCCGGATGGGCGCTGCCTGCCTGGGCGGAATACAGCAGCGCCGTATCGGCGACCGACCGGCCCATCGGGCCCTGGACGGAAAAATAGGTCAGCGGCAGCATCCGCCGTTCGTTGGCGACGGCGCCCGGGCGCGGACGGAACCCGACCACGCCGGACCAGGTGGCAGGGGCGCGCAGGCTGCCGCCCGTGTCCGAGCCCTGGGCCAGCGGCACCATGGAACACGCCAGCGCCGCCGCCGAGCCGCCGGACGAGCCGCCCGGCGTGCGCGCCGGATCAAACGGGTTGGTGGTCGCGCCGTACACCCGGTTGGTGGTATTGGCGCCGGAGCCGAATTCCGGCGTGTTGGTCTTCCCCAGGATGATCGCCCCGGCTTGACGCAGGCGCGTTATCTGGCCGTCGTCGGCATCGGGCACATGGTCCTTGAACAGCAACGAACCGTAGGTCGTGCGGATGCCCTTCACATTGACCAGGTCCTTGATGCCCACGGGCAGGCCGGCCAGCGGCCCCGGGTCGCGGCCCTGGGTGATCTCGGCCTCCAGTTCCCGGGCGCGCGCCAGGGCGCCGTCTTCATCCAACGCCACGAAGGCATTGACCTTACCGTTCACCGCCGCGATGCGCCGAAGGCAACTTTCCACAAGTTCCACCGGCGACAGCTTCTTCGCCCCGATCAGGGCGCGCAGGTCGACAGCGGACAGATCACAAGGTTCGGTCATTGCAGCGGCAGACTGGCGGTCTCGCCCAGGTCCCAGAACAGCCCGCCCATGAGGCGCAGGGCCGAGCGGGACACGGGCTCCAGAATATGTTCGTTGGGCGCGTGCTGCGAACAGGCCGGATAGGAATGCGGCACCCAGATGGTCGGCAGGCCCAGGATATGGGCGAAGCAGTCGTTGGGCAGCGATCCGCCCAGGTTGGGCAGCACGGCCGGCTCTTCCCCTGCGGTGCGGGCCAGGGAATTGATCGCCCATTTGGCCCAGGGGGTGTCGGGCTCCAGCCGTGTCGCGGCCATGAATTCCCGGTCCGGGGTCAGGGTAACCTTGTCGTATCCCAGCGCGTCCAGATGCTTGCGCACGGCGGGCAGTACCACGGCCGGATCGAAGCCCGCGACAAACCGCATGTGGCATTTGGCGAAGGCCTTGGGCGGCACGGCGTTCACCGGGTTGTCCGGATTGCCGGTCTTGAAGGCCAGAATTTCGAAGGTGTTCCAGCCGAACACCTTTTCCTCGGCGGTCAGACCCGGCTCCCCCCAGTCGGGATCGATTTCCGGATCGCCCTCCATGCCGCCGACCGTCAGCTTGGACAGCGCCTCGCGCACGGAATTGGAAATGGGATCCGGCTTGAGATCGTCGAGCAGGATCTTGCCCTTGGCGTCGACGATGGTGGAGATGGCATGGGCCAGGATCACCCCCGGATTGGCCAAAAGCCCGCCCCAGTTGCCGGAATGATGGCCGCCGTCGCGCAGGTCGAGCGACATGGTGAAATTGAACACCCCGCGCGAGCCGAAATAGACCGTGGGCCGCTGCGCATTCAATCGCGGACCGTCGGAGGCGATGAACACGTCGGCCTTGAACAGGTCTTTGTGATCGCGGCAGAACTCGCGCAGGCCCGGCGATCCCGTTTCCTCGCCCGTTTCGATCAAGGCGACCACGTTGTAACCGAGAGTGCCGCCGCGGGCGTCCATGCAGGCCTTCATGGCCGCCAGGTTGATGGTGTGCTGCCCCTTGTTGTCGGCGGTGCCGCGCCCGTACCAGCGTTCGCCCTCTTTCTTCATGTCCCAGGGGCCGATGCCGTCGCGCCACTGGTCGTCATAGCCGCGCACCACGTCGCCATGGCCGTAGGTCATCAGGGTCGGCAGGTCGTCGCCTTCATGGCGGCGGGCGACCAGGATGGGCTGGCCGCCGGGCTTGGGGTTTTCGAAAATCTCGCTCTCGAAGCCCATCTCCGCCAGATAGGGCGTCATTTCGTCCGTCAGGTAGCGGTACAACTCCGGCCGGAACGGTTCGTCCTGACTGCACGATTTGATGGCGACGCGGCGCGACAGGTCCGTCCAGAACCCGCCGTCGTCGAAATAATGTTCAAGGCTGTCGATCACCGCATCGCGTGTCACGCCGCATTCCTTTCAAGTCTATAGGCCGTTTCCGGATCGCCCAGGTCCCAGTAAATGCCGGTCACCAGTTCCATGCCCTCGCGGGTCAGCGACCACAGAATGTGTTCGTTGGGCGCATGCTGGGAACAGCCGGTGTAGCTGAGCGGCAGCCACACGAAGGGAATGCCCAGCACGTCCTGAAACACGTCGTTGCAGATGGACCCGCCCGAATTGGGCACCATGCGGCAATTCTCCCCGGTCGTGCGTTCCACCGCGGCCCGCACCCATTTGGCCCAGGGATGATCCGGGTCCGTGCGCGCGGCATGGAAGAAGGCGGCGTTGCCGCCCGTCGAGGGCTGCACCTTGACCATGCCGAAGCCTGCCGCGTCCAGATGGGCCTGGAGATTCGGGACGATGTTCTGCCAGTCCGTTCCGACCACGAAGCGCAGCTGACAATGGGCAACCGCCTTGGGCGGCACGGCATGCACCGGATTGTCTGGATTGCCGGTCTTCATGGCAAGGATTTCAAAGGTGTTCCAGGCATAGACTTTCTCGGCCCGGGTCAATCCCGACTCCCCCCAGTCGTCGTCGATGGCAGGGCCGCCCTTGGACGTCTCGCGCGTGACGTCAGCCAGGAGCGCGCGCACGCTGTTGCTGATCGGCGGCGGCAGCAGGGCCGGCACCAGAATGCGGCCGTTCACGTCGATAACGGTCGCCAGCGCCGATGCCAGGATGATCCCAGGATTGGCCAGCAGCCCGCCCCAATTGCCGGAATGATGCCCGCCGTCGCGCAAATCCACGACCAGATCGAAATTGAAGGCCCCCCGGTTGCCCAGCGTCAGGTTCGGCTTGGCGACGTCGAACCGCGGCCCGTCGGAAGCGAAATAGACATCGGCGGTGAAGGCCTCTTTCTCCCGCGCGACCAGGTCCTTCAGGCCCTTGGAGCCATTTTCTTCCCCGGTCTCGATGATGAACTTGTGGTTGAAGCCAAGGTTTCCCCGCGCGTCCAGCACGGCGCGCAAGGCCGCCAGATGGGTCGAATGCTGGGCCTTGTTGTCGGCGGTGCCGCGGCCGTAGACCTTGTCGCCGACCTTGGTCAGGCGCCAGGGATCCAGATTGTCCTTCCACTGGCCTTCCTGACCCAACACCGTGTCGCCATGGCCGTAGCCAAGCACCGTGGGCAGGTCGTCGCCCTCCCACCGCGTCGCCAACAGGATCGGGCCGCAGCCTTCGTGGGGATTGTCATAAACGCGACAGGCGTAGCCGAGGGCCTCAAAGGCATCGCGCATCTCTTCTTCCAGATAGGCATAGCAATCCGCGAGGCGTTCCGGATTTTGGCTTTCCGTCGGCACGGCGATGCGCGCCTTCAGGTCTTCGAAAAAACCTTCCGGGTCGTCGAAATGGGCAAGCGCGGCATCGATGGCGTGTTGGCGGGTCATGTTTTTGCCCGGGCGGTCTTACGACGCTTGGCGTCCCCTCCCCTGGTTCTCGTCATAGAGATGGCATTCGACGAGACCGGTCTTGGTCGGGATGGTGCGCGGGGCGACGACGGAACAATGATCCATGCAGTCGACGCAGCGCGGATGGAAGGTGCAGCCGGACGGCGGATCGACCGGGTTGGGATAGGCCACACCCAGGCCCGAGTCAGGCACGTCCAGGTTGGGGTCCGGCGTCAGCACCGATTTCAACAGCGCCCGGGTATAGGGGTGCTGCGGATTGTCGAACAGGCTGTCCGTGTCCGCGACCTCAACCAAGCGGCCCAGGTACATGACCGCGACACGGGTCGCCATGTGTTCAACCACGGCCAGGTTATGGCTGATGACGATATAGGTCAGGTTCAGCTCCGAGCGCAGGTCCTGCAACAGGTTGAGAATCTGCGACTGGACCGAGACGTCGAGGGCCGAGGTCGGCTCGTCACAGATCACGACCTCCGGCCGGTTGATCAGGGCGCGGGCCACGGCCACGCGCTGGCGCTGGCCGCCCGACAACTGGTTCGGGAAGTTGCGGTAGAGCCGACGCGGCAGGCCGACCAATTCCATGATTTCCTCGACCCGGGTGCGCAGGTCCTTGCCGTCGACCGCGTCGGGCCCACCCTGCACACGCACGGGCAGGCTGATGATGTCGCCGATGGTCTTGCGCGGGTTGAGCGATGAATACGGATCCTGAAACACAGGCTGGACCTTGCGCGCCATGTCCAGGCGTTCCATCTCGCTGGTCGGCGTGCCGCCGACGTAGAGCGTGCCCGCGGTCGGCGCCAACAGGCCCAGCAGCATCTTGGCCAGGGTCGATTTGCCGCAGCCTGATTCCCCGACCAGGCCCAGAACCTCGCCGCGCCGAACCTTGAGATTGATGCCGTTGACGGCATGTAGGGGCTTCTTGCCCTTCATGAATCCGGCCGAGATCATGAACGTGCGGGTGACGTCGCGGGCTTCGAGAACGATGTCTTCCTGGTCAGCCATGTCAGGCAGCCCCCTTCTTCAGGTTGGCGGCACTCTGGTCCGGCGTCAGCAGACAGCGGAATATGTGCCCGTCCTCGAACGAGGGATGCAGATCGATCCGCCCGCTGCGGCAGGTGTCCATCACATGGGGGCAGCGGTCCGCGAAATGACAGCCCGGAAGTTCCCCCACCAGGGACGGCACGATGCCGGGGATGGAGCCGAGCGGAGCACCCCGTTCCGTCTTGCCCGGGATCGGAATGCATTCCAGCAGCCCCTGGGTATAGGGATGGGTCGGGTTTTCGAATACCTGCTTGGCGGTGCCCGTTTCGACGATCTGGCCCGCGTACATGACCGCCACCCGGTCGGCGACGCGGGCGACCACGCCCAAGTCATGGGTGATCAGGATCATGCCCATGTTGAATTCCTTTTGCAGGTCCGCCAGCAGGTGGAGAATCTGCGCCTGGATGGTCACGTCCAGCGCCGTTGTCGGCTCGTCCGCGATGATCAGATCCGGTCCGCACATCAGCGCCATGGCGATCATCACCCGCTGGCGCAGGCCGCCGGACAACTGATGGGGATACTGGGTCAGGCGCGATGCGGCGGCGGTGATGCCGACCTTTTCCAAAAGGTAGATCGCACGCTCGCGGGCTTCAGCGCCGCTGACCTGCTTGTGGCGCAGCAGCGCCTCTTCCAACTGGTTGCCGATGGTATAGGCCGGATTCAGGGAGGTCATGGGTTCCTGAAAGATCATGGCCATCTTGTTGCCGCGGATATCGGTCATGCGCCGTTCGCCGGCCGACTGCAGGTCCTCGTCATCGAGCTTGAGCACCGACGCCGTACGGCGCGCCGTGCCGGGCAACAGGTCCATGACGGCAAGCGAGGTCAGCGACTTGCCGCAGCCCGATTCACCGACGATGCACAGTGTTTCGCCCCGCGTCACATCGAAGCTGATGGATTGCACCGGATGCAGCATCCCGGTGGCGACGGGAATGTCGACGACCAGGTCGCGGACTTCGAGGATCAGATCGCTCATGCCGTTCTTCGTCCTCTTCCTAATTCCGATTTTCGGGTGCAGTCACGTCGCGCACGCCGTCACCCAGAAGATTGATGGCGAGGATCAGCGCGAACAGCGCCGCCCCCGGCACACCGATCAGCCAGGGGTCGAAGAACATCATGCCCTTGGCCTCGGAAATCATCAGGCCCCAGCTGGGGGCCGGCGGCTGCACGCCGAGCCCGAGGAACGACAACGCCGCCTCGAGCAGGATCGCATGGGCCATTTCCAGGGTCGCCACCACGATCAGGTGGTTGACCACATTGGGCATGATTTCCGTCATGATGATGCGCAGGGTGGAACAGCCGCAGGCCTGGGCCGCCGCCACGTAATCCAGGTTGCGCACCTGCATGGTCGTACTTCGCATCACGACGGCGAAACGGTCCCATATCAGAAGCCCCAACACCCAGATCACGATCCACAAGCTGGACCCGATCAACGACACCACGGCCAGCGCCACCAGCACCACGGGCATGGAGAGCCGCGTCGTGATGATGAAATTGACCACCATGTCGACCCGCCCGCCGAAATAGCCGGCGGCGACGCCCAGGGCTGTGCCGATGACCCCGGAAATCAGCATCGCCGAAAACCCGATCAGCAACGAGATTTGGGCCCCGTGAACCAGCCGCGTCAGGTAATCGCGGCCCTGCAGATCCGTCCCCAGCGGATGGGCCGGATCGTATTTCGGGCTGTCGTGCCAGAACGGCGGTTTCAGCTTCTGCGCCAGATCCTGGTCCAGGATCGGATCGAACGGCGTCAGCAGCGGCGCGAAGATCGCGATCAGGAAGATGGCGGCCAAGACCGTGCCGCCGATCATGATTCCATAGTGACCGAAGATGCGCCGGCGCATCTGCGACGCGGGCGACGGTTCCAAAATTTTGTCCGCGTCGGACGGTGCGGCACCCGAGGGGGTGATTGATTGGGTCTCTGGACGGGCCATGTCAGGTCACCCTGATTCGGGGATCGAGGAAGGCGTTCAACATGTCAGCCAAGAAGGTGATGACGATGTAGAACAGCGACAGAACCAGCACGATCGCCTGCATCATGGGCAGATCGCCGCGCTGGATGGTCTCCCAGGCCAGGAAGCCGAGCCCGTTGATGGCAAAGATGCTTTCGATGACGATCGAACCGCCGAGCATGAAGCCGAACTGAACGGCGGCTAGCGACACCACCGGAATAATGGCGTTACGCAAGGCATGCTTGAACAGGACCACCATGGGACGCAGGCCCTTGGCCTTGGCCGTGCGGATGTAATCCGACTGCAGAACCTCGAGCATCCCGGCGCGGGTCAGACGCATGACGCCCGGCGTCACGTAATAGCCCAGCGCGATGGACGGCATGATGAAGCCTTGCCAGGTCTCGACCCGTGAAATCGGCAGCCAGCGCATCTGAATGCCCAGGAAGAACATCATGATCAGCGCAAACCAGAACGACGGCAGCGCCTGACCGACCACGGCAAGCGTCAGGGCGAAGCGATCGATCAGCGAATTCGGGCGGATCGCCGCCGCCACGCCCAAAGGGATCGACAGGATCAGCGCAAAGGCGATGGCGCAACCGGCCAGGATCAGCGTGTTGGGCAATCGGGTCAGAATGACGTCGGAGATGTCTTCTTTCAGATAGTGAGAGCGGCCCAAGTCGCCCTGCAGGGCCCGGCCGAGCCAATCCATGTATTGCACGGGGATCGGACGGTCGTATCCGTAGGATTTGCGGATGTGTTCGATTTCGTCATTCGACGCCGCCTCGCCGGCGAGCGCCACGGCGGGATCGCCGGAAACATAGATCAATGAAAACGTGATGACCGAAACGGTCAGCGCCACCATGAAGGCGACCCCCAACCGTTTCAGAATATATTTCAGCATGTTTCGCCCATCCGTACCGCCCCCCTGGAATTCGAACGGCGACCCGGCGGCCCTTACGGGACCGCCGGGCGATATCGCCATTCAGACGAAAGTTACTTCCACTTCGCGGTGTAGAAGCGCGGGATCTCGTCCGACGTCGTTTCGATGGAGAGATCCTTGTTGTAGGCGTAGTTCTTGGCGTAGGTGAACATCGGCAGCCAATAGACGTTCTTGGCGATGATGTTGAACGCCTCGCTATAGAGCTTTTCACGTTCGCCCTGATCGGTCAGGTTTCCGGCCTTATTGATCAGCTCATTGACCTTCGGGTCGTTGGCCGGATCGTCCTTGCCGCCCGAGAAGAACACCCCGGCGCAGGCCGACGCATCCGGGATCGAGTAGGAGCCCCAGGTCATGTGATGGACCGGGGTCACGCCGTTCTGCGCCAGACCGCGCAGCTTGCGGTACTGCATGAAGCTCAGCTTCGCCTTGACGCCGATCTTGGCGAGATCGGAGATCACGGCTTCGGTGAATTCACGCTGACGATAGGCGTAGATGTCGAATTCGAACCCATCGGGATAACCGGCTTCGGCCAACAGCTTCTTGGCCTTGGCGGGGTCGTATTCATAGCCCGACACGTCCTGCGCGCAGGCGACCTGATCCGGGTGGCAGGGGGTGTTGATCACCGCCGCCGCTTCGCCGACCAGGTTCTTGACGATGGACTCCCGGTTGATCGCATGCGCGATAGCCTGACGCACGCGCTGGTCCTTGAACGCCTTGACGTCAGACGAACCGTCGACATCGAACGCCAGATAGCTGATGCGCATCGTCTTGGCGTTTACGACATCCACCTGCCCGGAAGCGTTGAGCTTCTCGGCCTGATCCTTCGGCACGTCCCAGATCCAGTCCACGCCGCCGGTCAGAAGTTCGGCCATCTGCGTGTTCATTTCCTTGATCGTGCGATAGACCAGATTCTTGATCGCCGGCTTGCCTTTGGGGCTGCCGTCGAAATAGTCGTCGTTGCGGACCATGACGATCTTCTCGCCCGGTACGATTTCGGTGATCTTGTAGGGGCCGGTGCCGTTCGGCTTGACCGCGCCGAAGTCCTTTTTGCCGTCCTGAGTCATCGGCGCCTTGTCGTAATGGCCGGCGTTCAGGATGGGCACGGCCTGCGCGAGATACGCCAGGGCCGCCGGGAACGGTTTGTGCAGGTGAATGCGAATGCTGTTCGGGCCGGTTTTCTCGGCCGATTTCATCCAGCTGACGTTCTTCAGCGTGACGATGCCGTTGTCCTTGTTGGTGGTAAAGTCCACCGTGTAGATCACGTCTTCCGGACCAAAGCTGGAGCCGTCGTGGAATTTGACGTTTTCGCGCAGTTCAAAGTCCAGGGTCACGTTATCGACCCATTTGTAGGATTTGGCCAGAAGCGGCACGAACTTGCCGGTCTTGAGGTCGCGGAACAGCAGGCCGTCCCAGGCCGTGTTGCCGATGATGACCAGTTCACGGGTACGGTTGAAGTAGGGATCGACGACAGGAGATTCGCGGTCGGTCACCCAGGTAAGCGTATCATTGGCCTTGCCGGCGAGTGCCGCGCCCGCGCTGATACCCAGCGCAACCGCCGCGACCGGCAGGCCCTTCAAAATTTGACGAAACATATTCGTCCTCCCTTGGTTCAATTCCCTGCCGCCCGTGGCTTACGCCTTTGTAACTTCTGGTCGGCAATCCTGGCCGTCCCTGTCATGAGAGGCTGAGCGCATTTCAAAGCATAGGCCGCATGAATGCAAGGATGTATAAGTACCCAAATGTGCATCCTTAATGAGTCCAAAAACATGTTCGAAGCTATGCCAGCGCCGTCTTCATCCCAGCAAGCATTGACCGAAATTCTAGACGCCGTGGGCTGGGAAGGGCGGGCTTCCGACACTCCTGTCTTCACTGGCGCGGATCCCCAGTTACCCACAACTTTCCGCGTGGCCACCGCCGGGGCGGCGGTGCTGGGCGCGGTCGGGCTGGCCGCCGACGCCCTGTGGTGCCTGAAGACCGGGCAGACGCAGGATATTTCCGTTGATCTCCGCGCGGCGGCGCTGGCCATGCGCTCCAATCGCCATGTCCGCGTGGGAACGGCCGGTTTCGGAGCCGCCTGGGCGGATATCTCAGGCCTCTACCGCTGCGCCGACGGACGCTGGGTCCAGCTTCACTGCAACTACCCCTGGCTGGCCGAGGGTATTCTCGACATCCTGGGTTGCTCATCCAACCGGGCGGCAGTTACCGCGGCGCTTGGCACCTGGGACGCCGCCGCGTTCGAGGCTGCCGTGGCGGAACGAAATCTCTGCGCCTTCATGATCCGCAGCAAGGACGAATGGGCCGCCCATCCCCAGGGCAAAGCGGTCGCGGGCCTGCCACTTATAAGTATAGAGAAAATCGGCGACGCGCCGGTGCAACCCCTGCCGGCCGGCGACCGCCCGCTGTCCGGCATCCGCGCCCTGGAACTGGTGCGCGTCATCGCCGGGCCGGTCTGCGGGCGCACCCTGGCGGAGCACGGGGCACAGGTCATGCGTATCGGCCGGCCCGACCGCCCGGACGACGACAGCCTGCTGCGCGACACCGGCCACGGCAAGCTGGCCGCCAATCTGGATCTGCGCGACCCGGGTGCACCCGATACCCTCGACGCCCTGATCAAACAGGCCGACGTGGTCACCCAGGGCCATCGCCCGGGCACCCTGGCCGGGCGCGGCGTAGCGCCGGAGCGCCTGGCCGAACTGCGTCCCGGGATCGTCTTCGTCAGCCTGAGCGCCTGGGGCCACGAAGGCCCCTGGGCTCATCGCCGGGGCTTCGATTCCCTGGCCCAATGCGCCATGGGCATCGCCGCGGAACATGGTGGGCCGGAGACGCCCCGCCATCTGCCGGCGCAGGCGCTCGATTATGTCTCCGGATACCTCGCCGCCTTCGGCGCCATGGAGGCCCTGCGCCGCCGCGCCACCATCGGCGGCAGCTGGCTGGTCCGCCTGTCATTGGCGCAAAGCGGCCATTGGATCGATCGTCTGGGACGGGTCAGCGATGATGCCGCCAAGCAACTGGCGGAGCCCGACTACGACGACGTCAAGGATCTGATGGAAATCCACGACACCGCCTGGGGGCCCATGGAACACCTGAAACCGGTCGTGCAGATGTCGGAAACGCCGCCGCGCTGGGACCTGCCGGCGGCGCCCCTCGGCACCCATCCGCCCGCGTGGCCGATTTAGGGCCGACCTAGCCTTCGGTGGTTTTCAGGGTAGCCCCATCGGCCGACCCCTTCGCCCGGGATTCCCGATAGGTGATGTAAAGGGTCGAACAGAACACCACGGTACCGCCGATCCAGGTCCATAAATCCGGAAACTCGCCGAACATCACATAGCCCAACCCCGCCGCCCACAGCAACCGCGTGAAGTCGGCGGGCAGCACGGCGGTCGCCTCGCCCAGTTGCATGGCCTTGGCCATGGCGAGATGGGCCAGCGCCGCGATCAGCCCAATGGCGATCATCTCGCCGAACTGGGCCCAGGTCGGCCATTCCCAGACGAACAGCGCCAAGATCAGCGTCGCCGGCGTGAAATAGACCGAGGAATAGAACACGATGGTGACCGGGGAATCGTAGCGCGACAGGATTTTCACCAACAGCAACGCCCAGGCCCAGAGCACCGTCGACCCCAACGCCCACAAATATCCCGCACTGATCTCGTGAAACCCGGGGCGGATGATGATCGTCATGCCGATGAAACCGACGAACAGAGCCCCCCAGCGGCGAATGCCCATCTTCTCCCGCAGCATGACCACAGCCCCCAAGGAGGTGAACAGCACGACCGTGAAGCTGAGCGCCGTGGCATCGCCGACAGGCACCAGGGACAAGGTATAGAACCAGGTCAGCATGGCGCCCAAGCCGACCACGCCGCGCACCAGTTGCAGATCCGGCCGCTTGCTTTTCCATGCGTGCCGATCCTGGCGCAGCAACAGCGGCGTCAAGGCGATCAGCACGACCACGTTGCGGAAAAAGGCGACTTCGAAGGGGTGCAGTTCCTGTGTGACGTCGCGGACCAACGCGTGCAGGCAGGCAATCAGCCCCGCCCCCACCATCATGAACAGCATGCCCCGGCAGTTGTCGACTTCCCGGGGACCTGCCGGTGTCGCTTGATCGCTGAGGTCCCGGGTCGTCGTCATGGCTTCACTATAGACGCGGGTCAAGGTCTGGCAATATGGTCGTCGCCCCGATATGGGGCCAATTGCATACAATCCTTGGGGAAGGGAACCGTCACCATGATCAAAGCAGGCATCGCCGGACTGGGCCGTTGGGGCCAGACCCTCGTCAATTCCGTTCACGGCAAAAGCGACAAAATTACCATTACCGCCGGCTGTACGGGCCGCAAGGCCCGGGCCGAGGCGTTCTGCGCCGAGAAGGGCATCGACCTGCGCGACGGCCTGGCCGACCTGTTGAACGACCCGGACCTGGACGCGGTGATCCTGGCCACCCCGCACAGCCAGCACGCGGATCAGGTGATCGCCGCCGCCGCCGCGGGGAAGCAGATCTTCATCGAAAAACCCTTCACCCTGGACCGCGACAGCGCCCAGGCCGCCGCCGACGCGGCCGAGGCCGCGGGGGTGGTTCTGGCGCTTGGCCACAACCGGCGTTTCCATCCGATCACGCTGAAGATCAAGGACATGATCACCAGCGGCGCGCTTGGCCAGATTCTTCATATCGAAGGCAATTTGAGCGGCTCCGGCGGCCTGCGCTACGGGCCCGACAGCTGGCGCGCCCAGGTCGATGAAAGCCCGGCCGGCGGCATGACGCCCATGGGCATACACGTCGTCGACGCCATGATCTATCTGATGGGCGCGGTCGACGAGGTCACGGCTCGGTCGGACCGTCAGTTCCTGAAAATCCCCACCGACGACACGACCTCGGTGATGCTGCGCTTCGCCTCGGGCGCCACAGGCTACCTGGGCACCCTGACGGCGACGGCGCCGATCTGGCGCATTCAGGTCTTCGGTACCGGCGGCTGGGCGGAAATGCACAGCTATGACCGCCTGTTCGTCTGCAAGGTCGCGGCCGACGGCACGCCGGGCAAGGAAGAGATGATCGAATACGGACCCTTCGACATGGAGCGCGCGGAACTGGAAGCCTTCGCCGATGCCTGCACGGGCAAGGCCGCCTACCCCCTGCCCCCGGCCGAGGCCGTGCACGGCACGGCGGTGCTGGAAGCCGTCATCCGAGGGGCTGAAAGCGGCCAGCCGGTTCTGCTGAAAGACGTCTAGGCGGGCGCTGGCCCAAGGAGGTCACCGGCCATGTGGTTCCTGATGCGTCAAGTCATGCGCTACGGGCGCTACGTGGCCTGGACCGTGGCGGCGGCGGCGGCCGCGGGCCTTTACGGCATCCTGTCCGTGCGCGAGGAGATCACCCTGTTCGGTGGCGCGCCCCACGCCATCGAATGGTGGGAGCCCTACGTCTGGCCGTCCGTCGCCTTCGTGATCGTCAGCCGCATCCTGCGCATGCTTCTGAACCGCTTCGCCGGGGCGGCGAATGCGCATCTGGCGCGCCTGCGGCGCGGGGACATTTTCGGCCCCCGGCCTTAATCACCAGGAAGAACGGGTCAGCTGTCGCCGTCGCCCGGCATGCCGCCCATGCCGGCCTGGGCGATCTTCTTGTCCGTGTTGTAGTTGTTGAGCGCCCAGACGGCCCAGATCGCCGCCGGGACCCAGCCGATCAGCGACAACTGCAGAATCAAGCAGATGATGCCCTGGATCGGGCGGCCGATCGTGAAGAACACGAACCACGGAATCAAAATCGCAAGAATCAGTCTGACCATGGAAAACCCCTTGTTCCGAACGGTCCCCCCCCCAGGACCCGATGAAGATCAACGTTAGCCCGCCAGGAATCTCCTGACAATCCGCACGCATTGTCTTAAGTTTCGCCCCCCATGAAAACCGACCTGTTTGATTTCGACCTGCCGCCGGAACGGATCGCCCAGAAACCGGCGAGCCCACGCGACTCCGCACGCCTGTTGGAGGTCACGCCCGACGCCTTGATCGACCGGGGAGTGCGCGACCTGCCGTCGCTGTTGAATCCGGGCGACGTGCTGGTGGTCAACGACACGCGGGTGATTCCGGCGCGCCTGACCGGGCGGCGCGGCGACGCGTCCCGCCCCGGCCCGCCCGAAGGCGGGCCCAAGGTCGAGGTCACCCTGCACAAATGGGACGATGACGGCCTGTGGCGGGCCTTTGCCCGCCCGGCGCGCAAGCTCAGCCCGCGCGACCACATCGTGTTCGCCCCCGGTTTTTCCGCCGACGTCGTGGATAAGCGCGACGGCGGCGAGGTCGTCCTGCGCTTCAACAAGGCCGGGCCGGATTTGAAGGACGCGCTGGAACAGTTCGGCGTCATGCCCCTGCCACCCTACATCAAGCGCGAAGCCACGGGCGACGATGCCGACAAAGACGACTACCAAACCCTGTTCGCCGCCCGCGACGGCGCCGTCGCCGCCCCCACGGCATCCCTGCATTTCACGCCGGAGCTGCTGGCCGCCCTCGACGCGCGGGGGGTCGAGCGGGTCAGCCTGACCCTGCATGTGGGCGCCGGCACCTTCCTGCCCGTGCGCGAGGACGACACCCGCCACCACGTCATGCATGCGGAATGGGGCGAAATCAGCCCGCAGGCCGCCGCCTTCATCAACCAGGCGCGGGCTGCCGGTGGGCGCGTGGTGGCCTGCGGCTCCACCGCCATGCGGCTGCTGGAAACGGCGGCCGACGACGAAGGCTGGCTCCATCCTTTCAAGGGCGACACGGACATCTTCATCACCCCGGGCTACACCTTCCGCGCCGTGGATTTGATGCTGACCAATTTCCACCTGCCGCGCTCGACCCTGTTCATGCTGGTCGCCGCCTTCTCCGGGCTGGAGCGTATGCAAAGCGCCTATGCCCATGCCGTCGCCGATGCCTATCGCTTCTATTCCTACGGCGATGCCTGCCTGCTGCACCGCAACGACGGCGCCGAATAAACCGCCGGACCAATGCCGCCCGTGTCAGGCTGCGGCAAGGCTTTCATTGCATTCTGGTTTATGCTTATCTCCGCCCGCTCTTGAGGTCGGTGAAACCCAATCCTGCGGAAAAATCCGCATAAGGCATCGGCTGGACATGACGTTCCGAAATCTCTTGCCGGCCACATTGTTGGTCGCCGTCTGTATTCTATGGCTGGCCGCCGCCACCCTGCGGCCCGTGCCGGGCCAACCGCAGGTCGGCGTCGTGTTCCCGCCCGGCCTTGACGGCGCCCAGGTCCTGGCCCGCATCGCCGATGCAGGCGGACGCCTGGTCCGCGAAGGGGCTTGGCCGTTCATCGCCGTCGTCGCCCTTGACCGCCCGGAAACCCTGGCCCGCCTCCGCGACCGGGGCGTCTTGCTCACCATCAATCCGCTGGTCCTCGGCAGTTGCCTCACCCGACCTGCCGCAAACTGACGATCACCAAAAGGAACCCGATCATGGATGCCCTTAACGAGCTCCGCATCAACTCAACCCGATTTTTCGTCTTGTTCGCCTGGGCACACCTGCCGCTTGCCGGTCTCGCGTTCTGGCTGACACAGGGCGACATCATCACCGGGGCCGGCATCATCGCCGCCGTTGCCGTTGCATCAACAGTCGCGTGGCGCACCCAGCCGACGGCCGCAGCAAGCCGCTTCCTGATCGCCGCCGGCGCCATGATCAATGTCGGCGCTCTGTTGTACCTGTTCGCCGGTCATGCCTGGCAGATCGACGTACATATGTACTTTTTCGCCGTTCTGGCGATGGTCGCCGCCTTCTGTTGCTGGCGGGCGGTGTTGGTCGCCGCCGCGACGGTCGCCGTGCACCATCTGGTCCTCAATTTCACCCTGCCCTATGCCATCTTCCCCGATGGCGCCGACTTCTTCCGCGTCGTTCTTCATGCCGTCATCGTCGTCATGGAAACCATCGTCCTAAGCTGGCTGACGTTCCGTCTGGTCACCGGGTTCCGGCAAAGCGCCGAAGCGGTCGCCACCGCCGAGGAGGCCAAGGCAGAGGTCGAACGGCTAAGTCAGGAGCGCGAACGCCTGGAACACGAGGGGCAGGAAGAACGCCGCAAGCTGCTGCTCGACATGGCCACCCGCTTCGAACGCCAGGTCGGCCCCATCATGGTCAATGTCAATGACCACGCGCGCAGCATGTCCGACGTATCGAAGAGTCTGACCGATTTGGCGGCTCAGGCACTTTCCCACTCGACGGATACCGCCGCGGCCATCGAACAGGCAACCGGCAACGTGCAGACCGTTGCCAGCGCCACCGAAGAAATGACCGCCAGCATGGCAGAGGTTTCCAGCCAGGTCGGCCGGGCCCATGACGTGGCGCAGGAAGCCTCCCGCAAGGCGCGCGAAACGGATCAGACCATGGTCCGCCTGAAGGACGCCGCCGCCAAGATCGGCAACGTCATGGAGATGATCAACGATATCGCCGAACAGACCAATCTGCTGGCCCTGAATGCCACCATCGAGGCCGCCCGTGCCGGCGAAGCGGGCAAGGGCTTTGCCGTGGTCGCGTCAGAGGTCAAGAATCTGGCCAATCAGACGGCCAAGGCGACCCAGGAAATCGCCGGGGAAATCGCCACCATGCAGAATGTGTCGGAAGACGCGGCGCGCGAGATTCAGGGCATTTCCGCGACCATCGACGAAATCAATGCGGTCAGCGAAGCGATCGCCGCCGCCGTCGAGGAACAGTCCGCCGCGACCCAGGAAATAGCGCGCTCCAGCCAGGACGCCGCCGTCCATACGGACAAGGTCCAGACCAACATCAATGCCGTGCGCAACGCGTCCGAGGATACCGGCAGCGCCGCCGGCGAGGTTTCAACCGCCGCCACAAATCTGTCAAATCAAGCCGACAGCCTGAAACAGGCCATCGACGCCATGCTTCAGGACCTGCGCGCCGCCTGACCCGCATTCTTGAGGGGCCCACGGCACGCCCATCCGCCCTGACAAAAAGAGGCGGATGGGCGCTTGCCTGTGGACGGCGGTCCCATCATAGTCCGCGCCATGAACAAACAGATGCATTTCACCGTCAGCGCCATGGATGGCCGGGCCCGCCGGGGCCGGTTGGACACCGCCCATGGCCCGCTGGAAACCCCAGCCTTCATGCCCGTCGGCACGGCCGCGACCGTGAAGGCCATGACGCCCGAGGCCGTGGCCGCGACGGGCGCCCAATGCGTGCTCGGCAACACCTATCACCTGATGCTGCGCCCGGGATCAGAACGGATCAAACGTCTGGGCGGCCTGCACGAATTCATGAACTGGCCCGGGCCGATTCTGACCGATTCCGGCGGCTTCCAGGTGTGGTCGTTGAAGGACCTGCGCAAGCTGACGGAAAAGGGCGTCACCTTCCGCTCCCACATCGACGGGGCCAAGCACGAGCTGACGCCGGAAAGCGCCATGGCGATCCAGAACGATTTGGACGCCGACATCACCATGGTGCTGGACGAATGCACGCCCTTCGGCGTGGATGAGGCCGAAGCCCGCGTGTCCATGGAACTGTCCATGCGCTGGGCCCAGCGCTGCCGCGATGCCTTCGAACAGCGCCCCGGCTACGGCCTGTTCGGCATCGTCCAGGGCGGGGTCTATCCGGACCTGCGCCGGGAATCGGCGGAGGCGCTGAAAGCCATCGGCTTCGACGGCTACGCCATCGGCGGGCTCGCCGTGGGCGAAGGCCAGGACCTGATGTTCCAAACCCTGGACGTCACCACCCCGCACCTGCCGGAAGACAAGCCCCGCTACCTCATGGGTGTGGGCAAGCCGTCGGATTTGGTGGGGGCGGTGGAACGCGGCGTCGACATGTTCGACTGCGTGTTGCCGACGCGGTCGGGCCGCACGGACCAGGCCTTCACCCGGCGCGGCCAGGTGAACATCCGCAACGCCCGGCACAAGGACGACCCCCGGCCCATCGACCCGGATTGTTCCTGTTACGCCTGCACCAACTATTCCCGGGCCTATGTCCACCATCTGGCCCAGGCCAAGGAAATCCTGGGGCTGACGCTGCTGACTTGGCATAATCTGCATTACTATCAGGAACTGATGGCGGGCATGCGCCAGGCCATCGAAAACGGAACCTTCGCAGCGTTCAAGAAGGCGTTCGAAGACGGCGAAGCGGCGGGCGACATTCCCGCGATTGAGGGCGATTAGCCATGGCGAAGACGACGGAAACCACCCTGACCCAACTGGGCGCGGCCTCGACGATCCCGGACAGCCCCGAGACGGCGACCTTGGAATGCGCCGCCAACCCGCACCCCAAGACGCCCTATCTGATCCGTTTCACCTGCCCGGAATTCACGTCGCTCTGTCCCGTCACCGGCCAGCCCGATTTCGCGCACTTGGTCATCGACTATGTACCGGGCCGCAAGATCGTCGAGAGCAAGTCGCTGAAACTCTACCTGGCCAGCTTCCGCAATCACGCCGGCTTTCACGAGAAATGCACCCTGGATATCGCCGCCAAGATCAAGAAGGCGGCGGCGCCCAAATGGCTGCGCATCGGCGGCTATTGGTACCCGCGCGGCGGCATCCCCATCGACGTTTTCCACCAGACGGGTGAGCCGCCCAAAGGCCTGTGGATTCCGGATCAGGGCGTGGCAGGGTATCGCGGGCGCGGCTAGGCCCGCCCTTGACGTTCCAACATTCGCTGACTTGAATGCGGGGAAGGGCCCAGTCCGTCCCCCAGCTTCCGGGTGTCTAGCCCGCCGCCGCGTCGTCCCGCTGGACCGGGGTCGGCCATTCCATGGGCACTTCGACCGCATGGCCGAAATAGCCGATCAGGTCGATGAAGCTTTTGACCACGGACAGGTTGGGGATCGATGACAGGATCGGGCCGCCGGCGCCTTCGGGAATCGCGGACAGCTCGTCGCCGGGCTGATTATCCCGGTATTCCTGCACCGCGCGGTCCAGGTTCCGCGCGTCGGTGATGATAAAGAAATCCGGGTCCTTCTTGGACTGCAGGATCAGGAATTCCATGGGACGTCTCCTCGTTGCCGCATTGGCCTTCGCCCGCACATTTGGGGTATTCCCCGATATGTTGCGCGGAGGCGAAACCATTGGCCAAGATTTTGTAATAACGGGAAGAATCGGGCAAGGAAAAGCCGTGGGACGGCGGTATGATGGCGACGGCGGCGGGCGTCAGGCGCCTCGGTAGACACAGCCGGTGGTGGCGTTCTCACGGATCTCGATCTCGCTAAGTCCTTGAAGATGAGTCGCAATTCGATCCCATAGCCAGACGGCGATGTTTTCCGTGGTGGGGTTTTCCAGGCCTGGAACCTCGTTCAGATAATGGTGGTCGATTTCCGCCAGAACGGGTTCGACGCGGGCCGCGACCTCGGCGAAATCAATGACCCAGCCTTCCGATTCGCGGACCGGGCCGGTCACGGCGACACGCAGCAGGAAGGTATTACCGTGCAGACGGGAGCACATATGGCTGTCCGGCAAGCGCGGCAGGCGGCGGGCACTTTCAAAGGAAAAGCCGTGGTAGACGGTCATCGTGCCGGGGGCAGCGGTCATGCGGGGCGTCCTTCCGTAATGCAGCCGACGGCCGGATTTTCCCAAAGCTCGACCGCGACGGTGCCGGCGGCGGACAAGCGCTGGGCCAGATGGTCACGCAGGTAGCCGCAGAGGCGTTCCGTCGAGGGGTTTTCCAAACCGGGCAGTTCGTTCAGGTATTGGTGATCGATATCGGCCAGCACGGCGTCGATTTCCCGCTTCAGGTCCGCCGGGTCGATCACCCAGCCCGTCGCCGCATCAGGCGTGCCGTGCAGCCGCAGGGTACCGTTGAAGGTATGCCCGTGCAGGGCCGCCGCCGGATGATCGGCGCCCACGCCGGTCAGACGCTGGGCCGCGACGAAGGTGAAATCCATGAACCGTTCCATGGCCGGTTTCCTAGAGCATTCCGCGAGGCGAGAAAAGCCCGAAGGGCCGCAAAGCGGCTGTCGGTTGCACCGCCGCGATTTCGCCCCCAGATAATTGACCTAGCTCAAGGCGGTCATGTCCGATGTTATCGACTATGTTATTCTAATGATCAGACGCGACCGATGGCCCACGTCCAAACCGAAAGGGAATGTCCATGAATCTTGGGGAAAAGATGAAACCGGTCCTGGAAAAGCGCCTCGCGGTGTTGAAAGAGGAGATCGCGGACATCGACCAGACGCTGCGTGAACCGGACAGCCAGGATTTCGAAGAACGCGCCACGGAGAACGAGGGCGATGAGGTGTTGGAAGACCTGGGCAACGCGGCGCTGATCGAAATCGCGCAGATCGAAACCGCCCTTGAGCGGATCGCCGGCGGCACCTATGGCGACTGCGTCACCTGTGGCGAGGCTATTCCTCCGGCGCGGCTCGAAGCCGTGCCCCAGGCGGCGCAATGCATCAAGTGCGCGTCCTGACGTTTTCCATTTAATTTCTGCCGGAAGAAGACCGCCCGCCCAAGGGCGGGCAGTCTCCGGTCCTACGACTGCATGCCTCGGGTAAACGGCAGGGTCGTAATCCATTTTCCGGTGCCGCGGGCGACGGCGTTGGCCACGGCCGGGCCGATGGACGGCACGCCGGGCTCACCCACGCCGGTCGGCGGTGCATCCGACGCAACGATGTGAACCTCGACCTTGGGCATGGCCGAAATACGCAACGGCGTATAGCTGTCGTAGTTGCCCTGCTCCACCGTGCCGTCGGCAGCCAGGGTCAGCTCCTCGGCCAGGATGGCACCCAAGCCAAAGCCGGTGCCCCCTTCAATCTGCGCCTTGACCACGTCCGGATTGACGACGGTACCGCAATCGACCGCGGCGACGGCCCGATGCACTTTCACCGCGCCGTCCTTGATCGAGACTTCGGCGACATGGGCAACGAAGGTGTGGAAGCTTTCGTGCACGGCCAATCCCAGGAACCGGCCCTTGGCGAGGGGCTTGCCCCAACCGGCCTTTTCCGCCGCCAGCTTGAGCACCGCCGCGTGGCGCGGATGGCGGTCGAGCATGGCCAGGCGGAACGCCAGCGGATCGGCCCCCGCCGCCGCCGCGACCTGGTCGAGGAATACCTCGGTCGCATAGGCCGTATGGGTCGAGCCGACGGCCCGCCACCACAAGGGCGGCACGCCGACCTCTGTCGTGGTCAGGCCGACACGCAGGTTGGGCACGGCATAGGGCAGGTTGGATGCCCCCTCGACCGAGGTCTGATCAATGCCATTCTGGATCAAGCCCTGGAAGGGCGTGCCGGCGACGATCGATTGGCCGACGATGTGATGGTCCCAGGCGACCAGCTTGCCGGCGGCGTCGATGCCCGCCTTCAAACGATGGACGTAGGCCGGACGGTACCGCCCGCCCCGCATGTCGTTCTCGCGGGTCCATTGCACCTTGACCGGGGCCTTGTACCCGATGGCCTTGGCGACCATCACGGCCTCGGCCACGATGTCGCCGTCGGGCGTACCCCGGCGGCCGAAACCGCCACCGGTCTTCATGATGTGCAGAACGACCTGTTCCGGCTTGATCCCGGCAATGCCCGCCGCAATGCCCTGGTACAGGCCGGGCAGTTGGTGCCCCGCCCAAAGCTCCAGGGTACCGTTTGCATTCATCCGCGCCACGGCGTTGAGGGGCTCCATCGCCGCATGGGCGAGATAGGGAAAGCGGAAAGTGGCCTCAACCGTCTTGGCCGCCCCCGCCAACGCCTTGGTCGCGTCACCATCGCTGCGGGCGGTGGCCTGCGGCTTAGCTGCGGCGCGTTTCTCATATTCGGCCAGGATTGCCGCCGACCCCCGGGTTTCGGCCTTGGCCTCGTCCCAGGTCACGGCGACCGCGTCGCGGGCGGCGAGCGCCGCCCACATGTGTTCGCCGACCACGGCGACGCCGCGCGGCGTCGCCACCACGTCGACCACGCCCTTCATGGCCTTGGCCTTGGCGGCCTCGAAAGATTTCACAACGGCGCCGAACTTGGGCGGATGGATCATCACGGCGGTCAGCATGCCCGGCAACACCACGTCGATGGTGAAGGGATGGGTGCCGTCGGTTTTGGCTTTGCTGTCGTAACGGCGCAGTTCGCCGTTGCCGATCAGGGTCCAGTCCTGGCGGTCCTTCAAGGGGACATCCTTTGGAACCGGCAGCAGGGCTGCCTTGGCCGCCATCTCGCCGAACCCCGCCGACTTGCCGGACGCATGGGTCAGACGCCCATCCTTGACGTCGACTTCGGTGGCAGGCACGTCCCAGTCCTTGGCGGCGGCGGCGACCAGCATCATGCGCGCGGCGGCACCGGCCTTGCGGTAGCGGTCGAACGACGTGGTCATGGAGGACGACCCCCCCGTGCCCTGTACGGCCCCGCCCCAGACGATGTTGCCATAGAGACTGAGGTCGCCGGTCGCGCCCTCAACGGTGATCTGGTCCCAGGCTGCCCCCAGTTCCTCGTTCACCAGGGTGGCGAGGCCGTGATAGGCGCCCTGCCCCATGTCGAATTGGGACGACAGGATGGTGACCTTGCCGTCGGCTGCGATCTTCAGGTAGGCATCGAAGGGTGCCGGCGCGCCGGACAGGGCGGCACCCATGGCGGCCCCCGCGGGTGCTGCGCCGAAGCCGATGATAAAAGCCCCTGCGGCGGCGGCCGAGGCAACCAGGAAGGCACGGCGGCTGGTTTTCACCGATACGGCCGGGGTCAGGTGTTCAATGATCTTGGGCAGCATAATTTACGCCTCCAGCCGGCGGGCGGCTTCATGGATGCCGGCCCGGATGCGATGATAGGTGGCGCAGCGGCAGAGATTGCCGTCCATCGCCGCGTCGATGTCGTCGTCCGTGGGCTTGGGCCTTTCCGTCAACAACGCCACGGCGGCCAGAACCTGGCCCGATTGGCAGTAGCCGCATTGCGGCACGTCCATGTCCGTCCAGACCTGGCGGACCGTCTCGGCGACCTTACCACCGATCCCTTCGATGGTCGTGATCTTGACGCCCGTAAGGTCGCCGACGAAGGTCTGGCACGACCGTGTCGGCTGGCCGTCCAGATGCACGGTGCAGGCGCCGCAAAGCGCCTGACCGCATCCGAACTTGGTGCCGGTCAGGCCGACAAGGTCACGGATCGCCCAAAGCAACGGCATGTCATCCGGTGCATCGACCTGATGGTCGACGCCGTTGATGTTCAATTTCGGCATTTTTCGACTTCCCTATTTGATTTGTCACCGTTCTCTATCGGCGCCCCCGATGACACCTAGGCGGGCGAAAACCCGTCACCAGAATGGTTATTCTGGTATCTAACGGTAGGTGGTCGTCCGAAACCGTCTATTCAAGTTACGGGGCCGTTAAATTTTCTCTTTTTCGACGGTCCGCGCCGTCACTTCCGGTCGGAATCCCAGACCCCGTCCCAATCCTCGCCGGGGGGTGTCGCGACATAACGGTGCATACGCTCCGCGAAGACCCGGGCCAAGTCATCCTCCGGATACTCGGCACGGTAGGCTTCAAGGGCGGTGCAGACATTCGGCCAGTCGCGGGACTGGCAGAAAACATAGATCTCGGACCAACTGGCGCAGCGTCGGCGGTCCGCATCCGTCGCATGGGCATCGTCGCCGTCAAGAAAACCCACGAGTTCATATGCCGTCACGGGTATCGTGCTGCCGACGGGCCGGACCCGGTCAACAGGCCGCGTCAGAAAATGGTCCTTGGCCACTTTATAGACATCCTCGCTTATCAAAATGCGGGTGCCGTAAATTTTGTTCAGACCTTCAAGCCGCGACGCCATGTTGACACAGGCGCCGATCGTCGTGTGATCCATGCGCGTCTCCGATCCCACGTTGCCGACCACCGCCTCACCGCAATGCAGGCCGAACCGGGTTTGGATTTCGGGCCACCCGTAGGATCTCCACATAGCGTTCAGACGGTCGTTTTCCGCTTCACAACGCAGTGCCGCACGACAAGCGTGGATTACATGGTTCGCGTCGTCTTCGATCCCGTTCCAAACGGCCATGATGGAATCACCGATATACTTATCGATCGCCCCGTTCTCCGCGAGAATCTCTTCCGACAACACCTCGAAATAAGACGACAGCTTCCGCATCAGATCCTGTGGCGACATCAACTCCGACAGCTTGGTGAAACCGGCGGCATCTGTGAACAAGACGGATACCATCCGGTTGTCCCCTCCTAACTCCGGCAAGCTTCCGTGGGTGATCAGGTTGTTCGCCACGCCCTGCGGAATATAGCGGCCCAGGCCTTTTACGGTCGTTTTGAGGGAGCCGATCGACGAGGCCAGATCCTGAACCTCGGCAACCCGTGAACGGGTCAGCACGGGATTATCCAATTCGAGACGCCGGATCACGTCGGTCTCGAGAACCAAATCGGAAATGGGCCGCGCCAGATTTCGGGCGACGAGGATGACAAGGGATGTGCCGCACAGAAGAAACAACAGCGATAATGTCAGACTTTGGATGGTCAGTTCATCGACCCCCTGCAATACATCTGTTTTTTGCAGGGCAATGCCGAGAAAGACATTGGGGCCGACCAGACCGTCCAGGCCAACCACATGAGAGACATGCGCTACCCCGTTCACGTTGAAGGTCAACAACTCCGAAGTCTGACCGGAAAAACCGATCGATCTTTTCTCGCCGATGTCGGCGATGGATGGATAGCCTTCGCCCCCTGCCAAACTGCTGCGTGCCGCGCGGAACATGGCGTCGACGACGGGGTCCTCGAGTTCGGCAATCTTTGCCGCTCTGAACACCCCCTTCGTCTCGTTGACTATGAGTTTCCGGGCATTCGAATAGGCGATCACCGTTCCATCACCTGTGAAAATAACCGCCGTTCCATCGCCCGAGAACTCCAGGTCATTTAATACCCGCGACAGATCGGAAAGCGTCATATCGACACCAAAAACACCTTCCTCTCCGGCGCGTTTTGACGCGGTGACCCCGACCACACCAAGGGTCGCGAATGCATAAGGCCGCGACAGAACGGTGCCGTCGGCACGCAGGGCGGCCACATGCCACGGCCGGGTGCGCGCATCGTACTGCCGTACACTATGAAAAGGCGGGCCGATTTCCCGTTGTTCAGAGTCGAAGAAAACCCACGTCTCGTTGCGCGGGGCGCTTGGTGCGCCCTGAAGATGACGCATAGCGAACCGGGCGCTAGGCGGCACCCTGACCTGCCCCCAATCGACCTCCCTACCATCAACAACATTGTAAATCTGGCGAAATTGCTCGTCGCCGGTCGCGAAGTAGACCGAGAGAATTTGCGGGTTGATCTCCATGAACGCTGTGACAAAGCGGCGCATCTCGGGGTTGAGGGGCTCGCCGCCGGGCGGCACGGCGAATTTTTCGGCATCGTGGGCCAAGGCGAGAATCGGCCGCAATGTCAGGTCAAGTCTCGACCTGATGCGGCGCGCGATGTCGTTGATAACGTTCGCCGTATATCCGTAGGTCAGCGCGGAATTTTGATGATGGTTGAAGTAGATGATCGCGGCGCATACCGCCACCACGATCAGTACGAAGACGAGGATCAGATTCCAGACCAGTGGCAGCCGAAACGCTTCACGAATTTGCGCTCGCGGGCCGGCCAGCGATGCCGATTGTTTGCCATCGAACATTATAGTATGTCCAAAAAGGTGTTAATCGCCCCACCTATTTCTTACATTAATATACAAATCAATTTTGATGTAACATTAAAAGACAATGGCTTTCCGAACGCCGCGTCAGCGCCAAGTTCGTCGCGTCAGTCCCGGTCAGGGAATCCCCAGCATCTTGTGGGTCTGCAGCGACAGCCGCCATTTGGGATGACGCAGGCAGTAGGCCACGGCGGCCGCCGTGTTGGCGTCCCGGTCCGGGCCGTCCATGGGCTGCAGCAGGAAGTTGGCGAAATCCCAGTCTTCATAGCGGTCAGGCTCGGCCCCGGCCTGGGGAAACACCAATTTCAATTCATCGCCGCGGTGCTGCACGACCTCGGTTCCGGCCTTGGGGCTGACGCAAATCCAGTCGAGCCCATCGGGGGCGTTGAGGGTGCCGTTGGTTTCCACCGCAACGTGAAACCCTGCATCGTGCAAGGCATCAATCAGTGGTTCGTCCAACTGTAACAGGGGCTCGCCGCCCGTGCAGACGACCAGGGGCGCCCCCCCGCCCGGCCAGCTTGCCGCCACCGCCGCCGCCAGGGCATGGGCGTCCTTGAACGATCCGCCACCGGGCCCGTCCGTGCCGATGAAATCCGTGTCGCAGAACCGGCATTGCGCGGTCGCGCGGTCCTGTTCCCGCCCGGACCACAGATTGCAGCCGGCAAAGCGCAGGAACACGGCCGGGCGGCCAGTCTGCGCGCCCTCGCCCTGCAACGTGAAATAGATTTCCTTGACGCTATAGGCCATCGCCCGTTCCCGGCTGCTGCCCCGGTACTGTGCCGGGCCGCGTTGCTATACGCCTCTCGGCGTGAAATTTGCAATTTTTGTGACCCAGATCACGGACCGTGGCCATACCCATATGTAATTTAGAAAAATATGATTTGTCCTGTTTGAGTTTCGGAGGCGACCATGCCCCTCCTCAAGCCATCGACCCTGCGCAAGGCGCTGAACGTGGTGCTGCTCGGCATCGGTGCCCTGTTGGGATTGATGCTCGCCTTCTCCGCCAGCGGCGCACAGCCCTAGACGGCATAGGCCGTGGGGTCATCGACCCCGGCCTCGGCAAACCCCTTTTTGCGTAGCTGACAGGAATCGCAACGTCCGCAATGGACCGGCGCGTCCGTCGGACCGCCGGTCCCCGGATGCGGGTCGTAGCAGCTCCACGTCTGAGCATAATCGACACCCAGCGCCATACCGTGCTGGATGATTTCCGCCTTGGTCATGTCCATCAGCGGCGCCTGCACCTGGAACGGGCCGTCCGTGCCGCGGGCCATCGCCTCGACCCCTTCCTTGGTGGCCAGATTGGCCAGGCGCTGGAACGCCTTGATGAAGGCCGGACGGCAATCGGGATAACCGGAATAATCAAGCGCGTTGACGCCGATGAAAATATTTCGCGCCCCACCCGTTTCGGCCAGCGCCAGGGCATGGGCCAGGAAGATGGTGTTGCGCGCCGGCACGTAGGTGACCGGAATGCCGTCGGCCATGGCGTCGGCATCACGGTCCTTGGGCACCTCGATATCGGCGGTCAGGGCCGAGCCCCCATAGACGGCCAGGTCAATGTCGGCCACGGCGTGACGCGCCACGCCCATCTGCCGGGCGACGCGTGCGGCGATGTCCAATTCAACGGAATGGCGCTGCCCGTAACGGAACGACAGGGCCAGAAGGCGATAGCCCTTGTCTCGCGCGATGGCGAGGACGGTCGTGGAATCGAGCCCGCCCGACAACAGAACCACGGCTGTTTCACCGTTCACCACGTGGTCATTCTCCAGATATGTCTGTGTGGTAGTGTGCCCCTGCCTAGCATATTGCCGCGACGCGCACGAGAACCGGATGAGCCCGATTGCACCAGACATTCTGAAACGCCGCCTGATCAACGAGGCCAGGGCCCTCGGCTTCGATGCCGTCGGGATCACGGACACCCGCGCCGCCCCCCGCGACCGGCAGGCGTTGGAGGCTTTCCTCAAGGCCGGGCATCACGGTGACATGGCCTGGATGGCCGACGGCCCCCGGGGCGCCGTGCGAGGTGACCCGGAAGCCATGGTGCCGGGGGCCCGCACGGCCATCGTGCTGGCCCGCAACTACGGCCCCTCGGGCGACCCAATGAATATTCCCGGACAACCGGACAAGGGGGCGGTCAGCGTCTATGCCCAGGGCAAGGATTATCACGACGTCATCAAGAAGCGCCTGAAGCAGTTGGCCCGCTGGCTTCAGGCCGAAGCCGCCCAGGGCCGGGACAGCCCGCCCGACGTGCGTGTTTTCGTCGACACCGCGCCGCTGATGGAAAAGCCGTTGGCCCAGCGCGCCGGGATCGGCTGGCAGGGCAAGCATACCAATCTGGTGTCGCGGACCCACGGATCCTGGCTGTTCCTGGGCGAGATTCTGACCACGCTGGAATTGCCGCCCGACCGGCCCGAGGCCGATCATTGCGGATCCTGCGACGCCTGCATGCGGGCCTGCCCGACGGACGCTTTTCCCGCGCCTTATCGTCTGGATGCCACACGCTGCATCAGCTACCTGACGATTGAGCACAAGGACGCCATCGCGCCCGACCTGATGGCCCGCATGGGCAACCATGTCTACGGCTGCGACGACTGCCTGGCCGCCTGTCCGTGGAACAAGTTCGCAGCCCCCACGGACGAACCCGCCTTCGCCCCCCGCCCCGGACTCGACGGACCGCGTCTGGCCGACCTGGCGCGGCTGGACGACGCGGCGTTCCGCGAAATGTTCGCGGGCTCGCCGGTCAAGCGCACGGGGCGCGACCGGTTCGTACGCAACGTGATGATCGCCGTGGGCAATTCCGGTGACCCGGCGCTGGTTCCGGTGGCGGAAGACCTGTCCGCCGATGCATCAGACCTGGTTGCCGGGGCCGCACGCTGGGCCTATGAACGGCTGAACGCCGCCAAGGCTCAGAGATAGCGGCGGTTGCGGAAATAAAGCCAGAGGGCGATACCGAGGGCCAGCAGCGCGCCGCTGGTCACCCAGAATCCGGCCTTCGATTCCGCAAGCGGTATGCCGCCCACATTTATACCGAGAAGCCCCGTGACGAAGCCGAGCGGCAGGAAGATCGCCGCGACCACGGTCAGCGTCGTGGTGATGTCCGTCGCCCGCTGATTTTCCAGGGAGCGCAATTCATCCTGGGTAACCTGCGCACGGCCCAGGATGGCTTCGATATCCGCGGCAAGGCGCCCGAATTCCGCCGACAGTTCCGCCAGTTCGTCGGCCGCCGAATCATCGACCCAGGCCGGGCGCTGTTCGGCGATATCAGCGAAGGCGGCGCGCTGAGGTTTGAAGAAGCGGTGCAGTTGGATTGCCCGGCGGCGCAGCTTGGCGATGCGCGGGCGCAGGGTCTTGGTCTCGTCGGCCTGGGCCAGGTCCTCGTCGATCTCGTCCAAATCGTCCGCGACGCCGGCGAGAATCTCGGCCTTCTCCTTGGCCATGTTGCGGCCGACAGCGCACAAAAATTCGGATACGGATCCCGGCCCCGATTTCTTCGCCAGGGCGATCTTGATGTCCTCGATGGCGGCTAGGTGACGCAGGCGGGCCGATATGATGCGCGCCGGCCCGATCCACAGGCGTAGCGATATCATGTCGTGGGGATCGGCGTTTTCGTGGGTGTTGACCTCGCGCAGGATCAATAAGATCCCGTCATCCAATTCGGCATAGCGCGGCTCCGTATCCGGCGCCAGAAGCCCCTCGACCGCAAGCTCCGGCAGGTCCGGCTGGTCGTGCAGCCATTGGCGGGCAGGTTCCTTGGTAATGTCCAGGTGCACCCACTCGACCCGGCCCTGTTCCTTCTGAACGGCTAACTGGTCGACCTCGAGCAGGCGTGCCCCGCCCTCGCCATCCAACACCCCGGTGAACACAAACCCTGCATCGCTCGCAGCCGTCATCGTCCTAAACCCTCGTCGTTTCGCACCCGCCACAGGTCGCGGGATATCTCCTGCCGCCATCGACCGCGCGGTCGTATATGATTATCCTATCAGAACCGGTTTTCATTTTGGGCAAATCAACACGTCATGATCTCCCGCTTTCTTCCCGTCCTGCGCATCACCGCCCTTCTGCTGGCCCTGGTTGCCGTCCCGGCCCTGGCCCAGACCCCGGCCGCCAAGCCTGCGGCGAAACCGGCGCCCGCCGCCCCCAAGGTGTTCAAGGACTGCGACGTCTGCCCGGAAATGGTCGTCCTGCCCAAAGGGGCATTCATCATGGGCAGCGACCTGCTGCCGGCGGAACAGCCCAAGCATCCCGTGTTCATCAAGAAACCCTTCGCCATGAGCCGGTTCGAAATCACTTTCGACAACTGGGACGCCTGTCTGGCCGAACGGGGCTGCACGCATAATCCCCACGACCACAACTGGGGCCGCGGCCGGCAGCCGATCATGAACATCGATTTCTACATGGCCGAAGGTTACGCCAAGTGGTTGTCGCAGAAGACCGGACATACGTACCGCCTGCCGACGGAAGCGGAATGGGAATACGGTGCACGGGCCGGGTCGACCACGGCCTATTGGTTCGGCGACAACCCGGATGACGGCCTAATCAATTGCCGCAAATGCACCGGTGCCGTGCCCGGCCACCGCAACGCCCCGGTCGGCCAGTACAAGCCCAACCCCTTTGGGCTCTACGACATGCACGGCAACGCCTATGAATGGGTCAGCGACTGCTGGGTGCCCCATTATCAGGGGGCGCCGCGCGACGGCTCGGCCCGCACCGAAGGGGACTGCGCCATCCGAGTGATCCGGGGCGGATCCTGGTATTATTTTTCCCGCCAGTCACGCTCATCCTCACGGGCCAAGAACGCCGCGGCAGTGAAAAGCTACTGGCTGAGTTTCCGGGTCGTCCGGGAATTGGACTAAGGCGGGAAGCTTCCGGAAGGTCTACTTCTTGTCGCCGGACAGCGAATCAAGCTGACGCTGCATCTCTTCCAACTTGGCCCGCATGTCGTCGATGTCGGCGCCACCCTGGGCCGCGGCACCGCCCTGCGGCGTGCCGCCGCCCTTCGGCGTGCCGGCCGGCGGCGTCGGCATGGGAAACGGCGAGAACATCTTCATGGCGTTCTCGAACAGGACCATGTTCTGCTTCGACACTTCCTCGAACTGACCGAACGGATTGAAGCCCCCAAGGGCATCTTCCATCGTTTTGCGCAGCGTTTCCTGATTGGTCGCGAAAGACTGCATGGTCTGTTCCAGGTAATTGGGCACCACAGCCTGCAGGCTGTCGCCGTAGAAGCTGATGAGATGACGCAGGAAGCCGATGGGCAACAGGTTGGTGCCCTTGCTTTCCTCTTCGACGATGATGTGGGTCAGGACCTGGCGGGTGATGTCCTCGCCGGTCTTGGCGTCGTTGACGACGAATTCGTCACCATCCTTGACCATCTGGGACAGGTAATCGAGCGTCACATAGCTCGACGTCGCCGTATTATAGAGCCGCCGGTTGGCGTACTTCTTGATGATAATCGGCTCGCCTTCGGCAGGCTTTTTTTCCGCCATCGGTTTCCCCCAGGTAAACGCGTTGCAACGCGGCAAAATACCGCGTCCATTGCTGCGCCGCAATGAAAGTTTCCCCGACCCCGGGGCCGACGGTATAGTGAGCCCACCGGACGCTCACAGCAACACGCGCGGAGACAAGGAAGCCGCCATGGCCGATCAACCGGACCTGGACCAATTGGCGAAACAGTACCTGGACCTGTGGCAGGACCACATGCAGTCCATGGCCGCCGACCCCAAGGTCACGGAAACCATGTCGCAGATGACGCAGATGATGACCGGCTCGGCCACCGCTTTCGCGGCCCTGGCGCAGCAGGCGATCAACGCCGGCAAGCAGCCCCCCACCCCCTCGACATCCGGCCCCAGCACGGAACCCCCGACCCATGACCCATCAGACTACGGACCCGGTACCACCGCCCCGGCCCCCGGCGGTCCAGGGACCCCGGCCCCTGGCGCTGCACATGGCGGTGCAGACCTCGACATGGCTGAGCTCGCTCGCCGCCTTGACGGCATCGAACGGCGGCTTGCCGCCCTTGAGTCCGGAACTGGCGGCGCGCGCAAGGGACCTGGAAAAGGCCCTTCAAAACGTTCCGCCTGAGGCCTTCTACAAGGCGGTGACGGAGGAGGCGCGCCAGCGCCTGGACCAATTCACCCGGGGCGTGCGTAAGTACCGCACGGCCCCCCGCACGGCCCGCCCGGACGAGCCGCCGGTGATCTGGCGCGAGGGCTCGGCCCGCCTGCTCGATTACGGGGCCGTGCCCGAGGCGACAAATCCCGAAGGCCCCGTGGTCCTGGTCATTCCGTCCCTGGTCAACCGCTTCTGGGTCCTCGACCTGGATCACGACCAAAGTTTGCTGCGCTCCCTGGCGGCACGCGGCCTGCGCCCCCTGGTCATCGATTGGGACGCCCCCGAAGGCGCGGAAACCGCCTTTACCCTCACCGACTACCTCACCGGGCGGCTCGCCCGCGCACTCGATGCCGCCGTCGCCCTCAACGGCGGGCCGGTGGCGCTCGCCGGTTACTGCATGGGCGGGCTGCTCGCCCTGGCCCTGGCGCAGCTACGCCTCAAGGATGTCCGCGCCCTCGCCCTGATGGCCACGCCCTGGGATTTTCACGTCGCCCAGGGCGATCTGGTGCGCGTGCTCGCGGGCATGATGCCCCGGCTGGAGGACACGGTGGCCAAAGCCGGCGTGCTGCCCGTCGACATGATGCAGGCCATGTTCGCGGGCCTGGATCCCTACATGACCCCCGCCAAGTTCCGTCGCTTCGCCGAGATGCCCCCGGACGCCCAGGCCGCCAGGCGCTTCGTGCAGTTGGAGGACTGGCTCAACGACGGCATCGTTCTGGCCGGGCCGGTGGCGCTCGAATGCTTTCGTGACTGGCACTTGCGCAACACGCCGCCCCGGGGCGAATGGGTTGTCGCGGACCAGGCCATCCGCCCTGAGCAGGTCACCTGCCCGGCCCTGGTCGTGGTGCCGGAACAGGACCATATCGTGCCGCCGGCATCGTGCCGCGCGCTGGCAGCCGGCCTGCCCGACGCCAGGGTGCTGCCGGTCAACGCCGGACATATCGGCCTTGTCGCCGGCGGCAGCGCGCATGAAATGCTGTTTACACCACTGTCGGACTGGCTTTTATCCGCCCCCGTGCCCCCATCTTGACCTGCGTCAAGGTGGCCCAGGGATCATCCTTGTATCCATCAGGGATGCGCCATATAACCGACAGAGGGACGAAGGCCGTCTAGAACGGCCACGCAAGGCAAACATCCAAACGGTTTCAATTCAGCGCAGTACCGCAAAACTGCGTATTTGCAGCCGCCTCGCGGGGCCACGGTCCATGCTGGGGGGATGTATTCATGTTGAGGAGAGAGAAGAATGTCTGAAGTCGTAATCGCCAGCGCCGCACGCACCGCCATCGGCGCCTTCAACGGTGGCCTCAGTTCCGTTCCCGCCCATTACCTGGGCGAAGTCGCCATCCGCGCCGCGCTTAAGCGCGCCGGCGTCGCGCCGGCGGACGTCAACGAAGTCATCATGGGCCAGATTTTGCAGGCCGGCGCCGGCCAGAACCCGGCCCGCCAGGCCGCCGTCAACGCCGGCATCCCGGTGGAGGCCACGGCCTACGGCATCAACCAGTTGTGCGGCTCGGGCCTGCGCACCGTAGCCCTCGGCTTCCAGGCCATCAAATTGGGTGACGCCGACGTGGTCGTCGCCGGTGGCCAGGAAAGCATGAGCCAGGCCCCCCATGTCATGAACCTGCGGAACGGCACCAAGATGGGATCGGCCGAAATGGTCGACAGCATGATCAAGGACGGCCTGACCGACGCCTTCCACGGCTATCACATGGGCAACACGGCGGAAAACGTCGCCCAGCGCTGGCAGCTGACGCGTGATGAACAGGACGCCTTCGCACTGTCGTCGCAGCAGAAGGCCGCCGCCGCCATGGAAGCCGGAAAGTTCAAGGACGAGATCTGCCCCGTCACCATCAAATCCCGCAAGGGCGAGACGGTTGTCGACACGGACGAACATCCCAAGCCGGGCACCACGGCGGAAGCCCTGGCCGGCATGCGCACCGCCTTCGACAAGGAAGGCACGGTGACCGCCGGCAACGCATCGGGCATCAACGACGGTGCCGCCGCAACGGTTCTGATGACCTTGAAGAATGCCGAAAAGCGCGGCATCACGCCGCTGGCCCGCATCGTTTCCTGGGCCACCGCCGGCGTCGATCCCGCCGTCATGGGCACCGGACCGATCCCCGCGTCCAAGGCTGCCCTGGCAAAGGCCGGCTGGACGATCGACGATCTGGATCTGATCGAAGCCAACGAAGCCTTCGCCGCGCAGGCCTGCGCCGTCAACAAGGATCTGGGCTGGGATACCGCCAAGGTCAACGTCAACGGCGGCGCCATCGCGCTGGGGCACCCGGTGGGGGCTTCCGGCACGCGGGTGCTGACCACGCTGCTGTACGAAATGCAGAAGCGCGACGCCAAGAAAGGCCTGGCCACGTTGTGCATCGGCGGCGGCATGGGCATCGCCATGTGCGTCGAACGGGACTAACACGCAGAACATAACGGGGCGCCGATCGGCAGGGGAGGCGGCGCCCCTTTTCGCCATAAAGTTCAAGGGAGAGTGACATGGGACGCGTCGCATTGGTTACCGGGGGCACCCGCGGGATCGGCAAGGCAATCAGCGTTGCCCTAAAGGAAGCCGGATACACCGTCGCCGCCAATTACGCCGGCAATGACGAAGCCGCCGCCAAGTTCAAGGACGAAACGGGCATCCCCGTCTACAAGTTCGATGTCGGCGACTTCGATGCCGTCGCCGCTGCCCTGACCCAGATCAAAGCCGACTTGGGTGCCGTGGAAGTGCTGGTCAACAACGCTGGCATCACCCGCGACGTACCGCTGCACAAGATGTCGAAAGAACAGTGGGACGCGGTGATCGACACCAACCTGTCCGGCCTTTTCAACCTCACGCGCAACGTCATTGACGACATGCGGGGGGCCGGCTTCGGGCGGATCGTGTCGATCAGCTCGATCAACGGCCAAAAGGGACAATTCGGGCAAACCAACTATGCCGCCGCCAAGGCCGGCGACCTGGGCTTCACCAAGGCCCTGGCCCTGGAAACGGCGTCCAAGGGTATCACCGTCAACGCCATCGCACCGGGCTACATCGCCACGGAAATGGTGATGGCCGTGCCCAAGGAAGTATTGGATACCAAGGTCATCCCGCAGATTCCCGTGGGCCGCCTGGGCCAGGCCGAGGAAATCGCGCGCTGCGTCGTGTTCCTGGCCTCGGACGAAGCCGGCTTCATCACCGGCTCGACCCTGTCGGCCAACGGCGGGCAGTACATGGCGTAACTCCTGGCACAGGTCAGACAGTTTTGATAAGACGGCGCGTCATGGTACGCGCCGTTTTTCTGTTCGCCCTCAGTGCCGTCCTGTCCGCCGCCTCGACCGCCGAGGCGATGGAGGCGCGCGAGTTCGGGGCTGAACTGCCCCACCCCGTAACCTGGGTCGGGCGCATTGACGGTACGGCCGTGATCAAACTTGCCGACGGCACCCACCATACGGTCGGTCTGGACGAACAGGGCGTAACCCTGACGCCGCGCCCCGAGCCCCTGGCCCCCGTGGGATCGAACGACAGCGCCCCCATGCCCGACGAGATCGTCGTCACCGGCACCCGCAACATCCGCGCCGCCTGGTACCGCAAGCCGACGGACCGCTACGGCCACGGCGTGCTGGGCGACGCGATCGAGGCGGGCGGCCTGGCCTTGCGCCTTCGGGGCGGATATCTGGAAACCCTCGACCTGACCACCCAGGCCGTGTTCGAGGACCGCACGCCCCGCATCGTCGATATCGACGGCGACGGGGTCGATGAAATCCTGGCGGTCAAAAGCTACACCAAGGCGGGGGCGGCGCTGGCCGTCATCGAGACCTCGGACCGGGGCCTGCGCTGGGCCGCGGAATCGGAGCCCATCGGCCAGCCCTTCCGCTGGCTCAATCCGGTCGGCGTCGGCGATTTTGACGGCGACGGACGCAACGAGATCGCCGCCGTGGTCACCCCCCATGTCGGCGCGATCCTGAAACTATACGAGTGGAAGGGCGAGCGGCTTGAGGTCGAGCATCAGGCCGATGGCTTTTCCAACCACGCCATCGGATCCCCGGAACTGGGCCTGTCCGATGTCGCCGACATGGACGGCGACGGCATCCCCGACCTGATCGTCCCCGACGCGGCCCGGCGCAACTTGCGCGTCGTCACCTTCGCCTTCGGAAGCTTCCGCCAACTGGCCGAGGTCGTGAACACGGACACCATCGACCTTGCCGTGGTGGTTCAGGATCTGGACGACGACGGCCGGCCCGAAGCCGTGATCGCGCCCGGCGGGCGGCTCAAGGTCGTGAAATTCACGCCATGACCGCCGTCGCGACGGCACGAACGAAAGCAACCCTGATCGGTGCCACGGCGGTCCTCATGTGGGGCATGCTGGCGCTGCTGACCACGCTGACGGGCCATGTCCCGCCGTTTCAACTGGTCGCCCTGAGCTTTGCCGTCGCCACCGCGTTGATCGTCCTGAAATGGGTGATCCGGGGCGAGCAGCCGTTGGCCCATCTGCGCCAGCCGTTGGGTGCCTGGGCCTTGGGCGTGGCCGGGCTGTTCGGCTACCACTTTTTCTATTTCATGGCCCTGCGCAACGCGCCACCCGTCGAAGCCGGGCTGATCGCCTATCTGTGGCCGCTGTTGATCGTGGTGTTCTCGGCCCTGCTGCCGGGTGAACGGCTGCGCTGGTGGCATGTGGCCGGGGCGCTGGCCGGACTGGCCGGAACGGTCATTCTGGTGACCGACGGCGGCGGATTGAAGGGCTTCAAATCGGCGCATACGCTGGGCTACGTCATGGCCGGTGCCTGCGCCCTGACCTGGTCCGCCTATTCCGTCATCAACCGGCGCTTCCGCACCGTGCCGACGGACACGGTCGGCGGGTTCTGCGCCGCGACGGCGGTGCTGGCGCTCCTCTGCCATCTCGTCTTCGAGACCACGGTCTGGCCGGCGGATGCGGGCGAGTGGCTGGCCGTGCTGGGCCTGGGCCTGCTGCCCGTGGGCGCCGCTTTCTTCGCCTGGGATCACGGCACCAAACACGGCGATATCCAGGTCCTGGGCGCCCTGGCCTATGCCGCCCCCCTGATCTCGACCGTTCTGCTGATCGCCTTCGGCCGGGGCGAGGCCACGCTTTCCGTGGGGCTGGGGTGCCTTCTGATCGTCGGCGGCGCCGTATTGGCATCGAAGGCGATGCTAACGCGCCGCGCACCGCGCCTCACCGCCCCAAAACCGTAAGCATTTGGATTTTCAGATCGCATCTGGCGCCTGCTGGCACAGTATGGCACAATCCTTTTTTAGAATGACTCTAATATGAGCCGTTTGACACGGGTCAAAGCGGGCCTGCCATAAAACGGCAAGAATGCGGACACAAACTGTCCGGATCGAAATCGAACGCAAGCCAACAGGGAGACATCACATGGTCGCGAAAGCCACCAACACGACGGGCAAATGCCCGGTCATGCACAGCGCCCCGTCCAACGCGACCTCCGCGGGCAGGTCGAACCGGGACTGGTGGCCGAACCAGTTGAACCTCGGCATCCTGCATCAGCATTCCGAGAAGTCCAATCCCATGGACCCCGGGTTCGATTACGCCAAGGAGTTCAAGAAGCTCAAGTACAAGGCCCTGAAGAAGGACCTATATGCACTGATGACCGACTCGCAGGACTGGTGGCCCGCCGACTGGGGTCACTACGGTCCCCTGTTCATCCGCATGGCCTGGCACAGCGCCGGGACCTACCGCGTGGCCGACGGCCGCGGCGGGGCGTCGACCGGCAATCAGCGGTTCGCGCCGATCAACAGTTGGCCCGACAACGGCAACCTGGACAAGGCGCGCCGCCTGCTGTGGCCGATCAAACAGAAATACGGCAACAAGATTTCCTGGGCCGACCTGATGATCCTGGCCGGCAACTGCGCGCTCGAATCCATGGGCTTCAAGACCTTCGGGTTCGGCGGCGGCCGCGTCGACATTTGGGAGCCCGAGGAAGACATCAACTGGGGTGTCGAGACCGAATGGCTGGCGACCAGTGACAAGCCGAACAGCCGCTATTCCGGCAAGCGCGAACTGGATAATCCCTTGGCCGCCGTGCAGATGGGTCTGATCTACGTCAACCCGGAAGGCCCGGACGGCAAGCCTGACCCGGTCGCCTCGGGCCACGATGTGCGTGAAACCTTTGCCCGCATGGCGATGGATGACGAGGAAACCGTGGCCCTGGTGGCCGGCGGGCATACCTTCGGCAAGTGCCACGGCGCCGGCGATGCCGGCTTGGTCGGCCCCGAGCCGGAAGCCGCACCCATCGAGCAGATGGGCTTTGGCTGGAAGAACCGCTTCCGCAGCGGCAAGGGCCTGCATGCCACGACCAGCGGCATCGAAGGGGCCTGGAAGCCCAACCCGACGACCTGGGACATGGGCTATTTCGACATGCTGTTCGGCTATGAGTGGGAGTTGGTGAAAAGCCCCGCCGGCGCCCATCAATGGCTGGCCAAGAACCCGGCCCCGGAACACATGATCCCCGACGCGCATGATCCGAAAAAGAAACACCGCCCGATGATGACCACGGCGGATCTGTCGCTGCGTTTCGATCCGATCTACGAGCCGATCTCGCGGCGCTTCCACAAGAATCCGCAGGCTTTCGCCGATGCCTTCGCCCGGGCCTGGTTCAAATTGACTCACCGTGACCTGGGCCCCCGCGGGCGCTACCTCGGGCCCGAAGTTCCGGCGGAAGAATTGCTGTGGCAGGACCCCGTGCCCGCCGCTGACCGGTCCTTGATAAACAAGAAGGATGTGGCGGCCCTGAAGAAAAAACTTCTCGCCTCGGGCCTGTCTATCTCGGACCTGGTGTCGACCGCCTGGGCATCGGCCTCGACCTTCCGTGCCTCCGACATGCGCGGCGGGGCGAACGGGGCGCGCATCGCCCTGGCTCCCCAGAAGAAATGGGAAGTGAACCAACCGACCCGCCTGGCACGGGTCCTCACGGCCCTGAAAAAGGTCCAGGCCGCGTTCAACAAGAAATCCCGAAAACGCCAGGTCTCGCTCGCCGATTTGATCGTTCTGGGCGGTTGCGCCGCCATCGAGGCGGCGGCCAAGAAGGCCGGGCACAAGATCGAGGTTCCCTTCACGCCGGGCCGCACGGACGCCACACAGAAACAAACCGACGCCGCCTCTTTCGCCCCGCTGGAGCCGTTGGCCGATGGCTTCCGCAATTACGTGAAAACAGGCTTGAAGGTGCCCCCGGAAGAGATGCTGATCGACAAGGCGCAGTTGCTGACACTGACCGCACCGGAAATGACGGTTCTGGTCGGAGGGCTGCGCGTGCTGGGGGCCAACCACAGTCAATCCAAGAACAGCGTGTTCACCGACCGCCCGGGCGTTCTGTCCAACGACTTCTTCGTGAATCTGGTCGATATGGACACGGAATGGAAGCCGGTCGCCCGGTCCAAGGACCAGTTCGAAGGCCGTGACCGCACCACCGGCAAGGTGAAATGGGCCGCCAGCCGGGTTGATCTGGTATTCGGATCGAACTCCCAACTGCGTGCTCTCGCCGAGGTCTATGCCCAGGACGGCGCCGAGAAGGCCTTCGTGCGCGCTTTCGTGGATGCCTGGACCAAGGTGATGAACGCGGACCGCTTCGACCTGGCGTAGTTTCGGGTACGGGTGGGGGCTAGCGCCGGCCTTGTTTACCGGGCAGCCCCCAGTCGACCGAAAGGTTCGCCCGCAGGTCCGCCACGGCGGCTTTGCCGATGCGCTTCGCCAGTTCATGTTCCAAGGCGTCGATGGCGACGGCGGCCTTCTGATCCAGGGTGCGGCCAAGCAGGGACAACTTGACCAGTTTGACCCGCCGGTCCGTGGGCGAACCGACCAGTTCGACCAAGGCTGCCCTTTCCATCTCGCCGATCTGCTGATGCATGGCCTGACGGGTCACGCCGACGCGGCGCGCCAGTTCGGCGATCGAGGTGCCGTCGTCGTCAAGGGATACCAGGGTCATGAACTGGGTGCCGGACAGGCGCGGCAGATGCGCCGTGTCGGGATCGGTGGCGAGGCCTTCCTCGAACCAGCGGAAGGCCCGAACCAAAAGGGCCCCCAGGTTGTCCGCACCGTGCAGGGTCTTATCGGCGGCCATGGCGGCCTCCACCACAAAGTTGTCAATTGGCTTTACGTTAGAGCCGGGGCCTTAGGATTTCCAGTCTTCCGGCGCCCAGCCGGGGGCCGCCATTTCGAACCCGGCAAAATCAAAGGCCGGGGCGACCGTGCAGCCGACCAGGACCCATCCGCCCGGCGACGCGTCGGCAAGGGCCGCCGCCTGCCAGCAGCCGGCAGGCACCACCGCCTGGGGCGATTGCCCCGCCGTCAGATTTTCTCCTAGTAGATGGGTTTGCACCGACTTGCCATCCGGCGACAAACCCAATGTCAGGCCTGCCGCCCCGGCGCCGCCGGCGGCATGAAAGTTCCAGATTTCCACGGCGTCGACCCGGTGCCAATGAGACCGTTCACCCGCCGCCAACAGGTAATAGATGCTGGTCACCGCCCCGCGTCCGCCACCCGGCGGTCCATCGCGGTGAATTTCCCGAAAGTGACCGCCTTCCGGATGGGGGGCCAGGTTCAGGGCCTTGATGATGTCGGCTGCCTGCACTTAGCCCCCCTTGTCTCCGTCCGGTTCCGGTTATTCCTTGGGCTCGGTCGCCACCATGGACGGGCGGGCCGAGAACCCGGCATACCAGTCGGCCAGCGCCGGGCAATCGTCGCGCCAGCCAAGATCATTGAACCGCATGTCGAGCCAGCCGATGGCGCAACCCACGGAAATCTGGCCGATGGTGACCGGACCGGCGAGCGCGCCCGCATCGTCCTCAAGCGCCTTGAAACAGCGGCCGAGAACCTTGTTGGCGCGGTCGATCCAATCCTGACGCGGGCTTTCCTTCCAGAACCGGCCTTCAAGCAGACGGCGGATGCCGGTTTCGGCCATGCCGTCGCCCAGCGCGTTCAGGCGCAGCGCCTGCCAGCGGGCGCCGCCCACGGCGGGAAACAGCTTCTGGCCATCGTGCAGGCTGTCCAAGTATTCGCAGATGACGGAAGAATCGTAGAGGATTTCGCCACCGTCAGTGACCAGGGTCGGCACTTTGCCGACCGGATTGTCCGTGCCGATGTCCGTGTCCGGCGCCCAAACATTGGTGTTGATGCGCTCGATCTGGTCGTCCAGGCCGGTTTCGATGGCCGTCACCCTAACCTTGCGGACGAAGGGCGATGTCGGGGAATAGCGAAGTTTCATGGATTAGGTGTCTCCGGGCTTGGGATGGTCGTTTGGCGGCGACAATAACACCCGTCATCGCACTGTGCCACGCCGGATGAACTTGTACTGGGCGTTTTGAGCGGGCTGCGAATGCTCTATGCTCCTGCCCCATGTGGATCGACGTTGTAGACCTGCGCGATTTTTACGCCGCCCCCCTGGGGCAGGCCGCCCGGCGCATGATCCGGCGCAAGATGCGCGCCATGTGGCCCGACATGAAGGGCCAGCGCATCCTGGGCATCGGCTATGCCGCGCCCTATCTGGAAGGGTTCCGCGACGAGGCCGATCGCGTCATTGCCGCCATGCCGGCGCGCCAGGGGGTGCTGCGCTGGCCCGCCCAGGGCGGCGGCCAGGCAGCCTTGGTGGATGAACTGGAACTCCCCTTTCCCGACCTGTCCATGGACCGCATCGTCCTGGTCCACGCCCTGGAATGCGCCGAACAGGTTGAACCCCTGATGCGCGAGATCTGGCGGGTGCTGACCGATTCCGGGCGGCTGATGGTGGTCGTGCCCAACCGGTCGGGTCTGTGGGCACGGTTCGAACGCACACCGTTCGGCCATGGCCGGCCGTTCTCGCCACGCCAGCTGTCCCGCCTGCTTCGAGAATCCATGTTCACGCCGCTGACCACGGACCGGGCCCTTTACATGCCGCCGTTTCGCACGGCGCTTCTGGTCCGCTCGGCCCCGGCCTGGGAGCGCGCGGGCGCCGTGTTGTGGGGGTCTTTCGCCGGCGTCGTGGTCATGGAGGCGGTCAAACAGATCTATGCCGCGACCCCGGCCCACCCGGCGCGCGGCCGGCGTGCCTACCTTCCCATGCCCGAGCGGCGGGGCACCGCCGCCGGGCGGGTCCGCCTGAAACCGGGGCCGGGCGCGCGTTAGCACCTGATTTGCCTTTGATTTCCGCCCACCATCCCAGTATCACTACGCAGCTCCCCGCCATTACCAACGACCCGAAACATCATGACAAAGCCCCGCAAACCCACGCTTGCCGACCTGCGCCAACAGATCGACGACATCGACGAGAAGCTCCATGACCTGATCATGCAGCGGACCCAGGTGGTGGAGAACGTGCGCGAGATCAAAAAGGGCGAAAGCGTCAAGATCAGACCGGCCCGCGAGGCGGAAATCATTTATCGCCTGATGGAGCGCCACAAAGGCCCCTTTCCGCGCCGCGAGCTGACGCGCATCTGGCGCGAGTTGATCGTCGCGACCCTGAGCTTCGAAGGCCCCTTTTCCGTGGCCGTCATGGTTCCGGAAAACCAGACCGGATACTGGGACATGACGCGCGACCAATACGGCAGCTTCACGCCCATGCGCCGGTTCACCACCTCTGCCCGGGTGGTCGAAGCCGTGCAGCGCCAGGAATACACGCTCGGCGTTCTGCCCCTGCCGCGCAACGATCAGGACTCCGACCAGTGGTGGCGTCATTTGGTGTCGACGGCCGAGGATGCACCCCGCATCATCGCCCGCCTGCCCTTCGCCGGGCCCGGCAACGGGTTCGAGGCCCAGGGCCTGGAAGCGCTCGTCATCTGCCCGCTGGTCAAGCCCGAGCCGACCGGCCGCGACCGCACCTATCTGGCCGTCGAATGTGAAGAGGACATTCCCTTCCGCACGATCGGCAAGGCCCTCAACGGGCTTGGTTTCTCGCCCGTGTACAACCAGCTTTGGCACGAACCGGCACGCCCGGCGGCCTGGATCCATCTGGTCGAGGTGTTTGGTTTCGTCGATCCGGAAAAGGGCCATTTGGACGCCCTGAAGGAAAACGTCAAAGGCAAGGTCAGCCGGGTCATTCACTTGGGCGCCTGCGCCACGCCGCTGGGCCCGCAGGAACTGGACCCGGGGAAAAAGCGATGACCACGCCCCGCCCACAGCCCGGCATCATGAACATCGCCCCCTACAAGGGTGGTGAAAGCAAGATCGCGGGCGCCGACAAGGTCATCAAGCTGTCGTCCAACGAAGGCGCGTTCGGCCCGAGCCCGGCCGCCGTCAAGGCGCTGGCGGACGCGGCCCTAACCATCCACCGCTATCCCGACGGCCATGCCCCGGACCTGCGCGCCGCCATCGCCGGCCGATACGGCCTGGAGCCCCAGCGCATCGTGCTGGGTGCCGGGTCGGACGAGATCATCAACATGCTGTGCCAGGCCTATGTCGGCCCGGGGGACGAGGTCCTGTATTCCGAACACGGCTTCCTGATGTACGGCATTTCCGCCATGGCCGCGGGTGCCACGCCCGTGAAGGCGCCGGAAACGGACCTGAAAGCGGACGTCGACAACCTGCTCGCGGCGGTGACGGAAAACACACGCCTGCTGTTCATCGCCAATCCCAACAATCCGACAGGCACCTTCCTGACGGCGGACGAACTCGCGCGCCTGCGGGACGGCCTGCGCGACGATATTCTTCTGGTCGTCGATGCCGCCTATGCGGAATACGTCACCGGCACGCCGACCTATACGGACGGCATGGATATGGTGCGGAACGCTGACAACGTGGTCATGACCCGCACGTTCTCAAAAATGTACGGCCTTGGCGGGGCGCGCCTCGGCTGGGCCTATATGCCGGAAACGGTCGCTGCCGTGCTCAACCGTGTGCGGGGTCCCTTCAACGTCTCCGTTCCGGCCCAGATGGCGGGGCTCGCCGCCTTCAACGACACGGCCTTCACCGACATGTCCCGGGCGCATAACGACGCATGGCTGAAGCGCATGCAGGACGCCCTGCGCCAGTTGGGCCTGTTCGTGCCCGATGGGGTCGGCAACTTCGTGCTGGTCCGCTTTGCCGACGTCGCGACGGCCGAGGCCGCGGATGAGCATCTGAAATCCAACGGCATCATCGCGCGCCGGGTCGCGGGCTATGGCCTGCCGGACTGCCTGCGCATTACCATCGGCAAGGCGGACGAGATGGAGGCGGTGATCGTGGCACTGCGCGACTTCATGGGGGCCGACACATGAGCACGCCAATGTTCAAGCGCATGGCCTTTATCGGGATCGGGCTGATCGGATCGTCCCTCGCCCGCGTGGTGCGCCGCGACGGCCTGGCCGGAGAGATCGCCGTGGCCGCCCGCCGCCAGGAAACCCTGGATGCCGCCCTGCGGCTGGGCCTGGCCGATCAGGTCACGACGGACCCGGCCGAAGCGGCGCGCGACGCCGACATCGTCGTGATCTGCACGCCGCTGGGTGCCTATGACGCGGTCGCCCGGACCATCGCCCCGGCCCTGAAGCCGGGCGCCATCGTCACTGATGTGGGCTCCGTCAAACGCGCCGCCATCGATGCCATCAAACCGCACTTGCCCGCAGGCGTGCATTTGGTGCCGGGCCATCCCCTGGCCGGGACCGAGCATTCGGGGCCGGAATCGGGGTTCCCTGAACTGTTCGAAGGCCGCTGGCACCTGCTGACGCCCGAAGCCGGGACGGACGCGGCCGCCGTGGCCAAGGTCACCGACCTGTGGCAGCGCGCCGGATCCAAGGTCGAGGTCATGGACCCGGCCCATCACGACCAGGTCCTGGCCATCACCTCGCACCTGCCGCACCTGATCGCCTACACCATCGTCGACACGGCGACGCAGCTGTCCACGGATTTGCAGAAAGAAGTGATCGAATATTCAGCCACGGGTTTCCGCGACTTCACCCGCATCGCAGCCTCCGACCCGGTGATGTGGCGCGACATCTTCCTGACCAACCGCGAGGCGGTGCTGGAAATCCTCGGCCGCTTTACCGAAGACCTGACCGCCATGCAGCGCATGATCCGCAAAGGTGACGGCGACGGACTGGAAGAGGTCTTCACCCGCACCCGCGCCGTGCGCCGGAGCGTGATCGACGCCAAGCAGGCGTAATCCCCACACCCCGGCGGCGGCGTCCAGGCGTCAGTGCTTGTGGGCGCCGTGGTCCATGTTTCCGTGACCCTGGGCCGCTTTCTTCATCACCGTGACATGGACGGTCACGTCACCGGCCTTTTCGAAGGTCAGGGTCAGGGGGAAGCTGTCGCCCTCGTTCAAGGGCCCCTTCAGGCCCATGATCATGACGTGATAGCCGCCTGGCTGAAACACCACGGGCGTGCCCGGGGCGATGGCGACGCTGTCGACCGGGCGCATCTTGGCGATGCCGTTCTCCATGATGTGCTGATGCAGTTCGGCCTTGTCCGCATTGGCGGTCTTGGCGGCGATCAGCTTGTCTTCCCCACCCGTGGTGGTGGCCTGAAAGTAGGCGGCGGAGATGCGCATCTTGGCGATGGTCGGCCGCGCCCAGGCACCGGTCACGGTGATGGCCGATTGCGCCATGGCGCCGTGGTCCTTGCCGTCATGGGCGTGGGCGGATGCCATGCCCAGGGCCAACATCAGGACCGCCGCCAGGGCGGTGATGGAAAATCTGTCGATGGATTTCATGATCGGAATTCCTTTCGGGAATCTCAGAAGGCTTTCTGATAGCCGAGGGTGAAGGCAATTTCACGGCTGAGCTGGGGGCCGTTCAGGTCCTGATGCATCGGCACGGTAACTTCCGCCGCCAGCCGATGGCCACGCAACCCGCCTGATTGCCCCATCAGGTTGACGCCGATGGACAGGTCGAGACGGTCGCCACCGTAGTTGTCCGGATCCGCCGTCTGGTTGGGCACGGCGATGGCGGAATCGATCCCGTCGATCTGGTTCGCCGCCTGGCCGGTCAGCCGCAGGGAGGTCGATATCCAGGGCTGCCATTGATAGGCCCCCCATACCGTCAGCTGCACCGAGCGGCCCAGGGAATAGCCGCCGTCGTTCTTGCCCAGGGGCAGATAGGCCGAGGCCTGCGCCCCCCAACTGACGTCATCGGCGCGCCCGGAATAGGTGATGCCCGGCATGGCGTCGAAGGTCCCGGAGCCGAGTTGCATGGCATAGGGTGCGCGCAGATAGGGCTTGGTGTTGTTGGGCGCCAGAATTTGCGCGCTTTCCTTGTAAGATCCGGTCGGCAGGCTCATGCCCAGGTTCAGATGCAGCTTATGACCGCCATCATCGTAAAGCCGCACCAGTCCCGACAGGCGGGTATCGGTCAGCCCCGAGGTATGGACGTCGAAATCGCCCAGCACGGTCGTCCCCGCCATGCCCTGGTAGGTGGTATGGGACATGGACTTCGACGCATAACCGCCCATGGCCATCAGGGTCAGCCAGTCCGTCGGCGCGTACATGGCGCCGGCCATGTGCATCTTCATGGTCATGTCGCGCGGCACGACGCGCAGATAAGTGGGTGAGCCGAACCGGTTGGCGACGGTGGTGACGATCTGTTCGTTGCTGATGTTATCCGTGCCGTTCAGGTTGTCCGACATGGACATGGCCATGAAGCGGTAGGACAGCATCCATTCGCCGGCCTTGTGCAGATGATCGCCCATCACCCCGATGGGCGCATGGCCGTCGGCACGGAGTGGGCCGTTGGCGTTGTCGGACATGGTGTCATGGGCCACCTCGACGGCGGTGTGTTTGCTATTCAGGTTGCCGCCCAGGGACAGCATGTTGGGCATGTCGGCAGGCAGATTGTCGGCCCTGGCCAGGGAGGCCCCAAGCCCGAAAACCAGGACGGTCAGCGCCGCCCGGCGGAAAGTCGTCGCGTTCATTGGTCGATCCTTGAAGTATGACAGGAAAATGCGGGACCGGCGGAACGGCGGCAATCGCCGCGCGAACCCGGACCCAGCGGTCAGGCGTCAGACGAGGATCGACAGCGGTGGGGCGCGGGGATTGGCGAGGGTTTGGGAAAGCGCCGCCGGATGCACCATCTGCGGCGCCGGCGGCGCGACGATGAAGGTGATGGAAACGGCAAGGCAGGCGCCGAGCGCCATCGGCACGGCAACATTCGGCGTGCAGCAGCAGCGGGCACAGTCGAGCAGGCCGGATTTGGCGGCACCATCCTTGGTCTGACCGTCATCGGCGGGCGTGCCGAGAACCTTGACCCCGCCCGAGGTGCAGATGACATGCAGGGCGGCGAGCAGATCCTGTTCCGGCGACGGGGCAGAGGCCTCTGCCGCCTGGGCCGACTGGGTCAGGCCGATGGCCAGCACCAGGACCTTGAGCCACAGGGAGGCGACCAACACCACGCCCGTGGCGCGGCGGCGTGTGCCTGTCCCTGATTTCGTGAACAAAGCCGTCACCGGCAGACCCTTCATTTTTGGCGACGCTACTGTCCCGCCCCCCGCAAGTCAACCGCGCCAGCCCCCTGTCGCCAAGCACCAAGGACTTGGGGTAGGCTTTCGCCGCCGGGTGCGCCCGGGTCCAATTTGGGGGAGAATACATGCACGCCGTTGTCGAAAGTTTCCTGAGCGGATTTCCCGTTCTCATGCTCCATTCATCGGTGACCTTGGCGATGCTGGCCGTCGCCGTCATCGTCTATATCCGCATCACGCCCTATGACGACATCGCCCTGATCCGCGACGGCAACCAGGCGGTCGCGATATCCTTGTCGGCGGCCTTGCTGGGGCTTGCCTTGCCGCTGGCCTTTTGCATGGCGACCAGCGTCAGTGTCTGGGACATCGTGGTATGGGGGGCCGTGACCTTGTTCCTGCAACTGATCGCCTACCGTGTTGTCGATCTGTTGCTGCGCGGCCTGCCCCAACGCATCCAGAGCGGCGAGATCAGCGCCGCGACCTTTCTGGCCTCGGTGAAGCTGAGCACGGCCGCCGTCAACGCCGCCGCCGTGGTCGGCTGACCCGGACGGCCGACCATGCGGCGCTGGGACTATTTCGCGGCGATCCTGTTGATCACCCTGGTGTTGTACAGCCTGTTCACCGGCGACGACCGGCGCGCGCCCGTTGCGGAAGCCCCCCGGCGTCCGCCGCCCGCCGTCGTCGTGAAGCCCCCCATGCCGCAAGCGCCGCCGCGCGGCCTCCCCCTGTCCCGGGTCGAGCATAAGGTGAAGTCCCGGTCGTCGACGGGAACGGCCTTTGCCGTGGACAACATCGGAACCTGGCTGACTGCGCGTCATGTGGTCGACGGTTGCGACCGGGTCGGCATCATCTACGACCACAAGGCAAAACGGGTCGAGCGTGCAACCCTGCGCGCGGTGCATTCCAGTGCCGACGTCGCGGTGCTGTCCGGCCGTGTGCCGGGTAACCCCACGCCGGTCGCCCTCGCCGCCGTGCTTGACGGCGAGTCCGAAGCCTTTCACGTGGGGTATCCGAAAGGCCGCCGCGCGGTCCTGCATTCGGCCTACCTCGGGCGCTGGCGATTGATCGGCTTCGGGCGGTTCCGCAATGACGAAGAAGTCGCAGTCTGGGGCGTGATCTCCCGCTTTCCAAAGGACCTTCCCGGCTTTGCCGGGATCAGCGGCGGGCCCGTGTTTTCCGCCGACGGCAGGGTGATCGGCATTTCCGTCGCCGGTTCGGACCGGCGGGGACGTGTCATCGCCAGCCTGCCCCGGTCGTTCCATCAGGCCCTGGAGGCGGCCGGCGAAACGTCGACGCCGCGCCCCGGCGACCTTCGCTTCACAGGCGCGGATTTCCGCGCGGTCGGCGAACGCCTGCTTGACGATCTGCGCGTCGCCCGGGTGTTCTGCCAGGTCAAGAAGCCGCTGAGAATGGGCGAATAAACCCCACCTACATTGGGATGCCGGCGGACTTCTGCGCGCGGTCCCATTTCCCGGCGTCATCCATGCCGAACACGGTATCCTCGTCATAGGGCGCGATCTGCCAATCGCCCCGGCGCATTTCGGCCTCCAACTGCCCCGACGTCCAACCGGCATAGCCCAGCAGGATCAGATAGCGGCGCGGCCCCTTGCCGAGACCGATGTCCTTGACCGCCCGGAGGCTCGCCGTCACCGCGACCTTGCCGCGGAGCATGCCCGTGGTTTCCGTCTGATAGTCGTTGGTATGCAGGACGAAGCCCGCCCCCGGCTCGACCGGCCCGCCGGCATGGATGCGCACGTCGCCGGTGAAATCTTCCGAAGGGTCCGGTTTCATGCCGAGGCCGAGCAGGAAATCCCGCACCGGTCCTTTTCCCACGGGGCGGTTGACGAGCAAGCCGAAGGCGCCCTCGACGTCATGGTCGGCAAGATAGATCACCGCCCCCTGAAAACGCGGGTCGGGCATGGTCGGCCCGGCGACCAGCAATTGCCCTGAATAATAGGGACCGTTCTGCGGCGCGGGCGGGCGGGCCTTGGCCGCATCGCCGGCCGGGGCCGGGGTGGCCGCCGTCAGCAGAACCATGAGGATCAAGGCGCGGATCATGAGGCCCAGCATAACAGACCGACCAGTCGATTTCGAACCGTCCGCGTCAGGAACCGGGTGGCGTGAACCAATCGACGGGCTTGAGCCGCAACAGCTGCACTACCCCCAGGCTGAGCGTGCGGTCCTGCAGGGTCATCGGGATATCAAGGGTCCGGGGCCCGCCCACCGGCCCCTTGGACAACAACCCCAGAATCACCTGCACGGCATCGGCGGTGCGGCTGTCGACGATACCCGCCTTGCGAAGCGCCTCGACCGTTTCCGCGAAACCCGTGACGCGGGCGGTGAATGCCCCTTCGGGCTGGCCTGCGGGATCAATGGCCAACGTGCCCTCCCCCGTCAGGTTCAGGGGGCCGTGGACGATCCCCAGCTGTTTGATGTCCAGCACCCCGCCCGCGTCGCGCCAGGCCAGCGCCGGCGCCGGCCAGGGGCCCTTGCCGATGGGACCGTTGAGGGACGTTTCCAAGGCCAGGCGGTCGATGGTATCGCCCAGCGCCGTGGCTTGGTCGGGCGGCAGGGTCACACCCTTGGCGTCGAGGGAAATGGGCAGACGCGGCGTATCGTCATTGGCAGCCTCCGCATCATCGGGGCCGGGCGGCAGGATATGGACCAGCAGCCCCCGCGCCGTGACCGTGCCCCCGGCAAGTGCCAGCGACCCGTCGGTCAACCAGGCCTCGACGCGGGGCAGACCGCCCCTGCCCGCCTCGCCCCAGCCTTCCAGATGGCGGGCGGTCAGCACGGCATTGCCCGCTTTGCCGTCCTTACGCGTCCAAGTCACGTCATGCACGCCGTCGGCCCGCCAGTTAAGGCGCCGCCAGTCCCATGGTGCGGCCGACAGCATCAGCTCCGGACCGCGCCAGGTTCCGCCCGGCCAGGCGGCGGCGGGGGCCGCGATGCGGACGTCGACACGAAAAGGAAAGCCGCCGGTCACCATGGCGCCATGGGTGATCGTGACCCCGTGCGCCGCCTGGGAGGCGATCCAGGCACGGACCTGCTGTTCCGCGACGTCCGCGACCGTGAACCAGAACACGGCGTAGCCCAGGATCGCCACCAGCGGCAGGGCGACGGCGATGCGGCGCGCCAGCGGTGGTGCCGTGCGCAGGCGGTCCAGGGATCGGCGCGGTGTGAAAGTCATGCAAGGTTATAGGCGCAATGGGCCAAGGCACGAAAGGGCCGTACTCAGCCCCCTCACCCCCACCAAGGCGGGGGAGAGGGAGAAAGATTGGGCGAACGTCCCCTCTCCCCCTTCGGGGAGAGGGTTAGGGTGAAGGGGCCGGAATTCTCCCTGGCGGCAAGCAGACATGGCGGCTAACAATGGCCCATGCCGACACCGACCGACGATTTCTGGCTGTTCGCCTACGGCTCGCTGATGTGGGACGCGGATTTCGCTTACGCGGAAACGCGGCCTGCCCGGCTTTATGGCTATCACCGCGCCCTCTGCCTTTATTCCTTCGACTATCGGGGCACGCGGACGGTGCCGGGCCTGGTGCTCGGCCTTGACCGGGGCGGGTCGTGCCGGGGGCTCGGCTTTCGCGTTCGCGGCCGCGACCGGGACAGCGTGCTGGCGCATCTGCACAAGCGCGAAACCTCGGAAGGGGAATACCACCTGCGCTGGCTGAAGATGACCGTCGGCACAGAGACCGTCACCGGTGCGGCCTTCGTCGTCAACCAAGCCAACGATTATTACGCAGGCCCCCGTCCCCTGGACGAAGCCGCCCGCATGGTCGCCCAGGGCCACGGCCGACGCGGCGCCTGCGTCGATTACCTGAAGAACACCGTCGCCCACCTGCGCGAGATGGGCATCCGGGATCAGGGGCTGGAGCGGGTGTTGAAGCTCGCGCAATGCACCCTTTTGTCAGCAAGCGCTAACACGAAGTAACTGAACAGATATTGCTCGCTAACTAGGGTTAATACCTTAAGCTTGAAACCCTAGAGCGAGGCCTGACACCACGAGTGCCTACTTTTTTTCCTTGAGCAAGCCCTACCACCAGAGAGACAAATTCAGACGCTGATAAATCTTCGTAATTTCTTACGTCCTCATATCCAGCATCTATGTGGGCAGCTTCCAATTTGTTTCTTTGACCCTTTTTTGTGTCACGCCGAACACGTTCTTGAGCCATAGAGCAATCCTCAATCAGAGCGAATCCTTGCGAAATAGTCTGGATTCGTTTCAGGGTTAAAATAGTGCTTCCTTGATACCCAGATCAAGCCATCACCTTTAGAAATTACTGCCACATCAATTGGCCCTCCTACAGTTTCCAGATCAACTGTGACATGTCGCTTCAAAGAAGTGATATTGACAAGAGCTTCCGAAAGCCGAGCAAGCTCGTCGATTGGCAGCACGTCAATCATTTGCAGCATTGGCCGAACGTGCTTTGCAAATCGAAATTTCTCAAATTCTTCATAGAAATTTTTCATTAACTCATCAGTTAACGCCGACACTTTTTTATTTCTCGCTATTTTTTTTACTTCTTTAAATGATCGCGCCATAATGCCATGAAATACTTCAGCAATCTCCGGGTCTATACCGTCGATAAATGTCTTGGCCACATCAGTTTGCGCAAATGCAATTAATGTTGCAGAGACATCATTACTATCAATATTTACCTCATATTTTTGTCGGCGCCAGACAACTCCACCAAATAATCCTGTACATTCATAACAGTACAGATTTGGGAATATCTCCTCCGAACCAAAACCTGTAATTACAATTCCGGTTTCTCCAGTATCTGACCATTTTTTTGTTAGGTAACTTACTAATATATCAACTAATTTATTTAACCGCCTATCAGAAGAAATACATCCATGAAATTCTTTATTAATTACTTTATCAATAATTGGTTTAATGCTTCTTTTGTATTCATCGTGTTTATTTTTATCAAATCCACGTATGAATTCAGTTCCACTTAAATCTTCACATCTTTGATCAATGTACCTACCTACATTTTGTATCAGCCTAGTTTTACTAAACCTTGGAATTGATGATTTTTCTTTTATTTCATTAAATTTATTTTTTGCTATTTCTGTTAAAAATAATTCAGTAAAATTACTTATGTATTCCTCATCAAAAAGTTTATCTTCAGTGCATAGGAAATTAAAAAAATCTTCAGTATATTCATTAATTGTAGGAAAGGATTTTCGCCCAAGTTTTTTTCTATAAAGTTTAATAATAGTCTCCCAGGGCACTCCCATAAATCCAGCGTTCCCATAAATCATGATGCCGACCGGCTGATGCCTCGACAAAGCAAAGATCTTGTTCGCGCTATTAAAGACTTTACCACGCACGGTCGCTGCACTGTCAGCCGCGATGGCGACAGCCGCTCGATTAAGGACGGCAACCTCTGCAGTCATGCCTATTAATAAGGCATTTATTAATTAAAAAATCAAACAATAGCTGCAGATGGCATTTTCCATTGTTTATTAGTCAGTTAGAGGCACCATCCGACCCAATATATAAATTTGTTCATTTAAGAGGCTAGAATCGGAATCACCCGCACTTGGAATAACCGCAGGACGTGCAGGTATCGCAGCCTTCCTGGCGCATCAGCGAGGCCTGGGCGCATTTCGGGCATTGCCGGAAGGGGGCCGCGCCGGACAGCAGCGGGCCGTCCTGGCCAACCGCCTTGGGCAGTTCCTGGGTCTCGCGGTCCTGCTTGTCCTTGTCCGGATTGGGCAGGAAACCGGACTGGATCATGTGCTGTTCGATGACCCCGCCGATGGCAGCCAGCAGTGACGGCACATAACGCCCGCCCATCCATTGCCCGCCACGCGGATCGAACACGGCCTTCAGTTCCTCGACCACGAAGGACACGTCGCCGCCGCGCCGGAACACGGCGGAGATCATGCGCGTGAGCGCCACGGTCCAGGCGTAATGTTCCGTGTTCTTGGAATTGATGAAAATCTCGAACGGGCGGATGCGGCCGCTGTCGTCCATCACGTCGTTGATGGTGATGTAGAGCGCGTGGTCGCTTTCCGGCCATTTGACCTTGTAGGTCCGCCCGGGCAGTTCGCCCGGCCGATCCAGGGGCTGGAACATGCGCACGACGGAGCCGGAGTCCCCTTCGTCCACAGGCAGCGTCTTGCGCGTCGCGGGCTCCAGCGGCAGTTCGGGTTCGTCGGTTTTCGCTTCCTTCTTGACCTCCAGCACCGCACCGGTGACGTCGTTGGGGCGGTAGGTGGTGCAGCCCTTGCAGCCCAGGTCGTAGGCCTGCATGTAGATGTCCTTGAAGTCCTCGAAGGCGATGCTTTCCGGCACGTTGATGGTCTTGGAGATCGAGGAATCGATATATTTCTGCACCGCCGCCTGCATGACCAGATGGTCATTGGGGCTGAGGCTCTGCGCATCGACGAAGGCGTCGGTCAGCACCGCATCCTCGCCGCGCATGCGCTTGAACAGGCGGTAGGCGTAATCGGTGACTTCTTCCTCGCGGCGGGTGCCGTCGGGCATCAGCACATGGCGGGTGTATTTGAAGGAAAACACCGGCTCCAGCCCCGAGGACACGTTGTCGGCAAACAGCGAGATCGTGCCTGTGGGGGCGACCGAGGTCAGCAGCGCGTTGCGGATGCCGTGCTCAGCGATGGCGTCCTTCACGTCCTGGTCCAGGGTCTGGACATGTTCACCGGCAAGGTAAGCATCCCGGTCATAGAGCGGGAAGGCGCCCTTTTCCTTCGCCAGATCGACGGAGGCGAGATAGGCCGAGCGCTGGATCGCGCGCAGCCATTGTTCGGTCAGGCGCACGGCCTGCGATCCACCGTACCGCGCCCCGCACATGATCAGCGCGTCGGCCAGGCCGGTGACGCCGAGCCCGATGCGGCGCTTGGCCTGGGCTTCGTGGCGCTGGGCCTCCAACGGGAAGTTCGACGCATCGACCACGTTGTCCATCATGCGCACGGCCGTGCGCACCAGCTTGTCCAGGGCGTCGGCATCGACACCGGCGCCGTCTTCGAACGGCCGGTCGACCAGCCGCGCCAGATTGACCGAGCCCAGCAGACAGGCGCCATACGGCGGCAACGGCTGTTCGCCGCAGGGGTTGGTGGCGTGGATGGTTTCGCAATAGTTCAGGTTGTTGCGCGCGTTGATGCGGTCGATGAAGATCACGCCCGGTTCCGCATAGGCGAAGGTGCCGCGCATGATCTTGTCCCACAGCTCGCGGGCCGGCAGGGTGCGATAGGCGGTGCCGCCGAAGGTCAGCTCCCACGGCGCGTCTTCCTTGACCGCGCGCATGAAATCGTCGGTCACCAGGACCGACAAGTTAAACATGCGGAGCCGCCCCGGCTCGCGCTTGGCGGCGATGAAATCCTCGATATCCGGATGGTCGCAGCGCATGGTCGCCATCATCGCGCCCCGGCGCGAACCGGCCGACATGATGGTGCGGCACATGCTGTCCCACACGTCCATGAACGACAGCGGGCCCGAGGCATCCGCGCCGACGCGCTTGACCAGGGATCCCTTGGGGCGAAGCGTCGAGAAATCGTAGCCGATGCCGCCGCCCTGCTGCATGGTCAGGGCCGCTTCCTTCAGGTTGTCGAAGATGCCCGACATGTCGTCGGGGATTTCGCCCATGACGAAGCAGTTGAACAGCGTCACCATGCGCTCCGTCCCCGCACCGGAAATGATGCGCCCGGCGGGCAGGAACTTGAACCCGGTAAGCGCTTCCTTGAAGCGCGGCGTCCAGGCATCGGGGTCGGCTTCCTTGGCAGCCAAGGCCCCCGCCACCCGGTTCCAGGTGTCGTCGATGGTCTTGTCCACGGGCCGACCGTCCGGTGATTTCAACCGGTACTTCATGTCCCAGATCTGCTGGGAAATCGCGGCGATCGGCGCGCTCGGCGTAGCAGGCGGTTGAGACACGGGCCCGTAATCCTTTGATGATGGAAAGTTTCAATAAGTGTAGGCGGTTACCCTCAGGGGGTCAATTTTTTGTTCTCTTTATGTTTCCCACAGGAAGCAGCAAAAAGCCCCCAGAACGGCCCACAGGAAGGGCTGCCTGAACACGGTGCTGAGCGGGCGATTGAGAAGTTTTACCCGTTTTCCACAGCGGGCCGAGGGGCGGGCAGCCAGGGATAACGCGCGCGCTTTTCCGCCATCAGTTTGGTGCTTTCGCCCTCGACCTGGCTTTGCAGCAAACCCAGGAACTCGCGGCGGTCGCCGCCCGGCTGGATCGGATCCATGAACCGGATGGTGATCTCGCCCGGATATTTGAGCGCCGCCATGCGGCCCCAGAACAAACCGGAATCAAGCGCCACGGGCACCACGGGCACGTTGGCGTCGCGGTAAATGGCGGCGATCCCCGGGTGGTAATCGACCTTCTGGTCGGGGGCGGTGCGCGTGCCCTCGGGGAAGATCACGACCTGGCTGCCGCGGGCCAGGGCTTCCTGCACGCCGATAACCAGATGCTTCAGCGCCTTGGCCCCCGCCTTGCGGTCGACCACGACGCAGCCGGCCTTGTAGAAGCCCCAACCCCAGAACGGGATGCGCGTCAGTTCCTTCTTCACGACATAGACCGGGTCGGGCAGCAGGACATGGAACACCATGGTGTCCCACGCACTTTGATGCTTGGACGCGATCACGCAGGGCCCCGGCGGCACGTTATCCAGGCCCTCGGCCCGCCACTTCAGCCCGACCACCCATTTCAGCAGAAAGCGCACGCCGATGCCCCAGACCTTGACGATGGTCTGCATGAACTTGCGCGGGAAGATCAGCGAAATCGGCACGAAGATGGAGCACAGCGTGCTCCACGGAAAGAACAGCCCCCCGAACAGGATCGAGCGGACCAGGATCATGGTCGGCCCCCTCATTTCAGGATCGGGCGGGGCGCCGCGAAGATGCTGGAAATCCAGTGCCTGGCGCGGGCGAACAGCCACTTGTTGTATTCCGAGACGATCAGGCTGGCCGTGCCGGGCCAGGCCCACCAATATTTCTGCTTCACATGTTCGGGGAACACCGGATTGGGGATGACCTTGACCCCCGGCATGAAGAAGTGAAATTCGGCGAGCGAGCGCGGCATGTGATAGGCGCCGGTCACTAGGCGCAACGAGGTGAACCCGCGCTTCGCCATCCAGACCCGCGTTTCCGCCGCGTTGCCCACGGTATTGACGGCGTTGCCGATGCCGATGCGGGACTCCAGGCCCTCGGGCTCGCGCTTGGAAATCTGGACCAGGCGCTCCACGTCGAGCCCGTGATAAACGCCGGACACGAACAACTGCCCGGCCAGGTTGCGGGCCAACAAGTCCAAACCTTCATCCAACCGCCCGCTGCCGCCGGTCAGGACCACGATGGCATCCGTGTGGGTGCCCGGGTCCTCGACCTTTGCCGGAATGGTGTCGGCGAATTGGAACAACCCGACGCCCCAGATGACGGCGACGATGATCACCATGACCAGCAGCCGTCCCATCCCCACCGGGGTGCTGCGGCGTGGACGCCGGCTCATCAGGACATCCGCTTCAGGTTGCGCATGACGGTCGAGCGCGCGGTCATCATGGCCAACAGTGCCACGGCGACGGGAAGGGTGAGGAATCCCAGGGCCTTGAAGAACCCCAGGTCAGGTTTGGGCACCATGGTCGCCCCCGTTTCCATTGCAAGATAGCCGATCCCGGCCAGGGTCGGCACGGCGAGCGCGAGGCCGAGAAATCCGCCCTTGAGCCCCAGGCCCAGGGCACGGGACGCGAATTGGCGCGCGATATAGGCATCCTGGGCGCCGATCAGGTGCAGAACCTCAATGGCTTCCCGGTGGATCGCCAGGCCCGTGCGGGTGGTGAACACCACGGTGCCGATGGTCGCCAGGCCGATCAGGCCCAACACCGCCCAGGCCAGGACCTGGATCACCGTGACCAGGCGCACGAGCTGGCTGAGCCATACCCGATGGTCGTCGACGGAAACCCCCGGCACGCGGGCCTGAAGTTCCCTGGCCAGGCTTTGCGCGTCGAGCGCCGCATCGCGGTCCACGGTGACGTCGATCAGCATGGGGATCGGCAGATCCTGCGCCTGCCCCGCCTCACCGATCCAGGGTTTCAGCAGGTCGAGCAGGCGGTCCTTGGACAGCGTCTCGTAGCGTTCCACCCCCGGCTTGGCGGCCAGCACGGCAAGCACCTGACCCAGGCGCTGTTCGTCCTCACGCGCGTCTGAGCCCGGCGGCACCTGAACCGAGACGGTGGCGTTGAGCCCCGTATCCCAGCGCTTGACCGCGTCGTTGAGGATCAACATCCCGGCCAGCGCCAGAGCCGACAGGAAGACCATGAAGGCGATCAGCCAGGGCAGGAAACGGCCCAGGGTGTCTTCGTTCATCGGCAGGTCGGAGCGGCGGCGGAGCATCACGGTCAGCATCAATGAATGCGGGAGAAACCGGGACCGGCGGGAGCGGCACCCGCACCGATTCCCGGTTCGTCCAGGCCCAGGTCGGAAATGATTTCCGCCTCGTCCGTGTTCAGGCGGCCGTTTTCCAGGCGCATGACGGGATGCGCCATCTGGCGCACGATACCCAGGTTATGGGTCGCCACGATCACCGTGGTGCCCAGTTTGTTCAGTTCCTCGAACAGATGCATCAGGCGCAGGCCCATCTTGTCGTCGACGTTGCCCGTCGGCTCGTCCGCCAGCAAAAGCTTGGGCCGGGTGATGACGGCCCGCGCGATGGCGATGCGCTGCTGCTGGCCGCCGGACAGGGTCGGCGGGCGCGAATTCAAATGATCCTTCAGTCCGACCCAGGACAGCAATTCCTCGACATGGCGGCGCACGTCGCTTTCCCGGGCCCCGGCCACACGCATGGGCAGGGCCACGTTGTCAAAGGCCGACAAATGGTCAAGCAGGCGAAATTCCTGGAACACCACGCCGACCCGGCGGCGCAAGCGCGGCAATTCGTTCCGCGACATGCTGGCGACGTTGCGCCCGAACAATGAAATCTGCCCCCGCGTCGGACGCAGGGCGATGTAGAGAAGCTTCAGCAGGGAGGATTTACCGGCGCCGCTTTCCCCCAGAAGAAAGCGAAAGGACGACGGCCCCAGGGAAAAGGTGATGTCCTGCAGCACCTCGGGCCCCAGTCCATAGCGCAGTCCGACATTTTCGAAGCGGACGATGCTTTCGGGATCGCTGTCTCTCACCTTTGGGGGTACCTTGATCGGGCTCTCGGGGACTTTAGGGAAAAATTCATCAATGATCGGCTATTCCCTTTAAGGAACAATGCCATGGGGCCGCGTCGGCGTCCAGGGAGGGCGCCGAAGTCCTTGGGTTTGCTCGGCTTGCTTTCCTATTTGCCGACGCATATAAAGTCCATGGGTGGAATCGGGGTAAATATGCTGGTTACCTGTCCAAATTGTCGCACGCGCTACATGCTGCAACCCGCGCAGCTTGGGCAGGGGCGAAACGTGAGCTGCTCCAACTGCAGTCATGTGTGGTTCGCCGACCCGCGCGACGCGCTGCCTGATCCGGCGCCCGTCCCCCGTCAGGCCGCGGCACCCGCCGGCTACCCGCCCCAGCAACAGATGTACGCGCAGCCCGGCTACGGCGCCGCGCCCACGCCTTATCCGCCGCAGGCTTATGCGCCGAATCCCGTGCCGCAGGCCGCGCCGCCGCCGCCGCCAGCGCCCGAACCGGCCCCCATGCCGGCGCCGCCGGCACCGGAACCGGCGGACGAGCCCGATCCCATCATTGAGCCCGACACCATGATCGCCGACGACACGGACGACGACATGGGTGTTCTGCCCAATGACATCGACGACATGTTCGAGGATGACGACGACGACATCGAGCCGTTCGAATCCCTGATCAACAACGACGACGAGGAAGACGACCTGGAGTCCATCGAGTCCCCGGACCAGATGGACGACCCGGATTACATTCCCGACGTGTTCTCGGCAGAGGAACAGGACCCGGACGACGATCTGCCGCAGAAAAGCATCCTGGGCAAGGTCATCGCCCTGTTCTTCGTTCTGCTGATCGGCGGGCTGGTCGCCGGCACCTTCTTCTTCAAGGACGAACTGGTCGCCAAGGTTCCGCAGCTGAACGACGTGTTCAAGATGATCGGGTTCCATCAGGTCGGCGACGGTTTGCAAATTCAGCGCGTCGAACATGCCCAGGAAACAGACCAGGGCTTGGAAGTTTTGGTCATCCGCGGGCAGATCGAAAACGTCGCAGACGGCCCCCGCCCCGTTCCCATGGTCCGCGCGATCCTGTTCGATTCCGAAGGCGAACCGATTCAGCACACCGACGTGGCACCGCTGAAGAGCGAACTGGCGAAGGGCGACAAGATGTCGTTCAAGATCCGGGTCCGCGAACCGTCGCCCCTGCGACGGCGTATCACGGTCACCTTCGTCGATCCCAAGGACGCGGCGGCCCCCGCCAAGCATTAGGCGCCGGCCAGGCCCCGTTTATTCCGGAAATCAGAACTGCTTGAGCAAGCGGTCGATGTAGTCGCGTTCCAGCGGCGGGCGCTGACGTTCGCCCGACCGCTTGCGCAGTTCATCGAGAATTTCCCGGGCCCGGCGCATTTCCATGCGTGACGGCACATCGACATCGCCGTCGACCGAGGCGCCGAAGGCCCCGCCCGAACCACGGCCGAACGGGTCCTGGCCGCGGCCGGGACCGCGCTGGCCCTGCTGTCCGGGGCGCAGGCCAAGTTGCGGGCCGAATTGCTGCGCCATCTTCTGCGCCATCTGGTCCTGGGATTTCTGCAGATGTTCCAGAGCTTCCGTCTGATTGGGCACGGCATTGCCCGGCTGTCCCTTGCCGAGAGCCCGCGACGCCTCGCGCATGGCGCGTTCGGCCTGACCCATTTCGCCCGGGATATTGCCCAGCATTTCATCCATCTGCAGCATCAGGTCACCCAACGCCCGGCGCAGGGCTTCCTGCTGGGCGCGGCCTTGCAGGTTGGGATCGCCCCCCATGCCCGGCCGCGGTGTGCCGCCGGGGCGGGCCTGTTGCCGCTCACCCTGTCCATCACCCGGTTGCCGCCCCTGGCCGGGGCGCCTTTCGCCTTGGCCCTGCTCCCCATCCCGCGGCAACGGCATGGCGCCTTCCGGACCCTGGCGGCCGCGCGGCGAAAGGCGATCCTGCTGGGCGCGCTGAAAGGTTTCGTCGAGCAGACCGCGCTGGCGTTCGGTCAATTCGCGGAGCCCGTCCATCAGGCGCTTGGCCTCGGACATCTGCTGCTGTTCCTGTGGCGCCATGGCCATACCGCGGCGAATCTGATCAAGCGCCTTCTGCAATTGCGCCAACATCTGACGGGCCGCATCCATGGCCCCGTTCTTGGCCAGTTCACGGGCCCGGTCGAGCATGTCCTGAAGGTCGCGGCTTTGCAGCGACTGCATATTGGGGTCGAAGGCCGGCAGATCCTTGAGGTCCTGGCGGGTCAACTGTTCGGTCAGCGCCTTGAGATATTCATCCAATGCCTGACGAAGCTGCTCCATCAGGTGTTGAACCTCCTGGGAATCCGCGCCCTCGCGCATGGCCTTCATGACCTTGTCCTGAAGGTCCATGAGTTCGCGTTCGGCGACCGCGAAATCGCCGTCTTCGATGCGCAGCGCCGTATCCCACAGAAGCTTCTGAACGCTGGCGATCTCCGTATCCTTGTCGCCGCTGTGCAGCAGCCGCGCGCCAGCCACGTTAATGGCGAGGAACACCACCGTATCGTTGAAAAAATGGTCAGGCTTGTGAAGCAGGTCTTCCAGAACCTCAACCACCTCGATGATTACATCGGGCGAAGAGTCCGACAGCTTGCGCCGCTGTTCGACCAGCGCGCGCGCGACCGGGTGATTGAAGGTGCGCTGCGGCAACAGGAATTTCAGATCCTCGCTGGCGCCGACCTGACCGCGGCCGTCCGTGGCCTCGATGCGACCGACGACCTCGATCCCCGCCCAGGGATGCGCACTCAGGTCGTGGACACCGACGCCTTGGGTCAGCACGGTGCCAGGCTCGGCCAGCGGCAGGGCGAGGCGCACGATCTCTTCACCGCCGGGAACGGGGCGGCCGTTGGGATGGCGGATGGTCATTTCCACGGAAGCCAGACCGTAATCGTCCTTGGCTTCGAACTCGGTCTTGAACGACGCCCGACCGGCCTGTGACGGCTTGGTCATGAATTCCGCCGACGGCGGCGCGTCGGCGACCACGGTCAGCGGCCAGGCCGCAAGCCCGCGTCCGGCGACGGTGATGTTGATGCCCTGGGCGCCCGGCGTGTCGAGCAGGGTTTCCAGACGAAAGCTGCCGGCCTCATGGCCGCTGCCGATCGGGGTGAAGGGTGTTTCGATGCTGCCCAAAGCCATGTCGGGGATCCGCCCGACGCCACCAACCTGGGCCAGCAGGGTCGAACCCTGGGGCACGGATAGGGCGGCGTCGGCGGGTCTGTCGCCTGGCGTCGGCACCTTGCCGCCGCCATTCAATTCCAGATAGATCGGCGCCTGACGGGTATAGGCGGGTGGCGTGATCCAGACGGAAACGCTGAGTTCCTGGCCCATGGCGGCGGCCCCTAACGGCGTCACCGCGCGCATCAGGCGACCACCTGCATCGTTCCAGCCAACGACGATGCCGAGCACCAGAAGCACCAGCAGGGGGGGGCGAAACGCCCGGGGGTCGTGGCCGGCCGCATCCGGCGCGGGGGCGCCCAGGCGCATTCCGGCGATGCGTTCGGCCATGCGGTCGCGGTGGCGCTGCCAAAGGCGACGCGCCAGACGGTCATCCATGCCGGCCAGCAGCCGGTCATCCAGGGTCGCGAGGGGGCGATGCTCGAAGCCGCTGTCGTCCTCCAGCCGATGGCGGGCGGCGGCGCGGCTGACCATTGGCCGGTTTTCCCACGCCCGGCGCAGAGTCAGCGCCAGCAAACCGGCGAAGGTCACCAGCACGATGCCGTGCAGCCAACGCGGCAGCAGGGGAAGGATGTCAAGCAGCGCCAGGCCCACGAACAGGGCGAGGACGGCCAGCACGGACCAGGCCAGAGGCCAGATTTTTTCATAGAAAACCACGGCCCGCGCCAACGGCAGCAGCAGGCGGTAGCGCAGACCCAATCCGGTGTCCGTCCGGCCGGTTGCCGGCGGCGGAACATCCAGCATGCGGCGGGTTCCTTTCACCCAACGTCGGGCAGGTTCACCTGAAACAGGTGGGGCCGCCCAAGGCACCCCGCAACCCGTTTTCCACCGAAGGTCTCAAGGACCGAGACGCCGGAAACCCGGCAATCAGTCCGCCAACCAGGGCGGCAGCGCGTCGAAGGCCATTAATTCCTCGGCTTCGACACGGCGGCGGACCACGGCATGGTCGCCGCCCGATACCAGAACCTCGGGCACCAGGGGCCGGCCGTTGTAGGTCGAGGCCATGACGGCCCCATACGCACCCGCGGACCTGATCGCCAGAAGATCCCCCGGCTTTACGGCGGGAAGATGGCGTTGCACCGCAAATGTATCACCGGTTTCGCAGATAGGTCCAACGACATCGACGGGATGCAGGGCGCTGCCCGGCGCCGGTTCGGCCACCGGCACGATGGCGTGATAGGCGTCATAGAGGGCCGGGCGGATCAGGTCGTTCATGGCCGCATCGACGATGACGAAGCGGCGGGTCGAGCCGTCCTTGGCATAGAGCACGCGGGTCACCAGCACGCCCGCGTTGCCCGCGATCAAGCGCCCCGGTTCAAACGTGACGTGACAGCCGAGCGGCCCGACGACATCCTTGACCATGGCGCCGTAAGCAGCCGGCGGCGGCGCTTGTTCGTCGTTGTAGGGAATACCGAGCCCACCGCCCAGATCAAGGCGGCGGATGTCATGACCCTGGGCACGCAGGTCGAGAACCACATCGCGCACCCGCTCGTACGCCTTGCGATAGGGTTCCAGGTCGAGCAGTTGCGAGCCGATATGAACCGCGATGCCGCCCGCGTCGATGCCCGGCAGATCACGCGCCCGCCCGTAAACATCCGGCGCCCGGTCCCAATCAATGCCGAACTTGTTTTCCGCGCGGCCCGTGGTGATCTTGGCATGGGTCTTGGCGTCGACGTCCGGGTTGATGCGGATCGCCACATGGGCGGTCTTGCCCTTGGCCGCCGCGACCTGGGACAGGGCCACCAGTTCGGGTTCGGACTCCACGTTCATCTGATAGATGCCGGCATCCAGCGCCTGAGCCATTTCGGCCTGGCTCTTGCCGACCCCGGAAAACACGATCTTCGATGCCGGCACGCCTGCCGCAAGGGCGCGCATCAGTTCGCCGCCAGAGACCACGTCGGCCCCCGCCCCCAGCTGTGCCAGGGTTTTGATGACAGCGACGTTGCCGTTGGCCTTGACCGCGTAACAGACGGTGTGGTCCAGGCCCGCGAGGGCTTCGTCGAACACCCGGAAGTGGCGCTCCAGCGTCGCCTGAGAATAACAATAGAACGGCGTGCCGATCTGGTCCGCCAGATCGGCAAGGCTTACGTCCTCGGCTGACAACAGCCCGTCTTTGTAGGTGAAATGGTCCAAGGGTCGGTTTCCGGTCTTTGTTCAGCGGCGGGCCCGATGGGCGGGCGCGGCCGGGTTATCTGGTGCGGTCCGGGATCGTGTCCAGCTTCAGGAACTGGGAGCGGTCCATGGGCTCGGCCTCGCCTTCGGCCGGTTTCACCGGCACGGGGCTTCGTTTTTCCGGCAGGAAATAGGGATAGTCATGGGGAAATTCCGATCCCGGCGGATGCTTCGGTTGATTCTTGCGCCCACAGGCCGACAGCCCGGCGACCGTCAGGCCGGCAAAAAACGTCGAAAGGAACTGTCTGCGTGTCATCGCGTCCGATCTTCCCGAATATCCATCCGCGTTCCGGCCCCTAACCCAGGAACCGCGCGCGCGCATCCTTGGCCTGGGCGCGCACGTTGTCCGGCGCCGTGCCGCCGTAACTGGTCCGGCTGGTCACGGAATTCTCGACGCCGAGCACCGAATATACGTCCTCGGTAATGGCCGGGTCCACTTCGCGCATGTCGTCGAGGGTCAGGCCTTCGAGTTCGCAGCACTTGGCTTCGGCCATGGCGACGAGCGAGCCGGTCACATGGTGGGCATTGCGGAAGGGCATGCCCAATACCCGCACCAGCCAATCGGCCAGGTCCGTCGCCGTGGCAAAACCGCGCGATGCATCGGCCGCCATGCGGTCTTTGTTGAACTTCACGTCGCGCACCATGCCCGCCGTCGCGGCCACGGCCAGGGCCACGTTATCGGCGGCGTCGAACACCGCTTCCTTGTCTTCCTGCATGTCCTTGCCGTAGGTCAGCGGCAGGCCCTTCATGACGATGACCAAGCCCTGGAACGCCCCCGCGATACGCCCGACCTTGGCGCGCACCAATTCGGCGGCGTCCGGGTTGCGCTTCTGCGGCATGATGGAGGAGCCGGTCGAAAAGGCATCCGTGAACTGCGCGAAGCCGAACTGCTGCGAACACCAGATCACCATTTCCTCGGCAAAGCGCGACAGGTGAACGGCAAGGATCGTCGCGGATGAGAGAAACTCCAGCGCGAAATCCCGGTCCGACACGGTATCCAACGAATTGGCCGTCGGCCGGTCGAAGCCGAGCGCCGCCGCCGTCATGTGACGGTCGATGGGAAACGAGGTTCCGGCCAGGGCGGCGACACCCAAGGGACATTCGTTCAGGCGCCTGCGGCCGTCGGCAAGACGGCTGCGGTCGCGGCCCAGCATTTCCACATAGGCCAGCAGATAATGGCCGAGGGTCACCGGCTGCGCGCCCTGAAGATGTGTAAAGCCGGGCATCACGGTCGCGGCCTCGGCCTCGGCGCGTTCGATCAACGCGGCCTGCAGGTCCTTGACGCCGGCATCCAGGGCATCGATGGCACCCCGCACCCACAGCTTGAAATCCGTCGCCACCTGATCATTGCGCGACCGCGCCGTGTGCAGGCGGCCCGCCGGCGCACCGATCAGCGCCGCCAGACGACTTTCCACGTTCATATGGATGTCTTCCAGGGCACGCTTGAATTCGAAATCACCCGTGGCGATTTCCGCCTTCACGGCCGCAAGCCCGTCGGCAATGGCGTCGGCGTCGGCGTCCGTGACGATGCCCTGCTTGGCCAGCATGCGGACATGGGCGGTCGATCCGGCGATGTCCTCGTTCGCCAGCCGCTTGTCGAATTCGATGGAGGCGTTGATTTCCTCCATGATGGCGTCGGGACCGGCGTCGAAGCGCCCGCCCCAGATGGTCGAGGCGCCGGAAACGTCGTTTCCGCCCGATCCGGACTTGCCCGTAGTGCGCGCCATGGCTATCTCCTTAAGTCCAAGGCGATGGTGTAGACGATCAACGTAAACGGACAGTGAACCTGCATGATGACCCGGACCCACATCCAGACCACCCGTAATGCCCTTGCGCCCGCGACATTCCTGCGGACCCTGGCCACCGCCGTCTTGTTGAGTGGGGCGATTTTCATCATTCCCGACGGCATTGCAAGGGGGGCGGAGACCGCTTGTTCCGCGCCGCCGCCAACGTTATCCAAGTTCAAGGCGGCGAATTCGGCGGGCGCGGCCGTGACGGAAGCGTTCCAGACCGCCGGGGGCGCCCCTGTCACCATCACCGAACTGGCCCGGGGCAAGGGGGCCGTGGTCAATTTCTGGGCCACCTGGTGCGCCCCCTGCATCAAGGAAATGCCGCATCTGGACGCCCTGAAGACGGATCTGGCCCAGGACGGGATTCCAGTCATCGCCGTCAGCCAGGATCGCGGCGGCCTGGACGTGGTCAAACCGTTTTTCGACAAGCAGGGATATAAAAATCTCTCGATCCATCTGGATCCCAAAGGCACCTTCGCCCGCGCCAACAAGGTGCGCGGCCTGCCGACGACGATTCTCTATGACGCCGAGGGCCGGGAAAAGGGCCGCCTTGAAGGCATCGCCGAATGGAATGCCCCGGAGGTCAAAGCATTCATCCGCGCCTGCCTGAGCACATCCAAAGGCGGCTGAGCCGCGATCCGGCCGCCCTGGTTTATCGCCGGCGGCGAACGCGCTAGGATAAAACCATGACGACACAAAGCCTAAAATTTCTGTGCGCAGGCGCCCTGGTGCTGGGCCTGAGTGCGTGCAGCGTGACCGAATGGACCCTGCCCGGCGGCTCCGAGGACCAACTTGCCTTCGACCGCCAGGAATGCCGGTCCCTGGCCCGCCGGGAGGCCGACCGCATCCTGAAACGCCAACCCCTGCCGCAACCCGATGCCGGCCCCCTGATCGGCAGCGAATACGATGCCGCCATGGCGCGCTACGACCTGTCGCGCCAGACCGACCGGATGTTCGTGTCCTGCATGGAAAATCGAGGCTACCGGCGGACCAGCCGGTCGCTGTTCGACTAGGCGTTCCATTCTGGACTGCGGCTCCCCATATAGACGGGGCGCTGCCTGCCTCTGATCGGCGCGCGGCGCGGACACAAGCTGTCATTGAACGCACACGGCCAGAAAGAGGAGACCGACATGGGCTTGACCATTGGCGACACCGCCCCCGATTTCACGGCGGAAACCACGCAAGGCACTATCAATTTCCACGACTGGATCGGCGATGGCTGGTGCATCATCTTTTCGCACCCCAAGGACTTCACGCCGGTCTGCACCACCGAACTGGGCTACATGGCAAAGCTGATGCCCGAGTTCAAGGCACGAGGCGTGAAGGTTATCGGCCTCAGTGTCGATTCCGTGGACGATCACGCGGCCTGGTCCAAGGACATCGAGGAAACCCAGGGCACCGCCCCCAATTATCCGATGATCGGCGATGCCGACCTGAAGGTTGCCAAGCTGTACGGCATGCTTCCGGCCGATGCCTCGGGCGGGGCCAAGGAACGCACCGCCATGACCAACATGACCGTACGCACGGTCTTCGTCATCGGCCCGGACAAACAGATCAAGCTGTGCCTGACCTACCCGATGGCAACGGGACGCAATTTCGATGAAATCCTGCGCGTCATCGATTCCCTACAGCTTACGGCAAAGCATCAGGTCGCGACGCCGGTGAACTGGAAACAGGGTGAGGACGTGATCATCGTGCCCGCCGTCAGCGATGAAGCCGCCAAGGCAAAATTCCCGGGTGGTTGGAAAACGCTGAAGCCCTATCTGCGCATCGTGCCCCAGCCCAAATAAGACGAACCGGGCCCGAACAAACAAAAACGGCGGCGCCCCGCGTTGGGCACCGCCGTTTTCTTGTCTGCGAGTCGCGCTGGCTTAGGCGGCCAGGCGATCGTTGCCGCGGCCCGTCGGCTGCGCTGCCGCCGGAACGAGGTAATAAAGTTCGGCCGCGCTGCGGGCGGAGGCCGGCACCCGGTCGTTGCCGGAGAAGGCCCCGGCGACGAGGGCGGTAATGTCGTCGCGGCGGATGCCGATGTCACGCAGCATGCGATCATCGAGGGCCAGCAGCTGGCGGCGCATGGCGTTGCGGCGCAGGCCGATGATCAGCCCCTGGATAAGGGACTGCACGCCGTTGACCAGCGGCAGGAAATAGCTGTCTTCCTGCATCAAGGCCGGCTGCTGAAACAGATCTTGCTGAACCGGTTCGGCCTGCTTCTGGGACCGTGCCGGGATAATCGCCTGGACCGCTTGCTTGCAGATCCGCGCGAAAGCCTGCGCCCGCAGAATACGGGCTTGTTCGATGAGGTCCTGAACGGACAGATCAGTTTGGCTGTAGGGCGCCATGGTCGTTACTCCTGAATTGATGCCGTGGGCGGGCCCTGAATGGACATTGCCGACGACGTGTTGGGCGGAACCTATGCCTGTCCTTTCCATGCGAAAACCGCAAATGCTGCACCGCAGCATTGCATTAAACGCATGGCTGATTGTGCGAAATATCACAGCCAACCCCCTGCCCCGCATGTCTCTGCTTGCCACCCGGGCCGGGGCTTCCTAGCTTGTCCCCATGGACGCATCATCACCCGCCAAACCCCGCCGGGGATCTTCCCGCGCCGCGATCGCACCACCGCCCGCCGCCGAACGCCTGACGCTGTTGCGCGCCGAACTGGCGAAACGGGGGCTCGACGGCTTCATCGTGCCGCGCGGCGACGAACATCAGGGCGAATACGTCGCCCCCCACTCCGAACGCCTGGCTTGGCTGACGGGCTTCACCGGCTCGGCCGGGATGGCGGTTGTGCTGAGCCGCCGGGCCGCATTGTTCAGTGACGGCCGCTACACCCTACAGGCGGCAAAGCAGGTCGACGCGAACCTGTACGACCTTCGCCACATTACCCAGGAACCTGCCGTCGACTGGATCGCCGAAGCCCTGCCCAAGGGCGGCAAGCTGGGATATGACCCCTGGCTGTTGACGCCGGCGCAGGTCCCCCGCTTCCGTGAAGCCTGCCAGCAGGCCGGCGGCGAGCTTGTGCCCGTGGACGGCAATCCCATTGACGCCGTCTGGGCCGACCAGCCCGCACGCCCCGCTGCCCCCGTGCGCGCCCATCCCCTGAAGTACGCGGGGCTGGGATCGGCGGACAAGCGGCGGACCGTCGCCGCGATGTTGAAAGCCCAGGGCCAGAGCGCCCAGATTCTGTCGGCCCCCGATTCCATCGCCTGGCTGTTGAACGTGCGGGGGACCGACGTGCCGCGCACGCCCTTGGCCCTCAGCTTCGCCGTGATCCATAAAGACGCCGCCGTCGACTGGTTCATCGATCCGGTCAAAATCCCGGCGGCGGTGACACGCCATCTTGGCAAGGACGTGCGTATCAAGGCACCGGACGCCCTTGGCCCCCTGCTCGATCGGTTGGCCGCGAAACACGCAAAAGTCCGCATCGATCCCATGGCCGACCCCATGTGGATCGCCGCCCGCCTGGCCGACGGCGGAGCCGTGGTTGACCGCGGCCAGGACTTGTGTATCCTGCTCAAGGCCTGCAAGAACAACACGGAAATCGCCGGTATGCGCGCCGCCCATCTGCGCGATGGGGCCGCCGTGGCGAAATTCCTCGCCTGGCTGTCGGCGGAAGCACCCAAGGGCGGGATCAGCGAGATCGCCGCCTCGGACCGGCTCTATGCCTTCCGCAAGGAAAACGATCTGATCCGCGACCTCAGCTTCGACACCATTTCCGGCAGCGGCCCCAACGGCGCCATCGTGCATTATAAGGCAACCCCGGCGTCCGACCGGCGGCTGCGCGCGGGCGATGTCTATCTGGTCGATTCCGGGGCGCAATACCTGGACGGCACCACGGACATCACGCGCACCGTCGCCATCGGCCCGAAAGCCCCGCCCAAGGAAGCCCGCACCCGCTTCACCCTGGTCCTCAAGGGCCATATCGCCCTGGCCAGGGCGCGCTTTCCCAAGGGCACCACGGGCTCGCAATTGGACCCGCTGGCCCGCCAGTTTCTCTGGGCCCAGGGCCTGGACTTCGACCACGGCACGGGCCACGGCGTCGGCAGCTACCTCAGCGTCCACGAAGGGCCGCAACGCATTTCCAAAGCCCCCAGTACGGTGGCGCTGGAACCGGGCATGGTGATTTCGAACGAGCCCGGATACTACAAGACCGGGGCCTACGGCATCCGCATCGAGAACCTTGTCCTGGTCACCGCCGTCACCGCACCCCGGGGGGCGGAACGCGATGTCCTGGCGTTCGAGACCCTGACCCTAGCCCCCATCGACCGTAATCTGATCGAGGTGACGCTGCTGGACACGGCGGAACGGGCCTGGCTGGATGCCTATCACGCAAGGGTCCGCAAGGCTCTGTCACCCTTGGTCGACACCAAGACCCGGGCCTGGCTGAAACAGGCGACGGCGCCGCTCGTCGGCTAGTCACTTTCGATACAGATAAACCGCCGAGCGGTGCAGGTCGTCGACCCGCGCTTCCTTCGCCGGCGTCCAACCCGGCAGGGCGAAGGCGTTGGACAGCACCCAAGCGTCCGGCTTCAGACCATCCTCCAGCCGGCCGGCCAGCTTGGCCATGGCCGGCGGGCAGAGGAAACAGACCGCGAGATCGGCATCCGAGAAATCGGTCTTCATGACGTCGCCAAACCGGACCTCCAGGTTGGCCGGGCCGAACAGGGCGCGGCGCAGTCGGCAGACCGCCCAGGGCAGGGGCGAGGCTTCGGTGGCGATGACCCGGGCATCCGGAAAGCGGCGGGCGAGCGCCCCCGCCAGGCCGCCCCATCCGCCCCCCAGTTCGTGAATACAGCGCGGTTCAAGGCCCTCGATCACGGTGAACATGCAGGCCCGGACGGCGGGGGATGTCGGCATCGGCGGAACCCCGGTCCACACGGTCCCGGCAAGGATCAGAACAATGGCGGCGAGCACCAGGGAAAGGGCTAAAAATTCCATCGACAGGGCCCCTTTTCGCCGTCACATTACCGGCCCATATTAGGTTCATCTTCGGAATTCAGCCGGATTTCCGAAGCAAGAGAAGAAAACATGTTCTTTTTTAATACAGCGAAGAAAATGAGCCAATTGGGCAAGCCGGTTGATCCCAACTGGGTGCGCAATGAAAAGGGCAAGTTTTTCCGCTTCATCAATCTCGACCCCCAGGAACAGAACCTGGAGGGACAGACCGCCGTGTTCATCATCTGGCACGGTGGCGTGCGGCCTGCCTGGGTTTATGTCGGCACCTCGCGTAACCTGGCGCGCGACCTGCAAGAGTGCAAGAACAACGAAGACATCTTGTATTTCGAACGGTTCGGCGGCCTGTTCGTCAGCTGGTGCTACATCCGCAAGGAATTTCAGGCCGGCGCCGCGCGCTACCTGACCCAGATCGCCAAACCCCAGGTCGACAACCCGCTGGCGCCATCGGCTGCCGTCGATGCCATCCCCGTCATGCTGCCGGGCGCCAAACCGACGGTTTGGGCCCCCTTTAACCCAGTCTTGCCACGTCTTTTCCAAGAATTCCATTGACGCGGCGAACCAGAACAAAAATTCTGATTACATGGCCCGTACCCGCGAATTCGACCCCGACGATGCCCTCGACAAGGCCATGCGCCTGTTCTGGGAACGCGGTTTTCAGCATACCTCCATGGAGGATCTCGTCCGCCATACGGGCGTCAGCCGCTATGGGCTCTACGGCACCTTCGGCAACAAGGATGCGATCTATCATCAGGCGCTGATGCGCTACATCCAGATCAAGAAGGATGAAATGCGCCGGGCCCTGCGCACACCGGGTGCCGGACGTCAGGCGCTTGAGGCCTATTTCCGAGATATCGACGCATTCGTGTCCTCGGACGAAGGCCGCAAGGGCTGCATGGTCTACAACACCGCGGCGGAACTGGCCCCCCATCATCCGGAATTGGCCGAGTACCTGAGGGGACTTCACGCCGAAGTGCGCGATTTGTTCGAACAGGTCATCCGCAACGGCCAGCAGGCCGGTGACATCCGCACGGACATTCCGGCCGCCGATCTTGCCATGACCCTGTTCACCATGGAGCAAGGCATGGCCGCCCTGAACCGCGGCGGCACGGCCATCGACGACCTGATGTCCTGCTATGACACCTATCTGAGGTTTCTCGACGGCTGAGCCCCGCCCCCCATCATTCCGTCATGCCCGTGCTTGGCACGGGCATCCACGCCTTTCCTCCCTCGGTACCGATTGGATTGGGATGTGGATGGCCGGGTCTGGGCCCGGCCATGACGGTGAGAAAGACGCGTTACTCCGCCGCCGTCTTCAACCCTTCCGCCGCAAGATCGACGATCTGGTCCATGATCGCCGTCAGGTCGTAGTCCTTGGGCGTGTAGACGCGGGCGACGCCGGCGGCCTTCAGGGTTTCGGCATCGGCGGGCGGAATGATGCCGCCGGCGACCACAGGAATATCGTCCAGGCCTTCGGCCCGCATCAGATCCATCACGTCCGTGACCAAGGCCACGTGCGATCCCGACAGTACCGACAATCCCACCACATGCACGGCCTCGTCCCGCGCGGCGGCGACGATCTGGCCCGGGGTCAGGCGAATGCCTTCGTAGACGACCTCCATGCCGGCGTCCCGCGCCCGCACGGCGATCTGCTCCGCCCCGTTGGAATGACCGTCGAGCCCCGGCTTGCCGACCAGGATCTTGATGCGGCGGCCGAGGGCGGATGACACCTCCTCGACCCGCGCACGCACGGCCGTGATGTCGCCGGCGGCACCCAGGGCCGCGCCAGAAATGCCCGTGGGTGCCCGATATTCACCGAACACGTCGCGCAACGCCTGGCCCCATTCGCCCGTGGTCACGCCCGCATGGGCGCATTGGATCGAGGGTTCCATGATGTTGGCGTCGGACTTCGCCGCCTCGGTCAGAGCCTTGAGCGCGGCCGCGACCTTGGCATCGTCACGGCCCCCGCGCCAGGCAACCAGGGACGCGATCTGTTCCGCTTCGGCCTCGGGCGAGACGGTGACGATGGCGCCCGCCTGACCGACCAGGGGCGAGGGTTCGGCCTCCTGATACTTGTTCACGCCGACCACGATCTGCTCACCCGCCTCGATGGCGGCAAGCCGCTTGGCGCTGGCTTCGACCAGGCGCTGTTTCATGTAGCCGGCCTCGATCGCATGGACGGCGCCGCCCATGGCGTCGATGCGGGCCAGTTCAGCCAGGGCCTGCCCCTTCAGGTCTTCGACCTTGGCGTCGATTTCCTTGGAACCGTCGAAGATGTCGCCGAATTCCAGCAGGTCCGTCTCATAAGCCACGATCTGCTGCAGGCGCAGCGACCATTGCTGATCCCACGGGCGGGGCAGGCCGAGGGCCTCGTTCCAGGCCGGCAGCTGCACGGCACGGGCGCGGGCGTTCTTGGACAGGGTCACGGCCAGCATTTCAAGCAGGATGCGGTAGACGTTGTTTTCCGGCTGCTGTTCGGTCAAGCCCAAGGAATTGACCTGCACGCCATAACGGAAACGGCGGTACTTTTCGTCCTCGACCCCGTAACGGTTGCGGGTAATGTCGTCCCACAGCTCGGTGAACGCCCGCATCTTGCACAGCTCGGTGATGAAGCGCATGCCGGCGTTGACGAAGAAGCTGATGCGCCCGACCAGACGCGGGAAATCCGCGTCCGAGACCTGGCCCGAGGCCTTGACCGTGTCCAAAATCGCCTGCGCATTGGCAAGCGCATAGGCCAGTTCCTGAACCGGCGTCGCCCCCGCTTCCTGCAGGTGGTAGGAGCATACGTTGACCGGGTTCCACTTGGGCACCTCGCGGCAGGTGAAGGCGATGGTGTCCGACGTCAGGCGCAGCGACGGCGCCGGCGGAAAGATGTAGGTGCCGCGCGAGAGATATTCCTTCAGCACGTCGTTCTGGGTCGTGCCCGCCAGATCGGCGCGCTTGGCCCCCTGACGTTCGGCGGCGGCGATATAAAGCGCCAGCAGCCAGGCCGCCGGGGCGTTGATGGTCATCGACGTGTTCATCTGGTCGAGGGGAATGCCGTCGAACAGCTGCGCCATATCACCCAGATGGGAGATCGGCACGCCGACCTTGCCGACCTCACCCTTGGCGAGCGGATGGTCGGCGTCATAGCCGGTCTGGGTCGGCAGGTCGAAGGCCACGGACAGGCCCGTCTGCCCCTTTTCCAGGTTCGAACGGTACAGCGCGTTCGATTCCTTGGCCGAGGAATGGCCCGAATAGGTGCGGAACAGCCAGGGCTTATCCCGCGCCGCCGCCTGTTGCGCCGCAGCGGAACCGCCTTTTGCGCCTGCTAATTCGCCACTCATAGCCTTCTCCTTGAAATGACAGAAATTCGCCATTTTCTAAAAATTATTGTAATTTTATTTCGTATCTAAATCACAAAACGAAAGATAGAATTTTGTGCATTGCGAAGAAAATGTAAAGCGGATATGACCAATAGGACAACAAAAATGGCCGCATGCCGAACAATAAGATACAGGCGAAAACGCGGACCGTTGGGGATGGCGTAACTGTGTGGAGAAGGAGGCAGCAATGACGGATGCCGCCGAAGTGATCGAATTGAACCCGAACCAGCCCATGAAAGACCTGTACGAAGTCGGCGAAATCCCGCCGCTGGGTCATGTCCCGAAACAGATGTACGCCTGGGCGATCCGCAAGGAACGCCATGGCGAGCCCGATACCGCCATGCAGGTCGAGGTCGTGGACGTCCCCGAACTGGACAGCCACGACGTCCTGGTCATGGTGATGGCCGCCGGCGTCAACTACAACGGCGTGTGGGCCGCGCTCGGCACGCCGATCTCGCCCTTCGACTACCACAAGGCCGAGTATCACATCGCCGGCTCCGACGCCTCTGGCGTGGTCTACGCCGTCGGCTCCAAGGTCAAACGCTTCAAGGTCGGCGACGAGGTCGTTGTCCATTGTAATCAGGACGACGGCGACGACGAGGAATGCAACGGCGGCGACCCCATGTTCTCCACCTCGCAGCGCATCTGGGGGTATGAGACGCCGGACGGCTCCTTCGCCCAGTTCTGCCGTGTCCAGGACCGCCAGTGCATGGCCCGGCCCAAGCACCTGACCTGGGAGGAAAGTGCGTGCTACACCCTGGTCCTCGCCACCGCCTACCGCATGCTGTTCGGCCATCGCCCGCATATCCTGCGGCCCGGCCACAACGTACTGGTCTGGGGGGCGTCCGGCGGGCTGGGCTCCATGGCCGTGCAGTTGTGCGCGGTATCCGGCGCCAACGCCATCGGCGTGATCTCGGAAGAGGACAAACGCGACTTCGTCATGTCCCTGGGCGCCAAGGCGGTGATCAACCGCAAGGACTTCAACTGCTGGGGCCAACTGCCCGAGGTCAACGGGCCCGGCTTCAAGGAGTACATGGCCGAGACCCGCAAGTTCGGTAAAGCCATCTGGGACATCACCGGCAAGGGCAACGACGTCGACTTCGTGTTCGAACACCCGGGCGAGGCGACCTTCCCGGTCAGCTGCAACGTGGTCAAGCGCGGCGGCATGGTCGTATTCTGCGCCGGCACCACGGGCTATAACCTGACCATGGACGCGCGCTTCGTGTGGATGCGCCAGAAACGCATCCAGGGCAGCCACTTCGCCAACCTGATGCAGGCGTCGCAGGCCAACCAGTTGGTCATCGAACGGCGGCTCGACCCCTGCATGTCGGAAGTGTTTTCCTGGGCCGATATTCCGGCAGCCCATATGAAAATGCGCGCCAACCAGCACAAACCCGGTAACATGGCGGTTCTGGTCCAGGCCAAGCGGCCCGGCTTCCGGACCCTCGAGGATTGCATTTCGGCGTAAAGCTCATCGGCGCCCCGCCGCCTGACATCAAGGAGACGCGTCATGGACGCCAGCGCACCCAGCGGCGGCATTCTGCTGCCCAATCTTTTGACCCTTTGCCGCGAGGCCCAGGGTGCTGCCGACGACGTGTTCGCCGCCGCCCGCCGCCGCGTCACCGACATGTGCAGCGAAAACGGCAAGGTGTCAGGCCCCCTGGTCGACGCCAATCAGGTGGCGGCCCACGGTTTGTCCTGGCTGGCGACCTATGTCGAGGGCCTGCGCCAGATGCTCGGCTGGGCCGAACGCCTGGAGGGTGCGAGCACCTTCGGCGAGATGGAACAGCTGATGGTCCAGGCCGCGTTCGGCGAATACCTAGCCCAGATCAAGGGCGGCATCGCCTTGTCACAGGTCGAAATCGTGCGCCCGGCGGACATGGGCCTGACGGCCGACGACATGTCCCCCCTGGAAACCGCCGCCGTCAAAACTTTGATCGCGGGCGGCAACACGCCGGCCCTGCGTGCACGCATGGGCGAGATCATGGCGGAGGGCCATTTCGGTGCCCTGGGCCTGGACGACGAGATGTTGGACATGGTCCGGGACCAGTTTCACAAGTTCGTCGAAGACCAGGTCATGCCCCATGCCCACGAATGGCATCTGGCCGATAACCTGATCCCCATTGAGATCGTCGACCAGATGGCGGAATTGGGTGTGTTCGGCCTGACCGTGCCGGAAGAGGGCGGCGGGCTCGGCATGGGCAAGATCGCCATGTGCGTGGTCACGGAAGAACTGTCCCGCGGCTATATCGGCGTCGGCTCTCTCGGCACCCGCTCGGAAATCGCGGCGGAACTGATCCGCCTCGGCGGCACGCCGGAACAGCAGGCCCATTACCTGCCCAAGATCGCGTCCGGCGAAATCCTGCCGACGGCGGTGTTCACGGAACCGGGCACGGGATCGGATCTGGCATCCTTGAAGACCCGCGCGGTCAAGGACGGCGACACCTACAAAGTCACCGGCAATAAAACCTGGATCACCCATGCCTCACGCTCGGACCTGATGACGCTGCTGGTCCGCACCAACCCGGACGAGCCGGGATACAAGGGGCTTTCCATGCTGCTCGCGGAAAAGCCGCGCGGCACGGAAGACGACCCCTTCCCCGCCCCCGGCATGTCCGGCGGCGAGATCGAGGTGCTCGGTTACCGCGGCATGAAGGAATACGAGCTCGGCTTCGACGGTTTCGAAGTCCCGGCGGGCCAGCTTCTGGGCGGCCAGGAAGGCCAGGGCTTCAAGCAGTTGATGGCGACCTTCGAAAGTGCCCGCATCCAAACGGCGGCCCGCGCCGTCGGCGTGGCGCAGAACGCCATGGAACTGGGCCTGCAATACGCCCTGGAGCGCAACCAGTTCGGCCGCGCCATCCATGCCTTCCCGCGCGTCCACGGCAAGCTTGCCTGGATGGCCGTGGAGACCATGATCGCCCGCCAGCTGACCTATTTCGCCGCACGCGAAAAGGATTCCGACCGGCGCTGCGATATCGAGGCCGGCATGGCCAAGCTGTTGGGCGCGCGCACGGCCTGGTCCAATGCGGACAACGCCCTGCAGATTCACGGCGGTAACGGCTATGCCATGGAATATCCGATCTCGCGGGTGCTGTGCGACGCCCGCATCCTCAATATTTTGGAGGGGGCGGCGGAAATCCAGGCTCAGGTCATTGCCCGCGGCCTGATGTCCGGGCGTAATTAACCCTTCCCTCCCAAACGCCTTCGCCCATCCCTGCCGCCTGGCCACGAGTTGGCCCGATCCTTGCGTCTTGCCGTTGGTCAAGTGCGGCCACCCCGGCCATTGTCCGGCGGGCGGCCCGATTTAAAGCGAGGTCATGGTCATGGGTATGGAAGAATTTCGCAATTACATGAACGCATTAGAGATTTTGAGCGAGGAAATCGAGGCCTCTCCCGAATTCAAGTTAGTCGCCGGCGCCATGAACCGTCCGGAGATGCTGCATCGTTTCAATTTGCACCGCGCGATGGTCAATCTGCTTCATTTTGTCACCGTGCACATGATGCGCGCCGATGCTCATGACTATGATGGGGAGAGCGAGCGGTGGATTCTGGGCGCCCTGGATCAGGCGTCGAGAGAAATCCGCAATGGCCTTACCCGCCCCCTTCCGCTTGAGGCGCGACACCTTGCCGAGCGGTCGCTGAACCTGTCCAACCAGATTCTCGCCGACATCCACACCGTCGCCGCCTGAAAATTCAGACGTCCTCGGGATCACGCCAACCTTCGTATTCCTTTTGGGTTTCCGGGCTGGGTGGATAAACGCCGATGATCGGCTGACCGGCCTGAATCTTCTGTTTGGCGAACCGCTCGAATCGTTCCTGGGCAACACCGTCGGCCGCGACTTCCGCTGCCAGATCCCGGGGGATCACCACGACCCCGTCGCCATCAGCCTTGATAATATCGCCGGGAATGACGGCGACCCCGCCGCAGCCGATCCGGGTTCCCGTATCCCCCGCCGCCAAGCCCACGATATGAGCGGGCGCCGCCGGGCCCGCCGCGAACACGGGCAGGCCCACGGCGATCGCCTCTGCCGCGTCGCGCACGCCGCCGTCGGCGACCACGCCGGCAACACCCCGCACCTTCAATCGCTCCAGAATCAGATCACCCAATACCGCCGTTTCCGCATCGCGCCTTGCGTCGATCACCAGCACCGCACCCTCGGGCACCTCTTCGATGGCGTGGCGCGGCACATAGCCGTCGGCGCCCAGAACGGCGGGGGCCGACAGGTCCTCCCCCGCGGGGATGAACCGCAGGGTGAAGGCCTCGCCCAACAGCGGCTTGACCGGCGCGTTCAGGGGCCGAACCCCGGCCATAACGACCCGGCGCAATCCCCGCTTCAACAACTGCATGGACACGGTGGCGACGGAAATACGTTCCAGGTTTTGGCGGGTTTCTGCATCCATGAATGGGCTCCTTGAATCTGGGACAGTCCGGCATCTTAGCCGCGTGTACAGTGAAACAGCCGGGAAAATCGGTGACGCCCGGCGGGGAAAGGACTATATCTCGGAAATGGAAGGGTTCTTCACGATCCTCATCGTCATCGCCCTGGCGCTGACCCTGCTGGTGCTGTTCGTCGGCATCGGCGCCTTCGCCGTGGGCGGCAAGTTCAACGCGAAATATTCCAACAAACTGATGCGTGCCCGCGTGCTCATGCAGGGCATCGCCATCATCCTGTTCGCCGTTCTCATGCTGCTGAGCGGCAAATAGACGCCCTATCCGGCGCAGGAGGACGCATTCCTTGGTTACCTTGTCGAAGATCTACACCCGGGGCGGGGACGCGGGCGAAACCTCGCTGGGGTCCGGCGACCGGCGGCCCAAACACGACATCCGGGTTGCCGCCTACGGCACCGTCGACGAAGCCAATTCAGTGATCGGCCTGGCCCGGCTTTACACCGGTCCATCGGGCTCGGACGCGGATACCGAGGCCGACGCCATGTTGAGCCGCATCCAGAACGACCTGTTCGACCTGGGCGCCGATCTGTGCACACCCGAGGACGGCAAGCGGTCCGAGGGGGCGCTGCGCATCCAGACCTCGCAGGTCGCGCGCCTGGAGACGGAAATCGACGCCATGAACGAGGATCTGGAACCGCTCAAATCCTTCATCCTGCCAGGCGGGCGGGCAGCGGCGGCGCACCTGCACCATGCCCGCACGGTGGCCCGCCGGGCTGAACGCCTGATCACCGAACTGGCGGAGACGGAAGCGATCAACGCCGAAGCCGTGAAGTACGTCAACCGCCTGTCCGACCACCTGTTCGTGCTGGCCCGCCGGCTCAACGACGGCGGCCGGGCGGACGTTCTTTGGGTCCCCGGAGCGACCCGCTGAGCTGACCGAATCAGGCGCTGCATTACCTTGGAATCATGTATACCAAAGGGCCGAACGGGCCTTGACCACCCCTGGGGGTAAGCCTATTGTGCGAGTGCGAACAGCCCAATTCCGGCATAAAGATCGGACCGGCGCGGGGCGCACCGGAGTGTGGAGATTAGAAAATAATGTCGGATAAGATTAAGAAGATCGGCGTCATCGGCGCCGGCCAGATGGGTAGTGGCATCGCGCATGTGTGCGCCCTGTCCGGTCGTGCCGTCTACATGCTGGACGTCAGCGACGACGCCTTGGCCCGGGGCATGGACACCATCGAACGCGGCATGAGCCGTCAGGTCGAACGTGATCTGATCTCCGCTGACGACATGAAAAACGCCCTGACCCTGATCAAGACCGGTACCGATTATGCCGGCATGAAGGATTGCGACCTTGTCATCGAGGCCGCCACGGAAGACGAGGAAGTCAAAAAGGCGATCCTGCGCTCCCTCGCCGATCATCTGGGCGAGAACACGGTGATCGCGACCAACACGTCCTCCATCTCCATCACCCGCCTGGCCGCCCAGACCGACCGGCCCGAGCGTTTCGTCGGCATGCACTTCATGAACCCAGTGCCGCGCATGGATCTGGTCGAACTGATCCGCGGCATCGCGACCAACGAAGAAACCTTCGCGATGATCCGCGAACTGACCACGGATCTGGGCAAGAAGCCGGTCAACGCCGAGGATTTCCCGGCCTTCATCGTCAACCGCATCCTGCTGCCGATGATCAACGAAGCGATCTACACCCTGTACGAAGGCGTCGGTTCGGTCGACGCCATCGACACGGCCATGCGGCTCGGCACCCGCCATCCCATGGGCCCGCTGGAACTGGCCGACTTCATCGGCCTGGATACCTGCCTGTCGATCATGCACGTGCTGCACGACGGCCTGTCCGATTCCAAGTATCGGCCCTGTCCGCTGCTGGTGAAGTATGTGGAAGCCGGCTGGCTCGGCCGCAAGACGGGCCGTGGGTTCTACGACTATTCCACGGATACGCCGGTCCCGACCCGCTGATCCGGCGGCGCTATCCGCCCCATACCCGACGGAACACGCGCAGCCAGTTTTCCCCCATGATCTTTTGCACGTCGGCGTCGCCATAGCCACGCGCCAATAGTCCTGCGGTCAGGTTGGACAGGGTCGCGGGCGTCTCTATCCCTTTGGGGAAATAATGCGGCGGCGGCGGATAGACGGCGGCGTCCCAGCGTCCTGTTTTGATCGCGTCGTCGTAACGCGCCTGCGCCTTGTCGGCCGGAATGATCGGGTCCATCCCCATGTAATAATCGATGCCCAGACCGACATGGTCGATGCCCATCAGTTCCACCGCGTAGTCGATGAATTCGATAAAGCGGTCCAGGCCAGGCCTTGGATCGTCGCCGAGAAAACTGGGGAACCCGTTGATGCCGACAACCCCGCCGGTCTTGGCGCAGGCCTTCATCTGTTCGTCCGTGATGTTTCGCGGCGAAGGATGCAGCGCCTTGGCATTGGCATGGGAAAACACAAAAGGTCCGTCGCAGATTTCCATGGCGTCCATGGTGGTCTTGAACCCGGTATGGCTGCCGTCGACGATCAATCCCAGGTCGTTGCAGCGCTTGACCAAATCTTGGCCGAACAGGCTGAGCCCCGCATCCGTGCGCTCCAAGGCGCCGTCGCCGACCCGGCATTTCACGTTGTAGGTCAACTGCACCATGCCGAGGCCGAGCGCCTTGTAGGCGTCGAGCAGGTCGAGATCATCCTCGACCGCGTCCGTACCCTGGAAGTGGAACACGACGGCCATGTCGCCGACCTGTTTGGCGGCCTCGATATCGGATGCCTTGCGCGCCAGGCGCAGGCGGTCACGCCCTTCGATGAAGCGGTGCCAGCGCCCGAAAATGCGCAACGTCTGTTCCGCCGTTTCACGGATCGCGATGGTGGGAACCGCGGCGGTCAGGCCGCCGTCCATGTAGTAGGTGACGTTGGCCGGATCCATCAACAGTGGACAGACCCCGTCGATGACGATGGCGTCGCGGTGCAGCGTCAGGGCGTGTGCGGCGGTGTCAGTCGTCATCGCCGGGGGGCGGCTTGTCTGCCGAGACCAGGCCCAGGTCGACCCCGGCCTCGTCCAGCATAGCCTTGGTGATCTTGTCGTCTTCCGACCAGCGGGAAGCGAAGTCCGCGTTCTCCAGGCTGCCGGCATCGACCACCACGCGTTTGATGCCGACCTGAACGATGGCCCGCGTGCAGTCGGCGCAGGGCAAATGGGTGACGTAGATCGTGCAGCCCTTCAGCGACATCCCGATGCGCGCCGCGTTGTAAATCGCGTTGCGCTCCGCATGCTCGGTCCATTTGTATTTCAGGGGCCGGGTATGACGGTCCTCGACCGCGTCGTCGATGGTGCGGGGAAAGCCGTTGAAGCCGTAAGGTCCCGGCGTCTTGTCATCCCCCACGATCACCGCGCCGACCTGGGTCGAGCGGTCCTTGGACCAAGTCGCGACCTCCTTTGCCAGACGCAGGAATCGAATATCCCATTTCTCGCTCATCGGCTGATCCCCAATTCATCCCCGTTGCAGGCTCCCGTTCCGCCGAAGGTTGCCATATCGCGCGCGGATGGGCCACGACAAAGGCGTGCCAACGGGCTTCCCCTGTCATCGAACCGTCACGCCGCCGTTAACAAAGCTTCTTTTGTCTTCGCCGGGACCGTCTGTCATCAGATGTGAAATTGGCCCTGGGCGATGAATACGCACCTGACCAACCAAGACATGCCGTACCGGCAATAGGGACCGCGATATCATGAACATGCTCGCCAAACTGGCCGTTCCCAAAGGGGTGCTGCCCAAGTTTGCATACCCCCGGAGAAAGACGCCTGCCCCCACCCCGCCACGCCCGGTCGACGTGCGTGCCCGCAACCTGGAAATCCGCCTGGCGGAAACTCCTGAGGAGATCGAGGCCGCGCAACGCCTGCGCTACAACGTATTTTACCGCGAGATGGGCGCCATCCCGACCGTGGAGGCCGCGCGCCACGAGCGCGACGCCGATCCCTTCGACGAGATCTGCGACCACCTTCTGGTCCTCGACACGGACCGCTCGCAGCCCGGTCGGCCCTTTGTCTGCGGCACCTACCGATTGATTCGCGGCGCCGTGGCCAAGGCCAACGGCGGGTTCTATTCGGCCCACGAATACGATCTGTCGGCCTTGCTGCGTCATCCGGGCGAACTGGTCGAACTGGGCCGGTCCTGCGTTCATGAAGACTACCGCACCGGGGTGGTCATGCAGCTTCTGTGGGGCGGCATCGCAGAATACCTCACCGCCTACGACATCAAATTGATGTTCGGCTGCGGATCACTGCCCGGCACGGACGCCGAAGCGCTCATGCCGGCGCTCAGCTATCTGCACCATTTCCACATGGCGCCCAGCGACATCCGTGCCCGGGCGCTCGATGACCTTTACGTGAAGATCGACCGGGTGCCCCTGACCCGCCTGGATCAAAGAGCGGCCCGCGCCATGCTGCCGCCGCTTATCAAGGGATACATGCGCGTCGGCGGCTTCATCGGCGACGGCGCGGTTATCGACAACCAGTTCAACACGACGGACGTATGCATCATCGTACCTACGGACCACATCACCGAGAAATACCAGCGCCACTACAAGCCCTGTGGGACGCGCTAGGCGACGCCGGTCCCGTCGCCGCCTCGGGCCTTCGGTCCGCCGGGCGTATTTCGCTCTTCCTTGCCCTGACGGGCGCGCTGCTGCCGCTCGCGGTGGCCGCCTATCCGTTGGGCGCCGCCGCCGTCAGGCGCATCGCCCTGATCTGGTTCCGGGGCGTGGCGTGGCTGGCCAGCTTGCGCATCAAGGTCCATGGCGTCCCCCTCGGCCAAACGGGAACACTTTATGTCTGCAACCATGTGTCCTATCTGGACATCCCGGTGCTGGCTCTGCTGACAGACGCTGCCTTCGTGGCCAAGGATGATGTCCGGGATTGGCCCCTGTTCGGGCTGTGCGCGAAAATTTACCGCACCCTGTTCATCCGCCGCGACGCCAGGGAGGCGCTCGGCCAGCGCGCCGAGATGGCGGACCGTCTTGCCGCCGGCGACAGCTTGGTGCTGTTCCCCGAGGGCACGTCGTCGGACGGCATCCATGTATTGCCGTTCAAAAGTGCCTTGTTCGCCGTCGCCGACGCGGCCCCGGGGGCGGAGCAGCCCCGCGTGCAGCCCGTGTCCATCGCCTATACCCGCTATGCCGACGGCCGGCCGCTCGACCGGGGACTGCGGGCCCTTTACGCCTGGTACGGCGACATGACCCTGCTGCCGCACCTGGTTTCCGTGTTCGGGCTGCGCGGTGCCATGGTCGAGGTCACCTTCCACGCGCCGGTGCAGGCCCGCGATTTCAGGGGCCGCAAGGCCCTGGCCGCCCATTGCCATGACAAAATCACCATGGGCGTGACCCGCGCCCATTGGCGGCGGGTCTACGACATTCCCATGGAATCCGGAAAGTTAGTGGAGTTCCGCCCGTAACTTCTGGCGGAACAGGTCGATGGGCACCAGTTCGTTGCCCAGTTCGACATGCCAGAACTGCCAGCCGTTGCAGGCCGGGGCCTTCTGCACATGGGCGCCCACCTGATGGATGGAGCCGCGGAAATCAGCAGCGGCCAGGGTTCCGTCGGCACGCACCCGCGCCGTGTGACGGCGCTGATGGTCGGTCAGGGTCTGGCCGGCCTTGAGCAACCCCCGTTCAACCACCCAGCCGAACGGAATGCGCGGCTGTTCGCGCTTGGCCGGCGTGGTCAGCAGCGACGGCTCGGCCAGCGGCTCGATCCCGGCCAGGCGTTCCTTGGCCAGGGCGGCGTATTCCTGATCCCGTTCCAGGCCGACATAACGCCGGTCCAGCATGCGCGCCACGGCGCCGGTGGTGCCCGTGCCGAAGAACGGATCCAGGATCACGTCGCCGACGTCCGTCGAGGACAGAATGGTGCGGTAAAGCAGCGCTTCCGGTTTCTGGGTCGGATGGGCCTTCTTGCCCTCGGCGTTCTTCAAACGCTCCGCCCCCGTGCATAGCGGGATGGTCCAGTCGGAACGCATCTGCAGATCGTCGTTCAGCGTCTTCATGGCTTCGTAGTTGAAGCGGTACTTGGCATCCTTGTCCCGCGCCGCCCAGATCATGGTTTCGTGGGCGTTGGTAAAGCGCCGGCCCCGGAAATTGGGCATGGGGTTGGATTTGCGCCACACGATGTCGTTGAGGATCCAGTATCCCAGATCCTGCAGGATCGCGCCGACGCGGAAGATGTTGTGATAGCTGCCGATCACCCAAAGCGTGCCGTTGGGTTGCAGCACCCGGCGCGCGGCGGACAGCCAGGCATGGGTGAATTCGTCATAGCTTTTGAAGCCCGAGAACCGATCCCAATCGGCGTCGACGCCGTCGACCCGCGAATTGTCGGGGCGATGCAGTTCGCCTTCCAATTGCAGGTTGTAGGGTGGATCGGCGAAGACCATGTCGACGCTGCCTTCCGGCATGGCGTTCATCAACTCGACACAGTCGCCGACATGGATGGTGTCGGCATAGGCTTCCGCCGCGGCGACGGCGGACTCACGTTCGGCAGCGGCCGCCTTGCGGCGCGCGGTGGCAGGCTTTCTCGTCATGTTCAGACTTTCCCAGGTCCCCAGTATTCGGGGAGCATGGCCAGGGCCGGAGTCGCGGTCAAGAAGTATTTGGATTCAAATACTTAGGAGAGAGTCTTGACGGCATATATAGGACTCACGACTCCCCGTCGCCCAAGATGTTGCGGATCGGCTTGTAACTTTTTCGGTGCTCCGGCGTCACGCCCTGACGTTCCAAGGCCGCCTTGTGCGCGGCCGTGCCGTATCCCGCGTTGCGCTCCCAACCGTATCCGGGAAACCGTTCCGCAAGATCGGCCATCAGGCGGTCGCGGGTCACCTTGGCGGCGATGGAAGCGGCAGCAATGGACAACGACCGACCGTCACCGCCGACCAGGCAATCGATCCGGCATCCGGGTGCGGACGGCAGGGGCGGCGGCCGGTTGCCGTCGACCAGGGCGAAATCAGGCACCCGGCCCAGGGCCTGGACCGCGCGATCCATGGCCAGGAACGTCGCCTGCAGAATGTTGAGGGTATCGATTTCCGCCGCCGAGGCCTGACCGACGCCGATCACCGCATGAGGGGTGAGTTCCGCCAACAGGCGGTCGCGGGCGGCGGCTTTCAGGCGCTTGGAATCGTCCAGCTCCGACGCCAGAGACAGGGGCAGGCCCGCGCGGTCGAGGATCGCCGCCGCGGCAACGACCGGCCCGGCCCAGGGCCCGCGGCCGGCTTCGTCGATGCCGCAGATGACGGCGTGGCCGGCGGCCCGGGCTTTATCCTCGTGATCGAAATCAGGCACGGCGGCACACCGTCAGTCGTCCTTCGACTTTTGTTTGGATTTGGTTTGCGGCTCGGGTTTTGGTTTATCCGCGGGCGGGGCCGTGTCCGCCTCTGGGACGGCGGGCGCCGCCGCCTTCTTGCGTCGCGACCGGCGCAAGCGGGCCCGGCGCAACAGCAACGCCCCCTTGCGCAATTGGCGCATGGATCGCGAACGCGCAGTGCCGAAGGTTTCCGTGAGAATTTCCGTCTCCGGCGCATAGACCAGGCGGACCAGTTCGCCACCCGACGCAACGCCTTCGTGGGCGATGGCCTGAATGCGCCGCGCCGTGACGACCCACAGCGGCGACAGGGCCAGCGACATCACCGTGACCGAGACGACCAGCCGGGAGTCATCGGCGTTCAGCACGCCGGCGGACACCCCGACCACGGACAACAGGAACGAGAATTCGCCGATCTGCGCCAGCAAGACCCCGGACAGAAAGGCCCGGTCCCAAGGCTGACCCAGGGCGCGCAGGAAGCCCACGTTGATCACGGTCTTGAACACGCTGACCAGGAAGAACAGCAACAGCACCCGGCCCAGGTTGTCCCAGATATAGCTCATGTCCAGCAGCAGCCCGATGGACAGGAAAAACACCATCATCAGGATACTCTGGATCGGCACCACCGTTTCCGTGATGGGATGGCGCAGGGTCGAGTTGCCGACGATCAGCCCGGCGATGAAGGCGCCGTAGGCCGCCGACAGACCCATGACGCCGGCGATCGATGCACAGCCGAAACAGAAGGTCAGCGCCGCCAGGGGGCGCAGGTCGACATTGGGCAGGATGCGGTCGGTAAACGGCAGGACGACCTTGCGCCCGCGCGACAGATACCAGATCAGCCAGGCCAGGAAACCGATGGACAGCACGATCTTGGGGATCGTGATCCATTCGAATTGCCCGCCCTGCATGGCCCCCACCCATAACAGCATGGGCACCACGGCCAAATCCTGGGCGATCAGGATGCCGACCGTGACCCGTCCCGTGCGGGTGCGCAACTCACCCAGATCTTCCAGCATCTTGACCACCACCGCCGTCGACGACAGGGCAACCACGAACCCCAGCAGCACGGAAAGCGGCATGGACCAGTCGAAAATCTGTGAACACAGCAAGGTCACCGCGACGGAGGCGGTGATCTGGAACGCCACCGTGAACACGGCCAGCCGCCACATGCGACGGAACGATCGCAGGGACAGTTCCAGCCCAACCAGGAACAACAGCAGCAGCACGCCCATTTCCGCGAGCAGTTCGAGGGAACCCTGGTCCTTGACCACGCTGAGCCCCGACGGCCCCAGGATGACACCGGCCAGGATGTAGCCGACGATGGCCGGCTGGCGCAGGCGGGTCATCAGCATGCCGCATAACAGCGCCGCCAGAACGACGAGGGCGATGCCGGTCAGGTCATTGCCGTGGGCCGCGTCCGACGCGGTCATGGCCTTTTCCGTGACCTCGGCCACCGCGTCGACGGCAGCGGCGCCGATCTCGGCGATCTTTTCCGGAAGCTCTTTCGGGGTTGCCTGGGGATCCATGGACACAGGGTAGCATTTCCCCGGCATCGCTCCACATGGTGATTGTGAGAGACCGCCCCTAAAACAGAGACATCTGCGCCGACGGCGGCACCGGCGGGCGGAACAGGTCCGTGCGCAGCGGGCGGCTGCCGGACCGCGCCCGGTCAAGCCCCGCCCGCTTCAGCGCCGCCTTGAAGCGGGCGGCAAGCAACTGCGCCTCGATCCCCGTGCCGGTATGACGGGCGCCCCATTCGGCGCGATATAGCGCACCCCCGCGGCTGGCCTTGAGACGGTTCAAAACCCGCTCCGCCCGGTCCGGGTAATGGGCTTCCAGCCATTCCCGGAACAACCCTGCGACTTCGCCCGGCAAACGCAGCAGAACATAGCCCGCCGCCGTCGCCCCGGCGGCGGCGGCTTCGGCAATGATGGCGTCCAGTTCCATGTCGTTGAGGGCCGGAATCATGGGTGCTGCCAGCACCGTCACGGGAACGCCGGCCCCGGCCAGACCGGCGATGGCGCGAAGACGCTTGGCCGCCGTCGGCGCCCGGGGTTCAAGCCGCCGCGCCAACCCCCGGTCCAGGGTCGTCACGGAAACCGCAACCGACGCCAGGCCCTTCGCCGCCATGGGCGCCAGGATGTCGAGATCGCGCAACACCAGATCCGACTTGGTGGTGATCAACACGGGATGATCGCAGGCGGCCAGAACCTCAAGCACCTCGCGGGTAATACCGTGCCGCCGTTCGATTGGCTGATAGGGGTCCGTATTGGCCCCCAGCTGCAAGGTCTGGCAGCGGTAGGACCTGACCGCCAGTTCGCGGCGCAGTAATTCCGCCGCGTCATGCTTGGCGAACAGCTTGGTTTCGAAATCAAGCCCCGGCGACAGCCCCAGATAGGCATGGCTCGGCCGCGCGAAACAGTAGACACAGCCGTGTTCGCACCCCCGGTACGGATTGAGCGAACGGTCGAAGGGAATGTCGGGCGACGTGTTGCGCGCGATCACCTTGCGCGCCGTGTCGGGAAGGACCTGGGTGCGCAGCGGCGGCAGGTCGTCGTCATCACACCATCCGTCGTCCACGGCCTCCCGCGTCAGGCGCTCGAAGCGGCCGTCCTGGTTTGAAACGGCGCCCCGCCCCTTCGTGGCCCCGCCGAATTTAAGAGATGCGGACATGGAACAAGGATATCGCGATATTAGAACAATACAAGAACATTTGAAGTGATGATGACTGCACCGCATATCACCGGAAGGCCGCCGAGTTCCCTCGCTTGCGCCCCCTAATTCCTATATGCTTGCCATCGGCAGCAAGGAGACCACATTGCCCAATTTCCACATCTATCCCGTCGCTGACGGTGATTCGTTCTGGGTCAAGGCCTCGAGCAGTGAAGAAGCCCGCAAGCTGATCACCCTGAATGTTCCGGACGCCCCCAACGCGGCCGAAGCTTCGCAATATCGTTGCGAGGAGGATGACCAGAAATCCCCTCCCCATGGGCTCATCTATCATCAGCAAGGCCGCCCGATCACCATCACCCGGCGCTAAACCGCCGGCCTCCCTTCCCACACGGCAGACCGTCGCCCCGCACACCTGGACAAGAGTCCCGGTGACAGCGCCGCCGCGGTTTGTTAGAGTTTCGTTAAGGTTACGGGCCGGCGTTTTCCGGCCTGCTGCGGAGAAACATGGTCTGGGCATGGGTACATGAGCAAGATCAAGGAAATCATCGACGGCATCCTCGACGGCTTGGCCGAACTGCTGGCCCCGCCGCCGGCCCCCGTGCCGATCCCCGTGCGCAATCGCCCGCAGCAGCGCCCCCGGCGCTGACACCGGGCCTTTCCGTCGCCTGTCATGAGCCCCCGCCGATGACGCGCCGCCATCGGAGCCAAATGCCGTGAGCGATCTGCCCCCCGATCACCAACCGACAGAAGATTCGACCCTGGACAACCCGGCCGACGAGGCACCGGACGCCCCGCCCCTCGCCGAACGCAGCGCCGTGCCGCCGACCCTCAGCATCATCATCCCGACCTTGAACGCGGCCACGGATTTGGGCCGCGCCCTGGACAGTCTGTCCGGCGGCGGCATCGATTTCGAGGTTATCGTCGCCGACGGCGGATCGACCGATGGAACCCAGCGTATTGCCCGCGCCTTCGACGCCAAAGTCATCGCGGCCCCCCGGGGGCGGGGGTCGCAGTTGGCCGCGGGGGCGGCGGCGGCAACGGCCCCTTGGTTATTGTTCCTGCACGCGGACAGCGCCCTGCAACGCGGCTGGCAGATCATCCTGCGCGGCTTCACCGGCAACCGGGACAATCATTTCCGTGCCGGATACTTCCAATTAATCCTGGATGACCCGGCCCCCAGGCACGGCGGGTCGAAGATTTGGCCAACTGGCGGGCCAGGCATCTGGGCCTGCCTTACGGCGACCAGGGGCTTGTGATTTCCCGACCGTTCTACGACTTCCTCAAGGGCTACAATCCCCTGCCGTTGATGGAGGATGTGGATTTGGTGCGCCGCATCGGCAACAGACGCCTGACCCCCTGCCTTCCGCCGTCACGACCTCGGCCGTGCGCTACCGCAGGAACGGTTGGTGGCTGCGTCCGCTGCGCAATCTGTTGTGCCTCGGCCTGTACTATGCGGGCCTACCGCCGCGCTGGATCGCGCCGTTGTACAAGTGAGAACCCGCCCCCTGCAGAACCATCTGGTCATCTTCGCCAAGGCGCCGCGCCTGGGCCGCGTGAAGACACGCCTGGCGCGGCATATCGGCGGCGTCGGTGCCTGGGCCTTCTACCGGGGCATGCTGGCAGGATTGACGCGACGCCTGGGCCGGGACCGGCGCTGGCGCTGCTGGCTGGCCGTGTCGCCGGACCAAAGCATTTTCGACCGGGGTCTGTGGCATGCCGCCGCGCCGGGATGCCGGTCCTTCCTTAGCCAAGGCGGCGGGGACCTGGGTGCCCGCATGGCGCGGGTCATGGCGCTGCTGCCGCCGGGGCCGGTGGTGCTGATCGGGTCGGACATTCCGGGCATCCAATCCAAGATGATCGCCCGCGCGTTCAAACTTCTGGGCAACCACGACGCCGTGTTCGGCCCCGCCCCCGACGGCGGTTATTGGCTGGTCGGCCTGCGACGCCGGCCGCACTTCAGCGACCCCTTCGGCGGCGTGCGTTGGTCGACATCCCATGCCCTGGCCGACAGCCGGGCCAATCTCGCAGGCCTTCGCATTGCCCTGATCGATGAACTGGAAGACGTCGACGACGGCCCGTCCTTCGCCCGCCGCAAAATCTGAGCCCCCAGCACACCGGAAAAAGGCCCGGCATCGCTGCCGGGCCTTTCCCGTTGGGGGGCGGATATGGATGGGGATTACGCCGCCACCAACTGTTTGATCCGCTCCAGGCTCGGGCTCTTGGCCAGGGCCAGGGCACCGTCGCCGATCATGGCCTGGACCAGGGCGGCCACGGTTAGGAACAGGGGGTATTCCCAGCCGCCGCCCTGGGCGGTGAACAGCCAGCCGTTGCCGGCATGGACCCACAACGCCCCGGCCAGGACCGGCACCAGGGCCAGCGCCACGACGCGGGTCTGGATGCCCAGGATCAGGGCGATCCCGCCCAGGCTTTCGGCCGCGATGGTGGCGTAGGCGGTGAAGCCGGGCAGGCCCAGGCTTTCGAAGAACTGCACGGTGCCCGGAATGGTGAACACCACGACTTTGAGATACAGACTGTGGGCGATGAACATGACGCCGAGCGAGACACGAAGCAGCAGGGCGGCATAGGGGGCGGTTTTCTGGTCGATCATCGGAATGACTCCTGGTCAATTCAGTTAAGGGTTCGGTGGTTTTTGTCTGGGGACACGGCCCCATCGCCGTGTCGGTGGCGGAACCCTATGACTTGCTTAAGCGCAAATAAATTCTCATAAATTGCCAATCTTATTTGCAAAAATGCAAAATTATGCCCAAGCTTCGCCCATGCGCGATTGGGACGACCTGCGGTTCTTCCTGGCCGTCGCCCGGACCGGCAGCCTGTCGGGGGCGGCGAAGGCGCTGGGCGTCAATCATTCGACGGCGTTCCGCCGCATCGAGGCCTTGGAGGATCGATTGGGCGTGCGCCTGTTCGAACGCCACCGCGAGGGCTATGCCCTGACTCTGGCCGGTGCCGAGATGCGCGACGCGACGGAGCGGGTCGATGCCGAGATCGATGCCATGGAACGGCGGGTGACCGGCCGCGACCTGCGTCTAAGCGGCCCCCTGAGCGTAACCACCACAGATGATCTCGCGACCTGTCTGCTCGGCCCGCCCCTGGCCGCGTTCCAGGCGGCCTTCCCGGGCATCGCGTTGAGCGTCATTCTAGACAACCAGTTCTTCAACCTGTCGAAACGCCAGGCCGATGTCGCCCTGCGCCCGACCAACGCTCCGCCCGACACCCTGGTCGGCCGCCGGGTCTCCGCCTTGGCCTTTGCCGTCTATGCGGCCCGGGGACAGGCGCCCAAGGGCCGCGGACAGAAAGCCCTGGCAACCCGGCCCTGGCTGGCCTTCGACGATTCACTGAGCCATCTGGCCGCGGCGCAATGGGTCGCGCGGGAATACGGAGAAGCCCCCGTGGCCCTGCGTTCCAACAATCTGCTGACGCTGATGACCGGGGCGATCCAGGGCATGGGACTGGCCCTGCTGCCCTGCTTCATGGCCGATCCCGAGACCGCCCTGGAACGGGTCACGAAGCCGATCGATGACGCGCAATCGGCGCTATGGCTGCTGACCCATGCGGACCTGCGCAACACACAGCGCGTGCGCGCCTTCATGGAGCATATTGGTGACGCCTTGGCGGCGCAGCGAGGGCTGCTGGAAGGCCACGGCTGATGAGGTCAGACCGCGGCGGCGCAGGTCGGCGGCGGGGCCTCGGCCTTGCTGCCATGGGCCTGCAGACGCACGTCGTTGATCAGGGTGCGGCCCAGGGCGCGGTTGAATCGCCCCGTCAGGCGCTGGCCCAGACTGCCGGTCAGGGCTTCTTTCCATGTGTCCTGATACAGTACGTTGCGCGAGACTTCGCCGTTCACCGCCGAGACCAGCCGCGGCATCAGCCGGCAAACGGCGTCCCGCGCGTCGCCGTTCGGCACGTCGATGGTGATCGACACGATCACCACCTTGTCCTCGTTCTTTTTCTTCTTGAGCGTCCAGCCGCCGATATGAACCGCGATCGGCGCCATGCGGCCCACGGACGGCCCCCGGTCGGCGACATGTTCCGTCCCCCCCGGAAACGAGACGTCAAACCCCGTGCCGATGGCGGCAACAGACCCCACCGTGCCTGCGGCGACGGTGCTGGCGATCAAAACGCTTTTGATAAACCCGGGCATCCTTCCCTCTCCGAAATGTCTTCGGAAGTTCGGCCGCACCCTCAATATGTTTTTTTGATGGACCGCGCGGGCATTCATTTACCCGACTTGGCCTTGAGAATACTTTGCTCAGCCCCGCTGGCAAGCACACCAAAAGTCTAGGTTCCGCGTGTCACACGGCCCATCCTGAGCGCACCGGCGGACAGCGATCAGGTCGCGTCCGGACAGGTGGTCGGCGGGATGTCCTTCTTGTCCTGATAGGCGGTCAGGAACACATCATCGACCACCCGCCCCCCCAGCGCCTTGTTGAAGCGCTGCTGCAGCTGGCCGGTCAAATTCTTGGGGATCGCGTCCTGGGCATCGCCGGAATAATTGACCAGATTGGCAAAGGTCGTGTTCAGCGAGGACACAAGGCGGGGCATCAGTTGGCACACCTTGGCCGCGTTATGCCCGCCGGTCACCCGCATGCCGACGGAAACCAGAAGCTGCCTGGCCTTCTCTTTGCTTTTCAGGCTGTAGCCGCCGACCTGCACGGCTTGCGGGCGCATGCGCACGGTATGCACCTTGTCATCCTTGACTGTGGTCGCGGATACGGTGGCGCCCGGCTCTGAACTGACCCAGATGCCGATCCCGGCAATGCCGCCGATCACCAGGATCGACGCGGCAACGCCGATCAACAGGCTTTTCATGAACTTGTCCATCGGGCCCCCTTAGACGCGGCAAATCCAGCACAGGAATGATATCAAAACGATAGTGAAACTGGCGGGCAAAAATGCCGGCTCCACCGCAACCGCAAGGATACGTGATAAAACTTTCAGGAAACTGACGTTTTCAGGATTCGCGGATTCAGGTTTTCCACAGCCTATGTCGGGATCTGTGGATAACCAAACGGGCAAAAAGGGGGCGAATCGGCCTCGGCGCTGCTGCGACCGACCGCCGACGAAGGCATGCCCCCGTCGGCGTTTCGGTTTCGGCGTTTTCGGTCACGCAACCTGCGGGAACAGCCGCCGCGTGGTCTTATTTGCTCGGCGCGAGAAAGCCCAAGGCCTTAGCCACGCTTTCGCAGGCGACGTCGTTCACCTGTGTCTTGGCGGCCATCTTCGCCTTGTCGATGTTCTTGTTGAAACCCCGCGACGCGGCCTTGTCCAGGCCTGCCTTCACCTTCTTGAATTCACCTTCGGCTGCCTTGATGGCGGCTTTGGGGTCGGCCATGCAGTCCGCGGCATGGGCGGCCGTGGTGGCGGCGACAAATGACAGCATCACGGCAACCGCCGCGATCGGCAATGCGACACGCATCTCTTGAGTTCTCCGATGGGTACGTTGCGGCCCGTGTTGGCCCTGCCGTCCCGGCACCGGGCGCGCGGCCGCTTTTCCGCCACGGATTTGGCGCCCGACCGGGCCTTTCGTCAATATGGATTTTTTGCTGGCCGGGCCCGCGTTTTCGGCATCGCGCCTAGGCCTGATGTTCCTTCAGGCGCGGCATAAGTTCGACGAAATTGCAGGGCTTGTGGCGGATGTCCAGTTGATGGACCAGGATTTCGTCCCAGCCGTCCTTGCAGGCCCCGGTCGAACCCGGCAGCACGAAGATATAGGTGCCGTTCGCGACCCCCGCGCAGGCGCGCGACTGAATGGTCGACGACTTGATCTTCTGATAGCTGATCCAGCGGAACATCTCGCCGAAACCGGGGATGATCTTTTCCGCGACGGCCTCAAGAGCCTCGGGCGTGACGTCGCGGCCCGTGACCCCGGTGCCGCCGGTCGAGATGATGCAGTCGACGGCGGGATCGTTGATCCATTTTCGGAACCGGTCGGCGATCACGGCGGCATCGTCCTTGACGATGGCACGGTCGGCAAGCTTGTGCCCAGAGGCGGTCAGCCGTTCGACCAGGGTGTCGCCCGACCGGTCGTCGGCCAGGGTGCGCGTGTCCGACACGGTCAGGACCGCAATGTTAACGGGCAGAAATTCCGTCTGTTGGCTCATCGAAAATCGCGACCTCCACCTTGCCGTGGCCTAAGGCTTTGTAGACCGGCCACTGGCCGGCGGCAAGGGCGTCGAGGGACGGTTTGTCCTGGCCCAGGCGATCGCGGTAGATCCACAGGTTGGCCAACACCCGTTCCACGAAGTGGCGGGTTTCGAAGGCCGGGATGGTTTCGATGAACAGCAGCGGATCGTTCGTGTATTCGATGCGCCGCCGCCATTTGTTCAGGTTGCCGGGTCCGCCGTTCCAGGCCGCCGCCAGCAGCAGCAGATCGCCCTGGATATGCGGTTCGGCAAGCAGCATGCCGATGTACTTCTGACCAAGCTTCAGGTTGAGGTCCGGGTCATAAAGCTTGGGCAGGCGGTGGCGGTGCAGGGATGAATCCTGTGCCACGAAACTGGCCGTGCGCGGCATCAATTGCATCAGGCCACGCGCCCCGGCCCAGCTTTTGGCCTTGGGGTTGAATTTGCTTTCCTGGCGGATAACCGCATAGACCAGCGCCCGGTCGACCGTGAAACCGCCCGACGGCAGCCACGCGGGCACCGGATAGGCGGCGCCGTCGAACCCGCCGCCGTCCGGGAACAGGCGATCGGACAGGCGCACGGCCAATCCGGCCATGCCGCCGGCGTCGGCCAGCGCCAGGATGGCAAGCGCTTGGTTCTTGTCGGAGATGCGGGCCAGGTTGCGCAATTCGCGCTCCGCCCCAAGGTCCTGCCCGGCCTGCACCAGGGCCATGGCCCGGCGGCCGCGCGGGGCGTCGACGATGCGCCCGACGGCTTCGGCGACGACAGGCGGCGACGACCATTCGTAGGCGACCTCTTGACCCAGGATGCGGGCGGCAAGCAGGCCGTAGAACGTGCGCGCATGGCGGGCGGCGCCGTTAAGATAATGCGTGACATGTTCAGGCTTGCGGGTGACCAGAAGCCCCCGCGCGGCCCAGAAGTTGGCGGCCCCGTCCATCCATTCGTCGTCGAAGCCGATGTCGGCGGCGGCACGGAAATGGGTCGTGGCCTTGTCGTAGTTGCCGGCCCGCCAAGCGATCAAACCCAAGGTCCAATGGCCGTCGGGCAGATACTTGCCCGACCGTTTCAAGGCGCCATCCAGCCATTGGGCGGCCCAGTCCGTGCGCCGGTCGAAGAAATAGCGCGTCCCCAACTGCACCTTGGCCTGGTCCATCTCGGCGGTGGAAAACAGATGCCGGGCGTCCGGCGACTGGATCAGACGCTTCGCGATCAAGGTATGGCCACGGCGCAGGGCCTTGGTGATCCGGTATTTCAGGGCCCGCGAACGGCGCGCGTCGGCGCGGCTCAGCCGCTTGGTCGGCAGGACCTTGGCCGCCTTTTCCTCGTCGTCCTGTTCGGACTGTTCGGCCTCGGCAGCGGCCACGGCCTCTTCCTCAAGGAACGTGGGCTGGCGCGGCAAAACATCGGGCTTGTCCGGCAGGCGCCAGTTTTTCGGCCGGCGGCGCAGCGACAGCTGATAGATGCGCCCGGCCTGGGGGTGGTCGGCGTATTCCCCCATCCAGGCCTTCAGTTCCTTGTAATTGGAGCGGTACTTGCGCGGATGCAGATAGCGCTGGGCCAGGACATGGCCCATCAGCAGCCTGTCCGACAGCTTGGCGATCAGGCGGTCGGCTTCTTTCCAGTCGCCGTCTTCCTGAACTTCGAAGATGCGCCGATAAAGCTGCGTGTCGGCATCCGAAAGGACCCGGGGAACCGCCGCCTGGGGCGTTGCCGGAACAGGCGCCATGACTGCCGCTTCGCCATTGGCGACGGAAGCCAAGCTCCCGGCGGCGGCAGGCGATGAACAGACCATGAATTGGATGGTGAGAGCGGCCAGAACGGACACGCCCACAGATTTGACCCCGGCCATGAAGCCCCTAACTTGATCGGCCCGCCTATGGATGACGGTTTCGCGTTACTCCCCTATGAGCCGCGACGTTATAGCGTCCTGTCCCCGGCACCTCAACCATCCGGCGGCATCAAACGCGGCCTCGTCGCCCGCGCCGAATCCCTGCCGACATCCAAGTTAAGGCCTTGGCGCCGCCCCGTGACAATCGGCATTGTCCCACATTTTGTAGGGCGACGAAAGCATGACCACACATCTTGAAATTATGGTTAACGCCGGGGATTTCGCGCCGTCCGGCTCAACCGTCGCCGAGGTCCGCGATCTTTTGTTTCAGCATCAACAGATCGCGCCAAGCGTCGCGCTTCATGGCCGGGGAGCGCAACAGATAGGCCGGATGGTACAGCGCCATCGCCGGAATGGGGCCCGCCATCCTGGGCGTGGCATAGTCGAACCATTTGCCGCGCAGACGGGTAATACCCTGGGTCTGGGCCAACAGGGTCTTGGCCGAGGGGCCGCCGACGCAGACCACCACTCGGGGGCTGACGATTTCGATCAGCCGTTCGACGAAGGGCAGGCAGATCGCCGCTTCCGACGGCGTCGGCGTACGATTGCCGGGCGGGCGCCAGAACACGGTGTTGGAAATCAGGACCGCGCCGTCGCCGTCGCCGTTCCGGTCCAGACCGATGGAGGCCAGCATCGCATCAAGCAACTTGCCCGAAGGCCCCACGAAAGGCAGGCCTTGGCGGTCTTCCTCGGCCCCCGGGGCCTCGCCGACCAGCAGAACCCGGGCCTTGGGATTGCCGTCAAAGAAGCACAGGTTGGAGGCCGTGGTCTTGAGCGCGCAGCCGTCGAAGCCTTCGAGCGCGGCACGCAATTCGTCCAACGTCTCGGCCTTGGCCGCCTGGGCGACCGCGTCCTTGACCGCCGCCTGGTCGGAAACCTGGGCCGGGGCCGCCGGTTTCGTGAGCGGCCCGCGCCCCTGAGGCGCAGCGCCTCGCGCCGGCGACGGCGGCATCGGCCCGTCGCTCAACCCCGGGCGGGCCGCCGGCGGTTGGGACGCCTTGACGGCCAGCATCTGGGCATGTTCGGCGAAGCGGTCCTGGGGCGCGTCGGCGATGGCTTCGTCGACACCGGCCTCCAAATACCACTGCAACAGCGCCTTCAAGGCCACGGGATCGGTTGCGGTCTGAATCATGATCAAAGCCTACCACAAGCTTGCAAGCGCGTTATCCCCTTTGAATCCACAAGGCGAGTTGCAGCGGACGCCCAAGGAATGCCATAACCAGCGTTCGCAGACGCACATTGCGGGCAACATCAAATCAATAAGACGCGAGGATGACGATAATGGAACGGGAATCCATGGAATTCGATGTGGTGATCGTGGGCGCGGGGCCGTCGGGCCTGTCCGCCGCCATCCGCATCTGTCAGCTGGACCCGGAAGTTTCCGTCTGCGTCGTCGAAAAAGGCTCGGAAGTGGGTGCCCATATCCTGTCCGGCGCGGTGCTGGAGCCGCGGGCACTGGACGAGCTGATCCCTGACTGGAAAGAAAAGGGCGCGCCGCTGAACACGCCCGCCGGCAAGGACAAGTTCCTGCTGCTCGGCCCGGCCGGGGCGCTGCGCCTGCCGACCCCGCCGCAGATGAAGAACCACGGCAACTACATCGTCTCGCTGGGCCTGGTCTGCCGCTGGCTGGGCGAACAGGCCGAGGCCCTGGGCGCCGAGGTCTATCCCGGCTTCGCCGCCGCCGAGGTGCTGTACCACGATGACGGCACGGTGAAGGGCATCGCCACGGGCGACATGGGCCTGATGCGCGACGGCACCCCCGGCCCCAACCATCAGCCGGGCATGGAACTGCACGCCAAATACACCCTGTTCGCCGAGGGCTGCCGCGGCCATCTGACCAAGACCCTGGAACAGAAATTCGATCTGCGGTCCAAGGGCCCCGAAGGCACCCCCGCCGACCCGCAGACCTACGGCATCGGCCTGAAGGAATTGTGGGAGGTCAAACCCGAGAACCACAGGCCCGGCGAAATCCTGCACACCATCGGCTGGCCCTTGGATTCCAAGACCTATGGCGGCTCGTTCCTCTATCACCTGGAAAACAATCAAGTGGCCTTGGGCTTCGTGGTCGGGCTCGATTACCAGAACCCCTATCTCTCGCCCTATGACGAATTGCAGCGCTACAAGACCCATCCGTCGATCGCGCCGATCCTGGAAGGCGGACGGCGCATTTCTTACGGTGCCCGCGCGCTCAACGAAGGCGGCTATCAGTCCGTACCGGGGCTGAGCTTCCCCGGCGGCTGTCTGATCGGCTGCACGGCGGGCTTCCTCAACACGCCCAAGATCAAGGGCAGCCACACGGCCATGAAGACCGGCATGCTGGCCGCCGAGGCCGTAGTCGACGCCCTGAAAGCCGGCGCCAATCCGGCCGACGGCCTGCCCGCCTATACCCAGGCGGTCAAGGACAGCTGGGTGTGGAAGGAACTGTATAAGGCGCGCAACATGCGGCCCAATTTCCACTGGGGCATGTGGGCCGGCCTGATTCTGGGCGCCATTGACACCTTCCTGTTCTTCGGTCATGCGCCCTGGACGCTGAAGAACCGGGCCGACCATTCGGCGCTGAAGAAGGCCAAGGACTGCAAGGCCATCGACTATCCCAAGCCCGATGGCAAGCTGACCTTCGACAAGCTGTCGTCGGTCCAATTGGCCGGCACCTTCCACGAGGAAGAACAGCCCTGCCACCTGACCTTGAAGGACGACGCCGTGCCCATGGCGGTCAACTGGGCGGAATACGCCGGGCCCGAGGCCCGGTTCTGCCCGGCCGGGGTCTATGAGTATATCGAGGTCGACGGCAAGACGCAGTTCCAGATCAACGGCCAGAACTGCATCCACTGCAAAACCTGCGACATCAAGGACCCGACCCAGAACATCAACTGGGTCACGCCCCAAGGCGGCGAAGGGCCGAATTACCCGAATATGTGAGCCGCGCCGACCGGGCGCCCTGCATCGCGCCATTTGCTTCCAGCCCGTAAAACAGGAATGATTGCGGATTGGCGGATTTTCATGTGCTCCGTCACAATGCGGGCGATGGAACACCGATGCGGCAGAAAACCGAGCCCCAGGGATCACAGCGACCGACGGCAGCGGCAGCAGGCCGGCCGAAGGCTTCCATTCTGCTGGTGGTCTCGGCCATCGTGTTGGTCGGCGGCACGGTTCTTCAACTGACACACCGCGAAATCAGCGCCTTCGAAGACCGCCATGTTTCGATCATCGAGATCGAGACAAAGGAAGCCGCACTTGCGATCGAAGCCTTCCTCGCCGGCCAGCGCCGCCATGTTCGGACCTTCGCTCTCGAGAAAAGCGGCCTGCTGGATGCCTATTCACAGAACATCGAAAACCCGAAGTTACGGGCAGAGATTGATGAAAGTCTCGCGCGCTGGTTTCCCAATTACTTCACCTTCACCATCGCCAACGTGAAGGGCGAAGACCTGGTCAACGACCTCGAGGGCCTGGTCGGCCCGGCCTGCCAACAGAACATCCAGGAATACGTCGCTTCGATCCACCGGGAGACCGCCGAACATGCGGTGTTTCAGTCGGTCATCCACCCTCAGCCACACAACTACCATTTCGACGTGATGGCGCCATGGCAGGGCCCGAACGGACTGCGGGGCGTCTTCTTCGTGAGCTTTTATCCGGAAACCGTGCAGAAAATTCTGAACTCCCACCAGAGCCCCGGCCATTTCCTGGCGCTCGTGCACAAACAGCGCGACAACCTGATCGAAATAACCGCGGACGGCGCGCGGGACCATATTTCAACGCATCGGGACATTTATCTGTCCGATCTTGAGATTGAGAATATCCGCAGTCGTCGGGATGTGGACGGCTCCCTGTGGCGGGTTGTCGGCTACCTGCAGCCGGGATTGGTCGACGAATTTAAGCAGACTCACTGGCTGGCCGCCGCCGTTCTTCTGTGCCTGCTGCTGGCCGCAGCGTCGGTCAGTGTCCGGTTCATTATTCAAACCGACAAGCGCCGGCGATGGGCCTTTGACCAACTGGAATCGACCATCGTCGATCTTCGGTCGTCGAAAGAGACCCTGGAAGACCAAGCGCAAATGATGGCGACGATGGCCGAGGAACAGTCGCTTCTGCGCCAAATCGCCGAGTCTGCGGAAAGGCACAAGTCCGAGTTTCTGGCCTCCATGAGCCACGAGATCCGAACCCCCATGAACGCGATCATCGGCCTGACCATGCTGGCCTTGAAAACCGATCTGTCGGGCCGGCAGCGGGACTATCTGACGAAGGTTCAATCAGCGGGCAAATCCCTGCTGGGTCTCATCAACGACATTCTGGATTTCTCCAAGATCGAGGCCGGTAAGCTGGAGATTGAATCCATTCCCTTCCGGCTCGACACGGTCCTGGACGAACTCGCACCGATCATGGCGGTAAGAGCCAGCGGTAAACCGCTGGAGCTTCTCTACAAGACCGCCCCCGATGTTCCCCTGGACCTTGTCGGCGACCCCCTGCGGCTGGGCCAGATTCTCGTCAATCTGACGACCAATGCGATCAAATTCACGGAGAAGGGTGAAGTCGTCCTCGCCATTGACCTCGTGGCCATGCAGGACGACCGGCCGCGGATTAAGTTCTCCGTATCGGATACCGGCATCGGCATGACGAAGCAGCAGGTCGCGGAAATTTTCAAACCGTTCTCACAAGCCGATGCCTCAACGACGCGCCAATACGGCGGCACTGGGCTTGGTCTGGCGATATGCCGAAACCTTGTCGACCTGATGGACGGGGAAATCGGCGTTGAAAGCGAAGAAGGCGTCGGCAGCACCTTTTGGTTTACCGTTACCCTAGAACAGGGGAAGGCTGTGGCGGCAACCTCGCAACAGCCTCGGGTCGACTTACGCGGCCTGCGTGTGCTGGTCGTCGATGACAATGAAACGGCCCGGACCGTGTTTCTTGAAGCCATTGAAACCCTGACCATGAAAGGCACGGCCGTCGCGTCCGGACATCAGGCACTTGAGGCCTTGCGGCAAGCACAGAATGCCGGAATGCCTTTTGACGTCGTGTTGATGGATGCCCTTATGCCGGAAATGAGCGGCCTGGAAACGATCCGATGCATCCAATCCGAGGACTGGCGGCCGCATGCCCCGCAAATCATTCTGGTCGCCGCGCCTGACCAGGATGATCTTCATCAACAGGCGGATGACATCGGAATTGATACATTCCTGTCCAAACCCCTGAACCAGTCCCAGCTTTTCAACGCCATCATGCATCTGCGTTCCGCCGCATCGTCCGCCGAACCCTCTGACAGCACGCACAAGGTCGTGGCGCCGAACATGGAAACGCTTACCGATACCCGTGTCCTGCTGGTGGAAGACAACGACATCAACCAGCAAGTCGCCCGGGAACTTCTGGAGGGAGCGGGCATGCGGGTGTCGATCGCCCAGAATGGCAGAGAAGCCGTCGACATGGTCGCGAAACAGCCCTTCGACGCCGTGCTGATGGACATTCAGATGCCCGAAATGGATGGCTATGAGGCCACAGTAGCCATTCGCGAGGACCACCGGTTTCAGGACATCCCGATCATCGCGATGACGGCGCATGCCTTGGCGTCCGAACGTGACAAATGCCTGGCCAGCGGCATGAACGACTACGTCACCAAGCCAATTGATCCGGATTTGCTGTTTGGCGCCCTGGTCCGTTGGATGCCCCCGCCCGAAAAGCGGCGCGGACAGGAACCCGAGACGGTCGCCGCCGACAAGGTGCCGGACAAACCACGTGACGCCCTTCCCGAAGTCATCGACGGGATCGACATGGAGGCCGCGCGCACCATGATGCGCGGCAACGATGCAATCCTGCGAAAACTGCTGGGTGATTTCAGAAACAGCTACCTCGACAAGGACACGGAGATCAGGGATGCCCTGGCCGCCGGAGAGATGGAGGCCGCCACCCGGCTGGCGCATACCTTGAAAGGAGTCAGCGGGAACATCCGCGCGAACCCCGCGTACGAAGCCGTCTCCGCCTTGGATCAGCAACTGCGGGACGATCCGAAACATCCGCAGGTGCCCCGGTTGCTCGATGCGCTGTCCGACAGGCTGCAAGAACTGAAGAAAGCCTTGGACGAGGCCCTGTAATCCGGCCCGAATTTCCCGGCCGCCGACGGGCCCACGTACGCCATGTGACATGGGTCACTGTCCCGCCGATCCCCGTGGCGTACATAGAACCTTGGACAGCAAGTCGCCTTTAAAGCCCCTTCTCAGACCTGGGCCGCCCACGGCGCTGATGCGCCATTGGGAACGCACCAGTTGAGCACAAGTGACGGAAGAAACCGGGAATGCCGACTTTTGAATTCGAGATCCACAACAACGACGTTCTGGAAGCCCTGAGAGCCGGCGGCAGCCATAAGGTGTTCAAGGACGAATGGGCGGACACCCATTTCATCGAGTTCTCGGGCACCAACGAGAACGAGGCCCGCCGCCGCGCGGAACGCCGCTATCCGGCCAGCCAGGGCTTCGTCATCGCCGGGGTCAAGGAAGTCTGACCCAACCGCTCAGCCAATCTGGTAGTTTTTGCGAATTAGTATCTGTAGCGGGCCGTTGCGCAGTGTCTGCGCTTCGCCACAAAACCAGCTCACACCGATGTGCTAGGGAATGTCGATAGCCGACCGCATGTCAGCAGACTTTCATTTAATATTAAATTAGAATAATATAATTTACCTGCGATCCATACGGCAGGCCAAGGGCTCGGCGATCTGTAAGGCTGGGGGCATCCATGAAAAACCGACGTGTCGTTGTATCCATCATTATGTTTCTTTGTTTTGCAGCGTTCGGCGTGCTGGCCAACGATTCTGCCCTGGCGGATTCTGGCCAAGCTAAGCAAGTGGCACAGTCTTCACAGGGGGGCGACGCGGCAACGCCGACACCCAAGCCGGGCAATTGTTCCGCAAGTTCCGGAGATGGAAAACAAACCTGTCAGACGAACTGCAAAGCGGGACAGGTCGCGCATTGCACTGATGGCGACCCACCCACATGTGTTTGCTCGGGCGGGTAAACTAGTCGCCGTCTCGCGACGGAAGAAATTCTCCCGCCGCACCCCTCACCCGATCCGATTGATCCCGTCGAAGGCCGCCGTTTTGTAGCATTCGGCGAAGGTCGGGTAGTTGAACACCGTGTCGATCAGGTAATCCATGGTGCCGCCGAGCGACATCACCGCCTGGCCGATGTGGATCATCTCACACGCCCCGTCGCCGATGATGTGAACCCCCAGAAGTTTCCGCGACTGCGGATCGAACAACAGCTTCAGCAGGCCCGCCTGATCACCGACGATCTGGCCGCGGGCGATTTCCTTGTAGGCGGCGCGGCCGACCTCGTAGGGGATTTCGGCCTCGGTCAGTTCCTGTTCGTTCTTCCCGACCACGGAAATCTCCGGGATCGTGTAGATGCCGTAGGGCAAGAGGTCGGGAAAGCTGCGGGCCTCGACGCCGAAGGCATGGCAGGCGGCGAGCCGGCCCTGCTCCATCGACGTCGACGCCAAACTTGGGAACCCGATGACGTCGCCGACGGCGTAGATATGCGGCACCTCGGTCTGATAGCCGGCGTTGACGGTGATGCGCCCGCGCGGGTCGGCCGCAACCCCCGCCGCGTCCAGGTTGAGGGTGTCCGTCGCCCCGGTCCGGCCGATGGAATAGAGCACGGTTTCGCAATTGATGTGCTTACCGCTTTTCAGTTCGATATGGACCTTCTGGCCCTGGTCACCGTCGACCAGGTCGATGCCGGAGACTTCCTCGCCCATGCGCAGGGTGACCCGTTCCTGGCGCATCAGGTGGACCAGGGTGTCGATGATTTCCTCGTCCACGAAGGGCAGGATGCGCAGGCGCTTGTCGATCACCGTGACCCGCACGCCCAGCGTCGCGAAGATGGTCGCGTATTCGATGCCGATGACCCCGGCGCCGATCACGGTCAGGCTTTTCGGCAAGTTGTGCAGGTCCAGGATATCGTCCGAGGTGAAGATGTGTTTGCCGTCGAAGGCGATGTTGTCGTCGCGGGTCGTCGTCGTCCCCACGGCGATGGCGATCCTTTCGGCCGTGACCTGGGACGGTGGGCCGCCGGCGCAGGGGTGCAGTTCGATGCGGTGCGGGTCAATGAACGCGGCCTCGGCCTCGATGATCTTGATGCCGTTGCGCTGCATCTGGTGGCGGGTCACGTCGATGCCGATCTGGCGCACATGGTCGGCGCGGCCCAGAAGGTCGGCCATGGTGACTTCCTGCTTCACCTTGTAGGACGAACCGTAGACGCTGCGTTCGTTATAGCCGGAGAAATGCATGGTCGCGGCGCGCAGCGTCTTGGACGGGATCGTGCCGGTGTTGAGGCAGACCCCGCCGACCACCGTCTGTCGTTCGGCCAGCGCCACCCGCTTGCCCAGTTTGGCCGCCTGCACCGCCGCGCGCTGGCCCGCCGGGCCGGAGCCGATGACGAACAGGTCGTAATCGTAGTCGTCGCTGCTCATGAAATCCCCCGAGGCAGACATCCACGGGGGTCAGGTTAAGTGGCCGGAACTGCTTGAGTCCATTGGATTTTGCAGCCCGCCCGCCGGAAAGGGGTGCCCACCGTCATTTCACCGCCGTCCACAACAGGGCCAGGCCGGAACAGAACAGCATCACGTCCATCACGTTTTCGAAGACCTTCAGGCTGATGCGGGCCATCACCTGCTTGCCCAGGTAGGCGCCGACCATCATCGATCCGCCGACGATCAGACCCTGCAGGATCATTGGCCAGGGCAGCGCCCCCGCCTGCTGAAACGTCGCGACCTTGGCGATCATCAGGGCGAGGGAGGCCGCCGCCTCCGTCGAAATCAGCGCCCCCTTGGCCAGGCCGACCGCCAGGAACGCCGGGATGCTGAGCGGCCCGGTCGACAGCACGATGCCGCTGAGATAGCCGATCAACCCGCCGATGATCGCCAGTTGCCAGTAACGGATACGGATATCGCGGGCCTGCATCCAGCGCCGCCCGGGAATCATCAACAGGAAAAACCCGCCGAGCACTACTTCGACCACCGCCGGCGGCAGCACCAGCAGGGTCCGCGCGCCCAGGGCCGCCCCCGGCACGCCGAGTACGGCATAGGCCCAGAAGGCCCGCCAATCGACCTCACGCCACCAGGCCACGGCCTTGCCGATATTGCCCAGAACGGCGGCGATGGCCATGATCGGCACGGCCTGCTGCGGGCCGAACTGATAAACCAGGATCGGCATCAGCACGATGGAGCCGCCGGTGCCGACGACACCGCTGAGCGTTCCCGCGGCGACGCCCGCCAGCAGCAAGAAGATATAGCCGGTCAATTGATGGTCCCCCGCCGCGCCTTGAAGTCGGGCGGGATGGTAGCCGACGGACGGCTGTCACAAAAATGCAAAGAACGGGCGTCGCGCGATTTCCGCAAAGACCGGTGCGGAAAGCCCCCGAAAAAGGAAAGGGTCATCCCCCTTGCGGAGGATGACCCTGGAACCGTACTTCAACCCAGTTGAAGCTTGGATCTAGACTGGATCCTTTCGGATCAAGCTTCCTGCAGGTTCACGGCCTTGGGGCCGCGGGCTTCGTTCTGGACTTCGAAGCTCACCTTCTGGCCTTCGGCCAGACCGGACATGCCGGACTGTTCGACAGCGGTGATGTGGACAAAAACGTCCTTCGAGCCATCTTCCGGCGTGATGAAGCCGTAGCCCTTCTGCTGGTTGAAGAATTTAACCGTTCCAGTGGTCATGTACTTACAGTCCTGTACTAGTTGCCGGGCGGATGGTGCCACGACATGGTGAGATACCGGAACAGCAACCGCGCTTTCCGGGTGATCGACGCTTCCTGGGGTTGGTGGGGTTTTTGGATCCGAAGGGTCCGGTCACCGCCTGCCAAAACCGGCTGGGGCATAATCACGTTAAGATTCGTACTTTCGAACGCTCTTAAACACAAGCGAATTTTAACCGTTAACCGCAGCAGACAGCCATTTAACAGCCAATTCGGCGGCACTTCGCGCGGCATTTTCGTCGGCAAAAACCCGTCCCCCGAAACCGGCGGCGCCGGACCAACCGCGGGGGTCTTCCGGGTCACGGCGGTACTCTTCGAAGCCATGGGTGCCGTCGGCGCGGCGGAACAGATCGACGCAGCGCGTGCCGTCGCCGTTTTCCAAAGACGCGAGAACCAGGGGCCGGGAGGATCGGGTGATGGTCATCGCCCTATTATGCGCGACTGCCCTTTTTTCGCCAAAGGATACAGCGACAAGGTATAAGGCCGCGAGATATGGCGGCCCGGACCGGCGTCGGCTAGACTGATTTCCGGTTACCGCCCGTCCCCATTGATCCCGAGGTTCGAGACCGCCCGTGACCCCATCCCGCCGCCTTCGCCGTTCCCTCGCCGCCGGAGTGATCTGCGCCGCCGCCCTGGCCGTCTCAACCGGGGCCGCGAACGCCAAGCCGAACGCCAAAGAGGCCTTAAGCGCCAACACCTTCATCGGCAACTATCTCGCCGGCCGCCAGGCCCAGCGCGAGGGCGACCTGGGCGCCGCCGCCGAATTCTACGGCGCCGCCCTGAACCAGCGCCCGGATACCCCCGGCCTGCTGCGCCAGACCTTCATCGTCAACCTGGTCGAAGGCCGCGTGGCGACGGCCGTCGGTCTGGCCCGCGACTATCTGAAGGAAGACCCGGACCAGACCATCGCGCAGTTGACCGTCGCCATCGACCATATGAAGCACAAACGCTTCAAGGATGCAGAAGCGTTGCTGAGCAAGCTGCCGGACGAAGGGCTTTCCGTATTCACCAAGCCGCTTCTCGTCGCCTGGTGCCTGTACGGACAGGGCAAGGCCGAGGAGGCGCTGAGCGCCCTGAAGCCGCTTGAGGACAAGAAAGGGATCGAAAACTTGGTGGAAATCCACGAGGCGCTGATCCTGCAACTGACCGGAAAGACCGAGGAAGCGGGCAAGCTTTTGACCGGTGTCATCGAACGGCAGTCGCCGCCGTCGTCCCGGGTCACCCATCTTCTGGGCGCCTTGCTGGAACGCGCCGGCGACACCGAGCGCGCCAAGGCCATCTATAACCTCTACCTCAGCGAACATCCCGTATCGCGGCTTATGGATACGGCCATGAAGCGCATGGCGGCCGGCAAGAAACCGCCGCTCGCCATCAAGAACGCCCGCGATGGCGCCGCCGAGGCGCTGTACGACATCGGCTCGTCCCTGCGCCGCCAGAACGCGCATGAGACCGCCATCGCGCTGATCCAATTGTCCCTGTACCTGAAATCCGATTTCCCCGTGGCGCGTTTCATCCTGGCCGACGTCCTGCAATCGGACGAGCGTCTGGAACAGGCCGTCAAGGAATACGACAGCGTCGACCCGGCCTCGGCTTATGGTTGGAGCGCCCAGCTCCAGGCCGCCGCCCTGCTCGGCGACCTGAAGCGCACGGACGAAGCGGTCAAGCGCCTGGAAAAGCTGGCCAAGCTGCGCCCCGACCTGCCGGACCCGCACCTGCATCTGGGCGACGTCTACCGGCGGATGGAAAAGTATCCGCAGGCAGCCAAGGCCTATTCGGCGGCGATCGAGCGCGTGAAGGACCCGCAAGCTCATCATTGGAGCCTCTATTACGCGCGCGGCATCGCGTTCGAACGCGCCAAGCGGTGGAAGGATTCGGAAAAGGACCTGCTGAAGGCCCTCGACCTGCGCCCGGACCAGCCCTATGTGCTGAACTATCTGGGCTATACCTGGATCGACCAGGGCGAACAGCTGGACCGCGCCACGGACATGATCAAGAAGGCGGTGTCTCTGGCCCCAAACGACGGCTTCATCGCCGACAGCCTGGGCTGGGCCTACTATCGCCAGAAGCAATACGACAAGGCCGTGGCCGAACTGGAACGCGCCGTCGAACTGCGGCCTCAGGATCCGGTGATCAACGACCACTTGGGCGACGCCTACTGGAAGGTGGGGCGCAAGCTGGAAGCGCAATTCCAATGGAAGCGCTCGCTCTCCCTGGACCCGGACAAAGACCTGATCCCCAAGATCAAGGCCAAGCTGGACAAAGGTCTGTAGGTGGCCGACGCCATCGTTAGCGTCGCGGCGCCGGCCAAGCTGAACCTGTACCTGCATGTCACGGGGCGGCGGGATGACGGCTATCATCTGCTCGACAGCCTGATCGCCTTCGCCGACGTCGGCGACGAGATCAAGGCCCGGGCCGCCGCCGACGGCTCGCTGACCCTGACCGTACGCGGCCCCTTCGCCAAGGATCTTGCCGACGAGGCCGATAACCTCGTGCTGCGCGCGGCCAGGCGCCTGCGCGAGGCTGCCGGGATCACCGCCGGCGCCCATCTGGTTCTGGAAAAGCGCCTGCCCGTGGCATCGGGCATCGGCGGCGGATCGGCCGACGCGGCGGCGGCGCTGAAGGCGCTGTGCCGGGTCTGGGGCATTGAGATGGCGGAAGCAGACATGCGCGCCCTGGCCCTGGAATTGGGGGCCGACGTGCCCGTGTGCTGGGTCGGACAGGCCGCCTTCATCGGCGGCATCGGCGACGAGATCGAGACCGCCCCATCCCTGCCCCCGGCCCCCCTGGTCCTGGTCAACGCCAAGGTGCCGGTCTCGACCCCGGCCGTGTTCAAGGCACGGACCGGCGGGTTCCAGGCCGCGGACCGATTCCGGGAAACGCCCATCGACGCGGCCCATCTGGCCTACCTTCTGAAAGCCCGCGGCAACGGCCTGACCGAAGCCGCCTGCGCCTATTGCCCGCCCGTGGCCAAGGTGCTGGATGCCCTCGATGCGACGGAGGCACCGCTTCTGACGCGCATGTCCGGATCGGGCGGCACCTGCTTCGCGCTGTACGAAACGACGGAGGCGGCGCTTGCCGCCGCCGCACGGCTTTATGACGCGGAACCGGACTGGTGGGTCGCCGTCGGCCGCCTGGCGCCGCCCGCCGACGGGCTAAACTGAGCCGCACTCACCGTCGTTTCAGCAGCCCGCATCCCTTGCCCAGGGCCAACAGATGGTCTAAGAAGTCGGCCCGTCCCTGTAGGGGATGGACACCCGGCGATTGGGGCGTGGTGAAGTGGCTTAACACACCGGTTTTTGGTACCGGCATTCCCAGGTTCGAATCCTGGCGCCCCAGCCACCATTTTTACAATAAATTCAATATCTTATTGTCGGAAACATTTTAGTTTGTCCAATCACAGCTTAGATTGTCCAAATGACAATTTAACTTGTCCGCTTCCGCACCAAAATTCCTTCATATAGAAAACGGTAGAAAGCGCCGGAGGCGTCCGGATTTTCCGTCGATTTTTTTTGCCTTCCAACCGTTTCCCGGAAATTTAGAAGCCGAGCAATGCTAAATCCGTTCCGGATTTGTCCGCGCTTGAAATCGGGCGCCGCATCCAGTATCTAAGGCGCAAGCGACAACCATACCTCACATAGCCGCGGCCACCCGCGGACATCAAAGCGCGACAGCGAAGCTGGCCCGCGCTTTTTGTGCTTGTCGTTTGCTCTCAAAAACCCAAATCAATCGGGAGGCAGAAGTCATGCGCAATGACATTGCCAAAGTCATCGTCGAGCGCCCACGCCAGGGCGGTCACGGCGCGCGCAAGGGGCGCGCCTTGCGTAACCTCGAACTGGCGCGGAACGTGGTCGGCATGAAGCGTGCGGCGTCCGAGTCCGGCGACCGTAAGACGCTCAACGAGAACCTCGCACCGCTCCGGCGTTATTTCGGCCGTCAGGTCGGGCGCCCCTGGAACAAGGTGTGGTCGGAGGTCTGCGCCAACCTCCGGGTCACATCGACCGTGCAACAACATGTCCGCGACCACATTTGCGACTTCGTCGCACACGAAGGTGTTTCGCGGCGCGACGGCCAAGTGTACGTGCACTCGTACTGGGGCGGCAAAAGACCACTGGAAAACTCCATATTTGAGTTCTGGGTCGACCCGGCAACCGGGATCCTTCGCCGAAACAAGAGACAGCAAACCTACCGCATGAAGCAGAAGGCGCGCCAAGCAGCATGGGTCGCGGAATTGCGCAAACGGATGGTCGAACGCGACACCTGGCATCAGTTCCACCTTTTGGACGATGGCGCTTGGTGGGAAGTTGCGCTGGAACAGGAACCCCCGAAACCGCCGGTAGTCGATGTTGTCTTGAGCGCGGGTTTGTCCGCCCTCTCGCCTGGGCGACTGTACGGCCGTTCAGGCGTCTACGCCGTCGGCAAGCGGCAGCTTTCAAAGAAAGAGATCAAACGCCTGAAGCTACCTCGCTAGTCCAGAGCCTGAGGCGCGATAAGTTAGGCTTCAACAAGGTTCTGCATTTGGACGAATAGCGGACTAATGAACTTTGACCTTCCCCTGTCTGCAATTGACCCTACGCGGACACATCTGTCGGGCGTCCCCAGGCCCGCAATCGCTGTTACGATGGCGCTTGGAACGAAGACCGTTCCCTTTGTCCCGCGCATGGACGACAATGTCCGGGCGAGCCAGGGAGGACAACAAGGGTGCGGACCGTTCGGATCGATGGCGTCCGGCGCGGCGGCAGAGCGACAACGGTTCTTGCTTGGGGACTGTTTCTCGCCACAGCCGCATATGTCGCGACGGTTCCCGGTCAAGGGAAGTTTCAATCCGTTCCGGTGATTGCTGTTGTCGCCGGGTTGCTGGCCCTGGCCATCGCGGCTTCCGTGAACGCCTGGGCGATCGCGCGCGGGCGCGGGGGCCTGTCGATTGAGCCTGACGGGCTTCGGTGCTTCACCTGGTGGGGCGGGGCGCGGTTCCATCCGTGGGATGCCATCGAGCGGTTCGACGTTCTGTTCGTCGATCCCAACGACGGCCAGTCCAGGGAACAGGTGGGGTTCTTCCGGAAATCGGATAACGCCCCCCGCCGGTTCGTGCCATTTTCCGGTGCGCTGGACCTTCCGAACCGCGATGCGGTCGCCATCCTGGAGCATATGCGGCAATTGCCGCCGGAAGCCCGCGCGGCCTTGCCCGACAACCTGGAGACCCTGCGTGCCCAGGCGCGGGCGGCGGCCTGAGCTTGCGCGCATTCTTTGCCATTGTCGCCGTCCTGTTCGCAGCACTACCGGGCGCCTGCGCCACATCGGCGGTCGATGCGCCCCACGGCACACCGTCATGGCGCGAGGGCTGGGCCGACGGGTGCAACTTCGCGCGCGGGATGTCCGGCTGGGGCACGGGCTGGACCGTCGATGTCACACGCCGCCAGTCGGACGCCGACTATGCGGCGGGGCTCAACGCCGGGGCGCGGTATTGCGGATAATGATGTAAAAGGAACGGACAATGCACAGACATTCGATCCTAGTCGCCACCTCCGGCGCGCTTCTTCTCCTTGCGGCCTCCGTCGCCGATGTCGACGCAGGCAGCGGCGGCACGGACGATCCTCTGGCCGTCCTGAAACGCATCTACGTCCTGCCGAATCCCTATTTCGACGCCTTTCATGACCGGGACGAACGTCCAAAGTTCTATACCCGCCGCATTCATGAACAGGCCCTCAGGATGGAGGCCTGCGTCTACCGCCAGTTCAAGATGGAGCATCTGGACTACGACTTCATCGTGCCGGGCCAGGATTACAACCTGAGCAACCTCAAGATCACCCTGGTCAGCCGGTCGGGCGAGGAAGCGGCGGCCAAGGTGGCCTTTGCCTCCATGGGTGAAAACCACGAAGTAACGCATTCCTTGCGTCGCGTCGCGGGGCATTGGCTGATCGACGACAGTGCGTTCGCAAGCGGCGATAGCCTGTTCGAAAGCCTAAGCCGCCCATGCACGCCGGCGCGGCCTCAGTAATCCAGAACGAAGGCCCCCGCGAGCAAGACCAGCACGACTGCCGCGACCGGCGCCGCATGCCGCCATGTCAGCCCGGTCCGGCGCAAGACCCAATCGACGGCGACAACGCCCGCGAAGTGGATCGGATAGGCGATCCAGTCGGTGTCGTGGGTCAGAACCCCCAGATACCCCAACAGCCAGACGCCGCCGACGAACACGATGACGCCGGTCAAGGCGATCCCCGCCCCCAGGGTGTAAGCGGCGGCCGGGCCGCGCGGGCCGGTCATGGCCGTTCCCCCGGCGGGGCGGCTTGCAAGATCGCGATGGACAGATCCTGGTCGGGGACGAAATCACGGGCGGAAAACGTAAAGGCCGTGGGACCCGACGGCGTCAGCGGCCCGGGCCAGCAGGTCGCCAGGACGTTCCCTGCCCGGCCCTTGTCCACGGTCAGGCGAAATTCCCCGATCGGCCCCGCCCAGAACGCGGCCGTGCGCAGGACGTAGCCGACCTGGCGCACGGTCGGCGCACCCAGGTCTTCGGTCATCTTCAGCATCTCGGCCCAAGCCGCATCGCTTGGACAGAAGGCGTCCCGGAACCATTGGGCAAAGGACTTGTCGGCGCCGGGGCTTGCGGCATGGGGCGTGAAGACGAAGGCGCCGGAGATCGGCCGGTAGGCATGGCGCACAACCGTCCGCCCGCCGGCCTTGAAGACATGCCGCCAGACGTAGTTGACCCGAAACTTCCATTTCCGGCTTTCGAAATTTCCCAGCAGCCCGAGGCCCCGGAGTTTCTCTTTCAGCGCCGCCGCATCCCCGTCTTCCGGATCGGTCCAGGTATCCACATAGGCCGGTGCGTAGGGGAACAGCGGCAGGCCTTCCTTGCGGAACAGGCCGGTCAGGTTGCGCCCGTCCAGGCCGATGACCTCGACGATTTCCTCTGCGTCGATGGGCCTGCCGTCCACCGTCGTCTCGAACACCGCGAAGCGACGAAGCGGCGGCCTGTCCGCCCAGCGGTGGTCCACATCGTCGACGAAGACGTCGGGAAAAGGGAAACCCATGGTCAAGGCCTGGTCGCGGTTCGAGGTATTCTCGAACACATACCGCACCTCGATCCGGTCGGGGCTGACCCGCAGGTCTTCCTCAAGTATCCGGACGTGGGGCGTCTTCTCAAGAACGATCCCGCCGGTCGATATATTTATGACGCTGTCGTTGGCCGATGCCCCCGCCGCCAGGCAAACGCACAGCCCCAGGCCCACGGCCAGGGTTTGGACGAAGCCGGCCCGCCGGTCGGCGGCCGTCAATCCAGCACCTTGCCCGCCGGTTTGGCCTTGACCGGTTGGGCCTTGACGGGCTGGACAGCCGGTTTTGCCGGGGCGGCGGGTCTGCTTCCGGCCAGGGCCGTGACGCCGACCGGATTGCCGTTGAGGTCGACATAAGCCGCCGCCGGGCCGGGGGCGGGGAATTTGGGCAGCTCGCTTTCCTTCTGCCCCAGGATCAGGGCCATCTGGCGCGGCTGCGCCCGGCCCAGGGGCGCCAGCAATTTGGGATACCAAGCGAACCACTTGCGCACCTGGGATTGCTGCAGGACCTCCCGGTGCGGCACCAGGGCCGCCAGGCCGCCCTGCAGGTCGCCGTTGGCGGCCAGGGCGTTGGCCTTGGCCAGGGCCGCGTACATGGCGCCGAAAGGAGCGTTGCTTTCTTTCTTCGGGATATAGAGCGCCGCCACCTTTTCCGCCGCCTGCAGGCCGATGGCCGGATGACCGTTGGCCGAAGCCATCAGGGAAAACACCAGCATCGCCTGGGCAAGCCGCGGGTCTCCCGCGCGGGGGGTGTCGGCCTTGATCGCCGTCAGCACCCATTTGCCGATGCGGTCGGCGGGAATGCCGTGCTTTTCCCAGTAATAGACAAGGCGCCGGGCGTTGACGAGCAGGGACGGCGGGTCGGCGTTCAGGGTCTTCTCGAACTCCGCCGCGGCAAGATCGGGGAACCCACCCTCGGCCAGTTCCGTCGCGGCCGACCAATGTTTTTTCGCCATCAGGTATTCGGCAGTCAACGGCGTCGACGCGTCCCATTGCCCGGCATTCAGGCGGATGACCCGCCGGCTGTCCGGATCGAAGGCCATTTTCGCCGTCTTGTCGTGAATCCATTCCTTGTCCCGATCCAATTCCACCTTCGGCAGGAATGCGACCTCGGCCGTCTTGCCGTCCGCGACCTGAACGACGGTCCCGCCCATGCCGGTGATCAGGTTGGGGCCGTCCAGATAGAAAGGCGTGCTCAGGGTCCCGAGGGACGCCAGCACCCGTCCGCTGACATCCCGGAGTTCCAGTTTGGGTAGCTGCTTCCTTTCGAAAGAAAAGTAGAGGTACCGGAGATCGCGGCCGGCCGACAGAAACTTAACCTCATGTTCCGTGTAGGAGGTCGGCCAAGGAAGGGATAGGTCCGCATGCCGCGTGGTTTTTCCGCTGTCCGGGTCGATGCTCATGATCTGGGTGCGGGGCTGTATGTTGCCCTTGGTCTCGATCAGATAGACCAGTTCCCCCCGCGCGGGGGAATACTGGAACGAGTTCTTCGTGCAGGCGTTGTTGACCACGCCTTGAACGATGTTCCGGTTCGTAAGCTTGTCCCGCCCCATGATCGTTGTATGGGAATCCCCCTTCGACAGCACGAAAGGATCACCCTGAGAGGCCAGATCGGGAAAGGAAAACCGCATCAATCGGTCTTCCGCCTTTGTATTGTTGTTCGACATGACGATCTTGACGCAGGCATAAAGGCTGCCTTTGCCGTCGACGGCCAGCCCGCGCCAGTGGGAAAAGAACGAATCCAGTCTGTCTGCGATGACGTGCTCCGCACGAAGCGTCCCTGTCGTTCCGTCGAACAATTGGAGGATCAATTTATTCTCTGGACTCTTGCCGGCGAGCGCGACGAGCACGCCGCCGTTGGTCGGCACCGCCACATCGACGCGGGTCATGCCCGTCTCGAAGGCGGGCCCCTTGGCCTTGCCGTCGGCCGACGTGAACAACCGGCCCAGGGCGAGCGGCGGCTTGGTCTTGGAAGTCGTATTGGGGGTATTGTCGCCCAGAGTTACGAAATGGCGGCTATCGGGGCTGAAGCCGTAGTCGAAATACTTGAACCCTCGTTGCGCCTTGATCGCGTCCGTCCAGGCGTTGTGATCGGCGGCGTCGGCCAAACCCGCGCGGGGCGTCAGCATCGATACCAACGCAACGGCGGCGGCGAGGGTGATCGCTGCTCGGCGGAAGGGGAACGTCATGATCAGGGCCTTTCTAGTCGAGAACCTTGCCCACGGGCTTGGCCGGCTTCGCGGTCTTGGCGGCGGGTGTGGGTTTTTCCTGGGGTGCGGCTGCGGCGTCAGCCGCCGAAGCAGGCTGGATCATGTTGCCGTTCAAATCCGGATAGGGCACGGGCGCACGGTCGTGGGGAATCCGGGGGGCGCGGATATCCGTTTCCTTGCGCCCGGTCAGATAGGCGAGTTTCCCGCGGTCCTTGAATAGGGGCGCCGTCGCCTGAGCAAAATCGAACAGGGTATCCACAGTCAACTTCATCTTTTCCGGTTGCAGGCCGCCCGCCGCCAGGATCGCGGCATAGCCCTGCTCCGCTCCACCTTCGGCGGCGGCGATCGCACCCTCCAGCAGGTTGGGATAGGCGGCGGCCGTTTCCAAGATATGGCCGGTCTTCGAGATGTTTTCCGTCATGACGTTCTTGAGGACGGCCAGAGCCTGACGGGCGATACCGGGGTGTCCCGCCTGAATGGCGAGCAGCCCGAAATGCATCAGGCCCATAACCCTTTGCCCGCCCTGCAAACGGCTGATCCGCCGTGGCGTGCCCGCCATGGTGTAAGTGGTGGCCACGCCATTGCGGGACAATGTCACGGACACCGAGGCCCAATGGGCGACGGCAGACAAGCTGCGATCCAGGGCCCTCTCGGGCGACAGTCCGGCCTGGTAGATGGACGCGCCGTTGACGCTTTCGATGATGTCGGCGACGCGCGCGCCGGCAGCCTCCAGCGGGTGGTCCTTCATCCGGAATCTCTCGAGGGCGAGTTTGCCCTCCGGCGTAACCTTGGTGACAAGCCGCAGATTGACGCCTTCGGCGTAGGTCGGTTTCAGCATGGCCTGCGCCGCGAGCACCCGCCCCGCGTCGGCCAGATCGACCTTCAGCTTGCCGGTACTGACGTCCTTCGCCAGATCGACCGGATCGGGATGGACGATCCCCTGGAACAGGGCGGGATCGCGGGACATGGCCGCGATCATCTTGTCGGCGCCGATCTTGGAAAACCCGTTGCGCCACAGCCCCATGCTTTCGCCGTGCAGCGCGGCCGCCGCCATCCGCCCGCCAGAAACCCGATGAACCTTGACCGTATCGGCATGAACGGCGACCAGATCGTCCGTGCCGTGGACGAAGGCGGCGGCCCGCAGGCCTTTCCCATGAACATGGAGAACGCGAACCACCCCGTCCTTTGCCGGATGAAGGACGATCAGATAGTTGCCGTCCCGGGCGGGGATCAGGCTGACGTCCCGGTTCGCCCCGCCGAAGAAACGCAGACCCTTCAGCCCTTGTTCCGTCCGGTCATGCCTGACGCCGCCGACGGCGATATCCCGCAACGGCGACTTGGACGACGCGCTGCCGAGGGCACGGTCCTTGTCGATGGCGACCATCGAGGCCGTCGGCGCAAGGCTGCCGATCGCCCCGTAGATTTCGGCCGGCGCGTTGTCGAGTGTCCGGCGGACCATGATCGAGTTTCGCACGTAGCCGGATCCGTGCTTGCCTTGCTCCTGATAGCCCCGACGGATGAGGGCCTCGACCATCCTGCCGTTCGGTGCCAGCCGGAAGCCCATGGCGCCGTCATACGTCGTGTCCTGGCGGGGCATCAGATAGGATTTGCCCGCTTCCTCCAGGTCGCCGGGCGTGATCTTGAACTTGTGGATGCGCGGGTTGTAGGTCCGCATACCGCGGTCATCCAGTTTGACGCGGTAGGTGCCGCAGGCGTACAGGTTCGCGCCGGTGGCGTCGAAATCCAGGCCGCAGGATCTGGAGTTGCCCGCATCGCCAGGCAGGATGCGTTCGCCGTCACGGCTATCGTCCCTCACATCGTACAGCCGCACGTAAAGCGGGCCGCCCCGAGTGTCGCCGTCCTCCTTGCGGATCAGGGCGACATGGCGGCCGTCGGGACTGACCGCGACGTCCTGATCGAACTGAAACTCGTGGCCTTTGTCGAAGGTGAAACTGCCGATCAGGGCCGTGCCGCCGCCGTCCAGCACGCGCCACAGGGTGACCCGGCTGCTGTCCTTGTCGATGGGGAACTCGGCGGCGAAATGCCGGCCGCCGAAGGCGAAGCGCACGGCGGCCGCCCCCTTGCTGCCCTGTTCGGCGACATAGGCCTCATAAGATTGCGACGTCGGCGCGTCGGCACGAAGCGATTGACCCGGGCCAGCGGCGCAAATACCCGCGACGGCAACGACCAGGGCGCGACGCAGGGCGCGCGTCATCGGGCAGGTGTGGTCCGGGCGGGGACTTACATCATGCATTTGGCGACCCTCCTGCTGTCCTTCCAAACATCCACTACCTTCGCCTCCACGCCATAGTTCCGCGATTTCGATCCACTGATTTCCCGTAAGGCTTTCTGCAGGTTGCCGGGCTGGAAGACGTTCATCCGAATGCCGCAGATGGTCGCCGTCGCGGTTGGGCCGAACATGCCGTGGGTCAGATGGTCCCAGTTCGAGCCGCTCTTGGATTTGAGTTGGGCGACACAGCCGGGCTGCGTTTCGGCGACAAGGTTGATAAAGGCGATGTCTTCCCGCGTATGAGGAACGTACTTGCCGTTCTCGTAGATTTCGAAATGAACCCGCAGGGCGCAGGGTCCCCCGCCGGACGAAGATGACGGTGCCGGTGCGGCGACCGACCCACCCGACGGCGCGGCCCCGTAGGGGCTATAGCCGGGCTGACGAAGCTTCTGCATCGCCTGCATCATCTCTTTTTCGCGCTGCCTGTTCTTGGCCTCGATCTCGGCCTGCGCCTGGTTCTGTTGCTGCCGGATCGCCGCCATCTGGTCATTGAAGTTCTTCAAGGCACCCGAAAGATCGACCTTCGGTTTCGGTGCCAGTTGTTGCGGCGGCGCGGCCTTGGCGGCGGGCGGCGGCGCCTTGTAGGCCGGTTTGGGATCGGCCTTGGCGACGACTTTCATCCGCTCGATACGGCCGCTGGCGCTGCCGCGGGCAGTGCGGCCCTTGGCATCAGTCACCGTGGCGGAGAGAGTAAATGACTCGTCGTATTTGTCGGACCCGTTGACGCCCGTGGCGATGCCGGTCAGCCGTCCGGTCTGGTGCAGCACCAGCCCCGAGGGAGTGAGCGAGACCGTGAGCGGTTCCTCGAACCGTTCCGGCGGATAGACCCGGTAGGGGACTGCCTCCCCCGATTTCAGGGAATGAGGCATGTCGATCGCGACCACGTAGGATTTCAGGGTGAAGGCCTGCTCCGCGCGCAGAGGTTCGCCGCCCTTTGGCGTCAGGGTGACGGAGAACACCCCATCCTTCTTGACCGTGCCGGCCTCGATGGTGACGCCGACGCGTTGCGTCTTGGGATTGCCTTTGAGCGGACGCTCAACGCTGGTCTCGTATACGGTCTGGCCCCCGCTGGTGACCCGCAGGTCGGCCCGCACGCCGGGGACGCCGTCGGCCAGGGCGTAATAGACATAGAAATAAGGCGCCTGGTCGACGTAGAGGGCGGCGGGTTCACCACCCGGCTTGTCGGTGACGACGATACGGTCGATCCGCGCCGCCTGATAAATCTTGAACCCAGCGTCGGCGCTGGCTTCCTGACGGGTCGCGGCGGTCAGTACATGGGTCAGCCGCACGCGGTACTCGCCGTTCGGCAGGTTCTCGGGCCGGAACTTGAAGGTCGTGCGCTCGGTCGAGCCGGCCTCGGCGAACTGTTGGCGCTTGCTCAGGCCCGGCATGGGTTTGCCCGCACCGTCGAAAACCTGCCACAACAGTTCGGAAATCGGCGGCGGCCCCTCGGCGGCGGGAAAGGCGACGTCGCTGTGGAACGCCAGGACCTGCCCGTTGGTGACGGGGCCGGAAATGGCCGGCCCGCCGTAGTCGTTCAGCGCGCCTTGCACAGACAGCTTGCCGACCTTCACGTCCTTGGCCTTGAAGTTCACCCGCCAGGCCTTGTGGCTGACGATACGGCCCGTGCCTTCATCCACGATCCGCGCGGTCAGATCGAACCCGGTGCCGCCGATGCCGTCCGTGCGGAAGCGGATCAGATGGGCCTTGGGATCGGTGCCCGGGACCTTTTTGTAGATGGTGTCGTTGACATACCATTCGACCCGGTGCCCCGCCTGCCATTGCCCGACGCGCGCGCAGACCACGGCCAGGATACGGCCCGGCTCGATCGGCCCGTCGAGCGCCGGGCCATCGAAGGCATCCAGGGTCAGTTGCGACACACCGAGGCCGACGTCGGCAGCGGACATGCCGGTCGAGAAGTTGGTTTCCTCCCGCGCGTGGACGACGCCCCGCGCGTCGCGGAGCATCACGCGGACGGTATAGGTCCCGGCGGGCCAGCTTTTGATCATCAGCTGATAAACGGCGGACAGAGGATTGGCGGCAGCAGTCTTCTTGACCGGGGCGAAGGGCTGCACCGCGCCGTCTTTTTCGACCCGCCATTCGACGGTGAAGGCATCTGTCCAGGCATTGGTCCGCGCCAGGGTGAAGGACAGCGCCGTACCGTCGGCGACGTTACCGACCAGTGAACTGCCCCCCGGCGCGCCGACCCAGGCCTTGATCGGCGGCAGGTCGAACGCCGTCGCCCGCCCGGCGGCGGCGAAGCGGGACGCCTCCAACAGCGCCGTCTGGGCATGTAAGCGCGCATCCGCCGCCTGTTCTGTGCGGATGGCCTCGACCAATTTCACGCCTTCCTCGGTCGCCAGGATCGCGTCGGTCACGGGTTTTATAATCGCCGCATCGGCGGATTTGGCGACGAGCCGGCCGGTCACGTTCAGCAGCTTGCCCAGGGTCCCGGCATCGGGATCGCCCTGGTCGAATTCCTTCGAGATCGCCTCACCCAGGTCGCGCATGAAACCGGGCGCGCCGGTCGTTTCCAGGATCGCTGCGGCCCCGGCCTTCATCCGACGGACAGCAAGACTGTCACCCTCGGCAAAATCAATGTTGGCGTTGCCGCCCTGTTCGGCCTCGGCCCAGACTTTTTGATAGTTCAGCGCGACGTTGACCACCGTCAGGGCATAACCCGCGCCCTGGGCGATGGCGCCGGGCTGGGGGGCTGCCGACATGGTGTTAGCGAGGTCCGTCAGCGCCCCCACCGGGTTGAACGCCAAAGTCGCTTTATCATACAGGCCGTAGGCTTTCATCGCCGGATGGTCGGGCCGGGCTGTACCGGCGCGCACGTCGTCGGGAACAATCAGTTTCGGGCGGCGAACCTCGGCGCCGTCGCCGGCGGGCCGGGGGCTTTTCGGTGGGCCGTCGCCCTCGACATGACCGGCGATCAGATCCTCGACCGCCACCGCGCGGGGCGACTTGGACTTGTCCAGACCGACCGCCGCTTCCTGTTTACGGATCTGTTCCAGGATCGCCTTGTTGCTTTCGCGCGAACGGTTCAAACGTCCCTCGACGCGCGCACGGGTTTCGGGATCGGAAATGCTGTCGGCCAGGGCCTGTTGCACCTTTTCCTGCAACTGGGCGCGGCGCAGGGAATGGGCTTCCTCGACGGCGAAGCGGTCGGCGGCCTGGGCCTTCCAGGCGTCGACCTTTTGTTTGACGACCTCCGGGCTGTCGCCCAGATCGGCGATCCCGGCCTCGTAGACATCGCCGTAGTTGCGCAGCACGTTCGCCTGCTCGACGACCTGGACTGGCGGCAGGGACGACGATTTGGGGGCTTTGATATCGTCGAACATGCCCCGGCGCAGGCCGGGGTCGTTGCCTTCAAACATCTTGCTCAGGCTCTTGCCCATCGTCTTCAGGTCGTCCGGCTGACCGCCGTGCCCATACGCATGGGCGAACTTCTGCCTGTTTGCCAAGGCCCATCCGGTTTCGTTGCGGACCGCGTCGACATTGCCGGTCGCCTTGCGTCCGCCTTCTGGGTAGAAGGCATCGGCGTCGGTCAGCTTCATCTGCAGGCGTTCGGGGGTTTCCGGCAGCCAGAGCGTGGTGTCCGTCGCATGGTTGACGATCTTATGGCCGAAGACCTCGACATTCGCTTCGCCATACTTCCCCTGCCATTGCTTGAGCACTTCATTGGCGGCGGCATCGGTCCGCGCCGCCAGGTCGACATCGGCGCCGACGTCGCGCGGGCGTGATCCGGTGTTGAGGATCTCGCCCTTGTGCTGCTTCAGCAGGCTGTCCAGCTCGGCGCCGCGGCCGTCCTTACCCAGCATTTCGCGCTGAATGGCCGCCTTGTCCCGGCCATAGGCGGACAACAGATCCCGGTAAGCGGGCGAGGACTTGTCCAATCCTTTGGCCCGCGTGCCGTAGGTGGCGGTCAGGTCCTGAAGCTTGGACTGCTGCTCGGCCCGCAGGATCCGGATGTCATCGTCGGCGATCCCGGGGGTCGACACCAACAACAGCCCCGTCAACAAGGCCGCGTGGAGAGCGGGGCGTGTCCGGGTCATTTCGCCGCCTTCCGCCATTTGGCGCGCAAGTCGACCCAGGTCTGAGCCTCTTCGCCGGACAGCACCGTGTTCATGAAATAATCGTCCAGCCGGTCAAGCCGCGCCTGCCAGAAGCCGTCGCCGGTGCGGTCCAACAAGTGCTTGATCAAGATGCCCTGGGCTAGGCCCACAGCCGGCCAGGCCTCCGGCCCGACCAGTTCGTCGTAGAAAGCGACGCCGGCCTCGACCTCTCCGCTCAGGATATAGACCAGATTGAGCGGGCCCAGGACGTCGGCCTCGGCGGCAAGCGGGTAGCGGCGCAGGGTACGTTCCCACTGCGCCCGAGCGGCGTCGAACCGCCGCTGATTGAATAGCGCCTGCCCCAGCCCGATCCCCGAGGCCGCATCGCCGCCGCCGACCGCGAGCGCCTGGCGAAAGGCTTCCTCGGCCAGCGTCTGGGTCAACGGCCAGTCAGGCACCATCAGCAGCCCGGCGCCGTACACCTTCCAAGCTTCAGGATTCCGGGGCGCCAGCTTGGCCGCCGATTCCGCATACAATAGGAACCTCTGGAACGTCGGTCCCCGCGTATCGTCGCCGGCCAAGCCGCGAAGGATCACGGCATGGCGCAGCCGGGCATCGCCCAGCCTACGTAGGTTCTCAGGCGTCGGCGCCGCTTTGACGGCATCGGCGAGGGGTTTTTCATCGGCGAATGGGGGATAGCTCTCTCCTGCGCCTGCGGAAGGCGCCATGCCCGCGAGAAAAGCAGCCAACAGGGCTGAAGCGAAAAGGGGTCTTGTCTGCATCGGCTAAATTCGACGTCGATACGGCCGCCGGGGTGTGCGGGCCGCATCGGATTGGCGAAAACCGGAAGAATCTCCCGGCGATGACGGTGGATTGTACTTTAAGTTCCCTTTGTGGAGCCCGACACGCGGCCCATTGAAGACCGCATACGATTAGTTGAAATTTAGATTGATCTTATGAGTTGACGGGCGGCTAGCTGTGATGACCATCACAGCTTTCTACATTGTCGTGAAATATTCGCATTTTCTTAGTTTGCCTCCGCTAGATGCCCGTTCGCCTACCGCGCGTAACTGTCTTATAGCGCTGAGAAAGGATGGCCGCATTAACGTGCCCACATGTGCGGGCCCAGATAGGAAAACTCTTTAAAATATAGATGCCTATTTTCCCGGACCATTAAAAAGTAGATCGCGATATTTTAAAAGCCAGATACCACACATCCCGCACCAAATTGGCCGATCCTTAAAAACTAGATTCGTTTCCTACAAACTCGCCGGAAACCGCTTAGTTCGAGCGGCCGACCACAGGCCTTTGGGCCTTACCCCAGAATTTCCAATTCGTAGGGCGTTTCGGGCACGACGATGGTCTGATAGGAAATCGGCTGGTCGCGGAAGGTGAACCCCAGAGCCTTGATCAACAGCCCGTGCGATCCCGGCGCCACGTCGATCAGGGGGGCAATGTTATCGGTGATGGTGGTCGATAAAACGCGGTGAACGCCGCGAAAGGTCGGCGCGTTGTAGCGCTCATGAAGAAAGATGCGGATGTTCTTCTGGGACAACAGATCGTAGGGCACGTCGAGCAGCGGACGAAAGCGCGGCCCGTCCAAATGCATTTCCGAATAAACCTTGAAGTCCCGCATGTCGTTGAGGCGGCGGATACGGATATAGCTGGGTGCGAAGCCCAGGAAGTCGGCCCAGGGGCCCTGCTCGCTGATCTCGTCGATGGACAGGATCTTGCTTGCCCAGGGCAGAAGGTTCCGGCCGTCCAAGGTGCGGAAGCGGAAATGCCAGATGCTTGAGCCCAGTTCCCGGGCGTCGGCGACAAAGGTCCCCGCCCCCCGGCGCCGTTCCAGAAGCCGCGCGGTGACCAGTTCGCGCAACGCGGCCTGAACCGTGCCCAGGCTGAGGTGCAGGACGAGACTGAGTTCCCGTTCGCCCGGAAGCTTGTCACCGGACCGCCAGAAGCCGCGTTCAATCAGGTTGAACAAGGCGTCGCTCAGGGTATGGATTTTGGATTCGCCCCGCTGCGCCACGGCCCGCGTCAGCGCGGCCTGCAGGGCCTGGATGCGTTCATCCTGGGCCAGGCGTTCAAGTTCCGACGTCTCGGGCTTTCCCGTGCCGCCCGCCGCAGGCGCGGCGGCGGTCTCGGTGGACGCCGTCCCATCGGAAAGGCTCAATGCGGAGTCCTCGGCTCGGGCCATGGATGCGCTCCCTGGATAGGTCCTTTTTTATCGTCCGGCGGTCGCACCGGGCCGTTGCCGGCGACTATAGCGCGAAACGACAGCCGCTGAACCGCGCAAACGACGGATGGTTCCAGCGCCGCCGCAAGGCCGAAGATCACGCACCCGCGGCCTGACGCAAGGCATCAATCCAGCGCCCGGACGGCAAGGCGAGTTTGAACCCCAGGTCGAATACCAGATAGCTGACTGCCAGGGCCCCCGCCGTCCAGACGGCGATGCGCAGGGGCTGGCGGATGCCCAACAGAAAGAACGAGCCGGACACCGCCAGGGCGCCGCAGATGAAAAATCCGGCGTATCCCAGGCCAAGGACGAACAGGCCCCAAACCCCGGCCAGCAGGATCAGGCGTGGCGGCTCCCCACCCCCGCCCACGTCCAGGAAGGGGTCGTCTTCCGTCGCCGTGGACGACGCACTGGGGATGCCCAATGCAGCCAAGAGGATCAACAGTATGGACAGGCCACCGATCACGAAGGCGGCGATCGCCGCCAGCGTGGTGTGATCGCCGTGCCCTCCGGCGAATCGCGGGATCAGGACGAACCAGAGCGCGAAGGAAAAGGCGAGAAGCGTGACGCCGGCGACGGCGTCACGCAATCTCTCCTGCTTTGTCGCCGTCGGCGTCATTCGCCGAGGTAGGCCTTCAGGGCCTTGGCCTCGGTGGTCAGGCCATCGAGGTACGTCATGTATTCACCGCCGGGGCTCCAGCCGGGGATCAGGTCGCGGGCCTTGAACTTCTTGTGCGTGTCCGGATCGGCAAGCGCCTTTTCCACGGCATCGGCCAAAATCTTGAGCCGGTCCGCCGGCGTGCCGGACTTGGCGGCATAACCGTAGGTCATTTCCGCCAGGTGTTTGGCGCCGACTTCGGAAATGCTTTTGACGCCGGGCTGGCCGACTTCGTCCAGGTTGCCGGGGCTGAGCACACCCAGAATGTTCAGCGTGCCCTTGCGCGTGGCGCCCAGCCAGGCGCCGGTCCCGACGCCGGTTTCCGCCGTCGCGACGTGACCGCCCAGGATGGCGGCGGACCCTTCAGCGCCGCTGCGGAACGGCACCAGACGAATTTTCAGATCAAACTGCTTGGCGAAGGCCTCGACCGTGCGCGCCGCCCAGAAGGCGCCGCCGTCGGCGAAGGTGACCGGCTTATCCTTGGCGTAGGTCATCATCTCTTCAAGCGTCTTGAAGGGCATGTCCTTGCGCGAGAACAGCACGCGCTGCTGCACCATGAAACGCCCGATGGGGGAGAAGTCCTTGAGGCCGATCTTGCGGTCGAGCATGACCGCGGTGACATAGGCGGAGGACCCGAAGCTGGTCATGGTGTAGCCATCGGCCGGCCGTTCAAGCAACGATGCCCAGGCCAGGGTACCACCGGCGCCCGGTTTGTTTTCGACCAGGACGTCGACGCCCAGGATCTTCTCCATTTTCTCCGCGAGAATGCGCGTCGATACGTCGGTCATCCCGCCGGGACCGTAGCCGATCAGAATGGTGATGGGTTTTTCGGGAAACGCCGCCTGAACGGGGGCGGTATTGAGGGCCGCGGCAAGGCCCGCGGCCGTGAAGGCCATGGCGCCGAGAAGGCGGCGGAAACGCGTGATAGCCATGTTCGAAACACTCCGTGTCTGGGTTGGTTTTATTAGAACGAAGGAGTTCGTGGCGGCCGCCGCGTTGCGTCACCGCATATGTCGATTGAATAAGGTCTATTCGCCCGAAGACGTTCTCCTATCTGGTTGTTTGGAGGTTTCCGCGGCTTTTTTGGGGAGCCGTCCCCTGGGTCTTTCATCGACCTTCTGAAGCGAATTACACCATAGTTTTTTAAGTTGTCAAGTTGCGGCGGAATTCGTAGGTTCGAGAAACGGATTTCCGGCGGATCAACACATCCGCCACGGCCAATGGCGTGCCAGGATCCCATTCCAAATCGGAAGAGGAATCGAAAAACGCCATTATCTATTTGAAATAACAAAATATTTTCAGCCCTAATAATTTGGGCTGGTCAATCGGCGCGCTCAAGAACGCCGTGACACCGTTTGGAGGAACGCTTCAGAACAACAAGACAAAGAGGCTTCCTTGCTCGCAAATCTCACAGCAGCTATAGAGTTAGTTGCCACCGTTCAGAATTTGGCCTTTTCCTGCCTGGGGATCATCCTGGGGTTCCTGTTCGGGGCCCTTCCCGGCATCGGCGGAAATGTCGCCATCGGCCTGTTGATCCCGTTCACCTACTACCTGGATCCGGTGGTGGGCATCGTGTGTTTGCTGGCGATCGGCAAGGGCACCAGCTTCGGCGGCAGCATTCCGGCGATCCTGCTCAACATGCCGGGAACGTCGCAGGCGAGCTTTACCGCCATCGACGGCCATCAACTGACACAGAAGGGCCAGTCCAAGAAGGCGCTGCACACGGCGCTCTACTCCTCGGTCATCGGCGATCTGTTCTCCGATATCGTGCTGCTGCTGGTGGCGGCCCCCATCGCCGCCGTGGCCCTCAAGGTCGGGCCGCCGGAATATGCCGCCATCGTCCTGTTTGCGTTGTTGATCATCGGCGCCATGGTCGGCTCCTCGCCGATCAAGGGCATGATCTCGACCGGGTTCGGGTTGTTGCTGGGCACCGTCGGGCGCGACCTGTTCACGGCCAAGGCGCGATTCACCTTCGATATCGCCAACCTGGACGACGGGTTCGCCATCGTGCCGATTCTTCTGGGGCTGCTGGTGTTTTCCGAGGCCTTCGTTCAGCTGCGTAAGGAAACCGGGGGCCACCACGAGGACATTGCGCTCAACGGCATGGCCCTGAGCCGCGGCGGTGAATCGCTGAAGATTTCCGAACTCATCCCCTTGTTGCCGACCATTCTGCGCTCCGGCGCCATCGGGACCTTCATAGGTGCCACGCCCGGCCTGGGCGCCACTGTGGGCGCGTTCCTGTCCTATCTGACGGCCAAGCGCCTGTCGCGGCCCGAAGACAAGATCGGCCAGGGCGGCCTGAAGGGCATCGCCGCGGCGGAGGCCGGTAACAGCGCCGGCACCGGCGCCAATCTCATTCCCCTGGTCACCCTGGGCATTCCCGGCAATATCGAGGCCGCGCTGGTCCTGGGCGCTTTCATGATTCATGGGCTGACGCCGGGGCCGTTCCTCATGGAACAACAAGGGCCCATCGTCTATGCCATCTTCCTCAGCCTGATCGTCGCCAATCTGCTGCTGATTTCCATGGGTTTCGGATTCATTCGCCTGGCCCGTTATGCCTTGGCCATCGACAAGCGCATCCTGTTCCCCTTGATTCTTCTGGTCGCGACCATCGGCGTCTACGCGACAACGCGCCAGATCTTCGATGTTGGGGTCATGTACCTGTTCGGCGTCCTCGGCTACGCCATGCGCCGCGCCGGGTTCTCGCCCCTGCCCATGCTGATCGCGTTCCTTCTGGGGCCGTTGCTGGAGGACGGGGTGCGCCGCGCGTTGATCATGTCCGGCGGCAATCCGGTGATCTTCCTGGAGCGTCCGATCTCACTGGTCTTCGTCGGCTTGGCGGCGCTGACACTGGTTGCCATGATCTGGCGCGGCGTCAGAAACCGGCAGATCGCCGCCGCGGCCGCATCGGCCGCGGATTGAATAGCGCCTGAATAATATTGGTTCCTATTCAGACACTTAAACCCGCGCTCCAAAGGTCGCGCAAAACAAAGCGGATTGACGCCCTTGGGCGTCAAAACCTCCATCCGCGGTTGGCTGATGCCGACATCGGCCTTTTTGGCCGCTCCATGAAGTTTTGATGAACCGGCATGGATCAGGCGATAGATTTCTTGACTTGATTTCTTATTTCGGGAAAAACCGAATTATGAACGATCAAGATAATTACGTCGCCCTGTTCGCCGCCCTCAGCCACGACCTCCGCCTGGCGGTGTTTCGTCTGCTGATGTCCGCCGGCCCGAGCGGCCTGCCTGCGGGGGACGTCGCGAAAGCGTTGGACGTTCCGCCGTCCACCTTGTCGAGCCATTTGGCGCAAATGAGCCAAGCCGGTTTGCTGCGGTCGACGCGCCGCCGGCAGCAGATTCTCTATGCGGTCGACGTCGAAGGGACGCGGCGCCTGATCACCTACCTGACCGAAGACTGCTGTGGGGGCCGCCCGGAAATCTGCGGCTACGGAACGCCCGCACTCCAAACCCGCGCCGCTGCCACATGTAAGGAGAAGGAAACCTCCGATGAATGACAACGACATCCCGTTCAACGTTCTGTTCCTGTGCCGCGGCAATTCGGCCCGCAGCATCCTGGCCGAGACCATCCTGAGCCGCCACGGCGCCGGCAAGTTCAAGGCATTCAGCGCCGGCAGCCAGCCGGCCGGACAGGTCCACCCCTATGTGATCGACCTTCTGGGCCATCAGAATTATCCCGTGTCGGAATTGCGGTCCAAGGATTGGTCGGAATTCGCGGAACCGAATGCGCCGAAGATGGATTTCGTGTTCACGGTTTGCGACCAGACCGCCAATGAAGTTTGCCCCGTATGGCCGGGACAGCCCATGACCGCCCATTGGGGCATTCCCGACCCTGCCGCGTTCGAGGGCACCGAAGCGGAAAAGCGGGCCGTGTTCGCGGAAACCATGCGCTACTTGACCAACCGGATTAGCGTATTCGTGAATCTGCCGATCCGCTCGCTCGACAAGCTGGCCCTGCAAAGACGCCTCGACGAGATCGGCCGCCCCATGTCGGACAGCGCCTGAGCGGCACGCATCCCCTGAAATCAAAGACTAAGAAAAGAACTCCCCCATGTCCCTTTTCGAACGATACCTCTCCCTCTGGGTCGCGCTCTGCATCGTCGTCGGCGTTGCGTTGGGCCACTTCCAGCCCGGCATCTTTCAGGCGGCCGGCGCGATGGAGATCGCCCAGGTTAATCTGCCGGTCGCCGTTCTTGTCTGGCTGATGATCATTCCCATGCTGGTAAAGATCGACTTCGGCGCCCTGCATCAGGTCAAGGAGCACTGGCGCGGCGTCGGCGTGACCTTGTTCATCAACTGGGCGGTGAAGCCGTTTTCCATGGCGGCCCTGGGCTGGCTGTTCATCGGTCATCTGTTCGCACCCTACCTGCCGGCCGACCAGATCCAGTCCTACATCGCCGGGCTGATCATTCTGGCGGCGGCCCCCTGCACCGCCATGGTCTTCGTCTGGAGCAACCTGACCGGGGGCGAGCCTCATTTCACCCTCAGTCAGGTCGCCGTCAACGATGTCATCATGGTGTTCGCCTTCGCACCCATCGTCGGACTTCTGCTGGGCCTGTCGGCGATCACCGTGCCGTGGGAAACGCTGTTGCTGTCTGTCGTGCTCTACATCGTCGTGCCGGTTATCATCGCCCAGGTCCTGCGCCGCCGCCTGCTTGCCCGGGGCGGCCCCGAAACGTTGGCCGCTGCCCTTGACCGCATGGGACCGGCATCCCTGATCGCCCTGCTGGCGACGCTGGTCCTGCTGTTCGGTTTCCAGGGCGAACAGATCATCGCCCAACCCCTGATCATCGCGCTCCTGGCTATTCCCATTCTAATCCAGGTCTATTTCAATTCCGGCCTGGCCTATCTGTTGAACCGGGCTTTCGGGGTCGACCATTGCGTCGCCGCACCGTCGGCGTTGATCGGCGCCAGCAATTTCTTCGAACTCGCCGTCGCCACCGCCATCGTGCTGTTCGGTTTCGAATCCGGGGCGGCGCTGGCAACCGTCGTCGGCGTGCTGGTCGAGGTGCCGGTCATGCTTTCGGTGGTGAAGATCACCAACGCCAGCAAGGTCTGGTACGAAGCCGGAAACGCTGTCCGGCGCCGCATCGGCGGACAGCCAATGAAGTAGACCGGCGTCACTTTTTCGGTTGGCCAACCCATCGCAAGTGAAAATTACATATGTTTTTATTTTTTACATATGTTACTATCCCGAGAAATAATCTCGGGAGGCAGACATGACATCACGCAGCGCCCTGCAGGGAATTACCGTGCTCGACATGAGCCGGGTTCTCGCCGGCCCCTCATCGACCCAACTGCTTGGGGATCTCGGTGCCGAGGTCATCAAGGTGGAACGGCGCGGCGTCGGGGATGAGACCCGCACCTGGGGCCCGCCCTATATGAAGGACGCCCAAGGCGGCAACAGCGGCGAAAGCGCCTACTACCTGTCGGCCAACCGCAACAAGCGGTCCGTCACGGTCGATATCGCCAAGCCGGAAGGCGTCGCCCTGATCCGCCGCATGCTGGCCAAATCGGACGTGCTGATCGAAAACCTGAAGGTCGGGGGCATGGCGAAGTACGGCCTAAGCTACGACGACCTGAAGGCCAATTTCCCCGGCCTCGTTTATTGTTCGATCACCGGTTACGGGCAGACAGGCCCCTACGCGCCGCGCCCCGGGTACGACATGATGGCCCAAGGCCTGGGCGGCCTGATCAGCATGACCGGCGAACCCGGCCGGCTTCCGGTCAAGGTGCCGATCGCCGTCAACGACGTGATGACCGGCATGTACGCGGCGGTCGCCATCCTGGCGGCGCTGCGCCACCGGGACGCCACCGGCGAGGGTCAACACATCGACCTGGGCCTGCTCGATGTCCAGGTCGGCTGGCTCTATAACCAGGGCATGAACTATCTGATCGGCGGCACGATCCCGGAACGCCTGGGCACTGCCCACCCCAACACGGTGCCGTACCAGGCGTTCGAGACGAAGGACGGCTTCGTCATCATGGGCGCCAACAACGACGACCAGTTTCGCCGCTTTTGCGATATGGCAGGGGAACCTGAACTGGCCACTGATCCGCGCTTCGCAACCAATCCGGATCGGCTGAAGAACCGCGACGTCCTTATCGCCAAGGTGCAGGAAATCATGTACCGGCGGACCAGCACGGAATGGATCGAAGACCTGAGCGCGGCGAGCCTGCCGGTCTGCCCGATCAACGACCTGGAGCAGGTGTTCGCCGACCCCCACGTTCAGGCCCGCGGCATGAAGATTTCCATGCCCCATGGCGCCGCCGGCGGACAGCCGGTGGACATGATCGGCAATCCCATCAAGATGTCGGGAACGCCCGTATCCTACCGCCGCCCGCCGCCGACCCTGGGCGAACATACCGACGAAGTTTTGCACGACGTGTTCGGCCTGTCGCAGGACGAGGTTTCCCGTCTGCGCGCCGACGAAATCATCTAAGAGGAACATTCCATGAGCGTGACAGTCACCTTTGTCGGATCGGGCGATGCCTTCGGTGCCGGCGGCCGATTCCAGACCTGTTATATGGTCGACGCGCCGGGCTTTCGCTACGTCATCGACTTCGGCGCCACCAGCATGACCGCCTTGAATCAGCTCGGCATCGATCACACCACCATCGACGCCGTGGTGCTGACCCATATCCATGGCGACCATTGCGGCGGCCTGCCTTTCTTTCTGATGGATTCCATGCTGGGGGCCAAGCGGACGAAACCCCTGGTAATCGCCGGACCGCGCGACACCCAGGCCCGCATCGCGGGCATCTGCGAAGCTTTGATGCCGGGCATGCACGCCATGTCACCAAAGTTTCAACTGGATTATGTAGAAATGCCGGTCATGCAGGAATCACAGATCGGCCCGCTAACCGTCACCCCCTATCCGGCGGCACATACGGGGGAGACCAATCCCACCAGCTTGCGCACGGAGATCGCCGGGAAAGTCGTTTCCTATACGGGTGACAGCGCCTGGACCAAGCACATGCCGGCGCTAGCCCGGGACGCGGACCTGTTCATCTGCGAATGCTATTTCTACGGCAAGCCCATCAAGTTCCACATGAACTATCCCGACATTGTCGAGCATAAGAACGACCTGAAGCCCAAGCGCATGATCCTGACCCACTTCAGCCGTGAAATGTTTCCTCATAGAGACGAGGTGCCCGAGGAAACGGCCCATGACGGGCTGGTCGTCAATCTTTAGGAGAACACAGCAGACATGACCGTACGTGTTGCAATCAACGGCTTCGGCCGCATGGGCCGCCTGGCCCTGCGCGCGGCCTGGGGGTTCGATCCCGCCAAACCGGCCAGCCTGCAAGGCCCGGGCGGCGCCTGGGGCAGGGGCGATATCGACATCGTCCACATCAACGAACCCGGCGGCACGGCGGAGATGGCGGCGCACCTAATGGCCTTCGACAGCGTCCACGGCCGCTGGCCCGTGGCGACGCGGGCGGACGGCGCGGATGCGTTCATTCTCGGTGACCGGCGCCTCGGGTATTCCAGCACATCGAAACCGGCCGAAATCGACTGGGCGGATCTGGGCGTGGACCTGGTTTTGGAGTGTTCCGGCAAATTCAAAACCCGCGACGCCTTGGCGCCCTATTACGCCGCCGGGGTAAAGAAAGTCGTCGTCTCCGCACCGGTGAAGGGCGACGCCCTGAACATCGTCATGGGCGTCAATGACGACCTATACGACCCACAGGTCCACGACCTTGTGACCGCGGCATCCTGCACCACCAATTGCTTGGCCCCCGTGGTCAAGGTCATCCACGAAGGCATCGGCATCGCCCATGGCATGATCACCACCATTCACGACGTGACCAACACGCAGACGGTAATCGACAAGCCCATGAAGGACATGCGCCGGGCCCGTTCGGCCCTGGCCAACCTGATCCCGACGTCGACCGGATCGGCGACGGCGATCACCATGATTTTTCCGGAATTGAAAGGCAAGTTGGACGGCATCGCCGTGCGGGTGCCGCTGCTCAACGCCTCCATCACGGACTGCGTGTTTGAGGTCGCGCGCAAGACGACAGTGGAAGAGATCAACGGCCTTCTGCGCCGGGCCGCCGATGGGCCGCTCATGGGCATCCTTGATGTCGAGGACCGGCCCCTAGTGTCCAGCGACTTCAAAAGCGATACCCATTCGTCGATCATCGACGCGCCGTCGACCATGGTCACGGACGGCACCCAGGTGAAGATCATCGCCTGGTACGACAACGAAATGGGTTATGCCCACCGCCTGTACGACCTGACGGAGAAGGTGGCGCGGTCAATCAATTGACCCGTCCTGCCTTGGAGCATCAAGCGATGTTGGACGTTCGAAAATACGCCGTCGTGACCGCCGCCTATTGGGGCTTCATGCTCACCGACGGTGCCTTGCGCATGCTCGTGCTCCTGCACTTCCACCGGTTGGGCTACACCCCGTTCGAACTGGCGGTGCTGTTCCTTGCGTATGAGCTGATGGGCATCATCACCAACGCCGGCGGCGGCTGGGTGGCGTCAAGGTTCGGCTTGAAACTGACCCTGACCGGTGGCCTGTTGCTTCAGATCGTCGCCCTGCTCGCCCTCTCCGCGCTCGATCCTGCTTGGCCGAAGGAACTGTCCGTGCTGTTCGTTCTGGTGGTCCAGGGCCTGTCCGGCGTCGCCAAGGATCTGACGAAGATGAGCTCTAAAAGCGCGCTCAAATTCGTCGTGCCGGAGACCGGAACCGGCGGGCTCTACCGCTGGGTCGCCCTGTTGACGGGATCCAAGAACGCCATCAAGGGCTTGGGCTTTTTCATCGGCGCCCTGCTGCTGTCTGTCGCCGGGTTCCAGGGCGGTTTGTGGCTGATGGCCGGGTTCCTGACGGTCATCCTGGCAAGCGCCGCCCTGGCCGTCGAAAAAGGCATGGGCAAGGCCAAGAAGAAAGCCAAGTTCACCGAAATTTTCTCCAAGTCGCGGGAGATCAACTTGCTGTCGGCGGCGCGGGTGTTCCTGTTCGGTGCGCGCGACGTGTGGTTCGTCGTCGGCGTGCCCGTATTCCTATACGATCAACTGGGTTGGACCTTCAATCAGGTCGGCACATTCATGGCCGCCTGGGTGATCGGTTATGGTTTCGTGCAGGCGGTGGCACCGAAACTGACGTCGCGCTCCCTCGACGGGTTGAGCGCCGAAGTCCGCGCCGCAAGGATCTGGCTGGTCCTGCTCGCCCTGACCGTCGTGATGATCATCGCGGCATTGAGCCTCGGCGTTGATCCTGGGGTCGCTTTGATCGCCGGACTGGCTCTGTTCGGGATCGCGTTCGCCGTGAATTCCGCCGTGCATTCCTACCTGATCCTGGCATTGTCGGAAAACGATGGCGTGACCCTGAATGTCGGCTTCTACTACGGCGCAAACGCCACCGGGCGTCTGTTGGGAACACTGCTGTCCGGTATCTCTTATCAATGGGCGGGGATCGACGGATGCCTGATCGTCGCGTTCGCGTTTCTTGTCGTCGCCACGGTCTTCACGTCGTTCCTCAGCGACAAACGCGCGCTGCACACGGCCTAGAAACAACCGCCCCCTTAGCCGCGCAGCAGAACCGCCGCACACTTCTCGTCCGTGATCAGCGTATTGGCCAGACCAGCAGACAGGGCAGCCCGCACGATGTCCGCCTTGAACGTGCCGCCGGCCGCAAGGATGACATTGGGGATACGGCGCAGCGTCTCGAAAGGCACCGACAAGGTACGGGCATTGATCTCGTGATCGATCATCCGCCCGTCCGCATCGATGAAATAGTCGCAAATGTTACCGACCGAGCCAGCCCGTTTAAGGTCCGCCACCTGATCGCGGGTCAGCACGCCGTATTCAACCATCTTCGTCTTGGCTGACAGATCGACCGCCGAGATCAGGGCCGCCTGACACCGCCCGCCAATATCGTAGATCCGGCGGACCGGGTCGCTTTCGGCAAAGGTCGCCCGGGCGGCCGCCGTTTCCGCAATCATCGGCGCGGTCATGTAATAGCAGCCCGCGCCCAGGACGCGCGCGAACGCGGCGGCGTTGTCGTAAGGATTGATGGCGCCGCTTTGCGGCAGGCCGCCCGACAGAGACACGACGGTGTTCGCCGCCCCTTCGCGGGGAATCAGGCTGAACCCCGCGGCATGGATCGTCGCCCCCCAACCAAGCCCCAGGAAGGCATCGGGCGCCAGCACACCGGAAAGATACTGCCCGGCGGCGAGCCCGACCACCCGGCGCACCTCATCCTCGTCCGCCGGGGCCGGCACGACCACGGCATTGCGCAGGCCGAACGTTCCGCGCAGCGCGTTCTCGGCCTCCAGACAGGGTGCCAGCGGCAGATCCAAGGTCACCCGGACAATCCCTTCGCGGCGGGCATCGTTGATCACCCGGTTCACCGTCGCCCGGTTGAGCCCGACGCGATCCGCGACCTCCTGCTGAGTTTGTCCCTCGCGGAAATGGTACCAGCAGATGCGCGCCGCAAGCGCCGGATCGATGGCGGCGGGGCGGGTGCCTGAACCGCCATTCTTTTTCTGTTTTGCCATGGCCTATCCTAACCTCCCGCGGGGCGCCATGCGAGCCACGATGGCCGATGACATGCGCCACAGGCAGCAAACAAGCTGACTTGATTTATGTATTGATGGATAATATATTACCCATCGTAACTATCTTTACTCACACCTACCCCGATAGTGTCATGCCCCGATTAGCCCCCGTCGCGCCGCCAGAGATCGACTACACGGATCCCGTCTATTGGAACGGGCTGATCAAGATGAGCTTGTCGAAGTTCTTCATCCTCTGCGTCCTCAATCGTCGCCCCATGCACGGCTACGAAATCTCTAAGGCTGTTGAGGATACGACACAGGGGTGCTGCTCGCCGACGCCGGGGGCTCTTTACCCGGTCCTGAAGGAATTCGAGAAGGGCGGCTATGTCACTGCCCGCGAAGAGGTCGTGAGTGGGCGGCGGCGGAAGATCTACACCATCACCGACAAGGGTGAAACGGCATTCCAGGTCGCGGTAAAGGCCTGGGCCGAGGTCGGCGCCTGCGTTTCCGCCAACAGCGAAGGGATCTGCCGGACCGAGGATTGCTGCTGATATTTTTTGGCCTTTTATATCACCCATCAATGCATTGAACATCAGACAAGGACACGTGTCATGCCCGCTTCTTCACCCCGATCAGAACTGCCCGTCGCGATCATCGGCGCCGGCCCGGTCGGCCTTGCCGCCGCCGCGCACCTGCACGAATACGGCCTGCCCTTCGTCATACTGGAGGCCGGAGCCGAACCCGGCGCCGCCATGCGTGAATGGGGGCACGTGCGCCTGTTTTCCCCTTGGCGCTACAACGTCGACAAGGCGGCCCGCCGCCTGCTGGAAGACGCAGGGTGGCAAGCACCCGATCCCGACGCCCTGCCCACGGGCGGCGATATCGTCGACCGCTATCTGGCGCCGCTCGCGGCCCACATGTCGATCCGCCCTCATCTGCGCCTCAACGCCAGGGTTACCGCCCTTGGCCGCAAGGACATGGACAAGGTCCGTTCCGAAGGGCGCGCGGAGCGGCCGTTCGAAATCCGGCTCGCCGACGGCTCTTCTCTTGACGCCGCCGCGGTGATCGATGCCTCCGGCACCTGGACCGCGCCGAACCCCATGGGGGTCGGCGGCCTGCCCGCGCCCGGCGAAGCCGACTGCGCCGATTATATCGCCTATGGCATTCCCGATGTGCTGGGCCGGGCCCGCGCCGATTACGCCGGCAGGCGCACATTGGTGGTCGGCAGCGGCCATTCAGCCTTCAACGTGCTTCTAGACCTGCTGGACCTGAAGGATGCCGAACCGGGCACGGAGATCGTCTGGGCTGTGCGTCGCGATACCGGCGACACGTTGTTCGGCGGTGGCGCCGCCGATGCCCTGCCGGCGCGCGGCGACCTGGGAATCCGAACCCGCGCCGCCATGGAATCGGGCCGCCTGACCCTGCTCCGCCCCTATTCCGTGCGCGCCGTGTCGCGCAACGGCGACAGTCTTGATATCGACGGCGTCTTGGACGGCGGTGACGACCACCGACAGGTCGACCGCATCGTCGTCGCCACGGGCTTCCGTCCGCAGCTTGACATGCTGCGCGAGGTGCGCCTGGGTCTCGACCCCTGGCTTGAGGCCGTCAACGACCTGGCGCCGCTGATCGACCCCAACCTGCACAGTTGCGGCACCGTACGCCCCCACGGCGTACGCGAACTAAGTCATCCGGAACCCGATTTCTTCATCGCCGGGATGAAGTCCTACGGCCGCGCACCGACCTTTCTGATGACCACGGGCTATGAACAAGTGCGCTCCATCGCCGCCTCGCTCGCCGGCGACCATGAAGCGGCGCACCGCGTCGAACTGGACCTGCCGGAAACGGGCGTGTGCAGCCTACCGGGCGTGACCGAGGAATCCTCCTCCTGCTGCGGCGGACCGGCGCCCGAAGAGGTCGACGCCTGCTGCGTCCGTGACATGGATGCCAAAGCCGCCGGCAAGGAGGGCTGCGGTTGCGGCCCTGATACGGCCGCAGGCGCCTAAGGGCTGATTATGGCGACCCAACGCCGAGCCGTCGTTATCGCCGTCGGCACTGGGCAAACCCTGGGCTGGGGGTCAACCTACTATCTGCCGGCGATCCTTGCCGAACCCATTGCGGCGGAGATCGATGTGACGACCGGCCTTGTCTATGCCGCCTTCTCCGCGGCCCTGATCTTGTCGGCATTGCTCGGCCCGGTCGTCGGGCGCCAGATCGACAAGCTGGGTGGGCGCGGCCTGCTATGGACGGCGAACCTTGTGTTCGCCACCGGCCTGGGGATGCTCGGCCTGGCCGAGAATGCCCTCGGCCTGTTCGCCGCCTGGCTCGTCATCGGCGGCGGCATGTCCATGGGCCTTTATGATGCCGCCTTTGCGACCCTCGCCGGCCTCTACGGCCGTGATGCCCGGGGCGCCATCACCGGCATCACCCTGATGGCCGGGTTCGCCAGCACCATCTGCTGGCCGATCACCGCCTTCATGGAAGCCGAGATCGGCTGGCGTGCCGCTTGTTTCGCCTGGGCCGCCGCCCATCTGGTGATCGGCCTGCCACTTAACCGGCTGTTCGTGCCGAAAGGAAACGGCGCGCCGGCCGGTGGAGAGACGGTCGGGGAATCCCATCAGTCCGCGGGCCCTGGAGAGCCCCCCAGATTCGCCGCCGCGATCCTGGCCTTGGTCTTCGCGATCACCTGGTTCACCAGCACCGCGATGGCGGCGCATCTTCCCCGGATACTGCAAGAGGCCGGGGCCTCTCCCGCCGCGGCAATCGCCGCGGCGGCCTTGGTCGGCCCGGCCCAGGTCGCGGGCCGGCTGCTTGAATTCGGATTCCTAAAACACTATCACCCCTTGCTGTCCGCACGGCTGGCGGCACTAACCCACCCCTTGGGTGCCGCCGTAATACTGGCCGCCGGAGCACCCGCCGCATCCGCATTCTCCCTATTGCACGGCGCCGGCAACGGCATCCTCACCATCACCAACGGAACGCTCCCCCTCGCCATCTTCGGGGCGGTGGGATATGGGCGGCGTCAGGGATTGCTGATGGCACCGGCCCGTTTCGTCCAGGCCGGGGCCCCTTTCCTGTTCGCCCTCGCGATCGACCATATGGGCGCCGCCGCGCTTATGCTTTCGGGTGTGCTGGGGCTCGTCTCTTTCGTCGCACTGATGGCATTGCGCCCCCCCACTCGTGGGGTCCAGGGGACAAATTCTTAAAAAGACAAAGGCTGGAAACTTTCCGAAGTTACCGATCCTTGATATCCGGAAAGGGTTCCTAAGACGGCCGGAAACCCGGCGGCAGGTTCAGCCAGGCTACGGCGTCTTCGATGTCTTCGAATACCTTGCGGTCCATGGGCCCTTTGCCGTCGCGGGCATAGATTTCGTCACACACCCGGGCAGTGTTCGCAAAGCGGTCGGCGGCGACGGTGTTGTCCCGCCGATAGACCAAAGCCGCGGTCGCCGGATGGTCGAACATCTTGGCGATCTGAAAACCCAGCACATCAACAAAGGCGCCTTGGGTGGAATCAAGCCCAGAGGCGGCCATCAGGCCATCATCACAGACATAAAGCCGACGCATACCGGACCTGAAGTCCGGTGCTGCGGCCAAATCCCGCAGCGCATCCACCGTCTCCAGAAGACTTGATTGTCCGAAGACGGAAAAGCTTACAAGATTTTCGGCCTTATGGATTTTCCACGAAATGCCCATGACGGCCCGCGTTCATAAGGGTTAGTAATTTTCCTGCACATAGCCCCTCGTAACGAGTCCCCGTTCGCGGGCGACAACGGCCGCTTGTGAACGGTTCTGCACGCCAATTTTTTTGAAGATGCTGCGCGCATGCAGCTTCACCGTGACTTCATGGATTTCAAGATCACGAGCGATCTGCTTATTCGGTTTTCCGTCGGCGATGCCCTCAAGCACCTCCATCTCGCGGGGCGTCAGGCCTTCCGCATTGATCTTGCGGTCCGCCGCCTCGGCAGCCAACGCCTGCATGGTTTCCACCGGCACGTAAGTACCGCCCTCGGCGATCACACGAAGGGCCCCCGCATAGGCGGAGCCGGTCAAGGTTTTCGGCAAAAACCCATGGGCGCCGAGATCAAGGACGGTCTTCACGTCCCGTGTCTTGGCGACGCCGGAGGTCACGGCAATGGCCAGGTCAGGATAGGTAGCGCGAAGCCGTTTGACCCCTTCCGTGCCCTCCATGCCAGGCATGGAGAAATCCAGGACCACGAGATCGTAGTCCCCCTTGTTCGAAAGCTTGGTCGTCACTTCGTCGAGATTGGACGCCGCCTGAATCTCGATATCGGGAAAAGCGCGGTTAAGATGCTCACGCACCGCATCGAGAAACATGGGATGGTCATCGGCGAACAGCAATCGCATTCTGCCTGCCTCGTTTTTTTATGGCCGCTTCGCTTCGCAGCCGGATGCACCCCCCCCGGTCCATACTTTAGTATGCCCTAAACACATACTTAGGTCGATACCGAACAAGTTTTTGAAATCGGGCCGCAAAAACCCCATTTTCCGCCGTCAGATGACACATGGTAAAAAAAATTGGAACCCGGTCAGCGCCGTAACGCCAGCCGGGTTCCAGGGGGAGGGAGGAAAATTCTGTCTGTGGCCCGCGCCCCTTAGGCGGCGCGTACGTCATGCAGGAAGGCCTGCACGATCTGCTGCAGGAGGAGGATTTCTGCGCCAGTTCGTCGGACGCACGCAGAACCTCGGTGGCAGAGCCGTCGGTATCGTTGGCGGCGACCTGCACGGTCGAGATCGAGCTTGAAACCTCCTGCGTCGCAGCCGCGGCCTGTTCGCAGTTGCGGCTGATCTCCTGGGTCGCGGCGGCCTGTTCCTCGACCGCGGCGGCCACGGCCGACGTCATCTCGTTGACCTCGGCGATGGTTGCCTTGATCACGTTGATGGCACTCGCCGCCTCGCCCGTCGTCGACTGGATCTTGGCCACATGGGCCGCCACTTCTTCCGTCGACCGCTTGGTCTGGGCCGCCAGGTTCTTGACCTCCGATGCCACCACCGCAAAGCCCTTGCCGGCTTCGCCGGCGCGCGCCGCCTCGATGGTCGCGTTGAGCGACAGCAGGTTGGTCTTCTCGGCGATCTCGTTGATCAGTTCCACCACCTGACCGATCGCCTGGGCCGCCTCGACCAAGCCGTCGACCTTGCCCTGGACCTGATCGGCCTCGCTCACCGCCTGACCGGCCTTTTGCGAGGACCGCGCCATCTGCTGGGTGATCTCACGCACCGACGCGGTCAACTCTTCCGTTGCCGTCGCCACGGTCTGCACGTTGGCCGCCGTCTGTTCGCAGGCCGCCGCCACGGAGGACGACTGACGGGTCGTGGTTTCCGCCGTGCCGCGCATGCTGGTCGCCGTCGCCTGCAGTTCCGTCGAGGCCGACGACACCACACCGAGCACTTCGCTCACCGTCGCATCGAACGTCGACGTCAAGGACGCAAGCTTCTCCGCGCGTTCGAGCTGCGCCTGCTGATCTTTCTGTTGCTGCACCTGCAGGTCGCGGTTCTCGATTAGGCGCTGGCGGAAGAATTCCACCGACCGCGCCATGTTGCCGACCTCGTCCTTCCGTGTCTGACCTTCGGTTTCCTTATCGTAATTGCCTTCGGCCATGTCTTCCATGAACCGCGCCATGCTGTCGATCGGTCGGGCGATGCCGCGCGACAAGGTCAGCCATGCCAAAACCGCGAACACCAGGGCGATGGCCGTGCCGAGAAACAGGCTGAGCAGGGTCATCTTGAATTCGCCGGAGACGCTGTCGCGGTTGTTTTTCATCAACCCCACCGAATGCGTCTTCAAGGCATCGAAACTTTCGAACGCCTTCGCGATTTCCAGTTCTCCATATCCGTTGGCTTCGAGAACACGAGCCTCATCCACGGTGAAGCGTTGGCGCATCAGGGTGATCTGCCGGTCGACGATCGTGTCCTGCCATTTGCGGACACGGGCGTCAGCCGCCATCAGATGTTCCTTCGCCACCGACGCGCTCAGATGCGATTCAAGCTTTGTGATCTTTTCCAGATACGTCGCCTTGGCCGCCGTGTAGGATTTGATGTAATCGCGGTTGCCGCTGATCAGCAGGCCACGGATGGCTGACTGCTGCGCCGCGACAAGGGCGCGGACCTCTTCCAATTCAAGGACGATGGAATTGATATGCGCCATATCATCGACCTTGTTCTGGGCGGCGTTCGTATTGACCGTGGTCACCCCGGCCAGGGCGCCGATAATAACTACCAGGGTCAGGAAGGCGGCAATCAGCTTCTTTGAAATCGTAATGTTATTGATCGCGTTCATGATTCCGTCCTCAAGCGCTATATCTTGCCGGCTGTCTGACGACGCCGGAGTTCAGTCAAATTGACCTCAACCGTCACCGTACCGACCGCTTCGACACCGTTGGTGATCGACATATTGACCTGCACATTTTCGGTGCCCGTCGCGTCGCCGATCTCGGGTTTATCGATGAAAACGGCCGTCGGCCCCATGGGAAAGGTCTTCTGAAACTTGGCCTCATCACCCTGCCAATAGTCGCTGGTGATGGCGCTCTGGCCGGCGTTCAAGCCCTTGTTGTCCATCACGAAAATTTCCGTGTAGAGACCGAGGGATGCCGCCTGGATTGCCGTCAGATAGCTCGACAGCGGGCTGGCCAGGACGGCGGTGATCAGCGGTTGATCATCGATCTTACGTTCGGCGCGCCACTGCTTGTCGAGCGTCAGGATGCTTTCTTCCGTAAGTCCGTTGTGCCGCTTGTTGCTTGCCTCAAGGCTCAGCAAAACCACGGGCGAGGCCGTCCACGAGCGAATCTGATCGAGCAGCTTATCGGGAACGACCTGGTCGTCGGCGACAGCATTGGTTGCGACGCCATAAAACATCGCAAAAACAACCATCCACAAGACATGAAGACGTGTACGCATTTCCAGTTTCTCCTCCGAAGGAACCAGAAAATAGTACATTTATTTAATATAATAAAATACTGGGCATTAGTAATACCCAGCAGACAATTGGTATACCAAAGATCGACCGTAGGTATTATTTATTCCTATACTTAGGTATAGGGTTAGCGGATGAAATTAGCGTTATACATCCGATAAAAATGCCAACGCCGAAGCGCCGCCTAGGTTCGGAGGAGGGAAGAAAATCCTGTCTATGGCCCGCGCCCCTTAGGCGGCGCGTACGTCATGCAGGAAGGCCTGCACGATCTGCTGCAGGGAGGAGGATTTCTGCGCCAGTTCGTCGGACGCACGCAGAACCTCGGTGGCAGAGCCGTCGGTATCGTTGGCGGCGACCTGCACGGTCGAGATCGAGCTTGAAACCTCCTGCGTCGCAGCCGCGGCCTGTTCGCAGTTGCGGCTGATCTCCTGGGTCGCGGCGGCCTGTTCCTCGACCGCGGCGGCCACGGCCGACGTCATCTCGTTGACCTCGGCGATGGTTGCCTTGATCACGTTGATGGCACTCGCCGCCTCGCCCGTCGTCGACTGGATCTTGGCCACATGGGCCGCCACTTCTTCCGTCGACCGCTTGGTCTGGGCCGCCAGGTTCTTGACCTCCGATGCCACCACCGCAAAGCCCTTGCCGGCTTCGCCGGCGCGCGCCGCCTCGATGGTCGCGTTGAGCGACAGCAGGTTGGTCTTCTCGGCGATCTCGTTGATCAGTTCCACCACCTGACCGATCGCCTGGGCCGCCTCGACCAAGCCGTCGACCTTGCCCTGGACCTGATCGGCCTCGCTCACCGCCTGACCGGCCTTTTGCGAGGACCGCGCCATCTGCTGGGTGATCTCACGCACCGACGCGGTCAACTCTTCCGTTGCCGTCGCCACGGTCTGCACGTTGGCCGCCGTCTGTTCGCAGGCCGCCGCCACGGAGGACGACTGACGGGTCGTGGTTTCCGCCGTGCCGCGCATGCTGGTCGCCGTCGCCTGCAGTTCCGTCGAGGCCGACGACACCACACCGAGCACTTCGTTCACCGTCGCATCGAACGTCGACGTCAAGGACGCAAGCTTCTCTGCGCGCTCAACCTGACGCACCTGCTCCTGACGCTGCGCTTCTTCCAGATTCTTGGCCTTGATCAGGTTTTCCTTGAAGACCTGAAGAGCACGCGCAACGGCGCCAATCTCGTCCTTATTTTCAAGGGCCGGAACCTGGACGGTCCAATCACCTTCAGCCAGGGTTTCCGTAGCCTTGGTGACCGCTTTCATGGGACGGGTGATGCTCATCGCGACAACCGCGCCCGCAGCAACGAAGACGACGAAGCTCACCGCGGCGCCGATCATCATCAAAATCCCCATGGACCTCTGTGTTGCATCCATTTCGGCAAGGGCGTTCGCGGCGCCCTGTTCACCGAACGTAACCAGTTCCTCGACGGTCGGAGTCACGATCTTGTAGATGTTGCTCAGCTCTTTGATCGCCGCACTATTTTCAACGGACAATTTGGCGAAGGCATTGAACGCGGTCACATAGACGTCGAGAAGCCCGGTAATTTCCGCCTTAGCGCTATCGGACAGCGGCGCTGCCGGCAGCATTTCAAGGAATTCTGCCTGCCGTTTCGCCACTCTGCTGATGTATTTTTCAGCACCGCGTAGCATGAAATCCTTTTCGTGACGCCGCATCATCAGCATCTTCACGGTGAGACCGTCCAGATTTGCTTCCTTCAGTTTCGTCTCGACCGCATGCACGGCTGTACGCAGCTTGCCCTGTAGACCAACCGTCTCGTCCAGACCCAGTTCCTGAGTCTGGGAAACAACCATGGCGAATTGCCTTGCATGGGCATCAATTGCACCATCCAAACGGGCCAGGGTTTCGGATTTGGCTGCCGCCACGGGCTCCTGACGCACCTTGTTCAGGACGGATTTAAGCTTGGCGACGTTGCTCTTGTAGAGGTCTGCATACTTCGTATCGCGGCGCAAAAGGAAATCCTTTTCCCCGCGGCGCATCTGCAGGGATAGCGCCTGAATTTCCTGACTGCCCATTGCCAGGGCGTTGTAATCAGTGTTGGACTGAACCGCCTGGGTGATCTTCGACTTCCCGTAGAACTGAATGCTGCCGAACACGGCCATGGCGGTGACGCCTAGAACAACGATGGCGCTGACGCGTTGTGCGATCGTAAATTTGCCGAACAGTGTCTTGGCCGCAACCATATCATCATCGCTTGCGTCAATTTGTGAGTGTTTCGACATTACGCATTCCTAATTTCTTGTTTTAATCCATGCCGCCCTGCGTAGGCGGTCACATCCGATAGGTGCAGAACAAGCAAGAAGCATGCCGCAATTCCAATACCGGTCCTGTGAACCAAAGGAGGTATCGGGCCAAAAATTCAGTATGTGTCGATATGCTCGTGATATTGCACACACCATGCTTTGGTATGCGCAGGCCGCAGTCGCTCAATCACCCAACAGATCAGCGAGCACCTGTCCCAGGCGCGAGGCGGAGACCGGTTTTTGAAAAAAGGCGTCCGCCCCACCGGACCGCGCCGTTTCTTCCGTTAGCGTATCGCTGTATCCGGTACACAGGATGCAGGGGACGTCAGGACGGATTTCCTTGATCCGCCGGATCAACTCCATGCCGCGCATGTCGGGCATGATCTGATCGGAAATCACGGCCCGCCACAATTCGGGTGTATCACCGAACACTTCGATCGCCTCATCGCCGCCGGAACAGACACCGACTTCATAGCCCAGCCGTTCCAGGCCGATCGAGACCATGTCCGCGACCTCGCTTTCGTCGTCGACGATCAAAATCATGCCCTGGCCCGCGACCCGTTCGGTAACTTCGTCCGCCGCTGCACGGTTGGAACCGGGTGCGGCGCAAGGCAGGAAGACCTCGAACCGTGTGCCCTTGCCCAGGCACGTTTGAACACGTATCGCGCCGTGGTGGGCGGTGACGATGCCATGCACCACGGGAAGCCCGAGACCCGTGCCCTTCCCTGCCTCCTTGGTGGTAAAGAACGGTTCGAAAAGACGCCGGAGCACGGGCTCCGCGATGCCTGGCCCCGTGTCTTCCACATATATCATGACATGATCGGCGTCGGCATCAATCACCCCCGCCACCACCTGCCAGGCGCCGTCCTCCACCTTCCGGATTTCCATGAAATCCTCGGGCGAGGTCTTGACCGAACCTTCGTGGGCCGACAGCAGTTTCGAGCCCGAGGGTATACGTTCCACGCCAATATTGATGACGCCGTCAACGCCCGAGAAAGCATCGTTGGCGTTGACACCCAGGTTCATCAGAACCTGAGACATCTGGCCGGCATTCGTCATCGCGGTGACTTCTGCATCAGAGGGATGAAACACCACGCGGGTCGTTACCGGCAGGGTGCCGGACAAGAGCGTCGTCGCCTCTTCGCCGATCGCGTTCAGATCGACAACATTCTGTTCGCCATGCGATGCCCGTGAGAACGCCAGAATTTGACTAACCAGTTGCTTGGCCCGATCACCGGCACGGGCGACACGCTGGGCGAAATTATGTTGTGGCGAACCTTCCGGAAGGTCTTCGATCAGGAATTCGTTGAAGCCCATCATCGCGCCCGGAAGGTTGTTGAAATCGTGGGCGATCCCCCCCGCCAGACGGCCGATGGCCTCCATCTTCTGAGCCTGTTGCAGTTGTGTCTCAATCTCACGGATTTCGGATACATCGACATAGAAAGAACAGACGCCCGTGACCAAGCCATCCGGCGTCAGCATCGGCGCCTTGATATTGGTCGTGATCAAATTACGGCCGTCGACGCACTTGATGACGACCTCTTTCATAAAGGGCTGGCGCTCGGCGATGACCTTGGCATCTTCTTTGTCGGTACGCGCGCCGACTTCGGGGCCGAACATGTCGGCCGAGCGACGGCCCACGACGTCGACCAGATCCCACCCCTTCCAATCCAGAAAGGTTCTGTTCATGGCCAGGTATCGCCCGGTCGTCGTCTTGATGGTGATCCCCGCGGGTGCGTTCTCGAACAGGCCGCGGAAACGGGCCTCGCTTTCCTTCAGGGCAAGGTCGGCGCGCTTACGGTCGGTAACGTCCATGATCGCCGTGCCGATGCCGAACACCTCCCCCTTGTCGTCACGCACGGGGAATTTGATGTATTGCATCATCCGCTCGCCGTCGCCTTGCGCCGACGTCGCCGCGGCCTCGAACTCGGTAGGCTCACCGGTCGCCAAAACCTTGGCTTCCTGTTCGATGATGACGTCCAAGGATCTGTTCGAGAAAATCTCCGAGACCGTTTTGCCGATGATTTCATCGACGGGCTTGCGTACCCATTGTGCATAGACATCGTTGACGAACTGATACCGCCCTTCCTTGTCCTTGAGATTGAGCAGCATGGGCGCGTTCTGGGTAATCGCCTGCAGCTTGGCTTCACTTTCCCGGATGGCGTTCTCCGCCATCTTCTGATCCGTGATATCCATCGCCGCGGTCCCGATACCGATGACCGTCCCTTCGTCGTCGCGGACCGGGAATTTAATGAAGCGCAGCAGCCGCCCCTTCAACTCTTCGCTGCGGGCATGGGATTCAAAGTCCTTGACCTCTCCCGATCTCAAAACCTCCCGGTCCACCTCAAGCAGATCCTCGGACACCTTGTCCGAAAGGGCCTCATACGGCGTTCTGCCGACGAAATTGATGCTTTTGTCGCGCCGGATATCCGCGAACAGGCGATTAACGAAAACGTACCTGCCTTCAACATCCTTGAGGTTCAAATAGATCGGAAGGTTATCGGTAAACGCCCGAAGCCAGGCCTGGTTCTGGCGCAGAGCGTCATCGGCGAGCTTCTGTTCCGTCACATCGAGAATCAAGCCCTCGACCAGCCATCCATCGTCCAGCGCCTGGATCGCCCGGCTGCGTTCATGCACCCAACACGGGCTACCGTCTTTCCTGACCATCCGATAGGTAAACTCGAAGGGTTTGCCTTCGTTGAAGCAGCGCGTCGATTCGGCGATGTATTCGCCTCGGGAATCCACATGGAACATCGAAAGATCGCCAGCGTTCACACGCGCCGTGACCGTCGCCGCGTCTTCGCCGAGAATCGCCTCAACCCCTTCGCTGAGGAATGCGACATGGATACTGCCGTCGGCCTTGCGGACGCTGCGAAACACCAACCCGGGAACGTTCTCAACCAGGGTCGACAACTGACGTTCCCGGTTCCGCAGGTCGGTCAGATCGACGCTGACGGACACCACGCCGTTCACCTTGCCGGTTTCATCGTGGAACGGGTACTTGGTGATCAACAAGTTATGAGTCGAACCATCGGCAAACTGACGTTCGGTCTCCCGAGACAGGGCTTTACCGGTTGTCCCCGCGATCAGTTCTTGTTCTCTGGTGACGGTGCCATCGACATTCAAACGCTCGGCCAGTTTTAGAATGCTCGTGCCGATGACTTCATCCTGGCCAAGGCCATACCAATCGCAGAAAGTCTGATTGACCAAATTGTAACGCTCGTTCCGGTCGGTCATGATGATGCTGACCGGCAGGTTGTCGATCAGCGATCGCAGCAGGCGCTCGTGCCGTTCAAGCGCTTGACGAGCTTCGATCTCCTGGGTCAGGTCAATGCTGACGGAGCCGACCCGGGACACCCTGCCCTGGTCATCGAAGATCGGAAACTTTGTAACTTTCAGCGAATGATCACGCCCGTCCGCAAAACGGTGCGCGGCTATGCGTGTACGAATTTCGCCGGTTTCCAGAACCTCCCGCTCTTGCGCCCGACGATGGCTGATGTCTTCTTCATCCGCCTGCTCGCCGCTTATGAGCGTTTCCTGCTTCCCGATCTTGGATTCAAAATCGATTCCATACCACTGACTGTAAACCGGGTTCGTTCTTTCCAGGCGAAGCTCGGAATCCTTGATCAGGACAGCCACGGGAAGATGTTCGAAAATCGACCCAAGAAGTTGTTCGCTCGTCTGCAATTCACGGGTCCGCTCGGCAACCGTCTGCTCAAGGGTTTCCGCCTGCTGGGCCAGCGCCTCCTCGGCTTCTTTGCGGGTCGTAATGTCGTAATGCCAAACCAAGGCTGCCTTTTCGCCCTCGAATTCGACGGTTCTCGCATGCATTAACAACCAAACTTGCCTGCCGTCCAGACGCCGGCGGCGCACTTCGGCCGCATGGACGCCCCCCTTCTCGTCGACTTCTGTACTTAGCCGTTCCAGATCCAGCGGATCCACGTAGGTGTCCGCCATTGGGACCGCGTTGAGGGCCTCCTCACTTTCGGCGCCAAACATGTCGAGAAGGCTTTGATTGACGAACAACCGGCGGCGGGGGACACCGGAGACGACAGCCACCCCGACGGGGCTTTTTTCCAAAACCGCACGCAAGTTCGCTTCGGCCCGCCGGCGTTCCGCGATTTCCTGGGTCAGCTCCACGGTGCGGTCGGCGACCATGTCTTCAAGCTTTTCAAGATGGGCCTGTAGTGCCTTTTCCGCCCGGCGTTCATCGGTGATGTCGAGAATCGCCGTGCCGATGCCGGTGATCGCGCCGGCGCTGTCGCGGATCGGGAACTTGAACTGCCGCAAGGCAATTCGCATTCCGTCCTTCGTGTGACCGAAGACGGTGTCGGTTTCGAACACTTGAACTTCGCCCGTCTTAATGACCTCCTGATCGACTTTCTCGACGATCGAGGCCTGTTCTGGCGGCAGCAGATCCCGCGACGCCTTGCCGATGATCTGCTCAAGCTTGCACCCATGCCATTCCGCGAATTTGAGGTTGCAATGCTGATAGGTGCCGTTCTTGTCCTTAAGCGACAACATGATCGGTACATTGTCGGTAATCGCCACGAGCCGCGCCTGGGTTTCCTCCAACGCACGCTGCGCCAGCTTCTGTTCGGTGATATCCGTCATCGCCGTGCCCACGGCCATGATGTTGCCTGCGGCGTCGTAGACCGGAAACTTGATCATGCGGAAAATTGTCTGTTTGCCATCAGGCCGGCGCTGAAGCTCGGATACCGATTCCTCGACAACGACCTCGCCGGTTTCGATCACGCGCTGATCCAACGCCTCGACGATCTTGGCCCGGCCGGCATTGACAAGATCAGTCGACCGCAAACCCGCAATCTCGCGCACGCCGAGGCCATGCCATCGGGCAAAGCCCGCATTACCTTCCAGGTAATAGCCGTCCAGCCCTTTCAAGGAGAGCATGATCGGCACGTTGTCGGTGATCGCGCGCAGGCGTGCCCGGGCATCCTCCAGGGTTTTTTGAACTGCCATCTGCTCGGAGATATCAGTCCACAAGGTGGCGATCAGTTCAACGTCACCGTCCTTGTCATAGACAGGGAACTTAGAAACCAACGCCGACCGCTCGACGCCGTCGCGGCCGATGCGGGTCGCCTCGCCGGAAAATGACCGTCCCTGTTCAAGAACAGCCATATCCTGGGCAACGATCGAGGCCAGGATTTCCGGCGTATTCAGATCCAGGTCTTCGATCCGCTTGCCGATAACATTTTCGGCACGCACGCCGTAGTTCTGCTCATAGATCTTGTTGACGAATACGTAGCGTTGATTCTTGTCCTTGAGTGACAGGGAACTGGGCAGCGCGTTGACGACACTGCTGAACCGGTGTTCGATGGATTGCCGCGCGCGCTCGGCCTCCTGCTGTTCCTGGCGGGCCAGGATAAGCGATGTCAGGGCGGCAAGAGAGCGGGCCAGAGACTGTTCCTCAAGCGACCATTCTCTCTGTTCACCGACATGTTCCAGGCACAACACGCCCTTGAGTTCGTCGCCGACATGGATCGCCGCATCAAGCATGGAAGCAATGCCATGCTTGTCCAGGTATCCCCCGGCAAATTCGGCGGTACGAGGATCCGACTGGGCATCATGGGCGTCGATCACCTCAACCTGCTGCAAGGCCTTGAAGTACTGCGGGAAATTTTCACGTTTCAGGACCATCCCACTGACATGGGTTGCCGGTGTGGCCTGATACAGGTCCAGACATTCGATGTGACTCATATCCGGGTGGGCGTGCCACACACTGACCCTTTCCACGCCCAAGGTTTCGGCCGCAACCCGGGTCAGCAAGGTGAAGGCGTCCCCGGCATCGGGTGAAGCCATTTCGTCGCTGGCGACGATGCGGTCGAGGGCCTTGTGATATCCTTTCAGAATTCGTTCACGATCACGGGCATCCCGCTCCCACGCGTCGCGTTCGGTGATATCGACGCCAAGCGCACCAACACCGATCACCTGTCCGTCATCGTCGGAAATGGGAAATTTGACAATCTCCAGGCGATGGTGCGAACCATCGACGAATTCGCGGTCCTGCTCACGGACGGTGATCTGATTGCTTGCCGTGACGTCCTTTTCCTGGGCCCGTGACGCCGCCCAGGAAGCTTCCCATGCAGGGAAACGCTCCTCGTTCGACCGGCCAAGGATTTCATCGTCGTCGACACCGTAGCGGCGCGTGAACTCCTTGTTGACCAGCATGTACCGTCCGCTAGGGTCTTTCACGGTCAGGCCGTGGGGAATATGGTCAACGATCGCCGATAACAAAACATCCCGGCGGCGCAGTTCTTCTTCGGCCAGTGAGCGATCCAGTTCCGCGGCAACCCGGCCCGCAAAGAATTCGAAGACCAGTTTGTGCATATCCTCCAAAATCATCGGTTGGCCGGACATCGCCACCATCAGACCGAGGCATTGGCCGTTGTTGCCGAAAAGCGGCACGCCGATGTAGCCCTCAATACCTTCGTCCTTCAGGTAATGATCATCGGGAAACCTATCCGCGACACCCCGTGGATAGACGCAAAGCGACGTCGAGCGCGTGACCATCTCACAGGGGCCGCCGGCGATGGGATAGCTGACGTTATCAGCCCATTCGCCATCGATGATCGCGACCACGCTTTCCGCCGTCTTGCCGTCATCGGCCAGGCGGGTGATGAATATCCGATCAACGTTCAATTCCTGCCATAAGGCCTGGGTGATCTGTTCGAGAAAATCCCGACCGACGGCTCTGGACGTTGCACGGACGATGTTGCGGACCAGCTTTTCGATTACCTCGCCCTGAGAGGCCCGGCGACCTGTGCCGCGGTACCCCACGAATTTTCCACCGTCAAACACCGGCATACCGCTTATTGAGATGGGGAATGTCATCCCATCGGGGTCAGCCATGATGAAGGTGATGTCGCGAAAGGGCTCATGCGCGTGGATGACCTTACGATAGGCCGCCCAGGTCGCGTCCTGGGGAATCCCCCCATGCAGTTCCTCGCGCGACTTTCCAATACAGTCTTCAGGCCGCACGCCGACCAGAGAGGTCACTTGATCGGAAATGAAGGTGAACCGGCCATCAACGTCCGTTTCCCAGAACCAGTCGGCACTGACGCGGGCGAAGTCAAGAACACGCGCGTCTGCGCCTGCGTGGTCACCGCCAAACCCGTTGGCTTGGCGTGTGCTTGTCGATTCGTCCGATGGCGACCGCGGCATTCAGCCCCTCCCGGAAAGGCTCCCGTGCCCCCGGATCACGCTGCCCAACGCGTTCCAGGGAAATGAACTTGCTTCGATCTTTTCATCCGACGCGCGCCTCGGCAAGCCGGAAGGCCTTTTCCGGCGTCAACGGACGGCTGAACAGGAACCCTTGCGCGGTCGTCACCCCGAGGTCCGTGAGAAATCGGGCCTGGGCATCGTTCTCCACGCCTGCGGCGACAACCTTCAGATCAAGGGCATTGGCCGCGCGCACAATCGCGGTGACGACTTCGCAGGCCTCGGGATCGGACGGCAGTTCGTCGACAAAGGACCGGTCGATCTTGAGAATGCTCACCGGCAGGCGTACCAGACGCGACAGGGACGCGTATCCGGCACCGAAATCCCCGACCGAAACTTTCACGCCGGCCGCGCGCAAACCGGACATCATGGCGATGCCGCGGCTATGTTCACCGACGGACATGGCGTCCGTCAATTCGAACTCAATCAGCGACGGCGGGATGTCATAGGCATTTATGACCTTGATGAAATCCTTCAATTCCCGATACATCAATTGGCTGGGGGGCACGTTGATCGAAATCGGCAGGGGGGACCGCCCGGCATCGCGCTCAGCCTTGAGCAGCCGGCAGACCTCGTGCAAAACCCAATCCGTGAGCGGCACGATCAGGCCGCACTCCTCGGCCATGGGGATGAATTGTGCGGGCGGGAGAAGTCCGCGTTCCGGATGTCGCCAACGGATCAGTGCCTCAAACCCGCGGCACCGCCCGCCGACCATGTCGATCTTGGGCTGAAGATCGAGTCTGAACCCGTCGTACTCAAAGGCATCGCGAAGATCACGTTCCAATTTCAGCTTGGTGCTGGCCGCTTCGACCATCTGCACCGTGCATTCACGCACGGGGACACCCGACCTGCGGGCGTCATCCAGAGCCAGTTCGGCGCATCGGAAACAATGCCCGATATTAACTGCCTCCGTTCCAACGTCAGCGGTGCCCACGTTGACCCCGACATAAAAATCCATGCCATCCATTTCGAAGGAATGATCAAAACTGCTGACAAGGGTGTTGGCCGTCATGACGGGAAGTATTGATTCCGCGCTTTGGGTATTGATCACGACGAAGACGTTTTCCGAATAGCGGGCGACAAGACCGCGCGGGCCGATCACGGCCTGAAGGCGCTTGGCGGCCTTTTCCGTCAAACGCGACCATATGTGCCCGGCCACTGGCCCCTCGATATTGCGGGGCCTATTCAGACCGACGAGCATGATCGCGACGCCGTCGCCGGCCAGACCTGTGGCCTGCCGGAAGGCGTCTGCCCGCGACGAGACGCCATCAACGGCCGGCACAGGCCGCGAAACATTCACCGGCGCCAAGCCTGGAAACGAGCATTCGTCCAGGGTGCAGACCATCCGGCCCGGGGCGATCCCCATCATGCGACACAACCCAATGGTCAACAGGCGGCCTTCGCGGTCACGTATCACGATGCGGCGCGTCACCCCCTCTTCACAGCCCGTCAGGGTATCCTGCAGCAGGGATGAAATTACCGGCTCTGTCTCCATGCCTAGCAGATCGTGGAGACGCATCAACTGGTTCCCCGAGACGCCGGCGAAAGGCAATTGTTCCAGCATTGCATCGGTCATCAGAAAGCATCCGTCGCGGTTGACGGTGAACAAGATGCCGGAATGGCCGGCTTGCTCCGGATGAATGTGGTTACTGGCGTTCACGGGACATTCCCCTTAATTGTTTTTGTCTGCCCCGCCCGCAGCATCCAACGGGATCAGGCGACGTCCTGGGAAGGGTCCGCCGATGCCTTGTCGGGGGCATGGGCATCGCCCTCATGCCAATAGTCACTGATCTCACGCAATCGCCGGGCGGCATGACGCAGGGCCCGCGCTTCCACATCCGACACCTTGAATCGATAATCGTCCACCGATCCGGCGAGTTCCTCGATACCGTCCCGCAGATCATCAAGTTCAGCCTGGAAGCCCCCGACGTCGGCCTGCAACGCCTGATTTTTCTGATCCAAGGCGTCAACCGCGGCGCGCAGCCGATCCAACGTCGATTCCTGACCGCAGATCTTATTGATACGTTGGGCGTCGTTGCCCGCAAATTTACGCGGCATCGCGCAGCACCTCATCCAGGGCGACTTCCAGGTCTCTGGTGCCGAACGGTTTGTGCAGAACCTTGGCGTTGGCCAAAACCGCGAACAGGTTTTCGTAAGGGCGGATTACGCCTTTGTATCCACCCGTCATGCCGAGCACCGGAATCTGGGAACCCAGCTTCTTCAACTCGGTCACCAGCTCGATCCCATCGGCACCCGGCATGAAGATGTCGGTGATAATGGCGTCAACATCCTGATCGTGCAGGATGCTCAAACAGCGATGACCGTTTTCTGCAGCGATCACGGCATGGCCCAACCGCTCAAGCAGTTGCACGACGAAAGCCCGGTGATCGGTGTCATCGTCGACGACGAGAATTCTTGCCATTTCGGCTTCCTTTTTTTGCGCGTTATCCTTGCAGCGCCTGGATGCGAGGATGTTTCCCATTTGTGATCACCAAGACAGTACCTCGACCGGTCCGCGATTTCTGCTGACCGGGAGACGAGGGCGGTGACCCAAAAGTATGGGGTGGGGTAATACCTATACGCGCGGCGCCGGCAGACCCGTCAGGGCATGCCTTGGCCGATTTGACGAACCCGGACTGGGGGTTTGGGGCAATCGGGCGTCATGACGCCCGGCCAAGATTTGCCCTGGCCGGGCGCGTTACGGCGCTGATCGCCGCAGTTATGAGCCGTACTTGACGCTGCAGCCGTAAGGCCGGGTACCTTGCGGATTGACCGGCTGGCCGGCCTTCATCTGGGCAAGCGCGTTCAGTACATAGTTCTGCGCCTTGGGAATGTCGGTGACATCCGCCGACTTGATGCTGTCGATGGCGCCATGATAGGTGAGCAGCCCCTTGGCATCGATGATGAACATATGCGGCGTGGTGCGGGCACCATACAGGCGCCCGATCTCGCCCGACGGGTCGAGCAGCACCGAAGACGGGACCGCGTTGCGCGATTGGGTCAGGGCATCGGCCTGCGGGCCGCTGACGTTGCCCTGCTCCCCGGGGGCCGAGGAAATCACCGACAACCAGACGATGCCGTCCTGAGTGGCTTTCTTCTGCGTCATCTGCATGTTGCCGGATGAATAATGCTTCACCACGAAAGGACAGTCGTGGTTGGTCCATTCCAGGATCACGGTCTTGCCCCGGTAATCGGCGAGATTGACCGTTTGGCCCTTGGTATCCACCCCGGTGAAGATCGGGGCCGGGCTGCCGACGACAGGTTCGGCCGCCGCCGGGGACGGCGCCGCAAGGGTGGCCGAAGCCAAGACAGACAGAACGGAAAGGGCCGCAAAGTGGCGGCGGGTAAGGGTTTTCATGGCGAGAACTCCCTGCAATCTATGAGGTTAGAATTGCCGAAATTCTACACAGATCGCGATTTCCCCGCGAGTGACATCTTCGTGTGCGGCGGCGGTCCGCAGGCGAATCAGGCGACCCTGTTCAGCAAGCGCGCGCGGATGGTTCCGGAAAGTTCGCGAATTTCCGCCAGGATCGCATCGGCGTCGGCGACGGTGCCCTCGGCCTCCAGGACGACATAACCGATTTCACCGTCGGTCTGATAGGTCTGGGCGGCAATGTTGACATTGTTGCGGGCAAACACCTCGTTTAAGCGTTGCAGTTCGCCCGGCAGGTTGCGCTGAACCTGGATAAAGCGGGTTCCGCCCTGACGCGGCGACAGCTGGGCCTGGGGAAAATTGACCGAACCTTCAGTCGAGCCGACGTCGGAATATTCGACCAACTTACGCGCGACCTCTTCGCCGATGCGTTCCTGGGCTTCTTCCGTGGACCCGCCGACATGGGGCGTCAGGATCACGTTGTCCAGGCCCTGCAGGGGTGACACGAAGGGATCCGAATTTGACGACGGCTCCTTCGGGAACACGTCGACGGCGGCACCGCCCAGATGGCCGTCCCTCAAGGCCGCGGCCAAGGCCGGAATATCGACCACGGTGCCCCGTGAATTGTTGATCAGGAAGGCACCTTTCTTCATGGCGCGGATTTCCGCTTCGCCGATCATGTCCTTGGTATCCGACGTTTCCGGGACATGCAGGGTGACCACATCCGACTGCTTCAACAGGTCGTTCAGGTCACGAGACGGCATGACGTTGCCGTGGCGCAGCTTGTCCGTGCGGTCATGATAGATGACGCGGAGCCCCATGGACTCGGCAATCACCGCAAGCTGACTACCGATATTACCGTAGCCGATGATGCCCAGCGTCTTGCCCCGCACTTCGCGCGACCCGGCGGCGGACTTGTCCCATCCGCCGGCATGGGCGGCCTGCGACCGCGGAAAGGTGCGACGGAACAGCATGACGATCTCGGCGATGGTCAGCTCAGCCACGGACCGGGTATTGGAAAACGGCGCGTTGAACACGGGAATCCCGTTGTTCCGCGCGGCGTCCAGATCGATCTGATTGGTGCCGACGGAAAAACAGCCGACGGCCATCAGCGACGGTGCCGCGTCGATGACCTCCTTGGTCAGTTGGGTGCGCGAGCGGATGCCCAGGATGCGCACATCCTTCAATTTTTCCTTGAGCGCGTCACCGTCCAGGGCCGTCTTCAAACGTTCGCCGTTGGAATAACCCGCGTCCTTGAAGATGGCCGAGGCCGTGGGCGAGATACCTTCGAGCAGAAGGACCTTGATTTTTTCCTTGGGCAGGGACGGGTTTTGGATTTTTGACATGGGATCGGGGGGCGGTTTATCGGGAGGGATGAACATGTTGCGGCGCAAAATGCCGGAGCAGGCCCCAGGACGCAAGTGATATAAGGAAGGCCGTATGCCTTTTCCACCGAGGAGACCCATGATGAGCGAAGCAGCCTCCATGTCCGCCCTTGAATCCATCCTCGTCCCCGGGCGCAGCGCCGTCGTCACGGGGGCCGCCAGCGGCATCGGCCTCGCTGCCGCCAAACGCTTTGCCGCCTTCGGCATGCATGTCTGCCTGGCCGACATGGACGAATCCGCCCTCGACCGCGCCCATGAAGAGGTCCGTGCCGCCGCCCAGGCCGGGCGCGTGATGTCCATGGCCGTGGATGTCGCCGACCCTGACGCCGTGGCGGCCTTGAAGGAGCGGGTACAGGATACCTTCGGCAGCGTCGCGCTGGTGATGAACAACGCGGTCGCCCGGCACACGGGCGGTTGCCTGGACGAGTTGGACAACTGGCGCCGGACCATCGACGTCGGCTTGTTCGGTGTCATCAACGGCTGTCAGGCCTTCGCCCCCGCGATGATCGCGGCAGGGGAGCCGGCGATGATCATCAACGTGGGCTCAAAACAGGGCATCACCAATCCGCCCGGCCGCCCCCATTACAACGTCGCCAAGGCTGCCGTGAAGGCCTACACGGAACTGCTGCAGCACGAATTACGCAACGGCGAGAACACCGCCGCCACCGCCCATCTGCTGATCCCCGGCATGACCACGACGGGCGGCCGCGACCATCGCCCTGGCGCCTGGTGGCCGGACCAAGTGGTTGATTTCATGCTGGCGGCCCTGGAACGCGGTGATTTCTACATCCTCTGCCCCGACGGCGAGGTGACGCCGGAGATGGACGCCAAGCGCATCCTCTGGGCAGCCCAGGACATCACTGAAAACCGCCCGCCCCTGACCCGCTGGCATTCGGATTTCAAGACCGCCTTCGACGCGTTTGAGCCCTGAACACGGCTTTCCGGTGGATCCCACCGGTTCCCATTGCAAAAGGTCCGAACCGGGCGCATATCATGTGCATCGTCCGGCGATCAGACCGGACCATCGATCTTTGGGAGACATCCATGAAAACCTTCATCGCAACCGCATTGGCAGCGCTTGTTATTGCCGGCAGCGCCCATGCGGCTTCCGTCACCGTGACCATGCACCAAACCGCCGCCGCGGGCGTCGGCCCTATCCTCGGCACGGTGGTGTTCCAGGATACGGCCCGTGGTTTGCTCATTCAGCCCAACCTGTCGGGCTTGAGCGAAGGTCAGCACGGCTTCCATGTCCATGAACACCCCAGTTGCGATCACAAGGAAAAGGACGGCAAGCACGTGCCTGGCTTGGCAGCCGGCGGCCATTACGATCCGGCCAACACGGGCAAGCACCTGGGCCCCGACGGCGACGGGCATCTTGGCGATCTGCCCGTGCTCTATGTCGCGGCCGACGGCACGGCGACCCGCGAAAGCTACGCCGCACGCTTGAAAATCTCGGACCTGGCCGGCCGTTCGATCATGATCCACGCCGGCGGTGATACATATTCGGACACCCCCGCGCCGCTCGGCGGCGGCGGTGCGCGCGCCGCCTGCGGCGTGGTGGTCTACTAAGAGCCGCCTATCCCCGCCCGATCCAGGGCATCTTGGTCGCCTGGATGGTGAGGAACTGAATATTCGTATCCATGGGCAGGTTGGCCATCATGACGACGGCCTCGCCGACGTGTTCCGCCGGCATGCGCGGTTCCACCTTCAAGGTGCCGTCGGACTGTTTCACGCCGTGGCCCTGCGCCATGCGTTCGGTCATCGGCGAAACGGCATTGCCGATGTCGACCTGGCTGACCGCGATGTCGTACTTGCGCCCGTCCAGGGCCGCCGTCTTGGTCAGGCCCGTGACGGCGTGCTTGGTCGCCGTATAGGGGATGGAATCGGGCCTCGGCGCGTGGGCCGAGATCGAACCGTTGTTGATGATCCGCCCGCCCATGGGGGATTGCGCCTTCATCACGCGGAAGGCTTCCTGAATGCACAGGAACACGCCGGTCAGATTGACGTCGATGACGCGCTTCCAGTCCTCGACCTTCAAATCCTCGAGCAAAATTCCAGGCGCGTTGGCACCCGCGTTATTGAAGATTACGTCAACCCGGCCGTGAGCGTCCGTGGTGACCTTGAACATGGCATGTATCGCGTCGGGGTCGGTCACGTCCGTGGGCTGAACCAGGGCTCGGCTGCCGGCATCACCCGCAAGGGCCTTTGTTTCCTCCAGCATGTCGGCGCGGCGGCCGGCCAGGGTCACCGAGTAGTCGTCGGCGAGCAGCGCCAGGGCAGCCGCCCGGCCAACGCCGGTGCCGGCGCCGGTGACGATGGCGACCTTAGATGCGGGAACATGGGATTGCAGGCTCATGGAATGTCTCCTTGATGCAGATCTTGATGCAGATCATTTTTTGGGATGTGATAGATTTATAAACTACCGCCCACCGACGAACAGAGAGATTCGACACCATGACCTACTCACTCGATGCCTTCGCTAAGGATCTGAAACAGGTTCTGACCCAGGGGCAGAGCCCCGCTCAGCTTGAGGAAAGCCGCAAGCTCGTGGAAAAGGCGCTGAAGGACCCGGCATTCGTCGAAGCTCATCTGGGCGAAAACGCCGAGGGTGAGCGCAAGATCGTATATGAAGATCCGGACCTGGGATTTTGCATCCTGACCCATGTTTACAAAGGCGCCAAAACCGGCAACCCGCACGATCACGGCCCGTCCTGGGCGATCTACGGCCAGGCCTTCGGCGAGACCAAGATGACGGAATACGACATCGTCGAACCGCCCCAGGGCGACAAGCCCGGTAAGGTCAAGGAGCGTGAAAGCTATAAGATGGTCCCTGGCGATGCCCGCGTGTATCAGGTCGGCGACGTGCACTGCCCGGAGCGGCAAAGCGAAACCCGCCTGATCCGCATCGAGGGCATGAACATGAACGGTGTCAAGCGCACGCCCCTGGTGCCGGCCTAACCCGGGCCGTCGGCCTAGCGGTCGCTCGACTGGATTCCCTGCAGTTTATCCAGGCTGTCCGACGTCAACTGCAATGACACGTTGCCGACGGTGGAACGGATGATCAGATCAACGAACCACACGCCGGGTGTCAGTTCCTGCGGCGTGCCGATGTCGATGCCGACAACGTCCTCGATATCGATGGACAGGTTCTTGTTGTCATGAAACGAGATGGCGGCGACGGTCTTCTTCGTTTCGGTGCTTGTCATCAACTGATCCTCGAGTCACATGAAACCGCTGCTGACGCGTCAAAATGACACACTGGTGCGGTTCGGTAGTCGATAGCTTGCCCGCGCCGCCCCGCCGCCGCAACCCGCCAATGGCCTAAAAAATACCGGAGTCGCTGAACGATCCCGGGCACGACCATGAACGCCAGGGCGGGTTTCTGGAATGGTCGGGCTCTTTCTTTGCTTCTTCACCCAATATTACTTCATTCATCTATACCGGGAAATTCCCGTTCTATATCTTAGGTCTGGTGTATCCGGACCGGCGGAACTGGCACAATGATTGCGTCTGAATTGACAGAAGTTCCATTCTGACAAGGCAACTTTGGTGAACACATCCGTGGGTAACTCCGTCCGCATCAAATCGACGTTTCTTGAGGCGGGAAATAATCTTCCGACCTTCCATCGTGAGGTTCTGGATTATTGGCAACGCCTGCGCGGCGACAGAGCGGCGCCGGCGCTGTCTGAGTTCGACATGGCCGCGCCGGCCCCGGAAACCGTCCGCTTCATGAATATCACCGATATAACGCCGGAACCGCTTGCCTCGGTCTATCGCTTCTGGGGGCCTGGGCTGACCCAGGCGTTCGGCGCGGATTACACCGGCCGCTCTCCCATCGAAGTGCCGCCCAAGGCCATCGGCCTGAGTGCGCCGGGCGGCTGCGGCCGGTTGACGCACGAACTGGCCCCCCATTGCGAAGTCAAACAGTTCGAGACGCTTGCCGGATACCGGGGCCGCGCCGTGATCCTGCGCCTACCATGTTCTGACGACGGCATCACGGTTGCCAACGGCGTCGGCGTGTACAAGTTCGAACACGTCAATCCGGACGCCGATCTGACAGCCTTCTTCGAAGAAGTCTTCGGACCGCTCGACGCCGCCTCGCTACCCTAACTTTCCCGGTTCCTAATCCACCTGTGGATCAGGCTGCCGTCGCCCGATCCTTAAGGAACGGCCGATCACCGCCCGCCGTCGTGCGGTGCATGCGTCGGGGCATGTTTTCGTCGTAATCACGCACGGCGTAATGCATGGTCGCGCGGTTGTCCCACATCACCAGATCGCCTTCCTGCCAGCGGTGGCGATAGATATTTTCCGGCTGCGTTGCATGGGCCATCAGGAAGTCCAGCAACGGCCGGCTTTCTTCCATCGTCATGTCCACGAAGTTCGTGGTGAAGAAGGTGTTGACGTAAAGCGCGTCGCGCCCCGTGCCCGGGTGGGTGCGCACCACCGGGTGGCGGTACGAAGCTAGGTTCGCCGGAATCTGCGGTGAATCCGTGTCCGGTTCGGCCAGATTACGCCGCCGGATGGCGTCCGGAGAATGCATGGCGTCGAGCCCGCGCAACATCTCCTGCATGGCCGGCGACAGGGTCTCCAGCGCCCGGTACATGTTGCAGAACATGGTGTCGCCCCGGCCTTCGGGCACGATACGCGCGTGCAACAGCGATAGCGCCGGCGGCTGTTCGGAGGCCGAGATGTCGGAATGCCAGAAATCGTTGCGCGCGCCCCGGCGGCCCGGCTTGGTTTCCAGCACGATGACCTCGGGATGCTCGTTATTCACGCCGGCCCGGGACCCGTAAGGATGCGGTTCCGCCGGCCCGAAACGCTGGGAAAATCGGCTTTGTTCCGCAGGCGTCAGATCCTGACCAGGAAACACCAGCACCAAATATTCATGCAGCGCGGCGGTGACGGCGGCAAAGGTTTCAGCGTCGAGGTCTTCGGACAGATTGACGCCGGAAATCCGGGCGCCCATGGCCCCGGTCAGCGATTGCACTTGGAAAGGATAGTCGCGGCTCATTTAGAGGCCTCCCATGCTTGAACCGATACGGCCCGTTATTTGTTTTTATGGGTGGGCCGGTTGATCTCCGCCCGGCGCAACATCCGGGCGATGGGATCATTCTTACCCCTCATCAACGCGTAGTCCAGAGCCCTGCGTCCCCAGCGGTCCGCAATCAGGGGGTCCGCACCTGCCAGGATCAGATATTCGGCAATCTCGGGATAATTGCCATGGGCGGCCAGAATCAAGGGCGTAACCTTGTCCGCGTCCTGCCAGTCGACCCGCGCCCCCGCGCGGACAAGCACAGTCGCCATATCAAGCCGCCCCAACAGCACCGCATGATGAAGGCCCCCCCGCCAGTCCGTGCCGACCACGTTGGGATCGGCCCCCGCCAGCAACAGTTGAGCCAGTAACACCTGATCGCCCGCGGCGGCGGCCCGCAGCAGGTCGAGGGTCGTCGCCGTCGCCGGCAGGTCCCCCGCACGGGCCGGTCGCGGCACATCGCCCGTCGTCACGGCGGCAACAAGACATGTGAGAAAGATCAAACGACGCATGACACTTCTTCAATTGCGCGGGTCAGGTGCCCCGGATAGGCTTTCACCATGATCACGCTCCACGATTTTCTGCCTTCGGGCAATGGCTACAAATGTCGGCTGATGCTGCGCTTTCTCGGCCGCCCCTTCACCCTGGTCGAATACGACGTCACCAAGGGGGAAACCCGCACACCCGATTTCCTGGCCAATCTCAATCCGAACGGCCGCATTCCGGTGCTGGAATTGGAAGACGGCCGCTGTCTTTCTGAATCAGGGGCGATCTTGAATTTTCTGGCCCAAGGCACGCCGTTCCTGCCCGATGATGCCTGGGCCCGCGCCAAGGTCCTGCAGTGGATGTTCTTCGAACAATACACACTGGAACCCACCATCGCCGTGCGCCGGTACTGGTTGACCGAACAGGACACGCCGCTGACCGAAATCCAGCAGGCGCAATTGCCGGCCAAACTAGACCAGGGCCATGCGGCATTGGGTGTCCTGGAACAGGGCCTGGCGGCCGGGCCCTGGCTGGTCGGGGATGAACCGACCATCGCCGACATCGCGCTCTACGGTTATACCCATGTGGCACCCGAGGGTGGCTATGACCTGGACGCTTATCCCCACGTCACGGCCTGGATCGGCCGATTCCGCGAATTGCCCGCCTATGTCCCAATCACCCAGCGCGATTTCACCTGAGGCCCCTGCACGACCGCCCGCGTATCTGAACCTTCTAATTTGCGATATACTGGATGAAACCCGCCCACGGCCGAAGGCCAGGCGACCAGACGGGAGACGCATCCATGAACGTGAAACATATCCTTGAACGCAAGGGCAGCGCCGTCACCACCATCCCCACCGGGGCGACCATCGGCGAGGCCGCGCGCACCTTGGCCGAAGCCCGGATCGGCGCCATCGTCGTGTCCGACGACGGCAGCACCATCAACGGCATCCTGTCGGAACGCGACATCGTGCGCGTCATCGGCACGGAAGGCCCCGGCGCCCTCACCCGCCCGGTGACCGAGGCCATGACCGCCAACGTCATCACCTGCAAGCCGGAAGACCGCATCAACGTGCTGATGAGCATGATGACCCAGCGCCGCATCCGCCACCTGCCCGTGGCCGAAAACGGCAAGATGACCGGCCTGATTTCCATCGGCGACGTGGTCAAGGAACGCATGGACGAAATCGAATCCGACGCCGCAGCCATGCGCGACTACATCACCGGCATGACCGCCTGACCAACCGACCTTCTTTCCAACCACAAGGACCAGCAGAACACCATGACCACCACGACCTCGCCGGGGCCCAGCCTCGTGCTTTATCATGCCTGGGCTTCTTCCGCGTCGCGCAAGGTGCGCATGTGCCTTTACGAAAAAGGCCTGACCTTCGACGCCACAGTCGTCGACCTGAACAAATTTGAACACCATTCAGACTGGTACAAGAAACTCAATCCGTCGGGCATCGTGCCGGCGCTGATGGTCGACGGTCATCCGTTGGTCGAAAGCAACTTCATCAACGAATATCTGGACGAGACCTATCCCACGCCACCGTTGCGGCCGACGGACCCGATGCTGCTGCACGACATGCGGCTGTGGGGGAAATACATCGACGACACCTGCCTGCCGGCGATCCAAAAACACAACTGGATGCACCACTTCCACCCCATGGCCCGCGAATGGTCGGACGAAGAGCTGGAACGCCGCCTTGCCGCCATCCCGACCGCCAACCGCAAGCACGTGTGGTATCGCATGGCCCGCGATCCCTATACGGCGGAAGAGCTGGAGGCGGCGCTGGACATCCTGCGCGACATGATGGACCGCATCGAGGCGCGCATCGCCAAGACCGGCTTCGTCACCGGCGATGCCTATTCCCTGGCCGATATCGCCGCCGCCCCCTACGTGATCCGCACGGAGGAATTGGCGCCGATCGAGGTCTCAGCGGAAAAGCGCCCTCATGCCGCCAAATGGTGGGCGGCGATCAAGGCACGCCCCGCCTACAAGGCGGCCCATATGGAACCCTTCAACGACCAGTGCTGGTCCGGGTCGATGCCGCCGGCGGCGTGATCCACCGCCCCCGTCGGCCATTTCATCAACCGCTTCTGGCTTTGTCGATGCGGCGGGTGAATTCCTGGATCACGCGCTCGTAAAGGGCCCCCTTCAGGATCTTGTCCTCGACCCCGCCGTCGATGTTGGGATTGTCGTTGACTTCGATCACGAACACGCCGGCTTCCGTTTCCTTCAGGTCCACGCCGTAGAGCCCGTCGCCGATCAGGGCGGCGGCGCGGCGCGCCGTTTCGACCACCACGGGGGGGGCTGCGTCGATCGGCATGGTTTCCCACGCGCCGGAGACGGATTTTTGGCTGTCGACATGGCGGTAAATCTGCCAGTGCGAGCGCGACATGAAGTACTGACAGGCGAACAGGGGCTCTCCGCCGATCAGGCCGATCCGCCAATCATAGGGTGTGTACATGTATTCCTGGGCCAGGATCACGCGGGAGCGTTCAAACAGGCCTTCCGCATGGCGCAGGAAATCCTCCCGGTTTTCGGCCTTTTCGACTCCGCGGGAAAAAGCGCCGTCGGGAATTTTCAAGACCACCGGATAGCCCATCATAGCTTCGATTTCGGCCAGCCGCTTGTCGTTGAAGGTCGAACGGTTGAGCAATTCCGTGCGCGGCGTCGGCACGTTGGCCGCCTTCAATGCTTCCGACAAATAGACCTTGTTGGTGCAACGCAGGATCGAGCGCGGATCGTCGATCACCGGAATGCCTTCGACCTCGGCCTTGCGGGAAAAGCGGAAGGTATGGTGGTTCAGAGCCGTCGTCTCGCGAATGAACAGGGCGTCGAATTCGGGGATGCGCTGGATGTCCTTGGCGGTGATGAATTCGACCTCGACCCGCTGGTCCGCCCCGGCCTTGGCCAGACGCTTCAGCGCCACCTCGTCAGACGGGGCCAGCCGCTCGTTGGGATCGACCAGAACGGCGAGTTCGTAAAGCGCCGACGGGCGGCTTTTGCGCTGCGACGCGGGCACGCGGACATAGGTGCGCAGCGCATCTTCGAAGACGGCCTCCAAGTCGGCGTTGATCTTGTTAATGCCGAGCGGATGGATCGCCTGAATCCGCCAGCGCTTGTCACGCACGATCTGGATTTCCAGGACCGGATAACGGAAAGCATCGAAGACTTCGGCGGCGAGCCGGCGGAACCGCGCATCGTCGGGTCGTCCGAAAAACACATGCAGTGCGAACCCGGTCGTGGGCGGGCTGGCCAGCCGCTTCATCGTCGCGTGCAGGATGCGTTCCAGATCGGGGACCGCGTAGGCGTAGGATCCCCGCTTGTCCAAATCGATGATGTCGACCACCGTCGGCATGGGCAGGTCGCCGCGGGATTCCGACAGCAATGAACAATAATATCCGGCCGACAGATACTTGTACCGGCGGCACAGGTTGATCACGCGCAGGGGCCGTTTGTTCGGCGTACGCTTTTCCGCGATGAAGGCATCGACCGTCTGGATGTTCAGGCCTTCCTGATTCCAGCGCCAATCGGACAGCCGGTCGACGACAATTACGCTGCGGGCCATCAGGCACTCCTCTTTTTCGGGCCGATGACAACCACCGCATATTGCTTTGACCCGCCGTAGCGCATCATGCGGTCGAACTCGCCAAGACGGATGGGAATCCCGAAACAGACCGTTTCGCTCTCGCCCTCGTCCGTATCGACGTAAGGTTCGTGGACATAAACGAAGCGATCGTCAAAGCCTGTGATGGCCATCCAATGGGGTGCCTTGTAGCCCGTCAGGCGGTAGGCGCTGACCAGAACGATCGGGAAGTACCCGGCGTTGAACTTCTCGCGCAAGTCCGACAACTGCGGCGGCGCGTAAGTGAGCTGAATATCGGTTTTGCCGATCTCTTCCAGGAAATCGGCCTGCACCAGGCGGATGACTTCCTTCTTTTCCTCGTTGCGCACGCCGTCGGCGAACAGGGCCTGTTCCTTGCTGACGAACAGGCTGACGGCGAAGCCCCGTTTCCAGGCCGACAGCGCCAGGCCGAAGGGCCCGCAGCCGCCGTGGCCGGAGGTCATGAAGATGGTCGTTGCCTCGCGCCACAGGCGCAGTTCGAACGAACGGTCCAGTTCCAGGTCCGGTTCCTGGGCCTTCATGGCCATCATCAGGCAGGCCGGGCCGCAGGTGAATTCCAGGGTCTGGGCGTAATAGGGGACGGGCGCGTCCTCGGCCGACAGATGCGGGGCCAGGGCCTTTTCCATGCGCACTGCGTCGACATGGTCTTCGTAATAGTCGGGGTAGGTTGAAAAGGCGCGGTAGCCGGCCTTTTCGTAAAAGGCATGGGCACGGGCGTTGTCCTTGCGCACCTCCAGCCGCATGGTGACGAAGGCGTTTTCCACGGCGATCTTTTCCGATTCCACAAGCAATGCCCGTGCGATGCCGCCGCGCCGGCGGTCGGGCAGAACCGCGAAGGAATAGAGGCGCGCCATCGATGTGTTGCGGTGGAACAGAACCAGACTGTAGCCGGTGATGGCGCCCGCGTCCTCGTCGACGATGAGGGACGCGTTACCATGCATCAGCAGATAGCGGAAGTTGCGCGGCGACAGCCGGTCGGTGTCGAAGCATTGCCGTTCCAGATCCGCGAGGACCGGAACATCTTCCAAGGTGGCGTTGCGGATCACGGCGGAACCTGCACGACTTTCAAGGGGCGTATCAATCAGCGGAGGGCCGGGCCCGGGCCGGCGGCATTCCGCACACGACATTACGCCCGAACAGGTACTCCAAAAGTCGGCTTTTGGCTATAAGCCGTCATCGATTCTCGCCATGCGATCCACGCGCGGCAGCCCCTCGAAACCAGGGGGACGCGGGGGCCATTCCTTGGGCTTCAGGGCCAGGGACGCCGAGTTGATGCAATAGCGCTGGCCCGTGGGCTCCGGCCCGTCCGGAAACACATGGCCCAGATGGGCGTCGCATTTCGCGCAGACGACCTCGACCCGGCGCATGAAGAAGCTGACGTCCTCGTGCTCGACCACGGCGTCCTTGCTCACCGGCTGGTAATAGCTGGGCCAGCCGGTGCCGCTGTCGAACTTGGTGTCGGAGGAAAACAGGGGCTCGCCACAGCAGATGCAGACATAAGTGCCGGGCGCCTTCTCGTCATGGTACTTGCCGGTAAAGGCGCGTTCCGTCCCCTTCAGGCGGGTCACCTTGTACTGTTCGTCGGTCAGTTGCTGACGCCATTCGGCGTCGGACTTTTCGATCTTGCCGGTCATCTTACGTTTCCACTTATTGAGAGCGTCCCCGATCATATAGGACGCCGGAAGCCTCTGACGAGGGCCCTCGCGGGAAGTTTACCGGAAGGTGGCGGCCCTATTTTTCCGCCAGCTTCTGATAGCCGTCGCGGGTCTGCGGCAGTTTGCGGCCCAAAATCTGGGTCGCCACCATGTTGCGCAGAACCTGGGCTGTGCCGCCGCCGATGGTGAACATGCGGGCGTCACGGTACATGCGTTCCATGGGCAGGTTGCGGGAATAGCCCATGGCGCCGAACACCTGGAGCGCCTCGGACGTCACCTTGATGGCCATTTCCGAGGTGAAGATCTTGGCCTGGGCGGCCAGCGTCATGTCGGGGAAGCCGGACTGGTCCGTCTCCGCGCTGGCCGCGGCACGATAGATCAGCGTCTGCGCCGCCGTGATCTGGGTCGACATGTCGACCAGCATCCATTGCAGGCCCTGGAATTCGGCGATGGGGCGGCCGAACTGTTCGCGTTCCTGAGCGTAAGCCAAAGCCTTTTCATAGGCGCCCTGGGCGATGCCCAGCGCCACCGTGCCGGCCCCCACACGCTGCGAGTTATAGGCCGTCATCAGGCCGGCGAAGCCCCGGCGGATGCCCTGGGGCGGGATCAAGGCCATGGATTCATGGACTTCCAGGTCCTTGAAGTGAACCTGGCATTCCGGGATGCCGCGCAGGCCCATGGCCGGTTCGCGGGTGCCGATGACCAGTCCCGGATGTTCGTTGCGGATGGCCAGGAAACCGCCGATGCCCTGTTCCTCGCCGTTTTCGAACACGCGGGCGAAGATCAGGTGAACCTTGGACACGCCGCCGCCGGTGATCCAGTGCTTGGTGCCGTTGATGATGTATTTGTCCCCGACCTTGTCGGCGCGGGTCGTCATATCGGTGGCGGCGCTGCCGGCGTTGGGTTCGGTGATGCAGATGGCGGGTTTGTCACCGGCCAGCACATGTTCAGCGCAAAGTTTTTTCTGTTCCTCGGAGCCATAGCGCATGACAGAGGAAATCGCCCCCATGTTGGCTTCGACCACGATGCGTCCGGTGACACCGCAGTGCTTGGCCATTTCCTCGACCACCAGCACGGCATCCAGGAACGACCGGCCCTGCCCGCCGTAGGCTTCGGGGATGGTCATGCCCATGAACCCGGCGTCCTTCAGCAACGCCACGTTGTCCCAGGGGTATTCCTCGGTACGATCGACCTCGGCGGCGCGCTCGGCGATGGGCCCTTCGGCCAGTCGGCGGGCCTTGTCACGCAGGTCTTTCTGGGCGTCGGTCAGGTCGAACATGGTGAAATCCCCCCTTTGTTAAATCAGCCCGTCGCCGCGCAGCTTGGCGCGGTCTTCGTCGCTCAGGTCCAGAAGCTCGGCCAGAACTTCGTCCGTATGCTGGCCCAAGGTCGGCGGTGGGCGGCGGTAGCTGACGGGTGTTTCCGACAACTTGATGGGGTTGCCCAAAAGGGCAACCTTGCCGTCTTTCGCCAAGGGCTGCTCCATCTCGATCTTCATCTCGCGATGCTTGATCTGCGGATCGCTGAAGGTCTGTTCCAGATTGTAGACCGGGGCGGCGGGCACGTTGCGCTGTTCCAGGCCCTCGATCCATTCCTGGGTGGTCTTGTTCGGGGTGACCTGTTCCAGCTTGGCGACCAGTTCGTCCCGGTTAACCAAGCGCTTCGGATTGGTATCGTAGCGCGGATCGGTCGCCAGTTCGGGTACGCCTGCGAATTCACAGAACCGGGAATATTGGCCGTCATTGCCGGCGGCCAGATAGAAATAGCCGTCCTTGGTCGGGAACACCTGATAGGGCACAATGTTGGCGTGCTGGTTGCCCCGCCGCTTGGGCAACTGGCCCGAGGTGAAATAGTTCAACGCCTCGTTCGATGCCCAGGCGACCGTGGTATCAAGCAAGCCAAGGTCGATGTTCTGGCCCTGGCCTGTCTTGTCGCGGTGGCGCAGCGCGGCCAGGATCGCGGTCGAGGCATACATGCCGCACATGATGTCGGAAATGCCAACGCCAACGCGCACGGGCTCCCCATCCGGGCTGCCGGTCAGGGACATGATCCCGCCCATGGCCTGGGCCAGAGCGTCATAGCCCGGCCGCTTGGCATAGGGTCCCGTCTCGCCGAAGCCGGAGATATGGCAGTAGACCAAGCCCGGAAACTCATCCTTCAGGTCCGCATAGCCGAGGCCGAATTTCTCCAGCCCGCCGACCTTCAGGTTATGGGCCATCACGTCGCAATGTTTCAGAAGCCGCTTGATCAGGGCCACGCCCTCGGGCCGCGAGAAATCGACCGTGACCGAACGCTTGTTGCGATTGACCGCCAGGTAATAGGCGCTTTCATCCAAATCGCCGCCGTCTTCGGCCGTCAGGAACGGCGGCCCCCAACTGCGCGTGTCGTCACCGACGCCGGGGCGTTCGATCTTGATCACGTCAGCGCCCAGATCGCCCAGCAGCTGGGCGCAGGTCGGGCCCGCCAGGATGCGGGTCATGTCGAGGATGCGAATTCCCGCCAAAGGGCCGGCGGGTCGAGTGGTGGATTCGGTCATGGATGTTTCCGTTGGGATGCAGGCGGGGACTGTAGGTGACGCATGCTACACCCCCGATCTGCACAGGCAAAGACCGTGTCGGCAAAATGAAACGCTAAACCAGCGATTACCCTGCGGCAGTCAGGTCCGTATGGGCCGGTTTGCCTTGAACACCCTTGTACAGGATGCTCTGGCGCAGCTTCATGATGCGCGCGTATTCGGCCAACGCCGCTTCGTCCATGTCCGCGTCGGGCGGGGTTTCATGGATGAAGTTGCCGTGATTGTCCTGCCCACGCACCAACCAGGCGCAATCCTTGTCGGCATTGACCTGTGACACGTCGGGACGAATGTAGCGGATGGCAAAGCCGATGCGCCGGTCGTCCGTGGTGTTGGGGGTTGAGGCATGGGCGATCAACACATGATGCAGCGACACCTCGCCGGGGTTGAGCGGCATGTAGGCCGCTTCGTCCTCGTTGACCTCGACCGCCAGTTCCTGCCCCCGGGTCAGAAGGTTGTGCTTGTCCAGGGTATCGCGGTGGGCGACCTGACTCCATTTGTGGCTGCCGGGCACGACCTTCATGCAACCGGCTTCGACCGTCGCCGGGGACAGGGCAACCCAGGCAGTCAGCACGTCGGGCTTGGACAGCCCCCAATAGGTCGCGTCCTGATGCCAGGACACGAAGCCAGGATCGTGCGCGTCCTTCACGAACAGCGAGCAACCCCAGGCCAGGATATCGGGGCCGAGCACGTCTTCGACGGCATCGAGAATTTTCGGATGGGATACCAGTTCCGCCGCCCAGGTCTGCAGCAGGTATAGCTTTTGCCCCTTGGACAGTTCGTACCAGCCGCCCTGAGCCTCTTCATAGGCTTCGAAGCGACGGCGATAGGACAACGCCTCGTCTGCCGACATGATGGGGACGGGGGCGACGTAGCCGCCCTCTTGAAACTGATTAACCTGTTGTTCCGACAACAGTTTCGGCATGGATTCCTCCCTAGGATCGTGCGGATGTTCCGGTTTTCCGGAATTCTACGCGGACGGGCCTGTTCCGGCCAGTCCCAGGCCGCAATTGGGCCCCAACCGCACCTGTGTCGCAAGCGAGATTTGCTTAACAAGCGCCCAAGAAATCCTAATACAAGGAAAACTGCAGATCAGGTGACGTTGAAGTCGCTGTCGTCCAGGGCCGCACCGTCGGTGTCCGTCAGTTCGATTTCCATGTCGACCTGGGCGTCACCGTCGGCATCAATTTCCAGAATCTTGGTCTGGTCGTTGAACCGCGCCTGGGTGTTGCCGCCGCCGTCGAAGGCATTGGTCTCGTCACCCAGGAAGGCGAACACTCCGGTCACGAAGCTTGAGAAATCGAGAATATCGACGGAATCCCCGGCGGTACCGGCGTCAAAGTCCTCGATCACGTCGCGCAGGGCCGCCCCGGCGCCGGATTCATCGGCCGAGCGGTAGATGAACACGTCCCGGCCTTCGCCGCCGATCAGAATGTCCTGGCCCAGGCCGCCGGTGATGGTGTCGTCGCCGTCGCCTGTTTCCACGATGTCGTCGCCGTCTCCGGCGTCGATCACGTTGTCGCCGCCATAGGCCCAGATATCGTCGTCGCCGGCACCGCCGAACACGATGGCGCCGCCGTCGTCCAGGGTTACGAAATCGTCGCCGTCACCGGCGTCGATATAGTTTTCGCCGTACCCGGTTTCGATATCGTCATCCCCGGCGCCGCCGTAGATTTCGTTATCGCCGTCGCCGACGATGATGATGTCGTCGCCGTCACCGCCTTCGATGTAATTGTCGCCGTCGCCGGCATCCAGATCGTCATTGCCGGCCCCACCGAAGATGCGGTTGTCGCCGTCATCGACAATGACAAGATCGTCGCCGTCATCACCATAGATCGTGTTGTCGCCGTTCAGCCCGTCGATCAGGTCGTCCCCGGCGCCGCCATGGATCACGTTGTCGCCATCGCCGACCAGAATTTCGTCGTCGCCGTCGCCGCCTTCGACGTAATTGTCGCCGTCGCCCAAGTCGACGATGTCGTTGCCGATGCCTGCGAACACGCGGTTGTCGCCGTCGCCCGCGGAAAGGTCGTCGTCCCCGGCGCCGCCGATCAGTTCGTTATCGCCGTTGCCGAATTCCCCGGCTTCGACGGTGTCGTCGCCGTCACCGCCGTCGACGTAGTTGTCGCCGTCGCCCAGGAAGACTTCGTCGTTACCCGCACCGGCCAGCACCGTGTTGTTGCCGTTGCCGCCGCGCAGGATGTCGTCGCCGTCGCCACCGTCGAGGACGTTGTCCCCCGTGCCGCCGATCAATTCGTCATTGCCGGCACCGCCGTAAAGAGAGTCGTCGCCGGCGCCGCCGATCAGCTGGTCATTGCCGCCGAGCCCATAAATCGTATCGTCGCCGCCAAGGCCGTTGATGACGTCGTCGCCGGACGAACCGATCAGCAGATCGCTTCCCTGGGTCGCCGTGTCGGGCACGTCATCGACCGTGATGACAAAGGTTTCCGTACGGCTGAGCCCGCCCGCGTCCATCGCTGTGACGTCGACGGACACCGAAGGGGTCGCCTCGAAATCAAGTGCGATGCCGTCTTTCAGCTTCAACTGCCCCGCGACGATCTCAAACCGCGCGTCGCTGACCGCCAGGACATGGCTGTCGCCCGCGTCGGGATCGCTGACGGTCAGGGAACCGACAACCCAGCCCTTTTCGTTTTCCAGCACATGGCTGTTGTCGAGCGCGATGTCGTCGGGCGCCTGATTGGCCATCGGCAGGGTCAGGATGAAGGCCGTGGAGACGGCCGCACTGGCGCCATTGGATTGTTCCGTGGCGGTCGCCGTGACCTGAACCGCGACGTTGCCGGACACGCCCGAGGGCGGGGTCAGCGTCAGGCCGACCAGATCGCCGGGCGCCAGGGTAAAGGTGCCGTTGGCGTTGGCTGTGCCGGCGGAAAGCAGGCTGCCTGCCGGCAGACCGGACAAGGTCAGGCTGAGAACTTCCGAGCCATCCGTGTCGGTCAGGGCCGCGGCAATGTCGAGCGCCACGGGCTGGCCCGCCTGGCCGGTCACGTCCTGAACCGTCAGAACGGGCTGGTCGGCGGTGGCCTCGATCTCGAAGGTAACGGTGGCAGTGGACTGTGCACCTGCGCCGTCAACCACGGTATAGGAAAAGCTGGCCGGTCCGGAATAGTTCGGGGCGGGCGTGAACACCACATCGCCGTTGGCGTTCAGCGCGACCGTGCCGCCTTGGGGCGTGCCGACGGCGCCGATGCTCAACACATCATTGGCATCCGCATCCGTGTCGTTGGCTAAAAGATCGCCTGCGGAAATCACCAGGGCCGTATCCTCGACACCACCCGCGATTACGTCGGCGGCGGCCACGGGGCCGTCGTTGGTGCCGGTGATGGTGATGGTGACCAGGCCTTCGTCGGCGTCACCATCCGCGTCGGTAACGCGGTAGGTAAATGTTTCGACGGCCGTTTCGCCATCACCCAGATGGTTGAAGGCATTGCCCGGATCATAGGTGAAAGTGCCATCGGCGTTGAAGGTCAGGCTGCCCTGGGCCGGACCGCTGATCAGCGTGACCGATGCCACCAGATCGGGCACCAGGTCGTTGTCCAGGACCGAGCCGGACACCGCAATATCCTCGCCCGCCGTCACGAAGGCATCGTCGTTGGCGATCACGCCTTGGTCCTTGGGATCAATTTCAACCCCGTCGACAACGACCTTCAGATTTTCGAATTGCTTGGCCTTCAGACCGAAGGCCGAGAACGTGAACCACTTGCCGTCGGCTTCGCCCCGGCGGCCCGTGTGGTCGTCGATGAATTCCAGATAATCCCGGATATCCTGCTGCACATCGGCGCGCAACCATTCGGCCTGGGTCAGGTCCAGGCGCAGGGTGTCCACGCCCTTGCCGCCTTCGTAGGTGTCGCGGCTTCCGGCGTTGTCGCCCATCACGTAGACGGCGGTGTCGTCGCCCTTGCCACCCTTCACGTGGTCACTGCCGGCACCGCCTGACACGATATCGTCGCCACGGTCGCCATCGACGAAATCCCGTCCGTCGCCGCCGTTGACGACGTCGTTGCCGCTGTCACCGTGCAGGTGGTCGTCGCCGCTGCCGCCGTTGACCACATCATTGCCGCTGCCGGCATGCACCAAATCGCGTCCGTCGCCGCCATTGATGTCGTCGTTGCCGCTGCCGCCGTCGATATGGTCATTGCCGGCGCCACCGGACAGCACGTCATCGCCGCTACCGCCATCGACATGATCGTTGCCCGCCCCGCCAGACACGATGTCGTCGCCACGGTCGCCATGGACATGGTCATTGCCGGACCCGCCCTTGATCACGTCGTTGCCGTTGCCACCATAGATTTTGTCGTCGCCGCCGGCGCCGTCGAGCGTATCGTCCCCATCACGGCCATAAATCTTGTCGCGGCCGTCGCCGCCCGTGATGACGTCATCGCCACGGCCTCCGTGATTGGTGGCCGGCGGAGAGAATCTCGCCAAAAAGGCTGCGATAAGTTTCATAAAAAACATGGGGGTGCTCGATTTCGGTCTTCATGCAGGGATGCGCCCGACGCAGAGGCGCCGCCGCGTTGATTTTCAGTTTTCCCTCAAGGCACCCTTGTTAGGTGCTCAACATGATTTGCGGCGGATACTAACAGCCGATGCTGACAGCAAGTTGACTGCTTAGAAATCAATCGGGTACGGCAAAAGGCCTCCGGGTGGGGAACCCGGAGGCCTTAAGCAGAGTGACCTTAATCGGTCGTTAGGGAAAGGCCCGGCGGCTGGGGGGGAAGGTTGGGGAGTTGGGGAGTGGCCGCCGGGCCTCTTCTGCGGGGTATTAGGGCAAACGTAATGGGAAAGGCTCAGCCAAAAGCGGCAGAGGCAATGACGGCGGTCGCTACCGCGAAGCCGAGGATGATGCCGGTCACGGTGAGTGATGTCGCTTTTGCTGAAGCGTGAATGCGCTGCATCGTCGCACCTCCAGTTCTTGAGGTTTGCAGGCATGGCAGCTTCTCCTGCCATAGCCTCCTGCACTTAAAGTCAAGTCGTCCCAAGGCCAACATTAGGGAGGAGTCATTAACGATTTCTGAATCAAACTTAATTTTCTTTAAGCTTAAAAACGCCTAGTCTGGCGTCCAACGAGACACAAAAACGTTTTAAGAAACGAAACCGAAGGGAGTTCAGAAATGCAGACCCGCGCCGCCGTCGCCCTCGAGGCCGGCTCCCCCCTTTCTATCGAAACCGTCGAATTGGACGGCCCCAAGGAGGGCGAATGCCTGGTCGAAATCAAGGCCACGGGCATCTGCCACACGGACGAATTCACCCTGTCGGGCGCCGATCCGGAAGGTATTTTCCCGGCCATCCTGGGCCATGAGGGTGCCGGCGTGGTGGTCGATGTCGGCCCCGGCGTCTCGTCCCTGAAGAAGGGCGATCATGTTATCCCCCTCTACACGCCCGAATGCCGACAGTGCGAATACTGCCTGAACCCCAAGACCAACCTGTGCCAGGCGATTCGCTCGACCCAGGGCCAGGGTCTGATGCCCGACGGCACTTCGCGGTTCAAGCTGAACGGCGAGGACGTGTTCCACTACATGGGCACCTCGACCTTTTCCAACTTCACCGTGGTGCCGGAAATCGCCCTGGCCAAGATTCGCGAAGACGCCCCCTTCGATAAGGTCTGCTACATCGGCTGTGGCGTGACCACGGGCATCGGCGCCGTTATCAACACGGCCCAGGTGGAACCGGGATCAAACGTGGTCGTGTTCGGGTTGGGCGGTATCGGGCTGAACGTGCTGCAGGGCGCCAAACTGGTCGGCGCGGACATGATCGTCGGCGTCGATCTGAACCCGGCGCGCGAGGAACTGGCCCGCAAGTTCGGCATGACCCATTTCGTCAATCCCAAGGACCATGGCGACGACCTGGTCAACCATCTGGTTGAACTGACCAAGGGTGGGGCCGATTATTCCTTCGAATGCATCGGCAACACCACCGTCATGCGCCAGGCGCTCGAATGCTGCCACAAGGGCTGGGGCGAAAGCATCATCATCGGCGTCGCCGGTGCCGGTCAGGAAATTTCGACCCGCCCGTTCCAGTTGGTCACTGGCCGGTCGTGGCGCGGCACCGCCTTCGGCGGGGCGCGCGGACGCACGGACGTTCCGAAAATCGTCGACTGGTACATGGACGGCAAGATCAACATCGACGATCTGATCACCCACGTCATGCCGTTGGAAGACATCAACAAGGGCTTCGACCTCATGCACGAAGGCAAGAGCATCCGAAGCGTCGTCACTTTTTGACGCGCCGCCTGATTGCTGCCGGCTGTCTGGCCGGCTGTCTGGCCGTCGGCCTAATGGCGGGCCCGGCGACCGCCACCGATGCGGATGCCGGTACCGCGGCAGACGGGCCGAAGCAGCTTGCCTACGGCCTGCATTTCATGAAGGCTCGGGACTATCCCCGTGCCATCGTGCATCTGACGGAGGCGATCCGGGCCCACGCATTGGAGCCTGAACGGCTGTCCGACGCCTATTACTTCCGCGGCCGCGCCCTAGTCCGAACCCAACGCCCCGAACTCGCCCTCGCCGATTTCACCCAGGCGGTCGCCTTTTGGCCGAAAAACGTCAAGGCACTGCGCGTGCGCTGCCGGACCCTGACCCTGAAAGGCGATCTGCCGGGGGCCCTCAGCGACTGCGACCGGGCGGTCGAACTCGCGCCCGAAGATTGGCGCGGCTGGTTCACCCGCGGCCTGCTGCGGGAAGCACGCCGCGAACGCAATCTGGCGCTGGTCGATTTCACGGCGTCGCAAGCCCGCATGCCCAAGGGGCTTGAAACCTTTCCCAGCGTCGCCCGCCAGTTGAAGGCCTACGGTCTTCTGACGGACGATGCGAATACCGAGGACAGCACGCCCCCCCTGCCGGTCTGGCAGGAAGACTGACAACCGCCCACCGGACGAGTTCCCCCCTTCGCCGGTATCAATCCATGGCTTTCCTTGCGTCTTGGATTCCGCTAAACCGCTGGCAATCGATTATCCGACCAACCTGAAGAACGGAAGAAACCGACAATGGACGCGCTCTACTTCGAGGATTTCATGCCCGGCCGCAAGTTCCACACCCGCGGCATGACCCTGACCGAGGCCCAGATTATGGAATTCGCCTGGCAATGGGATCCCCAGCCCTTCCATGTCGACGCCGAAGCCGCCAGCGCGAGCCAGTTCGGCGGCATCATCGGCTCCGGATTTCAGACCCTGCTGGTCGCCTTCCGCCTGTGGTTCCAGGAAAACATCATGAACGAATGTTCCATGGGATCGCCGGGACTGGACGAAATCCGCTGGCTTTTGCCGGTGCGCCCGGGCGACACCCTACATGTCGAGGCCGAAGTGCTTGAATCCCGCGCATCCGATTCGAAACCCGACCGCGGCTATACCAAGATCAAATACGCCGTCGTCACCCACAAGGGCGACACGGTGATGACCTATGTCGCCAACCATATCTTCGCCCGCCACCCGGCCGGCGACGACCGGCGCATCTGATTCTCCCCTTGCGCCGATACGGCGTTTGAATTTTTTCGCCGCGCAAGCCATCATCCGGATCATGGAAAAGATATCTGAAAACAAGTCGTTTGGCGGGCTGCAGACGGTCTGGGAACACCGTTCCGACATCTGCGCCTGTCCCATGCGGTTCGCGGTCTACACGCCACCGGCCGTTGTCGAGGGCACGGCCGAGGGGCCGGTGCCGGTATTGTGGTGGCTGTCGGGCCTGACCTGCACGGAAGAGAACTTTACCGTCAAATCCGGGTTCCAGAAGCACGCCGCCGAACACGGCCTGATGGTCATTGCCCCCGACACCAGCCCGCGCGGCACCGACCTGCCCGGCGAACATGACGATTACGATTTCGGATCGGGCGCCGGGTTCTACGTGAACGCGACCCGCGATCCGTGGTCTCAGCACTACAACATGTACAGCTACGTGACCGAGGAACTGCCCGACGTCGTGTTCAACGGCATCGGCGGCGGCGACCGCGACCGCCAGGGCATTTTCGGTCATTCCATGGGTGGCCATGGCGCGTTGGTCATCGCATTGCGCGAACGGCGAACCTATACGTCGCTGTCGGCCTTTGCCCCCATCGTGGCGCCGTCCGTCGTGCCGTGGGGCGAGAAGGCCTTTGCCGGTTATCTTGGCGGCGACAAGGAGCGATGGCAGGAATACGACGCGACCGAACTGGTCAAATCCGGCCATTTCTTCGCCGGTGACATCCTGATCGACCAAGGCACCGACGATCCGTTCCTGGACGCCCAGTTGAAGCCGCAGGTGTTCGCCGACGCCTGCGCCGCCGTGGACCAGCCCTGCACGCTGCGCCTGCAGGACGGCTACGACCATTCCTACTTCTTCATCGCGACCTTCATGGCCGATCACATCGCCCATCACGCCAAGGCGTTGAATAAATAGCCGCAGACCCGGCACGGCAGATCACCGGCCCCGGATTCAACCCCGGATGCAGAAAAGAAGAAGGCCCGCCCAAAGGGACCGGCCCGAGTTTCAGGGAGGAGGGAAGCCGGTGGACCGAACGGTGGGCCCGGTCACTGGCAATGGCTTACTCGTGGACGGCGCGAAGATTTTATCTCTGCGCCTAAGCTGTTGTCCCAGCAGCGAAATCCACAAGCGCCAAGATCAAAAATTATCATTCCCGTATACAAAAACAAGATGACCTTAAGTCATATGACCATAGGTAATAGGTCGCGATCGGCGCCAAACATCCGCTTGTCGCGGGGGCAGCGGCGGAATTAGGACTGAAAACAGGGATTTTCCGGGGGAATTGGAGCGGGTGAAGGGAATCGAACCCTCGTCACTTGCTTGGGAAGCAAAAGCTCTACCATTGAGCTACACCCGCATTCGGGAACGCGGCCGTTGCGCGCTGACCCTAGGCGCAGTCTATAGGTCATTGCTTTGTTGGACGCAAGCGGGCCCGATGGCCGGCGATTCAAGACCGCACACACGGCACGCTCACAAAAATGTTTATGGTCGGGATACCGGCGGTTCGGTTACAGCTTTCCATTGCTTGTGTTCGAAAAATCCGTCCCGGCCCACACCCACCGGGACCATCGCGGCCCAAAGCCGCCAGGAAAATGACCATGATTCAGGCGATGCTGGCCGAACGGCCGGCCCTTGATACGAAAAAATTCCAGAACCCGGAGGTCACGGCCAAGGGTGAAGCCCGCGCCGCCGTGGCGCTTGCCAGCCTGCGTACGCTTTGGATCAACACGGGATCGCTCTGCAATATCGAATGCGACGGCTGCTACATCGAAAGCGGGCCGAAGAACGACCGCCTCGCCTATATCACCCGGGACGAGACTGCCGCCTTCCTGGACGAGATCGCCCGGGACGGCCTGGGCACCCAGAAAATCGGCTTCACCGGTGGCGAGCCCTTCATGAACAAGGATATGGCCGCCATGGCCGGGGATGCCCTGGCGCGGGGCTTCCGCGTGTTGATCCTGACCAACGCCATGGCGCCCATGTGGCAAAAACGGGCGGCCGTCGCCGACCTTGCCCGGCGCCACGGAAAAGCCCTGGCATTGCGCGTGTCCATCGACCATTTCACCCCGGCCGGCCACGAAGCGGTCCGAGGGGCGAACAGCTGGGCGCCGATGATGCGCGGCCTGAAATGGCTGGCCGACCTGGGCATCACCCTGTCCGTCGCCGCCCGCCAGCCGACCGGCGAGACGGAAGATCAAACCCGCACGGGATTCGCCCGCCTGTTCACCGCCGAGGGCATCGACCTGGACGCCCACTCACCCCGCGATCTGGTTGTCTTCCCCGACATGGACGCGGCCCGTGACGTGCCGGAAATCACCACTGCCTGCTGGGGCATCCTGGGTGTCGACCCGGCAAGCATCATGTGCGCCACCGCCCGCATGGTGGTGAAGCGCAAGGGCGCCGACGCTCCCGTCGTCCTGCCCTGCACCCTGCTGCCTTATGACCGCCGGTTCGAAATGGGCCCGACCCTGTCCGACGCCGGAGGACCTGTGCATCTGAACCATCCCCATTGCGCCACCTTCTGCGTGCTCGGCGGTGCCAACTGTTCCGGAGGCGACTAAGCCATGGCCGCGACCCAACGCCCCGCCCTCGACCTCGGTCGTCTTGACGGCCCGGTCCTGCTGTTCGGCGGCCCCTATTCCAACCTGCAGTCAACCCGGGCACTGCGCGCCGAAGCGGCCCGCCTGGGAATCCCGGCGGGCCGGGTGATCTGCACCGGCGACGTGGTCGCCTACTGCGGCGACCCGGACGGAACCCTTGATGAAATCATTGATTGGGGCTGTCATGTCGCCATGGGCAACTGCGAGGAAGCCCTGGGCGAAGGCGGCGACGATTGCCGCTGCGGCTTCGAAAAAGGATCGCAGTGCGACCTTCTGTCTGTGCGCTGGTTCGCCCATGCCAGCAGCCGCGTGACCCCATCCCATAAGGCCTGGATGGCCGCCCTGCCCCATCCCATCACCTTCGAATTGGGCGGTGCCAAATTCGCCGTGGTGCACGGCCATTCGCGGGACATTTCCGAATGGGTGTTCGCCTCGACCCCGGAAGCCGAAAAGCGCGTCGCCCTCGACGACCTGGGCGTGGACAGTGTGATCGCCGGTCATTCCGGCCTGCCGTTCACCCATGTCCTTTCCGATGGGCGCCTGTGGCACAACCCGGGCGTCATCGGCGTGCCCGCCAATGACGGCACGCCCCGGGTCTGGTATTCCGTGCTGGACCCGGCCCCGGGCAGGATCACCATCCGCCATCTGGCATTGGATTACGATTATGAAGGGGCGCGGGCCAGCATGGCGCGGGAAGCCCTGCCCGATGCCTATCGCCAGGCGCTGAAGGATGGGCTATGGCCCAATCTGGACGTTCTGCCGACGGCCGAAGCGGCCCTGACCGACAAGGCGCTGGCGTTCGACCCGGTCACCTGGGCCTTGCCGGAGCCGCGCGTCGGCAAGGTCGCCTGACGGCGGGTTCGCTACTTGTAGCGGATTTCGCAGATTTCGTAGGCTTTGGAGCCGCCGGGGGCGGCAACCTCGACAGAATCCTCGGCCGACTTGCCGATCAAGGCCCGGGCCAGGGGCGAGGTCACGGAAATCTTGCCCTTTTCCAGGTCGGCCTCGTGCTGCCCGACGATGCGGTAGGTGACTTCCTTGCCCGTGTCCTCGTCGGCAAGAACCACCCAGGCGCCGAACCGCACGGTGTCGCCGGCCATGGCCGAGGTGTCAATGACCTCGGCCAGGCTGATCGCGGCCTCCAGCTCGGCGATGCGGCCTTCGATGAAGCCCTGCTTGTCACGCGCGGCGTCGTACTCGGCGTTTTCCGACAGGTCGCCATGGGCCCGCGCCTCGGCAATCGCCTGGATGACCGCAGGGCGGTCCACGGACTTCAGGCGCTTGAGTTCGTCCTCGAGGGCCTGAAGGCCTTCGCGCGTCATCGGAAGTTTATCCATCTCACCGCTCTCCTGCCCCGATCCGGGCGTATCAAAACACAAAATCATGGTGCCGGCCCTTATCGGTAAGGGCCCGTCTATCACCGGATCATGCTGGATTGGTCTAGTACGTCTTAGAAAAATAATCTTGAAGCGGCGCCACTTCAAGCGTCCCGTGGGCCATCGCCTCCATGGCCGCAACGGCGGCGGCGGCGGCGGTCAGGGTGGTGTAGTGGGGCACCCCGTGTTCCAGGGCCGCACGGCGGATGGAGCGCGAGTCCTCGATCGCCTGCGCGCCCTCGGTCGTGTTGATGACCAGATGGATGTCGCCGTTGACGATGGCGTCCTCGCAATGCGGGCGGCCTTCGAGAACCTTGTTGATGCGCGCCACCTCCAGGCCTTGATCGGCCAGGAAGCGCTGCGTGCCGCCCGTGGCCACCAGCTGGAAGCCGATCGCCGTAAGCCGCGCGGCCAACGCCGCCATGCCGGTCTTGTCCCGGTCCTTGACCGAAATGAACACCGTGCCCGAGGTCGGCAGGCTCATGCCCGCCGCCAGCTGTGACTTGGCGAAGGCGCGGGGGAAGTCGCGGTCCAGGCCCATGACCTCGCCCGTCGATTTCATTTCCGGGCCCAGCACCGTATCGACGCCGGGGAACCGCGAGAACGGGAACACCGCTTCCTTCACCGCGACATGGCCGCCGACGGCGCGCGAAGTCAGGTCCATATCGGCCAGTTTCTCGCCGCACATCAGGCGGGCCGCGATCTTGGCCACCGGGATGCCCGTCGCCTTGGCGACGAAGGGCACGGTGCGCGACGCCCGGGGATTGACCTCCAGGATGTAGATGTCGCCGTCCTTGACCGCGAACTGCACGTTCATCAGGCCGACCACGCCAAGACCCTTGGCCAGGGCATGGGACTGGCGTTCCAGTTCGGCGATGATGTCGGGGCCGAGCGAGAACGGCGGCAGCGAACAGGCACTGTCGCCGGAATGGATGCCCGCTTCCTCGATGTGCTGCATGATGCCGGCGACGAACACGTCGGTGCCGTCGGACAGGGCGTCGACATCGACCTCGATGGCGTCCTGCAGATAGCTGTCGAGCAGCACCGGTGAATCACCCGACACCTTCACGGCATCGGTCATGTAACGGCGCAGCGCCGTCAGGTCATGGACGATTTCCATGGCGCGGCCGCCCAGCACATAGGACGGCCGGATGACCAGCGGATAGCCGATGCGTTCGGCCACGGCTTCGGCCTCGGCCTGGGACCGCGCCAAACCGTTGGCCGGCTGGCGCAGGTTGAGGTCAGTCAGCAGTTTCTGGAACCGCTCCCGATCCTCGGCCAGGTCGATGGCGTCGGGCGAGGTGCCGAGAATGGGGATACCCGCACTTTCCAGCGCCAGGGACAACTTCAACGGCGTCTGCCCGCCCAGCTGCACGATGACGCCGCGGAAATCGCCTTTCGACTGCTCTCCCCGGATCAGCTCGATCACGTCTTCGGCGGTCAAGGGTTCGAAGAACAAACGGTCCGAGGTGTCGTAATCGGTCGAGACCGTTTCCGGGTTGCAGTTGACCATGATGGCCTCGTACCCGGTTTCCTTCAGCGCATAGGCCGCATGGACACAGCAGTAATCGAATTCGATGCCCTGGCCGATGCGGTTGGGTCCGCCGCCCAGGATCGCGACCTTCTTGCGGTCTGTCGGCTCGGCCTCGTTTTCCGGCGGACGCGACCCGTCGCCTTCATAGGCCGAATACATGTAGGAGGTCTTGGCCGGGAATTCGGCGGCGCAGGTATCGACCCGCTTGTAGACCGGGGTGACGCCCAGGGCGCGGCGGGCTTCCGAGGCGTCGAGGGCGGTCGCCCCCGTCAGTTCCGCCAGGCGCGCATCGCAGAAACCCATCTTCTTCAATTCAAGCCAACCGGCGGCGTCCGTCGGCAAGCCCTGTTCCTTGACCCGCGCCTCGACGTCGATGATCGCCTTCATCTGTTCCAGGAACCAGGAATCGTACTTGGTGACGGCGGCGGCCTCGTCCACGGGCATGCCCTGGCGCAGGGCCTCGGCGATGGCCAGGATGCGGTCCGGCGTGGGCCGCGAAATGGCGGCGCGCAGGACGTCGCGGTTGGCCTCGAACCCGGCGTCCGGGTCCAGGCCCTCGATCTCCACGTCGTTCAGGCCCGTCAGGCCCGTTTCCATGGAGCGCAGGCCCTTCTGCAGGCTTTCCGCGAAACAGCGGCCGATGGCCATGGCCTCGCCCACGGACTTCATGGCCGTGGTCAACAGCGGCTCCGCCCCCGGGAATTTCTCGAAGGTGAAGCGCGGGATCTTGGTGACCACGTAGTCGATGGTCGGCTCGAAGCTCGCGGGCGTGACGCCGGTGATGTCGTTGTCCAGCTCGTCGAGCGTGTAGCCGCAGGCCAGTTTGGCCGCGATCTTGGCGATGGGGAAGCCCGTCGCCTTGGACGCCAGGGCCGACGACCGCGACACCCGCGGGTTCATTTCGATGACCACCAGGCGGCCGTCCGCCGGGTTGACGGCGAACTGCACGTTGGATCCGCCCGTATCGACCCCGATTTCGCGCAGCACCGCGATCGAGGCGTTGCGCATGATCTGGTATTCCTTGTCCGTCAGGGTCAGCGCCGGCGCCACGGTGATGCTGTCGCCCGTATGCACGCCCATGGGATCGATGTTTTCGATGGAACAGATGATGATGCAGTTGTCGGCGCTGTCGCGCACGACCTCCATCTCGTATTCCTTCCAGCCCAGAACGCTTTCCTCGACCAGGACTTCGGTGACCGGGCTGGCGGCCAGGCCGCCGGCGACGATCTTCTCGAACTCGGGCCGGGTATAAGCGATGCCGCCGCCGATGCCGCCCATGGTGAAGGACGGGCGGATGATGGCGGGCAGGCCCGTTATCTCCAGCGCCGCAAGGGCTTCGGCCATGGAATTGACGACCGTCGATTTCGGGCTTTCCAGGCCGATCTTGTCCATGGCGTCGCGGAACTTCTGGCGGTCCTCGGCCTTGGCGATGACCTCGGCGTCGGCGCCGATCATCTCGACCCCGTATTTCTCCAGCACGCCGTTCTCGAACAGCGCGATGCCCGTGTTCAGGCCCGTCTGTCCGCCCATGGTCGGCAGCAGCGCGTCGGGCCGTTCCTTGGCGATGATCTTCTCGACCATTTCCGGCGTGATCGGCTCGATATAGGTCGCGTCGGCCATGCTCGGGTCGGTCATGATGGTGGCCGGGTTCGAATTGACCAGGATGACCCGGTAGCCTTCCTCGCGCAGGGCCTTGCAGGCTTGGGCACCCGAATAATCGAACTCACAGGCCTGCCCGATGACGATGGGCCCGGCGCCGATGATGAGGATAGAGGAGATGTCTGTTCTTTTGGGCATGGCGGTCTAGGCTTTCTCGTCCATCAGCGCGACGAACCGCTTGAATAGGTAATGGCTGTCCTGCGGGCCCGGGCTCGCTTCCGGGTGGTACTGCACGGAGAACACGGGCTTGCCGTCGACCCGGATGCCTTCGAGGGCGCCGTCGAACAGGGAGCGGTGGGTCTCCACCACGCCGGCGGGCAGGCTGTCGCGTTCGACCACGAAGCCGTGGTTCTGCGAGGTGATCTCGACCTTGCCGGTTTCCAGGTCCTTCACGGGCTGGTTGGCGCCGCGGTGCCCCAGGTGCATCTTCGACGTCTTGGCGCCGAGCGCCAGGGCCAGGATCTGATGGCCCAGGCAGATGCCGAACACGGGCAGGCCCGTGGCCATCACGTCCTTGACCATGGGCACGGCGTATTCGCCGGTGGCCGCCGGGTCGCCCGGACCGTTGCTAAGAAAAAGCCCATCGGGACGATGGGCCAGGATTTCCTCGGCGGTGGCCGTTGCCGGCACCACGGTGACCTTGCACCCCTCTGCCGCGAGGCAACGCAGGATGTTCTGCTTGGCCCCGAAATCGACGGCGACGACATGGTGTTTGGGCGCCGTCTGCTTACCGTAGCCTTGGCCCAGCTTCCACATCGTGGTGTCCCAGGAATAGGTCTGGGCGCAGGACACGTCCTTGGCCAGGTCCAGGCCTTCAAGCCCGGGAAAGCCCTGGGCCATGGCAATGAGGGCCGGAATGTCGAGGGGACCGTCGTCTTTATAGGCGACGACGCCGTTGGGCGCCCCGCCGTCGCGGATCAGCCGGGTCAGACGCCGGGTGTCGACCCCGGTGACCGCCGTCAGGCCGTGGGATTTCAGCCAGGCGTCCAGGTGCTGGGCCGCGCGCCAACTGGCCGGATCGGTGATGTGGACGCGCATGACCGCCCCCCCGGCCGGCGGGGTGACGGTTTCCATGTCTTCCGGATTGGCGCCGACGTTGCCGATATGCGGGAAGGTAAAGGTGATGACCTGACCGGCGTAGGACGGATCGGTGAGGATTTCCTGATAACCGGTGATCGAGGTGTTGAAACAGACCTCGCCCACGGAGGCCCCCGGCGCGCCTGCGCCGCGGCCCCAGAAAACTTCGCCGGACGCCAGCACCAGGGCCGCGTTTGCGTTTGGCGGTTGGGCGACCACGGTCGTGGTCGCGGGCTTGGAGGCTTCGGACATATGACTTTTCGGGCTGAGGTTGGACCAAGGCGCCCGGGCCTCGCCGTCGGCGACGACCCTGCATGCGTTGGAAACAAGCTTCTACGCGTGTCCCGGCATCAGGTCAAGACTCGTTTCAGAAAAAATATCTTTATATTTCAAGTAATTAAAGAATCGGAACACGTTTGCCTTGGGGGTTAATTTGAGCTAGGGTCCGCATCTTCCGCCACAACCGGGACATACCCATGCTACGCGAGCAGATTTCGGCTGCGCTGAAGACCTCCATCAAGTCCAAGGAAGCCTGCGCCACGGCGACGCTGCGCCTGATCAGTGCGGCCATCAAGGACCGGGACATCGCCGCCCGGGACAAGGGCAACCAGGAGGGCATTTCCGACGACGAAATCCTGAGCCTGCTGCAATCCATGATCAAGCAGCGCGTCGAAAGCGCCGATATCTATGATAAGGGCGACCGCCAGGATCTGGCCGCCCGCGAGCGCGAGGAAATCACCGTCATCGAACGCTTCCTGCCGGCCCAGATGTCGGCGGACGAGGTCGTCGCGGCGGTCGAGGGCGCGATCAAGGACACCGGCGCCGATTGCATCAAGGACATGGGCAAGTGCATGGCCGCCTTGAAGCAGAAGTACGCCGGCCGCATGGACTTTTCCAAGGCCAGCGCCCTGGTCAAGGACAAGCTCTGCTAGCTTGGGGCTTGCCCGTCGATTCGCTCGGCATTTCACCAGCGATATCCAAGCGAACCCGCTGTGGATGACTTGAGAATCACGGGGATAACCCCCGTGACTCCACTGCTGCGCCGGTACCCTTATTATGGGTATGGTCGCAGGCTCCAATCCTGCCCTTAAACCACAGACAGGCGACCCATCCCCGATGGCGATCCCCCCGGAATTCCTGGAAGAACTGAAGGCGCGGCTGCCCGCGACGGATGTCGTGGGTCGGCGGATCAAGCTTATCCGTTCGGGCCGGGACACCAAGGGCTGCTGCCCCTTCCATAAGGAAAAGACGCCGAGCTTCCACGTCTACGACGACCATTACCACTGCTTCGGCTGCGGCGCCCATGGGTCGGTCATCGATTTCGTGATGGAAAGCGAAGGCCTGGAATTCCGCGAGGCGGTCCAGCGTCTGGCCGGCGAGGCCGGGCTGCCCATGCCCGAGGAAACGCCGGAAGACCGCGAGCGCCGGGCCCGCAACCGCACCCTGGCCGAGGTCGTGGAGATGGCGGCCGCGTTCTTCGAGAAATGCCTGCGCATGCCCGAAGGCCGCCCGGCCCTGGATTATCTGCGCGGGCGCGGCCTGACGGACGAGACGATCCGCCGGTTCCGCTTAGGATTCTCCCCCGACGGGCGCGGTAAGCTGAAATCCATGTTGGCGGCGGAGGGCGTCGAAGAGGGCCTGATGGTCGCCGCTGGGCTGCTGGTTCAGCCCGAGGACGCGGGGCGCGAGCCTTACGACCGGTTTCGTGGCCGCGTCATGTTCCCGATCACCGACCGCCAGGGCCAGGTCATCGCCTTCGGCGCGCGGTTGCTGGCGGGCGACGGGCCCAAATACCTGAATTCACCGGAAACCCCCCCGTTCCACAAAGGCCGCAACCTGTACGGCCTGGCCCAGGCCAAGGATGCCATCCGAAGCGCCGGCACGGTCATCGTCTGCGAAGGCTATACGGACGTCATCGCCCTGGCCCAGGCCGGGATCGGCCAGGCCGTTGCGCCCTTGGGCACGGCCCTGACGGAAGAGCAGATCGCCCTGCTGTGGCGATTGGCGCCGGAACCGGTGCTGTGCTTCGACGGCGATACGGCCGGCCAGCGCGCCGCCGCCCGGGCGGCGGAACGGGCCCTGCCGTTGCTCAAGGCCGGGTTCGGGCTGCGCTTCGCCCTGCTGCCGCCGGGCGAAGATCCGGACAGCCTGGTCCAAGGCCAGGGCCGCCAGGCCTTCGACGCGCTGCTGGCCGGCGCGACGGCGTTGTCCGAGCTGATCTGGCGGGTTGAATCGGGCGGCCGCCTGCCGCCGACGCCGGAAGGCCGGGCGGATTTGAACAAGCGCCTCGACCAGCGCATCCGCGACATCCCCGACCCCACCGTGCGGCGCTATTTCCAGGATTTCTTCAAAACCCGCCTGTGGCCCGATGGCCCCGGCCGGCAGGGTGGGCCACGGCAAGGGCGCGGGTTCGGCCGTGGGAAATGGGGCGTCAACGCCTGGACCGGGCCGTCCGAGCGCCTGCGCGCCGATACCGCCGACACCCGCCCGGTGGAGAGTGCCCGCCTGCGCTGGGCCATCCTTTTGGCCACCGCGATCAATCATCCGGAACTGCTGGCCGAGGTCGAGGAAGAGCTCGGCCAGGTCGCCATCAATGACCAGAACCTTGACAATCTGCGTCAGGCGATATTAATCACCCACGCGGGTGGTTTACCCCTTGACACCGAGGGGCTTGTAAACCACTTGTCAGAGCAGGGTTATTCCCAGGCGCTGAGCCAGCTATTAAGCGCGCGAACCTACGACCACGCTAGATTCGCCCGACCCAATGCGGGACATGCAGAGGCCAGACAAGGTTGGGAAGCGACCATTAGCCACTTGCGCGGAGAGGACCTGGAGTCCGAACTCCAAGCAGCCCAGGATGCCGTCCGGCGCGACCCGTCGGAAGCAAACATGAATTGGGTTGTTCGGGTTCGGCGGATGATGGACGAAGGCGAACAACCGGAAGCGGCCTTCGACTAGGAGGCAGCCGGACGGCAAGTGGTTAAATCAACGGGCAGTTTGACGAGACGCGTTTTTTTCAGACTGGGACATGGCATCGGGACCCCATTGAGGTTTGTGCCGGACCGGACGCCAAGGGCGGAAGGACCGGAGGGGGCGGGGTCCCCGAACAACGGATTTAGAGGTCGAGCGTGGCAAAAGCACAAGCGAAAGATCAAGAAGGCGGCGATACCCAGGAAGAAGGCGGCGACAGCCCCCTTCTCGATACCATGGGCGCGGCCGTCAAGAAGATGGTCGCCAAGGGCAAGGAACGCGGGTACGTCACCTATGACGACCTGAACGGCGCCCTGCCCCCGGAAAAGGTATCTTCGGAGCAAATCGAAGACACCATGGCGATGTTGTCCGAAATGGGCATCAACGTGGTCGAAAACGAAGAGACCGACGACACCCCGGCCGAAAGCGACGGTGACGGCGACGGCGACGGCGAGGAAAAGACCACCTCGACCGCCGGGAACGTCGACGAGAACGACCTGGGCCGCACGGACGACCCGGTGCGCATGTATCTGCGCGAGATGGGATCGGTTGAACTGCTGTCCCGCGAAGGCGAAATCGCCATCGCCAAGCGCATCGAAGCCGGGCGCGAGATGATGATCGGCGGCCTGATGGAAAGCCCGCTGACCATCAAGGCCATCACCGTGTGGCATGACGCGCTGATCGCCGAGGACATGCTGCTGCGTGACATCATCGACCTGGAAGCCACCCACGGCGGCGGTCCGGGCCAACCGGGCGCGGTGCCCGCCAACACGAATGGCGGGGACGACGACGGGGACGCGGATGGCAACACGGCCGAAGCCGCCCCCGCGGAAAACGCCAAGGAAGGCGCCGCCGAAACCGCCAAGGACGCCAAGAAGGCCGCCCCGTCGGACGACGACGCGACCGAAACCTCGGGCGAGGATGGCGAAAGCAAGAGCAACGACGACGATGATGACGACGAGGACGACGGCGAAAACAACCTGTCCCTCGCCGCCCTTGAAGCCAAGCTGAAGCCCGAGGTCATCGAGACCTTCGAGAACATCGCCAAGACCTACAAGAAGCTTCACCGGGTGCAGATGCAGCGCCTCGAGGCCCTGACCTCGGGCGAACAGCCCAAGCCGAGCCAGGAAAAGCGGTTCCAGAAGCTGCGCAAGGAATTGATCGAGTGGATGGAGGACGTCCATCTCAACAACAACCGGGTTGAGCAACTGCTGGACCAGCTTTACGGCCTCAACCGCCGGCTGGTCGGGCTGGAGGGCAAGATCCTGCGGCTCGCCACCACGGCACGCATCAACCGCGAAGAATTCCTGCAGGCCTACCAGGGCCATGAGCTTGATCCGGGTTGGCTGAAGCGGGTCGAAAAGCTGCCCGCCAAGGGCTGGCAGCGGTTCGCGTCGCGCAACAAGGACGACATCGAAGAAATGCGCGCCCAGGTCGCCGAGGTGTCCCAGACGGCGGGCCTGCCGATCCTCGAATTCCGCCGCATCGTTTCGACGGTGCAGAAGGGCGAGCGCGAGGCCGCCAAGGCCAAGAAGGAAATGATCGAGGCCAACCTGCGGCTCGTCATCTCCATCGCCAAGAAATACACCAACCGCGGTCTGCAGTTCCTTGATCTGATTCAGGAAGGCAACATCGGCCTGATGAAGGCGGTCGATAAGTTCGAATACCGCCGCGGCTACAAGTTCTCGACCTACGCGACCTGGTGGATTCGCCAGGCCATCACCCGATCCATCGCCGACCAGGCGCGCACCATCCGTATTCCCGTGCACATGATCGAGACGATCAACAAGCTGGTCCGCACCTCGCGCCAGATGCTGCACGAGATCGGCCGCGAGCCGACGCCGGAAGAACTGGCCGGGCGGCTGTCCATGCCGCTGGAAAAGGTGCGCAAGGTGCTGAAGATCGCGAAGGAGCCGATCTCCCTCGAAACGCCCATCGGCGACGAGGAAGATTCACACCTCGGCGACTTCATCGAGGACAAGAACGCGGTGCAGCCGCTGGACGCCGCCATTCAGGGCAACCTGCGCGAAACCACCACGCGGGTCTTGGCCAGCCTCACGGCCCGTGAGGAACGCGTGCTGCGCATGCGCTTCGGCATCGGCATGAACACGGACCACACGCTGGAAGAAGTCGGCCAGCAGTTCTCGGTCACCCGCGAGCGAATACGTCAGATCGAAGCCAAGGCGCTCAGGAAGCTGAAACATCCGTCCCGGTCGCGGAAACTCAGAAGCTTCCTGGACTACTAAACGCCAGGGCCAAACGGACCAAACGACAGGCCGGGAGCACCATCGCTTCCGGCCTTTTCGTTAAAGGGGGAATATCCACGTGATCAAGGGCCAGTAGCTCAACTGGTTAGAGCCGACGGCTCATAACCGTCTGGTTGCAGGTTCGAGTCCTGCCTGGCCCACCATTCCCCGCCCCCACGTCCTATTCGTGAGATCCGCTGCCGGCCTGCGTCTTGGCCGCGCCCGTGACCGGCGCGATGCTGGAGCGCGCGAAATATTCGGTGATGAGATCGCCCATCACGTCGGCGGCCGCGTTGTTGCGCTTGCCGGCGCGGTAAAGCACCAGATCGACGCCTTGCAGGGCCGGGAAGCTTTCCGCCGCACCGATCACCCGCATCCCCGGCATGACCGAGCTTTTGGCCACGACGCTGACCGCGCTGCCGCTGAGCACCGCCGCCTGCAGGCCGCTGATACCGGCGCTGACGAAAGCGATCTTCCATTTCCGCCCCATGGTCGCCAAGCCCGCGAGCGCAAGGTCGCGGAACACGTTGCCCGGCGGCAGGACCGCCAGCGGCACCGGGTTGTTGTTGTGCAGGGAGCGGGCCTCCCCCGTGACCCAGACCAGGGGCTCGCGGGCGACCACGTCGCCTTCGTCGAAGGCCCGCATGTCGGTCACCAGGGCAAGGTCGATCTCGCCGCGCTTCAGCTGGGTGACCAGCGGGCTCGACAGCATGGTGCGTAGTTCGACCTCGATGTCGGGAAAGGCGTTGGTGAAGCTGGACAGGATCGGCGGCAGGAGATAGGCCGCATAAAGGTCGGGCACGCCCAGAACCACCTTGCCGCTGAGCTTGGGCGCGGTCAGGCGCACCTTGACCTCTTCCTGCAGGTTCATGATCGTGCGCGCATAGCCGAGCAGAAGCTCCCCATCGGGGGTCAGCACCAGCTTGCGGTTGACCGTGGTGAACAGCTTGGCATGGACCGTTTCCTCCAGCCGCCGCATCTGCAGGCTGACGGCCGGTTGGGTGCGCCCAAGGCGGCGCGCCGTTTCCGACACGCTGCCCGTTTCCACCAGCAAAATGAACGCCTGCAGCAGGCGCAGATCCAGGGGCTGCTTCATGATTTAATCATTAAATATATTTATGGAAATTATTTAAAGAATAAATTTTGTAAATTGTGCACTGCACCCTAACGTCTTCGTTGCGTCATACAAGCGGGACCTTTCCCGCCACAACAGGAGATCATCATGTCAGGCACCACACGCCGGAAATTTATCCACGCCGCCCTTGCCGGTGCGCTCTGCGCCTTTACCGCCGCGGCCTCCACGCCCGCGGCCGCCGCCGACCGGGTGATCAAGGTCGGTACGCTCAAGCTGATCCACGGCATCACGCCCTATTTCTACGAGAAGTTCGCACCTGCGGGATACAAGATCGAAGTCATCCCCTTCGAAAGCCCGACGGACGGCAAGAACGCCGTGGTGACCGGGACCGTCGATTTCGGCATTTACGGCCTTGCCGCCGCCACCCTGGGGGCCGCCGCCGGTGAGCCCGTGGTCGTCGTCGCCGCCGCCTGCAACCGTGGCATGGCCGTGGTTTCCGGTGCCAAATCCGGGCTCAACACGATCAAGGACCTGAAGGGCAAGAAGGTCGGCATCTGGCCCGGCTCGACCCAGGAAGTCGTGATCCTCGACCGTTTGAGCGCCGAAGGCATGACCATCAAGGACATCAAGCCGATCCGCGTTTCCTTCAGCGACATGGCCCCGGCGCTGGAGCGCGGCGACCTCGACGCCTATGTGGGGGCCGAGCCGGGCCCCGGCATCAGCCTCGCCAAGGGAGTCGGTAAAATTGTCGAATATCCCTATTCGACGCCGACCGGGTCCCTCAACATGGTGCTGACCACCAGCCAGGAAAAGATCGACAAGGATCCGGAACTGGTGATGACCCTGCTGACCATTCACAGCAAGGCCGCCGAATACGCCATGAAAACCCGCGCCGAATTCGTCGCCATCGCCATGCAGAAGCTGGGTCAGCAGAAACCCTCAATCGAAAAGGCCGCACCCAACGTGGAGCTGACCTGGAAGATCGACGATCTGTTCCTTAAGCAGGCCAACTACTACGGCACCCAGATGCTCAACAAAAAGCAGATCCGCCAGCTGCCGGATTACGCGACCTTCATCAACCCGACCTTCGTCCAGAAAATCGCGGGCATGTAATCGTCAACATGGCCAGCGACATGAACATCACCGCCCAAAGCCAAACGGTTGCGCCCAGGGACATATCCCCCGCGCAACCTGCTTTGAGCCGGGCCTTCCTCAGGCGGCTGCGGAAGATCGGCCTGGGGCTGATCGTGCCCCTGACCCTGATCGCGTTCTGGGACTTGATGGTCCGCTGGACCGGAACTCGGCTGATCCCGCCGCCGGCGGACGTCCTCATCATGATGTGGGATTTCGCCTTCGGCGGCATCTACGACGATGGCTTCAGCGCCAGCCTGCCGATCCATCTGTGGGTGTCCCTGCAGCGCGTCTACGGCGGGTTCCTGGTCGCGGCCCTGGTCGGCATTCCCCTGGGCGTGGCGCTCGGCCGCTCCCCCCTGCTGCGCGACATGCTCGACCCGACCCTGTCACTGCTGCGCCCCGTCCCTGTCACCGCCTGGCTGCCGCTGTCGATGATCTTTTTCGGGCTCGGCCCCAAGTCGACGGTGTTTCTCGTGTTTCTCGGCGCCTTCTACCCGATTCTGCTGAACACCGTGTTCGGGGTGAAATCGGTCGACGCGCGCCTGCTCGAAGCCGCCGCCATGCTGGGCTGCAAGGGCTCCCAGCTGTTCCGCTCGGTCGTGCTGCCGGCGGCCACCCCCAACATCTTCAACGGCCTGCGCCTCGGCCACGGGTTCGCCTGGATCCTCATCGTGGTCGGCGAAATGACCGGCGTGCCCGAAGGCTTGGGTGCGGTGATCATGGACGGGCGGACCCTGTCGCGCACCGACCTGGTGATCACCGGCATGATCGTGATCGGGGTCACCGGGTTCCTGTCGGACCGCCTGATCGTCCTGCTTAACAACCGCCTGCTGCGTTGGAGCCCCCAACATCATGTCTGATCCCCAGAACATACAGGCGGCCGGCGCGCCGCCCATCATCCGCATCGCCGGGTTGAACAAGTCCTTCGATTCCGACACCGGCCGGACCCTGGCCCTCAGCGGGATCAACCTCGACATCGACAAGGGCGAATTCGTCTGCCTGCTGGGGGCGTCCGGCTGCGGCAAGTCGACCCTGCTGCGGATCATCGCCGGCTTCGAGACGGCCAGCGAAGGAACCGCCAGCGTGTTCGGCCGCCCCGTCCACGAACCGGGCCCGGACCGCGGCATCGTGTTTCAAGACTATGCCCTATTTCCCTGGCTGACCGTCCATGAGAACATCGCCTTCGGCCCCAAACACGCCGGGATGAGCGCCAAGGAAGTGAAACGGATCGCCGACAAGTTCACGGAGATGGTCGGTCTGACCGCCTTCACCAACCATTACCCGGCACAACTGTCCGGCGGCATGAAACAGCGCGTGGCCATCGCCCGTGTTCTCGCCAACGATACCGACATTCTGTTGATGGACGAACCGTTCGGCGCGCTGGACGCGCTGACCCGGGCGAAACTGCAGGAAGAACTGCTCGACATCTGGAGGCAGACGAAGCTGACCGTCATCTTCGTCACCCATTCAGTCGAAGAGGCCGTGGTGCTGGCCGACAGGATCGTCGTCATGAGCGCCGGCCCCGGCCGGGTCGATTGCGACATGACGGTTGACCTGCCGCGCCCCCGGGACGTGTCGTCGGAACCGTTCAACGCCGTCCGCCGCACCGTGGCGCAGCGGCTCAGCAGCAACCTTGCGCCGGGTCGCCGGCTTGCAACCGGAGATGCCGCCTGACATGCCCACCGACCAGACCGCAAACACCTATCGCGGCATGGAGCCGGCCGCGATCGACGCCGCCTACAACAACTCCGCCGCCGTCACGGACAGCGCCGAACGCGTGGAAAAATGGCGCCGCCGCAGCGAGGAAACCCGCGCCCGGCAGGGGGTCCGGCTTGACCTTCGATACGGGCCCGAAGCCAACAACCGCATCGATTATTTTCCGGCGAACATACCCTCGGCGCCGCTGTTCATCTTCATTCACGGCGGTTATTGGTTTCGCAACACCAAGGAAATCTTCGCCTTCGTCGCCGACGGCCCCTGCGCCAACGGCATCAATGTCGCGACCGTCGGCTACACCCTGGCGCCCGATGCGGGGCTCAGTCAGATCGTCCAGGAGATCAGCCAGGCGATTGATTATCTGGTGAGTTCCGCCGATGACCTGGGGTTCGATCGCACCGCCGTCACCGTCGGCGGATGGTCGGCCGGCGGGCATCTCACGGCACTTGCCGCCAGTCACCCGGACGTCGCCGGCGTCCTGCCCATCAGCGGCATTTTCGACCTGACTCCGATCGCGCTCAGCTACATCAACGACGCGCTGTCCCTGACGGCAGACGAGATCGCCACCTTGAGCCCGCTGTTCAATCTGCCTCGGCGGAAAATTCCGCACCTGCTGTTCGTCGGCGGCGACGAGCTGCCGGAACTTCAGCGGCAATCCACGGCCTATGCCGCCGCCGCCAGCGGCGACGGCATTCCCGCCGCGCTGGAAGTCGTCCCCGGCCAGAATCACTTCACCATCGTCGACGAACTGGCATCGGAGGACGGCGTCCTGATGCGCGGCCTGATCCGCCTTGTCAGGCAGGTTTCCGCAGCGAAGACCGTCTGACGAAAGGATCCGGCGCTACTGCGCCGCCGTCCAGGGCCGCCAGATCTGCCGGGGGCGGTTACCGCTGCACTTCTGCAGGAGAACCTCCGCCCCCTTGACCGCCTTGTCGATCACGGTCATGCAGAAATCGAATTTCACCATTTTCACATGGCCGTCCGCCTGCAGTTCCCACTGCATGTTGGGGGAATTCTGGCACTTGGAAATCAGCACCTTCGTGCGGTCCTGGAGCTTGGCGTCACCGACCCCGACGCAATATTTGCTGTCGAAAACCAGGGCGTTCGGCTTCTCGTTCGGCCTGATCCACAGGGTGTCCTGCTGATTACAGTCGGCCAGGGCCATGGCTTCCGTCGGCCCCTCGCTTTTGCTCAGACACAGACCCGGCGCATTGGTCAACTCGAACCGCAGGGTGCCCGGCGGCTGGGTCTTCTGCCTTTTGATCGCGGCGATCAGGGCCTTTTCCGCCGTCGGCGCTGGCGCCGCGTTCGTATTGCCCACAACCACCGTGGTCGACTGGATGGGTTCGATCTTGATCGAACTCGGATCGATGGTGGTCGTGTTGGGGTTGGGTTGGCCGGGGACGGTCGTTGAGGTGATCGTGATCTTCGACGGGTCGATGGACGACAGATCACCCGGGGTCTTGCCCGACTTGTAGGCGGCCAGTTTGGTCTTGAAGTTGGTGCTGGGCTGCGCGTCGCCGCCGATCGTTGCCGCCCAGTGGAACAGGAATTCGTCCGGCCCTTCCTTCATCTGCAGCAACAAGCCGATATCGACGGGACGATTGGCGATGGTGATCGCCTGGCGGATCTTGCCCTCCATTTCCTCCGTCTTCATCAGCTTGTCCATTTCCATGGTCACGACGACCGCCGCGCCCGCGGCGATCAGCATCGGTGCGGCGGCAGCCATGGCGGCGGAGGCGCCCGTCCAACTGGTGCTGATCGCCGCGACCTTGGCGGCGTCCCCCGCCGCTTTTGCCGCCTGCAGGGCTCTGTGCGGCAGCAGCGCCGCATGCACCGGACTGGCAAACAACGTGATCAGGAGGGCACCCGCGGGGCCGGCGACGGCGGCACCCACTTGAATGGCCCCGGCGACGATCTCGTTGTAATCGGGCGGCGCGATCACGCCGCCGGCATAGATCGACGCGGCCCCCATCTTCGACAGGGCGATCTCGTTGGCCTTGTTCGCCGCCGCAAAATAGGTATCGAAGGCCTGCTTGGACTGATAGGCGACGAACTGCCGGTTCCACTGGATCAGCTTGGCGACGATGTCCAGCAGGCTCTTTTCGGATGCCGTCCGCTGGGCGACCGGTTTGACGGCCGCCTCCATGACGATCTGCCCCAGCAGAGCCGACAGGATCGGGCTTTCCCACGGCTTGCTGTCGATCTGCTTCCAGGTATTAGCGATGGCCTGCGCCTCCGGCTCGCCGGAAGCTTTCGCGGCGGCCTTGGCGGCCGCGTCGATCCGCGTGCGCTCGGCGATCAGCTTGGCCAGGATGTCGTCGGCGCCATTGCCCAGGCCGAACAGGCCGTATTTGCCGCGTACCGGCACCACCCAGCGCATCTTCTTGATGCGGCAGGCCTTGTCGCTCTTGACGCCGCTGGTCGAGCGCGTCGTGTCCTGCGGGCAGGACCAGCAGGTGCCGCCGTCGATGAAATCGAAATGCTGGCCGGCCGGGCAGGTCAGGGCCGCCGTCTTCGTCGCCGGCTCGAAATCCAGATTGGTATGGCAGGCGTTGCCCGCCGTCACGGCGGCCGCCGTGCGAAGATGGTCTTCCGGGCATTTCCAGCATTCACCACCGTTGCGCGGGTCGCGGAAGGCGCCTTCCGCGTTGCAGGCCTTGCCCTTGAATTCGGCGCTGACGGCCTTCTTACCGATCATTCCGCAGGCGTTCCATTGATTGACCGCAGCTGCCGTGCGGCCATAGCCCGAGGGACATTTCCAGCATTCGCCGCCATTGCGCGGATCAAGGAACGCGCCGGACGGGCAGGAGACCTTGCCCAGGTACACGGCTTTCGTCGCGCTGCCCTTGATCGGCTTGTCGCAGGCCTTCGGGCTGGTCACCGGTCGGGCGTTGCGGTTGAAGCCCTTGGGGCATGAAAAACAGGCCCAGGTGCCGATGTCGAAGAACGACCCCTTGGGGCATTTGCCGACCGCCTTCGATTCAAACTTGGCCCTGTCGAATCCGCAGGGTTCCTGCAGGTTGCCCCGCTGATCGACGCCGCCGCAGGCGGAATGGCCCCGCAACTGTTTCCAGCTCGAATTCGCCTGCACGTCCTCACTGTTGCCCCCCAAGATCAATAGGCCGAGGAACAGAATACCCAAGTACTTCGGCAGAAACTTTGCGACAAGCGATGCCATAGATAAATCCTCCTCGCGGCGTCAGGTCCGCCGAAGTCATAAATTTCGATGTATTTTGTTTTTAATCACTTCGGCGAACCGAATTCATGCTTATTTTTTGGTATTAAGCCAGCCTGAAAATTAAGCTGCGCGCCGGAGACAGTGATTGCGCAATCAAAGCATTCATCAAGCGCGCGACCGCAAGGTCTGCGACGGCAGGACGCCGTATTGCTCGACATAGCATTTGGAAAACCAGCCCATGTGAGTGAACCCCCACCTTGCGGCGACGTCGCGGACGGAAACGCCGTTGCCGGCCCGGCATAGGTCGTCGTGAGCCAAGGTCAGCCGCACGGATTTGACATAGGCGATCGGCGACATGCCGAAGGCGTCATTGAAGGCGATCTGCAACGTGCGGTAGCCGCAACCCGCGTGATGAGCCAGGGTTTCCAGCGTAATCGCCGTATCCGCATGGGCGTGGATATAATCGCGGGCCCGTTTGACGTAATAGGGGACGGCAACGGCCTTCGGGCGGCCCTGCAAGGCCTCTGTGGCGGAATTGGGCAGCAGCGACAGCACACTGGTCAGCAACAGGTCCTTGAGGCCTGCCAAGATGATCGGATTGCCATTCCCGTACAGGGGGCCATCCAAGGCCTCGGCGATATAGGTCACCGTATTTCGCAGGTGCTGTCCGCCCGGCGTGGTCAGGTCCAGTTCGGCATCGAATTGGATATCCGCCAGGCGGGCTTCCTCGCCAAGAAGCCTGCGCGCATGCTGTTTCAGGCCATCAACCGACAGCGGAATCACGAAGCTTTCAAAAGCGTCCTGGCGCGCGGTCAGGGGAGTGCGCTTGTCCCGCATCAGGCCGGTTTTCGGCGAAATACCGAACGTCTGTCCCTGATGCTGAACATCGGCAATTCCGCCCGTCAGGATAAATAGAAATAGCGAATCATCGTCGTTCGCCTGCGTCTGGACCCGGGTCGGCACGTTACCATAGGTGATGTGCAGGAGGCTCTGACCGCCAAGGTCGACACAGCGCAGGGACGCGTCGATTTCACGCCCCCGCCCGATGACGTCGACTTCATCCGTGCTGGTCAGCCGCGTCAGAATATCCCGCATTTCATGCAGGTCCTTGGACGACAGAACTTCATAGTTCTCCAAATACGTCATGAGAGGGCGCCGATCCTTCCGATGGACACCTGTATATTATAGCTGGCCCGTCGACTGCGACCACCATCACACTGCCGTTCCATTTTTCAATTTAAGTCCCAGCCGTTGCCCCGCCCCCAACCGCCGGAAACCTGTTCAGAATGGCGCAAATCCGCTAAACGGATGCTTGCCTTCAACCACGCCTATTCAGGGAGATCCATCCAATGGGGGAACAATGCGTTGTCGTGACCGGCGGCAGCAGCGGCATCGGGCGCGCCTGCGTCGAAGCCGTGGCCGCGACCGGCACCAAGGTCGTCAATCTGGACCGCAATCCGGCCGAACTCATTCCGGGTGAGACCTTCATCGAACTCGACCTTTATGACCACGACAGAATCCGTGACGTGTTCGCCGACATCGCCCAGACCTTCGACATCGTCGGCCTGGTCAACAACGCCGGCATGTCGCTTGCCAAAACCCTGGCCGAGACCGAGGCCGAGGATTTCGCCAAGGTGGTTCCCCTCAACATGGTCGCCCCCGCCCTTTGCGCGAAATACGCCGCCGAGGCCATGAAACGCGTCGGCTGGGGCCGCATCGTCAACATGTCCAGCCGCGTCATCCTGGGCAAGGAACTGCGCACGACCTATGCCGCGACCAAGGGCGGCATCGCCGCCATGGCCAAGGTCTGGGCCCTGGAATTGGCGGCCGACGGCATCACCGTCAACACCATCGCCCCCGGCCCCATCGCCACGCCCCTGTTCAAGGAGGTCAACCCGCCGGGCACTCCCAGAACCCAGAAAATCATCGACGGCGTGCCGGTCAAGCGCCTGGGTGAGCCGGAAGACATCGCCAACGCCGTGATGTTCTTTTTGAAAAAGGAAAGCGGCTTCGTCACCGGACAAACCCTGTTCGTTTGCGGCGGGCTGACCGTCGGCGGCGCGCAATAGACGCAACGCCCTCGGGGGGTCAGTCGTCAACGGGAATCAGGTGCAGGCGGCCGTGGCGCACGCCGCGCTGGGACGTGATCTGATCCGCCAAGTGACGGACCTGTTTGATCGAGCCGGTCAGCACCGTGGCCTCCAGGCAATTTTCCGCGTCGATATGCAGATGCAGGGTCGCCTGCGGCACGTCGTGGTGGTGGTGCTGAGTCTCGATCAGGCGCGACGACAGGCTGCGTTCCTTGTGATTGTAGACATAGACCACGCAGCCGACGCATTTGGCCGTGTCGTTGGCGGTGGTCTGTTCCTCGGCCAAAAGTTGGCGCACCGCGTCGCGCACGCCTTCGGAGCGGTTCGCATAGCCCTTTTTTTCAATCAGGCTGTCGAACTTATCCAACAAATCATCGTCGATCGTGACGGTAATTCTCTCCATGGCCGGCCTTTCGGTGTTGAAATGAATGCTGTCTCGGGTATGATCTTTTCAGGTTTCATCATACTTTTTGCTTCTTAAATCATACAGGGGAAAACACGTGTTTCGATCCTTCTTTGCCGCCCTCGCCGCCTTGATGCTGACCGCCGCCCCCGCCCTGGCCCATACGGGCGTGGCGGCTGGGTCCGGCTTCGCCGCCGGGTTCGCCCATCCCGTTCTGGGCCTGGACCATGTCCTGGCGATGGTCGCCGTCGGCATTCTGGCTGCCCAGATGGGCGGACGATCCCTGTGGCTGGTGCCCGCCGCCTTCGTCGCCATGATGGCGGTCGGCGGCCTGATGGGCGTCGCCGCCCTGGCCCTGCCCTTCGTCGAGATCGGTATCGTCGGCTCCGTCGTCGTGCTGGGCGCGGTCATCGCCGCCGGCCGCCAATTGCCCGCAGCCCTGGCCATGGTGCTGGTCGGCGCCCTGGCCCTGTTCCACGGCCATGCCCACGGCATGGAAATGCCGGTGACGGCCAGCGGCCTGGAATACGGTATCGGCTTCATGGCCGCGACGGCGGCCCTGCATATGGCCGGGATCGGGTCTGTCACCACCCTGCGGATCGCGGCGGCTCATGCCGCCCCGGTGGCGCTGCGCGCCGGCGGCGCCAGCATCGCCCTGGCCGGGATGGCGCTGTTCGTGTCCTGACCGCCTACCCATACGGGTAACCGCAACCGGCGTCGGGACGGGTCCATGCCCGCCCTTGGCTTCCGCGGCCTGACGGAGGAGACCGCCCGATTCTTGTCGGCCGCGCCTAAGCCACGTCGGCGTCACCGACCGTCCAGGTCTTGCCCGCCGCCAACAGGCCGGTAAGGTCCGCACGGCCGATCACCCGCCCCGGGGCATCGCCGCGCTGGACCGTGAAATCGTCTGCCGGGGCGTGGTAGAGCACACCAAGGGCAAGCGGCAGGTCCGGCGCGTCCATGCGCGCCAGGATGGTCGCCAGGGCCAGGTTGGTCTGATCATGGTCGGTAACGTCATAGACCGGCCCGCCATCCCCCACCGGCACCACGCGGGCCGTGCCCGTCTGCCAATCAACGGCGATGCCCTTGTCCCGGTCCTTACCGAAGATCATGGGCTGGCCGTGTTCAAGCCGCAGGGTACGGTCGGCGGTCAGGCCCTTGTCGCGCACGGCTTCGAAGGCGCCGTCGTTGAACACCACGCAGTTCTGTAGAATTTCTACGAAGGATGCTCCCTTGTTGGCCTGCGCCGCTTTCAGCACCCCCGGCAGGTGGTCCTGCAAGGTATCGGCGGAACGCGCAATGAACCGCGCCCCCGCCCCCAAGGCCAACAGGGCCGCGTTGACCGGGGCCTCGACCGAGCCAGCGGGCGACGAGGGTGAGCGCATGCCCGTGGCCGAGGCCGGGGAATACTGCCCCTTAGTCAGGCCGTAGACCGCATTGTTGGGCATGATCAGGTTGAGGTCGACGTTGCGCCGGAGTGCGTGCATCAGATGATTTCCCCCGATCGACAAGAAATCCCCGTCGCCACCGACGACCCAGACGTCGAGGTCCGGATTGGCCATCTTGACGCCGGTCGCCACGGCGGGGGCGCGGCCGTGGATGGTATGGAAGCCGTAGCTGGCCAAATAGTAGGGAAAGCGCGCGGCGCAGCCGATGCCGGAAATGAAGACCACGTCGTCGGGACGGCGCCCGGCCTCGGCCAGCACCCCGCGCACGGCCTTGAGGATCGCATAATCTCCACAGCCGGGGCACCAGCGCACTTCCTGGTCGGTGGTGAAATCGCGGGCGGTCAGTTCGGTGGCCGCGTCCGTATCAGGGGCGGCGAGGTCTGGGTTGATGACATTCATGACAGGTCCTCTCTAAGGGCGGCGTCGATCTCGGCCACGGTAAAGGGCTGGCCGGTGATCTTGTTCAGGCCGCGGAAGGAAACATGGGGGAACAGGCCCTGCAGGTGGGCGCGCAGTTGGCCGGAATTAAGTTCCGCCACCACGACACGATCGTAGAGTGCGAAAATCTCGGCAAGGCCCCGGGGCAACGGTGACAGGTGGCGTAGATGCAGATGGCCGACGGCATGACCCTCGGCGGCCAGATCCTCGACCGCCGTCTTCAGCGCCCCCTGTGTCGAGCCCCAGCCAAGGGCCAGCACCCGGCCCGCATCCGCGCCGGCGGTAACCTTCGCCGGCGGCAGGGCCGCCTGAATGCGGGTCAACTTGGCGGCCCGCAGGTCGGTCATTTCCTGATGATTATCAGGGTCGTAGGAGATATGACCCGAGCCTGAAGACCGTTCGATCCCGCCCAACCGATGCGCCAGCCCGGTCATGCCCGGCACGGCCCAGGACCGGGACAGGGTCTCCGCGTCGCGGCGGAATGGATGGAACCCCTCCGGGTCGATGTCACGATCAACGGCGATATCCGCCAAGGCGTCGACGTCCGGCAGGCGCCAGGGCTCCGCCGCGTTGGCCGTATAGGCGTCGGACAGCACGATCACCGGCGTCATATAGGTCACGGCCGTGCGCGCTGCCTCGATCACCGTCTCGAACGAATCCCCAGGGCCGGAGGCGGCGAACACCGGCAAGGGCGCTTCACCGTGACGGCCGTGCAGGGCCAGGTTCAGATCCGCCTGCTCGACCTTGGTCGGCATGCCCGTGGACGGCCCCGCGCGCTGCACGTCGATGACGATCAGCGGCAGTTCCGCCGCCGTGGCGAGACCCAGGGCCTCGGCCTTCAGCGCCATGCCGGGGCCGGAGGTCCCGGTGACGCCGAGCCCCCCCGCGAAGGAGGCACCGATGGCCGCAGTGGCCGCGGCGATTTCGTCTTCCGCCTGAAAGGTCGCGACGCCGTCGCCGCCCAGCTTGGCCAACCCGTGCAGGATCGCCGAGGCCGGAGTGATGGGGTAGGAGCAATAATGCAGGCGTAGACCGGACAGGGCCGAGGCGGCGGCCAGACCCAGCACCATGCCGTCGATGCCGGTCAGCGTGCGATAGGTACCGGGGCGCGGGCTGGACGGCGTCACCACGCGCAGGCGGGGCGGCGGCGCCATGTCGGTCACGTCGCCATAGGTATGGCCCGCGTCCATGGCCGCCATGTTGGCGGCGGCGATCTCCGGCCGCTTGGCGAATTTCGATTTCAGCCAAGCCGCCGTGGGGGCGCGGTCCTGGGAAAACATCCAATAGACCAGACCCAAGGCCCAAAAGTTGCGCGCCGTCTCGGCCTCTTTCTTGGTGACGCCTTCCGGCAGGGCGGCTTCGCGGGTCAGTCGGGAAATCTCGATGGCTTCCAGGCGAAAGCCGTCCAGGCTGCCGTCCTCCAGCGGATTGGCGGCATAGCCGGCCTTCTCCAACCCTCGCTTGGCGAAGGCGTCCCGATCGGCGATCAAAAGCCCGCCCGGGCGCAGCGCCGCAAGATTGGTCTTCAGCGCCGCCGGGTTGAGGGCGACCAGCACGTCGACCGCATCGCCATGGGTTTTCACCCGGTCGCCGCCGATCTGAATCTGGAAGGCCGACACGCCGAAGGTGGTGCCGGCGGGGGCGCGAATTTCCGCCGGAAAGTCCGGGAAGGTCATGAAACCGTGGCCGGAAAGGGCCGAGGACTTGGTGAACTCGGACCCCAATGTCTGAATGCCATCACCGGAATCGCCGGCGAAGCGGACGACGGCGGGGCCCTGGGCCGCATCGGTTTCTGACGGTCTGGAGGCGATGGGTTGGTCGAGCATGGCCGGAAATCCTTGTTCAGCGCCGGGTCATATTGCAGTGCCGCCGAAGGGTCCGGCGACAGTGGCCGGACTATGCCCGCGCGTACCCATTGCGGTCGGTCAATTAATTGCCGGGAATAAATAAAACGGGTTCGGTCAACGAATTGCTTTTATGGCGGGACATGTCGGGTTTGGATCAGGCGACCCCTCGGGCGGACTTGATCCGCTCCTTTTCCGGAGGCCCCGCCATGCAGCCTACAGAAATTTCCGTCGCCGCCGACCGCGCCGCGCTGGCCATCACCTGGCCCGACGGCGTGTGTCAGACCCTGACCGCGCCCACCCTGCGCCAGATGAGCCGCTCCGCCCGTTCGGAAAGTGCCCGCCTGAAAGGGTGGGACGTCCCGGCCGACGACGGCCTGACCATCACCGCCGTCGAAGCGGTCGGCATCTATGCCATCAACATCACCTTCTCCGACGGCTATGCCAAAGGCATTTATCCCTGGGACATGCTGCGCGGCGCCATCGGCGCGCTGGCGTTTCAAGGCCTGAGCACGGCCCAAGCCGAGGCGATTTCCGGCCTTGGCAATTAGTTGACAGACAGATCGCCCTGCTGCGGCGCAGCATGGTTGTTACAGACAAGTTTCCCGCCGACAGGCGCGCCTTAAAGGCCCCGTCGGCACCAAGAACAAACGAAACCGAAAGGACAGACCCATGGACGAAATCACGGAAGGCACATCGCAGGTCGATTGCGACATTCTGGTCATCGGCGGCGGCACGGCCGGCCCCATGGCCGCCTACCGCGCGAAGAAAAAGAACCCCAACGCCAAGGTCATTCTGCTGGAAAAGGCCAACGTGAAGCGGTCGGGCGCCATCTCCATGGGCATGGACGGCCTGAACAACGCGGTCATTCCCGGCCATTCCACGCCGGAACAATATGTGAAGGAAATCACCGTCGCCAACGACGGCATCGTCGACCAGGCCGCCGTTTATAAGTACGCGCAGAACTGTTACGAGATCATTCAGGAACTTGACGGCTTCGGCATCCGCTTCCAGAAGGACGAGAACGGCGACTTCGACGTCAAGAAGGTCCACCACATCGGCACCTACGTGCTGCCCATGCCCAATGGCGACACGGTGAAGAAAGCCCTGTATCGCCAATTGAAGCGGGCCCGCCTGCTGATTTCCAACCGCTACATGGCGACCCGCCTGCTGACCGGCAAGGACGGCCGCATCGCCGGCGCCATCGCCGTCAACACGCGCACCGCCGAATTCCTGGTGGTCCGCGCCAAGGCCGTGATCCTGTGCATGGGGGCGGCCGGGCGGCTTGGCCTGCCGACCTCGGGCTACCTGTTCGGCACCTACGAGAACGCCGCCAACTCGGGTGATGGTTACGCCATGGCGTACCACGCCGGCGCCGGGCTCGCGAACCTGGAATGCTTCCAGATCAACCCCTTGATCAAGGATTACAACGGCCCCGCCTGCGCCTATGTGGCCGGGCCCTTCGGCGGCTATACCGCCAACAACGAAGGCATGCGCTTCATCGAATGCGATTACTGGTCGGGCCAGATGATGCAGGAGTTCTACAACGAACTGCAGTCGGGCAAGGGGCCGGTGTTCCTCAAGCTCAACCACCTGGCGGACGAGACCATCGGCGAGATCGAAACCATCCTGCACGAGGTCGAACGCCCCACCCGCGGCCGCTTCCAGGTCAACCGCAACAACGATTACCGCAACGGCATGATCGAGATGCATATCTCGGAGATCGGCTTCTGTTCCGGCCATTCGGCCTCGGGCGTCTATGTCGACGACAATGCCTGCACCACCGTCCCCGGCCTGTACGCCGCGGGCGACATGGCCAGCGTGCCGCACAACTACATGCTGGGCGCCTTCACCAACGGCGCCGTCGCCGGCGAGCACGCCATCGACTACGTCAACGAGGTCGATTTCGCCGACATCGACGAAGACTTCATCTTCGCCGAAAAGAAACGCGTGCTGGCGCCGACCACGCGCGAAGACGGCATCCCGCCCAACCAGGTCGAATACAAGACCCGCCGTCTGGTCAACGACTACCTGCAGCCGCCCAAGGTCACGCGCAAGATGCAGCTCGCCCAGGACCGCTTCGCCGAAACCCGCGAGGTCATGGAAAACGAGATGGTCGCGCGCAACGCCCATGAGCTGATGCGCTCGCTCGAGGTCTCGTCGATCATGGACTGCGCCGACATGGCCGCCTTCGCGTCCCTGTTCCGCACGGAAAGCCGCTGGGGCCTGTATCACAACCGCGCCGACTATCCGGAGCGCGACAACGAAAACTGGTTCTGCCACTCGATCCTGTCCAAGGACGATGCCGGCCAGATGACGATCAAGAAAAAGGACGTCGATCCCTACATCATTCCCATCGATGAGGAAGAGAAAGACGCCTATGACAAGCAGCGGATCAAGGCGCAGGCCTAACCCCCGCCGGACCCGCACCAAGACCATACCCAAGGAGAAATCCGATGCCCCTCGCTGAACAACCCTCATCCGTCCCCGTCGTCGTCGACGAAGGAAAATGCATCGCCGACAAGGGCTGCACCGTTTGCGTCGACGTCTGCCCGCTGGACGTGCTGCGCATCTCGGACGCCACCGGCAAAGCCTTCATGAAGTACGACGAGTGCTGGTACTGCATGCCCTGCGAGGCCGATTGCCCGACGGGTGCCGTCACCGTCAACATCCCCTTCCTGCTGCGCTGACCCAAGGAGCCCGACCCATGTCCGCATTCGAGCCCTTTGAGCAATTCGACGAAGTCGAAGATATCATCGACCGCCTGGAAGACCCCGATCCCGGCACACGCCGCGTCGCCATCATGGATCTGGCCGATTCAGCCGATCCCGCCGCCGTGGCACACCTGAAAAAGGCCCTGGCCGACGACGCCCGCGAAGTACGGTTGCAGATCGCCCTGGCCTTGGGTGAATTCGACGGCCCGGAGACCGCCGAAGCGCTGCTGATCGCGCTGACCGATTCCGACAGCGGCGTGGCCCAGGCCGCCGCCGACAGCATGGCCGAACTGAAGGACCCGGCGGCTGCCGACCCGATCCTGCCGTTCGTCGCCCATGAATCAGCCTTCGTGCGCGCCGGCGCCCTGCGGGCATTGCGCGAATTGAAACGCCCGGAAAGCCTGAAACCGGCACTGGATGCCCTCGGTGATCCGGAAGCCACCGTTCGCTCCGAAGCGGTCAGCGTCGTCGGTTATCTGAAAACCGAAGACGCCCTGCCCGCCCTGATGGCGATGCTGAAGGACGTTGACGCCGGCGTGCGCCGCACGGCCGCGGGAGCCTTGGGCTTTTCCGTGACCGCCGCCGCCGCCGATACCCTGGCCCAGGCGCTGAGCGATACGGACTGGCAGGTCCGCGAGGTTGCCGCCGAAACGCTGTGCAAGGTGCAGTCGCCGGGCGCCATTCCGGCCCTGCGCAAGGCGCTCGCCGACGATTACTGGCAGGTTCGGCAGAAGGCCATCCGCTCTCTCGGCAAGCTGGGCGCGGCGGAAGCGATCGACGACATCGCGCCGTCGCTCGACCACGACATTTCCAACCTGCGCAAGGAAGCCGCCGCCGCGATGGGCGAGATCGCCTCGCCCAAGGCCGTTCCCGCCCTCGAAGCGCATCTCGACGATCCCGACCCGGACGTCCGCAAGAATATCCGCTGGGCGCTCGGCCAGATCCGCGCCGAATAAAACACCGCCCGTCCCCGTCACCCGCAACCGGCCCGTTCCCCGTTATGAACCACGTGACCCAGAACATCGTGACCCAGGAAACAACCGCGCTTCCGAAATACGTGGTGGTCCGTGATTGGCTGGCGCGGCGGATCAACACCGGCGACTTTCAGCCGGGGGGGCGGCTGCCGTCGGAACATTCCCTGGTCGCCAGGTTTGGCGTGTCGCGGGTCACCGTGCGTCATGCCCTCGACGCGCTCAAGAAATCGGGCATGGTCGAAAGCCATCAGGGCCAGGGCCATTTCGTGCGCGGCATCAAGGCCGAGCTGGACATGCGCCGACTGCGCGGATTGGGCGAAGCGCTTGGCCCGAACGGTCTTCAGGCCACAGCGCAATTGCTCGAACGGGCCGAGATCAAGGCCAACAGTCAGGTCCGTCAGGCACTGGCCTTGCCGCCGTCGAGCCTTGTCACCCTGGTTCGCCGTCTGCGCCTGGCCAACGCGGCCCCCATCTGTTTCGAGGAACGCTACCTTCTGCCCGAGGTCGGCCGCCTGCTTTCCGACCGCGACCTTGAATCAAGCGACGTCTGCACCCTTCTGGAACAATCGCGCGGCGTGTCGATAGCCTTCGGCGACGTCGTCATGGACATGGTCAAGGCGGCGCCCAAGCTGGCCCAACATCTTGAGATCGAACCGGGCGCCACGGTCGTGCGCACGGAACAGATCAACGTCGACGTCAACGGCGTCGCCATCGATTTCTGCATCCGCCACGCCGTCGCCGAGGCCTTTCGATACCGCACCCGGATCGGCCGCTGGTAGCTCTCGGCACCATGCGCCCTCACACCTTTCCGCACAGCCACCGACTTGCCGCCGCGATCTTCGCGGCGGCCTTTCTTTTCGGGCTTCCGGCAATCGCCGATGGCGCCGCTCCCCTGGCGGCGGCGCCGACCCCCATTGCCGCCCCGGCCATCAACCTGCCGCGGCTTGACGGAACCCCGTTTTCCCTGAGCGACCGCAAGGGCAAGTTCACGCTGATCAACTTCTGGGCGCTGTGGTGCGCACCTTGCCGCACCGAAATGCCGGCGCTGGCCCGGCTGAAAAAACAGATGGCGGGGCAGGGGCTCGACGTTGTCGCCGTGAACCTGGGCGACAAACCGGACGCCGTCGCGCGGTTCCTGAAGCAAGTGGATGTGGGCGAACTGACCATTGTCATGGATCGCCAATCCGCCGTCGGTCGTGCATGGCATGTTCAGGCGCTGCCCGCGACGTTCCTAGTCGGCCCCGACGGCACCATTACCCATGCGGCGATCGGCGCCCGCGAATGGGCCGCGCGACCGGTTGTCCAGTGGTTCGAAAACCGGATCGCGAACGCTGTCCGCTGACCCTTTTCGGGATACGGATTCACGCCAAACACAGTTCTCGAAACGCCCCCCATCTACGGCCTATCCGAAGGCCCCCAGGCGGCCCGGAAACGCCAGAATTCCAATAACTTGTATCATTTCGGCGGAGACGTAAATGATTAAAAATTACACAGAAATATGACATCGATTAAAAAATAATCATAACCTGCCCACAATGCAGCAAATGCGACGCAATATCGACAATTTATCGTTTTATTTCAATTAGTTAATTTTATTTTGCAGATGCGAAATCTGGCAAGCTAATTGCACCTATAGAGGCCGTAACGAGACAACTTTGATGCAGAGCAAAGGAGAATTCAACAATGCTCAGGCACGTAACGCAGGGATTGGCATTAGGGGCCTTATTGGCGGTGACAGCGGCGGCACCGGCCCAGGCCAAGACCATCAAGGTGGCCATCGGCCATCAAAGCATGTGTACCGACACCTATACGGCGGGCATCGTCGTCAAGGAGCTGAAGCTTCTTGAAAAACACCTGCCCAAGACCGGCAAGTACAAGGACGTCGACTACGACATCAGCTGGGCCGACTATTCTTCCGGCGGCCCCATCACCAATCAGATGATGGCCAACAAGCTGAACATCGGCGTGATGGGCGACTATCCCCTGATCGTCAACGGCGCCAAATTCCAGGCCACGGATAGCCTGCGCACCTACTATGTCGCGGGCACCGGCTACAACCTGAAGGGATCGGGCAACGCCATCGTGGTGCCCGTGAAGTCGGACCTCTACAAGATCGGCGATCTTGAAGGCAAGGAAGTGTCCACGCCCGTGGGCTCCGCCGCCTGGGGCATGCTGCTGAAGGCCGCCCAGGACAACAACATCAAGTTCCAGTTGAAGAACCAGAGCCCCGCCGTGGGTGCGGCCAACATCGCCGCGGGCAAGATCGACGCCCATTCGGACTTCTGTCCCTGGTCGGAAATCATGGAATTCCGTGGCACCGGCCGCAAGATCTATGACGGCTCGGAAGCCGGCGTGCCGTATCTGCACGGCGTCGTCGTGCGCAAGGATCTGGCCGACGATTATCCGGAAGTGGTTCAGGCCTTCATCAAGGCCGTCTACGACGCCGGCAAGTGGATCAAGGAAGATCCCATCCGCGCCACCGACCTGATGGAAAAATGGACGGGTGTCGAGAAGGAAGTGCTCTACATCTACTTCTCGAAGGGGGGGCATCTGTCCCTCGATCCGACCATCAAACCCGCCTGGACCGAAGCGCTGAAGTTCGATCACACGGTTCTGGTCAAGGAAAAGGCGATTCCGCCGCTCGATTTCGGTGACTGGATCACCGAGAAGTACATCCGCGCTGCCTATAAGGACATGGGCGTGGATTACGACAAGGACAAGGCCGCGGTCGTCGATCCGGTCGAAGCGAACGCCGGCCTGCCCAACGAGATCTGGCATGCCCGCGACGGGATCAAGGCATACGCGACCCTGCCCGAATTCCTGGGCGCCATCGCCAAGTTCCGCGCCACGGGTGCGAAGATCAATTCCACCTACGTCTACGATAAGGAAACCGGGCTGAAGCTGTTCGGCAAGACCGCCTTCTGGGTCGTCACGCCGAAGGGTGAGTTCGCGACATTCCTGCGCCGCGGCGAAGCCGAAAAGTACGCCGGCACCATCGACGGCAAGGTCATCACCTTCGAAGACGCGATCGGCATGAAATCCAGCTGATCACACGCCTGACCGGCGGGACGGAGGCCCAGGCCTTCGTCCCGCCGTTTTTCCCGGCCCCTGGTCGGCCCCCGAGAAAGCCCGAAGACGGCGATGAGCATCCAGCAAGACGACGACCGAAACCACGGAGATACCGGTGCGATGAACGCTCCCATTCCAGAACCGCAAGCTGACGCCCAGGCCGGCGCAGACGCCGCCCTTGCCACCCGCGACGCCGAAGCCCGTCAGCCCGTCACGCCCAAGGAAGCCGTCGGCGTCCTGATCGCCGCCGTGCTGAAACCCAAAGCCTTAATGCCCTTTGCCAGATCCTGGTCGATCCGGCTGGCGGCGCTGGCCCTGGGCGTTCTGGTCTGGCATGTCGCGACGGAAACAAAATTCAATTATTTCATCAACTTCGAAAACGTTCCCTCGCCGCTCAAAGTCTGGACCGCCTTCGTCGCGCATGTCCATTCCACCGAATTCTACATCCACATCGCGGTGTCGATGCAGCGCATCGTCATCGGCTACATGAGCGCCGTCGGGCTCGGCATTCTGCTGGGTCTCATGATCGGCCGCTCGCGCCTGGCCCGCGACGTGATCTCCCCCTATATCGAAATTCTGCGCCCGATCCCGGCCGTGGCCTGGATTCCGCTGGCCATCCTGATGTGGCCGACCGAGGAAAGCTCGATCATCTACATCACCTTCTTAGGTGCCCTGTTTCCCATCATCCTGAACACGGCGCATGGGGCCGAGCTGACGCCGGACGTGCTGATCCGCGCGGCCAAGTCCCTTGGCGCCAACCGGCGCGAAATCTTCTGGCATGTGGTCATTCCCGCGGCCCTGCCCTCCATCACCGCCGGCCTTGCCATCGGCATGGGGGTTTCCTGGTTCTCTCTGCTGGCCGGGGAAATCATCTCGGGCCAGTATGGCATCGGCTATTTCACCTGGAACGCCTACTCGCTGATCAACTATCCGGACATCGTCGTCGGCATGCTGATGATCGGCGGCCTGGGAACACTCTCGACCTATGCCGTGCGGCTGGCGACCCGGCCGCTGCTCGGCTGGCAGCGGCGGTCGCGATGACGGCCGCCGGCCGGGCACGACGCATCAGGGGCGCGGTCGCCGCGCGTCCGCGTCTGTGGCTGGCCGTCACGCTGGGCTTTCCCGTCGTCTATTACCTTGTGATGTTCATTGCCCTGGTCACCCGTTTCCAGGCCTGGCCCAACTATACCGTCACCTATGACTGGCTGGGCAACGTCGCCGAGATCATCCGCGCAACCCCGTCGCTTTCCGACATCGGCACGATCATCGCGCAGGAATGGCTGTTCGAGGTCGGGCGCATGAATTACGACTTCGGCAACGGCATTTCCGAATGGAGCCTGAACATCAACCCGGCCAAGGTTCTGGTCGTCTGTCTGCTGGGCGGCTTGGTCGCCACTCTGACGACGCTGGTGGCCGGGCGCCGAGCGCAATGCTCATCGGCCCGCCTGGGCGGTGCTGGGGCTGCCGGCGGCCTGGGGGCCGCACTGGTCGCCATGACCAACGTCACCCTGGCCTGGGTCGTCTGCTGCGCCACGCCCAGCTGGGTCGTCGGGCTGGCGATCCTGGGGTTGGGCGTGTCGTCCTCCCTGTGGCTGGAACAGTTCGGCTGGTGGATCGAATACGCCGGTTTCGTGCTGCTGCTGGCCTCTCTTTACGTTCTTTCGGGCGATGCCAAGGCCGCCGCGAACACAAATGAAACCCCCTACCCGAAATCAGCCATGGGAGCCCCCCAATGATCGCCAATATCATCAGCCTGACCCGCGACAGGGATACGGAAGCCGATGCCCGCCGATCCAGTGAAGGCAAAGGCCACGTCACCATTGATGACGTGGCGGTGGTGTTTGGATCCGGCGCCGATGCCCATACGGCCGTGGAACGCACGACCCTGGACGTACAACCGGGCGAATTCCTCTGTATCCTGGGTCCTTCGGGCTGCGGCAAGTCGACCTTGCTGAATTCCGTCGCGGGCTTCGTTCAGCCGACAGCCGGCGCGGTCAAGGTCGATGGCAAGGCCGTGACCCAGCCTGGCCCCGATCGCGGCATGGTGTTCCAGCAATATTCCCTGATGCCGTGGAAGACCGTGCGCGACAACGTCGCCTTCGGTCCGCTGCTTGCCGGCCACACTCGATCAGAAGCACAATCCATCGCCTATACCTTCCTCAACATGGTCGGGCTGTCGCGCTTCGCGAAGCATTACCCGTCGGAACTGTCAGGCGGCATGCAGCAGCGCGTGGGCATTGCCCGTGCCCTCGCCAACTATCCTTCCGTCCTGCTGATGGACGAACCGTTCGGTGCGCTGGACGCACAGACCCGGCTGATGATGCAGGAAAACCTTCTGCGCATCTGGGAGGACTTCGGCACCACGGTCATGTTCGTGACCCACGATGTGGACGAGGCCGTATTCCTGGCCGACCGGGTGGTCGTGATGAGTGCGGCCCCCGGGCGCATCATCGACGATTTCAAGGTCGATATCGCGCGCCCGCGCACACCGGAAATCTACACCGACGAAACCTTCGTCGCGTTGAAACGCCGCTGCATGGAACGCATCCGCAGCGAAAGCCTGCGCGCCTTCGACCAGCAGAACCACTGACCCGGAGCAAGGAGCCCTTACCCATGGTCCGCCGCCGCATCCTCTCCCTCGCTGCGTCCGCCCTCGCCTTCGGCCTCGGCGCCTCACCAGGGTGGGCGGAAATCCGTGTGGTCGAACCGGACAAGCCCGAAACGCTGCCGGCTTTTGCCCTGTCTGATCACAAGAGCCAGCCATTCACGGCCGAAAGCTACAAAGGCCATTGGTCGCTGACCACCATCGGCTTCACGTCCTGTCCGGATGTCTGTCCCTTCGTGCTGTCCAACATCGTCGAAGTCATCAACCAGATGACGCTCCGCGTGCGCCCGGACAACCTACCCCAGGTCGTGTTCGTCGGCGTCGACCCCGGGCGCGACACGCCGGTGATGGCCGACTACGTGGCCCATTTCGATCCGAACTTCGTCGGCGTGACCGGCAGCCATGAGGAACTCGCCAAGCTGGTCAAAGGCATCGACGGATTCTACCGCATCGGTAAGGCCAAGAAAGACGGCGACTACGAGGTGCAGCACAGCGCCAGCGTCATCGTCACCGGGCCGGACGGGCGCGTCCATGCCAAGCTGTCGCCGCCGCTGGACCCCGGCGAGGTCGCCGAATACCTGGCCCGCAAGCAGATCGCCTATGTCCGTGCGCAAAGGAGCAATTGAATGACATTGAACCTGTATAAAACATGCCTCGGCTGCCTGACCGGCGCGGCCATGACCCTTGCTGCCCAGACGGTTCAGGCCTGCGAAGCCCATGCCTTTCTCAAAACCCAGACGGCGGAAGCCAAGACCACATCCCATCAGGGCCCGGTCATGGCCATGGACGCCTGGGTGCCCGTCGCCCCGCCGGGGGTGAAGGCCCATGCGGCCTATCTGGTGCTGATGAACCACGGCGCGGATCTTCGCGCGGTAACGGCGGTGCACAGTCCCCAGTATGCCTCGGCGGCCATGCACGCCAGCCAAGTGAAGGACGGCGTCAATATCATGCAGCACCTGGCGCAAGTCGAATTACCGGCGGAATCATCCGTGGCGTTCAAGCCCCACGGCCTGCACATCATGCTGATGGGGCCCAAAAAGCCCATGGCCCAGGGCGATACGGTCGATCTGACGCTGACTCTGGACGACGGTACGGCCGTCACGGTCAAGGCCGAGGTTCGCAAGCGCGGGGCGGCCCCCATGAACCACGACCATATGGACCACGATCACAAAGGGTCATGACCGGCAGATTGGGGCATTTCGCGTGATCCGCGTTTTCTCTCTCGGCCTTACCGCCGTCCTTGCCGTGATGCTCTGCACCCCCTCCGCGCGGGCCGGGATGATTGACGAGAGCAGCCTGAAGCCGTGGGAAAATTGCGCCCTCTGCCATTCCCTGGACGGCGTGTCGCGCATGGCCAAGTTCCCCAAGCTTGCGGGGCAGGTGCCGGCCTATATCGAAAAGCAGATCCGGGATTTCCGCGTCGCCAAGCGGACCAACGACGGCGAACAGATGCAGGGCATGGCCGGCCTGATCGCGGAAAAGGACATTCCCGTGGTCGCCAAATACTTCGGCGTCCTGCCCCCGCCACCACCCGCCGACCCGCCGCCGGACCGCGACCGCAAGGCCGGGCGGGCGCTGTACCTCACGGGTGACGCGGTGCGCGGCCTACCCGCCTGCACGTCCTGTCACGGTAAGGACAAGGTGGCGCAATCGGGCGCCCCCAGGCTTGAGGCGCAACACGCCGACTATGTGATAAAACAGTTGACGGATTTCCGCTCGGGCGACCGCGCGAACGATCCCGGCGGCGTCATGGCCGGGGTCGCGGCGAAACTGAGCGATGCGGATATTCGGGCCGTCGGCAGCTATCTCGCCGCCGTGCCGAGAAACTAGGACAAGGGCGTGATGACCAAAATCCCGCCCCGGCTACGCGTGATCGAGACCAAGGATATGGCCACGGACGAACCCCTTTCTGCCCTGTTCTTGTCGGAAAGCATGTCGGACCTGAACGAGGGATCGACCTTTCTTGACCGTTTGAGCATGGAGGAAGTCACTTTCATCCGTTCGCGCGGGTCCACCATCAAGGCCCGGCGCGGCGAGGGCATCTTCCATCAGGGCGATCGGCACGAAGGCATCTATCTAATCGAAAGCGGGCGCGTGCGCACCTTCTGCACCGGGCCGTCGGGGCGCGAGTTGACGCTCGCCTATTGGACGCCGGGGCATTTCATCGGCGGGCCCGAGGTGTTCGGCGGCGGCATCCATCTATGGTCCGGCGAGGCCATGGAGGATTCCCGCGTCATGGCGCTGTCAGGGGCCGTGGTCCGCGACCTGATCGAACGCATGCCGATCTTCGCGCTCTGCCTGATCGACGCCCTGGTCGCCAAAGGAAAATGCTATTCCCAACTGGTGCAGATGCTGGGCACCCGTTCCGTCGCGCAGCGCCTGGCCCAATTGCTGAAAATCATGGGGCAGGTTCACGGCCGGGATGACGTCGAAGGCATACTGATCGACCGTCGGGTCACCCACGATCAGTTGGCGGATATCGTCGGCTCGACCCGGCAATGGGTGACGACGACCCTCGACCGCTGGCAGAAGGACAAGGTGATCCTGATCCGCGGCCGCATGATCGTGATCCGCAAGCCGGATACGCTGGAAGACCTCGCCGATTCCTGACGAACGTCCCTAGGAAAGGGGTGCCGGCGGGCTGACCCCAAGGTCCCGCCCGGCGCCGGCAATGGCGTCCCAGGCATCGGGGGCCAGGGGAATGCCGCCCGAAAGCCGGGCGTCGCGCATACGGGCTTCGGGCTCGCCGGGAACCAGAACTTCGCTGCCGCCGGCGACGGGCTTGGCGCTTTTCACATAGTCGATGTAGCGGCGGAGTTCGCGGGCATAATCGTCCTCCGCGCCGAAACGGTCGCGGGACATGTAGATCGACAGCATCCCGTTATAGATCTTGTCGTAACCGGGCCCGGTGGCGCCCGAGCCCGTGAGCGCCCCCGCCAGCAATTCGCACATCAGGGCGAGGCCCGATCCCTTGTGCCCCCCCATGGCGACCAATGCCCCGGCGCCGTTGCGCGAATTGGGTTGCACCGCCGGGTCGCTGGGACCGTAGAGCATGACCGGGTCGGCGCTGGGTTGGCCGTCAGGCCCGATCAGGCTGCCTTCCGGCAACGGCTTGCCGCCCTTCGACGCGACCAGCACCTTGCCCTCGGCAACCAAAGAGGTCGCGAAATCCAAGATTACCGGCGCACCCCCCGCCCCCGGCACGCCGATGGCGACCGGGGCCGTGGACATGCGTCGCTCGGCGCCGCCGAAGGGCGCGACCAGAACGCTGCCGGCGACATTGACGAAATGGACCGAAACCTGGTTTTCCGCCGCCGCCACCTCGGCAAAGGCGCCGATGCGCCCGAGATGCCCGGCATGGCGCAGAGCGACCACGGCGACGCCCAAATCCTTGGCCCGGTCAATGCCCCGGGCCACGGCCTGCGGCCCCACGGTCTGGCCGAAGCCGAACTGACCGTCGAGGATCATCAGGGCCCCCGTATCGCTGACCACGGAAACCTCGCGGTCGGCGACCAGGTTGCCGGATTTCAGCCAACCCAAATATCGCGGCGTGCGGATGACGCCGTGACTGTCATGTCCGGACAGATTGGCGCCAACCAAATTTTCGGCGATACGCATGCCTTCGGCCGCCGAACAGCCGGCGGTGCGGAAGACGTCCGCCAGGAAGGCGGTCAGGGCCGCCGCCTTAATGCGGACCGGAGCCGCGGCGCCGCTCACAGCACGTCCTTGTTGACGACAAAGACGGGATCAAGCGTGCCGTCCAATGCGGACAGCACGTTGCGCGCGGCGGTTTCCGCGACGCGGCGACCCGTCTCGACCGTCAGGGCCGAATTGTGGGGCGTGAACAGAACGTTACCGAGGGACAGAAGGGGGCAATCGTCCTTTGGCGGCTCGTCCTTGGTGACGTCGAGCCCCGCCCCACCCAGATGGCCCGAAACCAGGGCCGCATGGAGCGCATCCTCGTCGATCAACGAGCCCCGGGCCGTGTTGATGACATAGGCCCCAGGTTTCATGGCTGCGAATTCGGCCGCCCCCAAAAGGGGCGTGCCGTCGCTGTTAGCCGGCAGGTGCAGGCTGACGAAATCGACATCACCCAAGGCGTCGTGGAAATCGGCGACGTAATCATAGCCCAGGCGCTGGGCCTCTTTCCGCGTCGCCTCCCGGCCGCAGGCGACAACCCGCATGCCGAAGGCGGCGCAGCGTTTGGCCGCTTCGCCGCCGATGCCGCCAAGTCCGATGACCAGCACGGATTTATCCAGCAGTTCATGGGTCTGGCTTTTGAACCGTTCCGCATATCGGCCCGTGCGTGTGTAGCGGTCCATGACCGCGATCTGGCGGCCGAGGCCCAGCATCAGCAGCACCGTGTGCTCGGCCACGGAAGCCGCCAGCGCGTCGCCGACGATGGCCAGCGGAATGCCCCGCGCGCTGAGCGCCGCAACGTCGACATGGTCATAGCCGACGCCCAGGCGTGAGACGACCTTGAGATTGGCCGCCCCCGCGATGGCCTGGGCAGTCAACGGCGTCAGCCGCAGGATGACCGCGTCGGCGTCCTTGATGGCCTCCATCAGGCTGTCCGGGGTCAGGCCCTGTTCAAGGCGAACGTCCAGACCATCACGCAGGGACAGCAGTTCCATCCCCCGCGCATGCATGGGGCCTTCGACAAATATGGTCGCCATGATATGCCGGCCTTAGGACGCGTCGTCGAAATCGAGCGGATCGCGGGTCACCCGTTCACCAGGACGATAGAGCGCCATGACGGCCCCGACGGCGATCAGGGCGACCGCCAGGACAGCGAACTGGAACGGCACGAAATCCTTTACGTGTTCCTGACGCAGGCCCAAGAACGCCAGCACCCCGATAATGGCGGCGGCAAGCCCCCAATAGACGGGCCGGCCGATGAACAGATCGGACATCTTCATTATGCGGTCTCCGGAGTAAGACGGCGGCGCGTGACCGCGAACAGAACGATGCCAAGCGCACCCGCCACGGGCAGAATGAAGCTGGACACGCCATCGATCAGCGGTTCCATCGGCGGCAACAAGGCCATGATCGACAGTACCCCGATGATCGCCCGCATGGCGGGGTTGAGCGGGCCCTTGAACCAGCCTTCGAGCACCACCGACAGGCCCCACAGGCTGATGAAGGCGGATACCGCCGACAGGCAGGTCAGCCAAAGCGGGCCTTCGAACAGCAGGGCCGGGTTATAGACGAACGCAAACGGCACCAGATATTTTGCGATGCCGATGCGCGCCGATTCCACAGCCGTCCCCATGGGACTTGATCCGGCAATGGCCGCCGCCGCGAAGGACGCCAGCGCCACCGGCGGCGTGATGGTCGACACCACGCCGTAATAGAAGGCGAACATATGCGCCGCCATGGGTTCGACCTTGAGATGAATTAGCGACGGCACGATCAGCGCCGCCACAGTGATGTAGACGGCGGTGGTCGTCATCCCCATGCCGAGGATGATGGCCGCAACACCGGTCAACGCCAGCAGAATGAACAGGCTGCCGTCGGCCATGTTGATCACTTCGTTGGTGAACTTGAGGCCCAGACCCGACACGAAGATGGAGCCGATGATGATCCCGGCGCAGGCGCAAGCCACGGTCACCGGCATCGCCGCGCGCACGCCGGATTCCAGCGCCGACAGCAGATCAACGGGGCTCATCCGGGTAAGCGGGTCACGGAAGCTGAGGACGATCAGGGTCACGATGGCCCAGAACGCCGACAGCATGGGCGAATAGCCCCAGGCCAACAGGCCGACCAGGACACCGAGAGTCAGCAACTGATGCCAACCGTGTTTCAGCACGTTCATGGCGCGCGGCAGGGTGCGCTTGTCCAGGCGTTTGATGCCGTCCTTTTCGGCCTCGATGTCGACCATGAAATAGATGGTCGCGAAGTACAGCAGCGTCGGAATGATCGCGGCGATGATCACCGTGAGATAGCTGACGTGCATGAATTCGGCGATGATGAAGGCGGCAGCCCCCATGATCGGCGGCGTGATCTGCCCGCCCGACGACGCACAGGCCTCGACCGCGGCGGCGAACTTGGGCCGGTAGCCGAGCTTGCGCATCAGGGGAATGGTGAACGACCCGGTCGTCACCACGTTGGCAACGGCGGACCCGGACACGGTGCCGAGGAAGGCACTCGCCACCACCGACGCCTTGGCCGGCCCGCCCCGGCGATGGCCGGTCAGCGCGATGGCAAGGTCGATGAGCATGCGCCCCGCACCCGTGCGGATCAGGATGGCGCCGAAAATGATGAACAGCACGATATAGGTCGCGGCGACGGATATCGGGATGCCGAACATACCTTCGGAGCGAATGAACAGAATGTCGATATATTTGGTGACCGACGTCGGCGGGCCGTAAAGGAAGCCGCCGAACTTATCCGCGTAGAGCGAATGAACGACGAAGAACGAGGTCACAATGACCATGGGCAAACCGACGGAGCGGCGCGTCGTTTCCATGACCAGGAAGATCAGCAAAAAGCCCATCCACAGATCGGAATCGATCAATTCCCCTTCGCGCTGGGAAAATGCGTCCAGGTCCCACAGCGTGTAGACCTGCACCGCAAGGACCGCGAACACCAGAAGCGCGTCAATTCCGAAACCGCCCCATTGCAAGGGCGTGGACGGGTGATCGCGCCAGGATTTTCGGCCGAGCGGGAACAGCAGCACCGCCAGCACCATCATTCCGGTCAGATGCGTGGAACGGAAAGCCCGCGATTGCGGCGTGCCGAAAACGGCGACGTAAAGATGAAACAGGGCCAGCGCGATGGCGATGGTCGCGACGGTCAGCGCGATCCAAGTCACCAGATCGTAGCCGCGGCGCATCAGCGCATGTTCAAGAACGGAGAATTCCCGCACTTCGTCGTAGTGCAGGGCTTCGGGCAAATCGGTTTGTTTATCTGTCATGGGTGTGCCGGATCAGCACGGGCCTTAGGGGATAAAACCACGCGGCAAGAACGAAGACAGGCAGACCCGCCGCACGATGAATGCTGGCGCGGCGGAAACCAGTCCGCCGCGCCGATGACATCCACTATCCCCTAGGGGCCGTTACTTAACGCCTTTTTCGTCGTAATACTTCTTGGCGCCCGGATGGATCGGAAGCGCCGCGCCGAGAAGCGCGTTTTCCAGCTTCACGGACTCCCACACCTTCTTGACCTGAACCAGATCGCCATGATGTTCCCACAGCGCCTTGGTCATCTTGTAGACCGTGTCTTCCGACACGTCCTTGTTGGCCACCATGATCGTCACCGCGCCCAGGATCGGGGTCGGCTTTTCGATGCTCTTGTAGTGATCCTTGGTCATGGTGATTTTGATGTAGCCCGGGTTTTCCGAAAGGATGTCGGCCAGGATCTTGTCGTCGACGCCAATGAAGCGGATGCCCGGCGAGAATTCCAGATCAAGGAACGACGCCTGCGGCACGCTGGTCACCGCCGTGAATGCGTCGATGTGGCCGTCCTTCATCAGTGAGACGGAATCGGAATAACCGACGTGGTGGACCGTGCCGCCGTTCTTCTTCACGTCGTCGACGGTGAAGCCGTACTTGCCGAAGATCAGCTGCGCCGCGGCATAGCCGGACCATTTCAGCTTGCCGGGGCTGAGGTTCTTATCCTTCAGATCGGCATAGGACATGATCTTGGAATTGGCCGGAACGGCGGTCTGCACACCGGCCGGGTAAAGGGTCGCGATATGGCGAATGTTCGGGTTCTTCGACTTGAACACCGGGGCATTGCCCTTGTAGCCGTCGAACGCGGTATGGCCGTAGGTCCAGCCCAGTTCCGCTTCTTTCTTGTTGACGTCGAGCACATTGCTGACGCCGCCGCCCGGGCCGTTGGACACGGACAGGCCGCCGATCTTGCCGAAGATTTCCGCCATCTTGGCGCCCAGCGGATACCAGCTGCCGCCGGACGGGCCGGAAACGATGCGGACGAATTCATCGGCCTTGGCCGAAATATGCCCCGCCATCACCAGAGGTGCCGCGAGCAATACAACCTTCACAAACTTTTTCATTGGAGTCCTCCCAAAAGGATCAAAGACGTCTTCGGCCGGATGTTTTCTGGGGTAGCGTATTTTTATCGGGCGCATCGGCCTAAAGAATGCACCAGACAAAATTGTTAGTGTCCCGACGACAACATGTCAATTTAAAGGACAAATTTTGACTTGGCCCCGCGAACCCGCCAAGATGCCGGCGCTGAGCGCTCCAGAGCACGCGCCCGGAAAAACGGGAGAAGTGGTTGAAGACATTACCACAATCGTTGCAGGAACCCGACATTGCGGCCGATCTGGACCCGGGCGCCGGACTGATCCTGGTGCCCGGTCGCCGCCAGTTGCTGAGCGACCAGTTGTACGGCCAAATCCTTGACCAGATCGTGGCCGGCGTGCTCAACGAAGGTGATCGGCTGCCGCCGGAAAAGGAAATCTGCAAAATGTTCGGGGTGTCCCGTCCGGTCGTCCGCGACGCCCTGTTGAGACTGCGCGCCGACGGCCTGCTGCGCGCCAGGCAGGGCAGCGGCACCTTCGTCATGCGCCGCCCGGTAGACCGCATCAAGGAATTCACCAAGTCCGCCGATCTGGCGCGCTTTCTGCGCTGCCTCGAGGTACGGATGCCGCTTGAGGCAGCGGCGGCACGGCTTGCCGCAGAACGCCGAACCTCCGCACAGTTGACCAAGATCGAGGCCGCTCATCAGCGCCTGATCGATGACGTGTCAACCGGCCACATCACGCCACAGAACGACCTGTCGTTTCATGCCGCAATCGCCGACGCGACCGGCAATGAATTTTTCGCCCAGGTGTTCGCCCCCATCCATAATTCCATCGTCGGGTTCATGAACGTGTCCCTCAACCTGACGCGCACGGGGTCCCGCGAGCGCATTCTACAGGTTCTCAACGAACATACCCTGATCCTTGAGGCCATCCAGGGCCAGGAACCGGAGGCAGCGCAGGTCGCCATGCAATTCCACATCGAACGGTCGCGCCGCCGCGTCACCGACCGCGCCCAAGATACCTAAAGAACGTCTCGAAAGTTCAGGTCGCCCTCATAACTCGCCCAATACATTTGTTATTTTACATTACAACTTTTCCGACGATCCCGGTTTTCCGGGCATGACACGGCCCCATTCACGGCCAAAGGAAATCATAATCATGACCACCGCAGTTCCCTCCCCCATCATCACCCTGATCGGCGCCGGCACCATCGGCACCGCCTGGGCCGTGGTGTTCGCCGCTGCCGGCATGTCGGTGCGGTTATATGATGCTGACGCCGCACGCCTGCCCGCCGCCCTGGACATGGCGCGGGCACGGCTAAGCGATCTGGCGGCTTACGGCCTGATCGACGGCGACGTGGACGACATCATGACCCGCATCACCCCGGCGGCGGAATTGGACGCGGCACTGGACGGCGCCGATCATGTGCAGGAAAACGCCCCGGAAGATCTGACCCTCAAACGCGACCTGCTGGCCCGCATCGCCGAGATCGCGCCCGCGACCTGCACCATCGCCAGTTCAACCTCGTTCATCGAACCGTCGCGCCTGTTCGACCACGTCCAGGGTCGCGAACGCTGTCTGGTCCTGCATCCTGGCAACCCGCCGTTCCTGATCCGGGTGGTTGAGGTCGTGCCCGCGCCCTTCACCACCCCCGGCGCGGTCGCCCGCTGCAACGCGCTGCTGGAGCGCGCCGCCATGGCGCCGATCGCGGTCAACAAGGAAGTCGAAGGTTTCGTGTTCAATCGCCTGCAGGGCGCGCTTTTGCGCGAGGCCTATTGCCTGGTCCGTGACGGAGTAACCACGGCGGCCGACATCGACCGCATCGTGCGCGACGGCATGGGCATCCGCCTGGCCGTGACCGGGCCGTTTGAAAACGCCGACCTTAACGCCCAGGGCGGTATCGAAGCCCACGCCAAACGCATGGGCCCGTCCTATGCACGGTTGGGTGCGGAGCGAGGCCAGAACGATCCCTGGACGGATGAGATGGTCGCCATGGTCGCGGCGGAACGGCGCGCCGCCCTGCCGCTGGACCAGAAGGACGCCCGCGCCGCCTGGCGCGACCGGGCGGTGATGACCATCCTTCGGGCGCGCAAGGATGTGTTGAGCTAGGAATTCCGGGGCGGCAGGTCCGGCCCGGCGACGGCCCCCGCGCGGGCAAGATCGTCAATTTCCTTGTCGGTCAGCCCCAGGTCCGCCAGCACCCGGCGGGTGCTTTCGCCCTCGCCTTCGGGCTGTGTCAGGGGACGACGCGACCAGGCGTCGGAGGTAAAGCCCAGGCCCGGCACCTTCACCGGCGCATCCAGCCCCGGCAGGGGCAGATCGTCGAGACAGCCCGACGCCGCCGTCTGCGGGTGATTCAGAATCTCACCCAGCCCCCGCACCTTGCCCGCGGGCACGGCGGCATCGGCCAGGATCGTTTCCCATTCTGTCGCCGGGCGCGTGCGGAACACGCGGTCCAACGCCGCCGCCACCCGCGCGCGGTCGGCGTCGTTTAGGGCGTCGGGCGCGGTGCTGCCGGCAAGCGGCGCTAGATCGTCCAGGCCGAGTGCGGCCACCATGCGCACCGCCTGGGCCGAGGTATTGGCGGTGATGACCAGGTGCCCGTCGGCCGTATCGAAGCGCCCGGCGAAGGGGCTGCCGCTGAACGGCGTGTTGCCCATCAGGCCCCGTTCGCGGCCGTCGGTCTGCACGTCGATGGCGAAGGAGCCCATCATGGCCAGGACCGAAGACAGCATGGGCACGTAAAGATGCTGTCCCTCACCGGTCTGGCGCAACTGGTGCAGGGCGCCCGAAACCGCCAGCGCCGCCGTCAGCCCGGCGATGTAATCGGTGATCGGCAGGCCGACCCGCTGCGGGCCGGATTGTTCCGTTCCGGTCATGCTCATCAGGCCGGACATGCCCTGCACGATATGGTCGTAAGCGGGCACGCCGGAAAGCGGCCCCTCGGGCCCATAGCCCGTGAGCGAGCAATAGACGATGTCCCGCTTCACGGCCTTGACGTCGTCATAGCCCACGCCCAGGCGGTCCATGACGCCGGGCCGGTAGTTTTCCATGACCACGTCGCAGGTTGCCGCCAGTTTGAGAAACAGATCCCGGCCACCCGGCACCTTGAGGTCCATGAGGATGCAGGCCTTGCCCGCATTCTGGGCCGAGAAGGACCCGCCCATGCCCTGGGCGCGCAGGTCGGCCGAGCCGCCATGGCGGCGCACGAAGTCGTCGCCGCCGATGCGTTCCACCCGGATCGCGTCCGCCCCCATGAGGCAGAGTTGATAGGTCGCGAAAGGCCCTGCCAGGACGTGGCTGGCGTCCAGCACGCGCACGCCCGAAAGCGGCAAGGCGCCCTTGGTCACTGGCCCGCAATCCAGGCTGCCGGCCCGGAGGCCTTGGCAAGGGCGTCGGCACCTCCCGGCTGCACCTGGCCGGTCGCCAGATCGATGAGCGTACCGGCCCCGTCGGCCGAGCCGCCGGTGACCGTCGCGGCCCCGGCCTTGACCGCCCAGACGCCGCCGCCCGCCGCCGCCAGGGCGCCGGTCAGATGGCGCAGGACATGGAAGGCCGGGCGCGGGTTGTACAGCCGGTCGACCACGCCTTGCCGCGCGAAATAGCCGCGGTCGACGTCGGAGAAGGTGTCGCAATAAACATGGGCATCGGCATTGGCATGGGCCGCCGCCAGGGCCTCGGCCACGCGCGCCGCGACCCAGGGTTCATCCGCCTGTGCCGTGCCCGGGCTGCCGATCGACATGCGGATATGCAGAGAGACCTTGAGCCCATGGGGGGACGCCGCCTTGAGCGCCGCCGCCGTTGCTTCCGCGGGCGGGGTTTCCCCGGCGACACGGAACACGATGCCCTTGACCCCCGGGATCGCCGCCGCGCGGGCGATCTGGTCGTCCTCGTCCGGGGTGAAGCCGTGGTTGATCATGTGAAAATACTTCTCACCGCCCCGCTCCATCTCGTCCTTGGATCGCAGCTTGGAGAGATAAAGGTCGACGCCCGCGGCCTCGGCCACCGGCAGTGCCGCGGCGGCGACGTCGGGCAGGTCCGCAAGGTTCTGCGCGACCTCCCAGATATCGATCAGGCCCTTGGCGCCTTTGACCGCTGCCGCAAGCTCCGCATCCGGTGCGTCGAAGGAAAACAGGGTGAACAGGAAGCCCAGGTCCGACAGCACGTCCAGGCGCGCCCGGTGGCCCGGGTCGAGCAGATCACGGGCGGGAATGCGCAGGCGGCGCACGCCCATTTCCATCAGCGCCATCAGGGCATAATCGTTGCGCGTGCGCTTACGGTCGAATTCATCCAGGCCGCCGGAGGGCGGAATCTCGATGACCTCAAGCCAGTTCTGACGCATGTCGAAGCCGAACCGGGTGACCGGGCTCATCAACGGATGGACCGGCGTCACGGTATCGGGCACGGCCGCCACGGGGGCATCCGGCTCCACACTGGTGCCGTAGGTCCGCACGATATCGCAGAGATGGCCGTTCTCGTGCACGTGGACGATGAAATAGCCCAGCTTGTTCCAATCGTTGCGCCCGGCCTCGAACTCGGGCGGGGGGGCCGCGCGGTACATTTCCGAATAGTCCTGACGGACGAAGGCCGTGGACGGCAGCAGCCAGCATTGCGTCGCCCCATGCCGGTGGTACCAGAAATTATGGACATGGCCCGCGAACAGGGCCTCCACCTTGTGCTTTTCCAGAAGTTCCAAGAACCACGACCGGCCCGGCTCGCCGATGTTGTCGTAATGCTCGTCCTCGTCCGGATAGGTCAGATAGGGCGGGTAGTGGGTGTTGAGGAAGACACGCTGGCCCGCGGCTTCCGCCGCCGCCAGTTCCGCCTCCAACCAGGCTCTCTGCTCGGCTTCCGCCGCCAGTCCCGAATTGATGATCTGTGCATCAATCAGAATGAAGCGGACCTTGCCGTGATCGAAGGCCTGGTAATTGGGGCCGAAATGCTGATCCCACAGCTCCAGGAATTCGGGCCGCACCATACCCGCCGGACACCAATCCACGGGCTTGTCGCCGACATCGTGGTTGCCGGGAATAACGTAGAGCTTGTGGCGCAGATCCTTGACCTGGTCCTTGAAACACTGCGCCGCCTGCTCATAAAGATGCGGGATGTGGGGGACGGGGTGCAACAGATCACCCAGGTGGAGGACGAAATCGACCTCGCGCGTGTTCAGGTCGCGCACCACGTGGCGCATGCGGCCATTGGCAAGCTTGTTGACCTCGAACGGCGAATTGCATTCCTCTTCACCCTGGTTCAGGTGCGTGTCGGTGATCACCGCATAGGTAAAAAGCCGTCGGCCCAGCGTCTCGGTCGTCATCGTCGTCGAATCTCCTGTCATTCCCTCATACTCGGGTCTTGAATGCGATCATGGCAATGGGAAGCCTTCCATCCCAGAGCCAATTTCCGAAGACGGATTGTCCTTAGCCGGTCCGGGTCACTGCCGCTTGGCGGCCTGGACCATGACCTCCAAACGGTCGAGAAAGCGCGATCGGTCGGACTTGGCGAAGGGACGGGGGCCGCCGGTGACCTGCCCCGTTTCGCGCAGCGTCTGCATCAACTCCCGGTTGGCCAGGGCCATGCCGATGCCGTCCTCGGTGAAAGGGTCGCCGGTGGGCTTGATCGCCTGCGCCCCCTTTTCCAGACAGCGCGCGGCAAGCGGGATATCGTTGGTCACGCAGATGTCCTTGGAGCCGATACGGTCGGCGATCCAGTCATCGGCCGCGTCCGCTCCCCGGGTCACGATAATGACCTCGACCAAGGGATCGCGGGACGGGCGAATGCCGCCGTCGGACACCATGCGGGTGCGGATGCCGTGGCGCGCGGCGACGCGCAAGACCTCGTCCTTGACCGGGCAGGCGTCCGCATCGATATAGATTTCGACCATGACCCCATCCTACCGGCTGCCTCGCGGGAGGCCAATCCCGCCATAGGGCTGCTGTGCCCTCAGGTACGATTGTAGCGGAAATTTCCCGGGAACATGGCCGGCGCCATGGACAAGGTGTAGTTGTCAAACTGCAGATCATAGGAGATGCTGACGCGGAGTTCGTTGCTGTCGTTCGCCTTGACCGAATGACGCAGCCAAGCCGGAAAGATCAAAAGACGCCCAGTAACCGCTTCGAGCGACACGCTTTTCGCCGTCAGAGGCGTAACACGCCGGGTGCGCGGTACGATCACGTTCGCCTGAACCCGGGGGTCGGAAAACGTGATGGAACTGCCGCCTACAGGCACATTCACGTAAAAGACGACGCTCAGGAAATTGTTGGGGTGGGCGTGTTCCTTGTGGACCACGCCGGGCCTACCGATATTGACCCAGCAACTTGTTATGAGAAGCCGCTCGTAGATGATCTCCATCTCGCGGCATACCTCGTTGCCGGCGGCGATGACGATCTCATTCAGATCATACATATCCGCGTTCTCGTGCAGGGTCGGTTCGCTTTGAGATGAATAGCTTTCAGAGGACCGTGGCAATTCCTCAAGGACTTCGTGGACTCGGCCCATTACCGCCCCATTGATGGGCCGCCACCTTTCCGGCTCGACATCGAAGGACCAGACCTGAGTCGGAAACAAAGAAATGGATTCGGCAACTCTAAACATCCCAGCTTGCTCCAATGGCTCCGCGGCGGCGGAAGTGTATACAAACACTTCAGGGCATGAAATTCATATTCGCTGCCGCCCTTAGCCACGAACTTGAGAGTGAAATCCTGCCTTCGGTTTGCCATCAACAGTCTGCTAAGTTGGCGCCATGACGGGCGGAATTTATTCACGAGTCGGGCTTTCGGCGGTGCTGGCGGCAACGCTGGCATTGGCCGTGACCGACGACGTCCGGGCGGCGGACGGCGACGACGAACGCCCCGGCACCTTTGTGCTGCAGGTCGAGAACGATCTATTCGGTGCCGGCACGGACCAGTACTACACCCAGGGCGTGCAGATCACCTTCGTGCCCAAGGACAAGTGGGAACCGGAATGGTTCAAGGACCTCATGGGCATGATCCCGGGGGTCGACCCGGACGGCAATTCGACCTTCGTCGTCGCCTTGGGTCAGCAGATGTTCACGCCCGAGGATACCACCCGCCCCAATCCTGATCCCACGGACCGCCCCTATGCAGGCTGGCTGTTCGGCTCCGTCGGAGCGATCGTGGAAAAACCCGATTCCAACCTGTTGCAGAACGTGTCGCTCGACCTCGGCATCGTTGGTCCGGCCTCGCTCGGCGGCTATACCCAGCGCCGCTGGCACTCGCTGATCGGCGTCGGCCTGCCGCGCGGCTGGGGCAAGCAGCTGCATAACGAGCCGGGGGTCATGCTCAGCTATCAGGCACGCCTGCGCCAACCGATTTTGGGCCCTGACCATTTCGTCGAACTGGACGTGACGCCCAACGCCGGCGTCGCGCTCGGCAACGTGCTGACCCAGGCATCGGTCGGCGCCTCCGTCCGCCTGGGTCAGAACCTGGGCCTGACTTACGGCGCGCCGTTCATCCGCCCGTCCCTGCCCGCCGCCGCCATCGTCCGCGCCAAGGGGCAATTCGGCTGGAACCTGTTCGCCGGCATCGAAGGCCGCGCCGTGGCGCGCAACATCTTCCTCGACGGCAACACCATTGGCGACAGCCGCAGCGTCGATAAGAAGAACTTCGTTCTGGATTTCCAGGGCGGCATCGAATTCACCCTGGGCTATGCCCGCCTGTCATTCACGCAGATCTACCGGACCCGCGAATTCGAAGGCCAACGGGTGCCGAGCCAGTTCGGCTCGATCTCTCTGTCGGCCATCTTCTGACCGCGGTCAGATGGCGCCCGCCTTGCGCAGGGTGTCGAGCCGCGCCGCATCCAATCCCAGTTCCCGCCCGTAAATATCGCCGTTGTCGGCCCCTTTGTCGCGGCCGGTGAACAGCACCTTGCCGTCCGTGCGCGACAGGCGCGGCATAACGTTGTGCACCGTCAACTGCCCCAGGTCCGGGTCGGGGATGGAAACCAGAGCCTCTCGCGCCTTGTAGTGCGGGTCGGCGAACAGGTCGGCAACGTCGTAGACCGGGCCCGCCGCGACCTGATGGCGGCGCAGGATGTCCACCGCTTCGTCGCGGGGGTGCTGCTTCATCCAGGATGCGATGAGGCCGTCCAGTTCCTCGATATTCTCGATCCGGCCCGCATTGGTCGCGAACCGGAGATCGGCGGCCAGGTCCGGCCCGCCGATGACCTCGAGCAGGCGCATGGCCACGGGCTGGGCACTGCCCGAGAGCGCGACGTATTTACCCTTCTCGGCACTTTCATAGGCGCCGCGCGGCGCGGCGTCGGGCAGGCGGTTGCCGTGGCGCTGACGCACCGCGCCCAGCTGGTCGTATTCCAGGTAGACGCTTTCCATCAGCCGCGACATGGATTCGCAGATGCTGGCATCGACGACCTGGCCGCGCTTTTCCGGATCACGGTCGCGGGCGTGCAGGGCGACCATCACCCCATAGGCGCCGAAGGCACCGCAGACCCCGTCGGCCAGCGCCAGTTGCGGCAGCAGGGGCGGCGTGTCCGGCGTGCCGGTGATCGACGCAAAGCCGCTCATGGCCTCGGCCAGGGTGCCGAACCCGGGCAGGCTGGAATAGGGACCGGTCTGCCCGAAGCCGGTGGTGCGCAGCATGACCAGGGACGGGTTAACCTTGGCCAGGTCCTCATAACCGATGTTCCATTTTTCCAGCGTGCCGGGGCGGAAATTCTCGACCACCACATCCGCTGATTTGACCAGTTCCTTCAACAGGTCCTGACCGTCCGCATGTTTCAGGTTCAGGGTCACTGCCCGCTTGTTGCGGCTTATGGTCTTCCAGTACAGCGAGATGCCGTCCTTTTTCATGCCGAAGGCGCGGATATGGTCGCCGTTTTCCGGATGTTCGACCTTGATCACGTCGGCCCCGAAGTCGGCCAGGAAGGTCGCCGCCAGGGGCCCGGCCCCCATGGTCGCGATGTCCAGCACCCGCACCCCGGAAAGCGGCAGGCCCGCGCGCGCGTCTTCGTTCTGATCAGTCATCATCGTTTCCTTTGGTAATCGGCGTCGCCAGCCGCCCGGCCCGCCGCAGGACCTTTTCCGCCATCAAGGCGATGTCGACGGCGACGAAATCGCCGTCGACCATGAACACGCCCCGGCCCGATCCCTTCGACGCCTCGAAGGCGGCCAGGATTTTTTCCGCATGGGCGATCTCGCCGTCGCCCGGGGTGAAGACGTCGTTCACCGGGTCGATCTGATTAGGATGGAACACGACCTTGCCGGTGAAGCCGAGGGCGCGGGCATCCAGGGCATCCTCGCGGGCGCGGGCGCCGTCCTTCACATCCTTGAAATAGGCGACGTCGACCGCCTGCAGCCCGTTGGCGGCGGCGGCCACGGCGATGCGGGAGCGGGGGTACAAAAGTGAATCCCGGGAAATCTCGATCCCCGTGGACAGGCTGTAATCGCCCGATCCGAAGAACAATCCCGTCAGGCCCGCGGCGGCGGCGATGTCTTCAACCCGCGTTAGGCCCAACGCCGTCTCCACCGTCGCGAACAGGGCCGCCCGGACAAGCGGCCCGTCCGTGCCGTCCAGATACCGGCGAAGCTCGGTGATCTGTGCCGGGTCTTCGACCTTGGGGATGTACAGACCGTTGATGGGCAGGCCGGCCAGAGCGTCCAAGTCTTCTTGCCACAGGTCCGTGTCGATGCCGTTGATGCGCACCATGCGTTCCCGGCGACCGTAATCAACAGTCGCCAGGGCGGCGTGGATGCCGTCGCGCGCCGCCTGCTTATGGGTCGGCGGCACGCCGTCTTCCATGTCGAAGATCACGGCGTCAATGGCCAGGGTCGCCGCCTTGGCGGTCTTGCGGGGTTCGTGGCCCGGCAGCAATAGGAAGGTTCGGCGGGCGGTTTCCGGCATGGTTTCCTCCGATCGGCGCGGCCTGGATCGGCGCCGTTGCCCCGTTGCTATCAGGTCGCCGCGGGGCGGTGAAACAGGAAGGCCGGATAGGCATATATGATTTTCTTATGGCCCTGGGCGGGCCGGCGGATGACAATGCCCCCGCACCCTTAACAAGGCATCGCCCATGGAAACCCGCCGCCTGGAATATTTCGTCCGCATCGTCGACGCCGGCAGTATTTCCCGCGCCGCCCAGGACCTGGGCCTGGCCCAGCCGGCGCTGAGCCAGCAGTTGGCGATCCTGGAGCAGGACGTAAAGGCGCAATTGCTGCACCGCTCGCGCCAGGGCGTGACACCCACGGCCGCCGGGCGCCAGTTCTACCGCCAGGCGCAGATCATCCTGCGCCAGGTGGCGGAGGCGCGCTCGCTCGTCACGGCGGCGGAGGAGAGCCTGGCCGGGACCGTTTCCGTCGGCTTTCCCAACAGTGCGGCGGCGATCCTTTGCCTGCCCCTAATCGCCCGCCTGAACGCCGAACACCCGCAGATCGAACTGCAGATCACGGAAGGCTACAGCGCCGTGCTGACCGACATGGCGGAGAAAGGGCAGCTCGACATGTCCGTGCTCTATCAGGAAACCCCGCCGCCCGGCATGGCGGCCATGGGACTATGGATTGAAGACCTGCTGCTGGTCAGCCCGCCGGGAGCAGCGCTGGGCGACCGCGTGCCGCTGGACACCGTCGCCCGCGTTCCCATGATTGTCCCGAGCCCGGTCAACAGCACCCGCATCGCCCTTGATAAATGCCTGGGCGAACGGGGCCTTTCGGCCAACGTCGTCTTGCAGGCGGATTCCCTGGTGACCTTGAAGAAAGCCGTTCATCAGGGCATGGGGCATACGATCCTGCCCTGGCCCGCGGTGGCGGAGGAGGTTGAAAAAGGCCTGCTGGCCGTCGCCTCATTCGACGCCGCGCCGCTTCACCGTACAGTCGCCCTGTGCACGCCCGACGCCGTACCGCCGAGCCCCGCCCGCGACAGGGTCGCGACGACCATCCGCGCCATCGCCGCCGAGGCCCTTGCCACGAGCCGCAACCTGGGCATGCGCCGGGCAGCGTAGCCATTTCATTCCACGCCGGTTTCTGACACCATCACGCCCTGGTCGGGAGATCCCATGTTCCTCAGCGTCTTCGATATCTTCAAGGTCGGCATCGGCCCGTCGTCGAGCCATACGGTCGGCCCCATGCTGGCCGCCGCCCGCTTCGTCCGGCGCATGGAACGTCAGGACACCCTGATGACCGTAACCCGCATGCGGGCGACGCTCTACGGCTCCCTCGCCTTCACCGGCAAAGGCCACGCCACCGACCGGGCGGTGATCCTGGGCCTGTTGGGCGAAACGCCCGATACGGTCGATCCCGACGCAGTCGACGGCCTGATTGCCGAGATCGTTAAGACCAAGCGCCTGAAACTGGGCGGCGGGCCGAAAATCGATTTCGACCCGGACCGGGACATCGTTTTCGATTATGGCCCCGCCCTGCCGGGCCATGCCAACGGCATGATCATGGCCGCCTGGATGGGCGGTGGTGAAAGCTCCGAAGACAGCGACCGCCCGCCCGACAAGGAACGCGCCTATTATTCCATCGGCGGCGGCTTCATCGCCACGGACGACGAATTCGCCGCCGCGACGGAGACCGCCGACGTCGCCGGATCGGAGCCCGAAACCGTGCCTTATCCCTTCGCCTCGGCGGCCGAGATGCTGGCGATGGGCGAACGGGCCAAGCTCAGCATCGCCGCCATGAAGCGCGCCAACGAGCTGACGCAGATGAGCGCGGCGGACCTGGACGCCGGCCTCGACCGCATCTGGGCCGCCATGAACGCCTGCATCGAACGCGGCGTGACCCAGGAGGGCATCCTGCCAGGCGGGCTTAACGTCAAACGCCGGGCCAAGGCGATCTGGGACGGCCTGCAGGCGGACAAGAAACGCAATTTCCGCCTGGAACATACGGTCATGGACTGGATCAGCGTCTATGCCCTGGCGGTGAATGAGGAAAACGCCGGCGGCGGGCGCGTGGTCACGGCGCCGACCAACGGGGCGGCCGGGATCGTGCCCGCGGTCGGGCGCTACTACCTGGATTTCTGCCCCGACGCCTCCATGGCCGGTATCCGCGACTATCTGCTGACCGCGGCTGCCATCGGCGGCATCGTCAAATCCAATGCCTCGATCTCCGGCGCCGAGGTCGGCTGCCAGGGCGAGGTCGGATCGGCCAGCGCCATGGCGGCGGCGGGCCTGGCCGCGATCCTGGGCGGCAGCAACGCGCAGGTCGAAAACGCCGCCGAAATCGCCATGGAACACCACCTGGGCATGACCTGCGACCCGGTGGGCGGGCTGGTGCAGGTGCCCTGTATCGAACGCAACGCCATGGGCGCGGTGAAGGCGATCAACGCGGCCTCGCTGGCGCTCAAGGGCGACGGCACCCACTTCGTGCCGCTCGACGCTGCCATCGAAACCATGCGCCAGACGGGCGCCGACATGCATTCCAAATACAAGGAAACGTCGGAAGGCGGCCTGGCGGTCAACCTGACGGCTTGCTGATATCCTGGTTCAGGCGCCGCGCCGCCCGGCGCACATGATCGACGAAGCGGGTGGCGACCACGGACAGGCCGGACGTCTGGCAGGTCAGGTTCAAGGGGGCGGTCAGACCCGACCCGGACGTCAGGGGACGGAACCGGACCCCTTCCAGATGCAGCTTGTCGAGTGACGCCGGGACCAGGGAAATACCGACCCCCGCCGCGACCAGGTTCAGGGTGGAAACCACGCGGGGCGCCTCCTGCTCGACCCGGGGGCTGAACCCTGCGGCATGGCAGGCGGCGATGATGGTGTCATACAATCCGGGACCGGACCGTCGGCGGTAGAGGATCATCGGCTCGTCCTCAAGCGCGGTCAGCGGCAGCGCGCCGGCCTCCCGGCCCAGGGGGTGGTCGACCGGAACGGCAACAGCCATGTCCTCGTCCAGCAGACGGTGGACGGTCAGACCACGCACCAGACTGACGGGCGAGCGGATAAAGGCCACGTCCATCTGCTCCGCATGGATGGCGGCGACCAGTTCGCCGGTGTTCGATTCCTCCAATGCCAGCGAGACACGGCCGTGGTCTTCGCCGAAAGCGCGGATGGCGTCCAGCACGAAGGGATGGAACGACGCCGAGCTGGTGAACCCGATGGCGAGCGATCCTTCCTCGCCGCGCCCGCGACGCTTGACCCGCTGCACGGTGCGCTCGACCCGCTCCAGAATTTCCCGCGCGTCGGCGAGGAGCGCGCGCCCGGCTTCGGTCATCTCCACCCCGCGCGGCTTGCGGCGTAGAAGCTGGGTATCCAATTCCCGTTCCAGGGCCTGGATTTGCTGGCTGAGCGGCGGCTGCTGGATGCCCAGGCGCTCGGCGGCGCGGGTGACGTTGCCTTCTTCGGCAACGGCAACGAAATAGCGCAGATGGCGTAAGTCCATGTGGGTCAGTCCATATACATATATAAATAATATGAATAATACTTTTTCCATATATTAGACATAGGTTACGGCGATGGCTACCGTTCTCCTCAAGCCGCGTCTGCCCGTACCGGTCCACGCGGCACCCCATTTACCCACCAATGCCGCCCGCCTGGGCCAGAGCCGAGGAGACCGCCACCATGAGCCCTGCCGAAACAGCCCCCGTCATCGCGCTGACGCCCGAGGTCGCCGACCGCCTCTACCGGACCATCGAGCGCAATCTTGCCGTCGTCCGCCGCCGCCTGGGCCGGCCCCTGACCTTGGCCGAGAAGATCGTCCTGGGTCATCTGGACAATCCGGAAACCCAGGACCTGGAGCCGGGCACATCGTTCCTCAACCTGCGCCCCGACCGCGTCGTGTTCCAGGACGTTCTGGGTCAGAGCGGCATGTTGCAGTTCATGCAGACCGGGCGCGACCGCGTCGCCGTGGCGGCGACGATTCACTGCGACCACCTGATCGAGGCCCGTACCGACGCGGGGCGGGACCTGTCGGAATCGCTCAACGAAAACGACGAGGTTTACGGCTTTCTGAAATCCGCCGCCGCCCGCTTCGGCCTGGGCTTTTGGGCGCCGGGCGCCGGGATCATCCATCAGGTCGTGCTGGAGAACTATGCCTTTCCCGGCACCATGATCATCGGCACCGATTCCCACACACCCAACGGCGGCGGGCTGGGCGCCTGCGCCGTCGGTGTGGGAGGTGCGGATGCAACCGAAGTTCTCGCGGGTCTGCCGTGGGAACTGCTCTATCCCAAACGCATCGCAGTCTATCTGACCGGCAATTTAAGCGGCTGGACCGCGCCCAAGGACGTGATCCTGGCCGCCGCGCGGGAATTGACCGTTTCCGGCGGCACCAACGCCATCATCGAATACATCGGCCCGGGCGCCCGCACGATCAGCGCCACGGGCAAGGCCACCATCACCAACATGGGGGCGGAGGTCGGCGCGACGACCTCCATCTTCCCTTTCGACGACAGCATGGTCCGCTATCTGGATGCCACGGGGCGGGGCGTCATCGCCCGTGTCGCGGAGCGCTACCGCCACCTTCTGGAGCCGGACGCCTTGGCCGAAGCCGACCCCCAGGCCCATTACGACCGGGTCATCGAGATCAATCTCAGCACCCTGGAGCCCCATGTCGCCGGGCCCCATTCGCCGGACCGGGCACGCCCCCTGTCGGACCTGATCCGCGAACTGGATGCCGCGGATAACGACATACAGGAACAGGTCAGCGCCGTGCTGATCGGTAGCTGCACCAATTCTTCCTACGAAGACATGGGACGTGCCGCCCGCGTCGCCGACCAGGCCACGGCCCGGGGCATGACGGCGGCCATGCCGTTCTTCGTCTCCCCCGGATCGGCCAAGGTGTTGGCGACCATCGCGCGGGAAGGGCAGCTTAAGTCCCTGGAAAACATCGGCGCGGTGGTCCTGGCCAATGCTTGCGGGCCCTGCATCGGTCAGTGGCGGCGCGGGCAAGCGGCGGCGGATGAACCCAACTCCATCGTCACCTCTTTCAACCGCAACTTTCCCGCACGAACGGACGGGCGGCCGACGACCATGAACTTCATCACCAGCCCCGAACTGGCAACCGCCTTCGCGCTGGCCGGCACGCTTCGCTTCAACCCGGCGACGGACAACCTGACGGCCCCCGACGGCACGCCGTTCATGCTGCAGCCCCCCGGCCCTGTCGATGACGTTCCCGCCGCAGGCATGGCCCAGGGCGACGCCGCCTTCCACGCGCCGCCCGAAGACGGCCGCCACGTCGAGATCCGCATCGCGCCAGACAGCCGGCGCCTGCAGGCACTCCAACCCTGGCCCGCCTGGGACGGGTTGGATGTGACCGACGCGGTGATCCTTGCCAAGACCTTGGGCAAGACGACGACGGATGCGATCTCTCCCGCCGGGCCCTGGCTGAGCCTGCGCGGTCATCTCGACAGGTTTTCGGACAATATGCTGATGGGAGCGGTCAATGCCTTCACCGGGAACCGCGGCCGCGGGGTTGAACAGCTTTCCGGGAAGACGGATGTACCGTTCTCCGACGCCGCCCGCGTCTACCGCGCGGCCGGCTTGTCCTGGGTGATCGTCGGCGATCACAACTACGGCGAAGGATCGAGCCGCGAACATGCGGCCCTGTCGCCCCGGCTTCTCGGCGGCGCAGCGGTCATCGCCCGCAGTTTCGCCCGCATCCACGAAACCAATCTGAAAAAGCAGGGGTTGCTTGCCCTGACCTTTTCCGACCCGGCAGATTACGACCGCGTTGGCGAGCGCGACCGCCTGAGCCTGCTCAACCTGACGGCGCTCGCGCCGGGCAAGCCCGTGGAATGCCGCCTCCGACGACCGGACGGGACGGAGGATACCCTGTGGCTCAACCACACCTATACGGCGTCGCAGATCGAGTGGTTCCGCGCGGGATCGGCGCTAAACCTGATGCGCGCGCAGACGGACACAGCCATACTGCGGCCCACGGCGGGTGCGGCATAAGCCGGATCTTTAATAAAAAACCAGCAGGAGACATCAACATGCGCTTGGCAATCATCGACGACTATCAATCGGTCTGGGACCGGTTCGTGGATTGGAACACTTTGAAGGGCGTGACCGTCGTGCCCTTCCGCGACCATGTGTTCGAGGAGGCCGAGCTGATCGCACGCCTCAGCGATTTTGACGCCGTCCTGAGAATCCGGGAACGCACGGAATTTCCGCGCCACGTATTGGAAGGCCTACCCCGCCTGAAGCTGCTGTTGGCCACGGGCATGCGCAACGCCCGGTCCATCGACCTGAAGGCGGCGGAAGATCAGGGCATCACCGTCTGCGCAACGACGATCCGGCATCATGATTCCACGGTCGAGGTCGTGTGGCTGTTGCTGCTGTCCCTGTTCCGGGGCTTTACCGGGGAAGTCGCGTCGCTGCGCGCCGGCGGCTGGCAAAACGGCCTGGGCCTCGGCCTGGAAGGCAAGACCTTGGGCATCGTCGGCCTGGGCCATATGGGACAGCCCGTGGCCAAGGTCGCCCAGGCCTTCGCCATGAACGTGATCGCCTGGAGCCCCAATCTGACGGCCGAGCGCGCTGCCCCCTTCGGCGTCGAGGCTGTTTCCAAGGAAGACCTGTTCCGTCGCGCCGACGCGGTGACCATCCACATGCCGCTGTCGGACCGCACCATCGGCGTGGTCGGGGCCGATGATATCGGCCGCATGAAGCCGACGGCCTTTTTGGTCAATACCTCTCGCCCGCAGCTGGTCGACGAGGACGCCCTGGTCGCCGCCTTGCAAAGCAGCCGCATCGCCGGCGCCGGGATGGACGTGTTCACCATGGAGCCCCTGCCGGCCGGGCATATCTATCGCACCATGCCCAACGTACTGGCGACGCCGCATATCGGCTTCGTCACGCAGGAGAATTACGAGGTCTTTTTCCGCCAAAGCTTCGAGAACTTGCAGGCCTATCTGGACGGCGCGCCGATCCGCACGATCACGCCGGAGGTGCCCTACCTGCCCGACGCGCCCCTGGTCGACACGGCGCCCGGCGACGTCACTTAAGATCGGGAGAGGTCAAAACCGGGCCAGGAAACCGCCGTCGACCGCAATCACCTGGCCGGTCACATAGGCCGCTTCGTCCGACACCAGAAAGCGCACGGCGCCGGCGATTTCCCCGGGCTGGCCCCAACGGCCCAGGGACGTGCGCTGGGCAAGCCAGCCGGTGACCTGGGGATCGTCGACCATGGCGCGGTTGGCGTCCGTCGCGAAGTAGCCGGGGGCGACCGCGTTGACCGTGATGCCGTCCGCCCCCAATTCGGCGGCCGAGGCCCGCACCAAGCCGGTCAGCCCGGCCTTGGACGCCGTATAGGCGGCATCGCCCGCGCGGGCGACATGGCCCGCGATGGAGGTGACGTGGACGATCCGCCCGCGCCCCTTGGCCCGCATCTGGGGCGCCGCGGCCCGGGTGAGGGTGAAGCCGGCGACCAGATTGACCTCCAACAAGTCGCGCACGGCCCGGGCGTCCAGGTCGTCGAGGGGCCGGCGGTCGCGAGCCCCGGCGCAGTTGACCAGAATGTCGAGACCCCGCCCGTCGCCATCGTCCAGGTCGTCGACGGCGGCCAGAACGGCCCCCTCGTCGGTTACGTCGAAGGGCAGCGGCCGGGCCCGTCCGCCCGCTGCGGCGACGGCATCGCAAGCCGCGTCCAGCGCCGGCAGGTCACGCCCGCCGAGATAGACCAGCGCCCCGCCCTGCCCCAAAGACTTGGCGATTTCCAGGCCCAGGCCCCGGCTGGCGCCGGCGACCAAGGCGGTGCGGCCGGAAAGATTGAAGGGTTGAACAGGGTCGGACATCACGGAACCTCAGCGGAAAATGGCGTCGGATTGCCGGGCAGACTACTCCATGGATGACCAAATTGTGAGCCTGCTTACCCTTGCAATGGTCGGATTTTACACCCAAGCTATGAAGCATAAGTTCGTTGGGCGGGGACGATCACCCTTTTCATAGGAGACGCCCCAACAAATGACCGGATTTTTTGAAACCCTAATCCGACCGGACAAGGAAGAGCTGGACAACATGGACCGGCGGGAAGTCGGCCGAGCGGCCAACGTTCTGCAGGTCGGGGAATTCCAGCTGCTGCAGCTCGCCTACCGCGACTGGCACGACGAAGACCTGCCTGAATTCATGGTCGACCGTCTGTTCCACGACTACATGATCCACAACGACGGGCCCCCCTGGGCCCGCCATTATGCCCGCAAGATTCTTCGCCTGGATAAATCCGGCGAGATTACGGACGATTACCGCTATCACCGCTATGACAACGATTATGGCCCTCAGGCACCGCCGCACGGGATTAAGCGATTCTTCGTGGCGGCCGGTATCGTCATGCTGATTTTCGGCAGCGGCATGGCGGGCGCAATCATGTCGACGGGGCCGGGGGCAACCCAGTTCCCGCCCTATGTCTCAACCAAGGACATCCGTGCGGCAACGCCCGACGAGCTGACCCAACAGACACCCATCCGTACGCCGATCCCCTGACCGGCCGGTGCAGGTCTTCCATCCCGCCGCCGCTCTCGGGCGGCGGGTGGGAAAGCCCGTTCTGTGTGCTTGCCTAATCGGACAAGCGCCTTTACCTTCCCGCCATGTTATTGGATTTGGGATTACCGGCGGAGCTGGAGCCGCTCGTCAACATCGTCTTCCTGTTCGTGACAGGGGCGATCACGCTGCACAGCATCCGCTACCGCGATGAAGAGGGAAAGCAGGACTTCGTGCGTCTGCTGTTCGGCTCCATCGCCGCCGTGTTCTTCTTCCTGGTGTTGTTCCAGGACGTTCTCGGTGTCGTCAAGTTCGGCTGATCCCGCCGCCAAGACTTTCCAGAATATCGCTGAATAGAGTCAGCGCGGCAGCGCGCCTTACGGCTTGTGCATGCGCTGCAATTCGTCCTTCTCCGGAAGGCGCAGAAGACGCTTTTCCTCCGGCAATTGAAGCTGCTTGTAGAGATATTCCGCACGGTCACGGATCGAGGACGGCGTGTCGTCGTGGTACAGCAGCCGATCGATAAAGCCCGGTCCTTCGACAGCTTCGGCGTCGATCTTCAAAGAGTCGATATAGTCCGCCAGGGCCTGTTCGTACCGCCCCTGGGTATCATGCACGATGCCCCGGTTTCCGTAGGCCGCCGCCAGGGCGCCGCGCCCCGTGGGGTCGTCGGGATCCAAGTTGCGCTTTAGGAAATCGATGGCCTGGGTCAGGACCTTTTCCGCCGCGTCATAGCGCTTCAACTGGACCAGCGCCGCCGCCTTTCCCAACAGGGCGCCACGGTGATTGGGTTGCACGGCCAGCGCACGGTCAAAGTCGGCGACCGCCCCCTCGTACTCGCCGCTGGACAGCTTGATGTCACCTTCCCGTACCTCGAAGTCACCGGCCGGTGTCTCAACGAAGGCCCCCCAGAACGACCACACCCCGAACATGACGAAGGTCAGCATGGCCAGGTAGATGATGAAGCGTTTGAGGACGCGGGGATTGGACAAAGCTGACATGGGCGGGGTCACTTAAACAGGGTGTGAACATAAAAGTAAGAGAACACGAAACACAGCAGGCCTGCGGAAATGCCGGCGCGGCGTAACAGGCGCCCGCGTTCGGCATCGTCGACCGTTTCCTCTCCTGCTTTTTCGATGGCCCGGCGCACGGTCAGAATCCATATGAACCGGCGCACAGGCAGGAACAAGGCAGCCATCAAGACGATCGTCCACAGCCATCGGTATTCAGGGGTGAAGAGGCTTTGCATATTGATTAGGGGCTTGGAATGTTGCCGTTTTTTCACTTTCTGCGTGTTTGGATCATAACAAGGAACGGTCGCGATCATCCAAGTTTTTTACGGCAACAAGTTGGCGGTGGCGCAAAAAGGCGGGATCTTTTCGCGGGCGGCGATCAACACGCGGAAAATGCGGAAAGCGAATGCCGGAAAGAAATCGGGGGAAGAGCCGAAGCCCTCCCCCCCGATTGGGTTCCGATAGTGATATCGGCTTAGTCGTCGCCGCCCTGTGCGGGTGCGGCGTCGCCGATGTCATCCACCAAGGCTTCGATCTCGCGATCGGGAACCGTGGACATCTCCATCTTGTAGGCCAAGAACCACATCATGAAGACACCAAGGATCCACCAGATGATCTGCCAGGCCCAGATGGACGGGATGCCGAAGGTCCAGGCTTCGTAACCGGCATTCGGAGCACCGAAGATATCGTTACCGATAACGGCGCCCGGGCCGATGCCGAAGAACAGCCAGATCAGCGTGATACCCCAAGCAACGGGGACCAGGCTTTTCTTGGATTCCGGCAGGGAAGCATGCTCACGCAGGAAGTTGTGATACTTCATGCGGTGCTGCATGGCCCCTTCGTCCTGGGTCATGGCGGAGACGATCACACAGATGGTCGCGTTGAAGAGAATCCCCCAACCGGCCGAGTGGATCGTCCAGGGCCAACGGCCCCAGCCCAGGTCGATACCGAAGAAGCCGGCAATGGAGGCGCCGAAGTTTTCGGTAAAGATGACCGCCAGACAGCCAGCCGCCAGACCCAGCGTCGCACCCTGACGGGTGATCCACGGGAACCAGCAGATGGCGGCCAGGGACGGCCACATCTGGAAGCCGAAGGCAACGGCCAGACCACCCAACAGCACCAGCGCGTCAGCTGAGAACGTGGCAACGACCAGAGCCGAGAGAACGATGATCAAGACGCCGATACGGCCGAACAACTTCTGCGTGGCATGGTCCGCACCCGGATTCAGGTAGCGTTTGTACAAGTCACGCGTCAGCATGCCGCCGGCGGTGGACATATACGCCGCGCCGGTGGACTGCATGGCGGCCAGGGCGCAGACGGCGAGAAGGCCGACCAGCCATGGGGCCGAGTCGCCCACCAGGTTGATGTAATGTCCGACGATCCCGCCCTGCTTGTTGGCGGTCAGATCCGGAAGTACCTTGGAGATCCCAATGCCCGCATCGTTGAAGGCGGGCGTGGCACCGAGGAAGTGGGCACCCATGCCCTGAGCCGCGGTGAAGAAGAACAGGATCGCACCGATGCCGAAGGCCGACGCCCACACCTGCTGCGGCGCGAACGGCCGCGGGTTGGTGTTGGAGAACGACCACATGGTGAACGCCGGAGCGGAGTGAATGCCCATGAGCGCGAACATGTAGGTCAGCACCATGATGCCTGTCCAAAGCCCCCCCCCCGGGGTTTCCTTGCCAAGACCGGCGGTGAACTGGATGACGCCCGGAATGGCGAGGTAGGCGTTGTAATCGCCCCCACCCCAACCCTGGGTGGTCTTCCATTTGCCGATGTCCGTCTGACCCATTTTGGCCAGTTCCTGGCCAAAGGCGGTCCAGCCGCCCAGCTCGCTGTAGGCGATGATGCCGATGGCGATGATGCCGAAGGCCAGCAGGATGCACTGCACGGTGTCCACATAGGCCACGGCGCGAAGACCGCCGGACGCCACGTAGATGAACACGACCGCAGACAACAGCCACATGCCGAATTCAACACCGACCAAGCCGTCGGTCAAAGCGTTGAACAGAAGGCCCGATGCGCGCAGCTGTAGCCCGAGATACGGGATCGAGAACAGCAAAGCCACGATGACCACGAGGATACGGATCGCATCCCCCTGGAAATAGGTGGCCAGCATCTCGCCCGGTGTCACGAAACCGAAGCGTTTGCCAATCATCCACTGGCGTTTCAGGAACATCACGCCGGTAAACGGAATGGTGATCGCGTAGAACGACGCATATGCGTACTGGAAACCGTCACGGTAGATCAGCCCCGGATGGCCCATAAAGGTCCAACCCGAGAACGATGTTGCCGTGGCGGCCAGCACGAAGACCCACATCGCGAGCTGACGGCCCGAGATGAAGTAATCGCTGGCCGTTTTCGACATCCGCGCGCCTTTGATGCCCCAATAAATGCAATAGGCCCAATACAGCGCAACGAATATGAACAGCCACACTACTTTAGCTGACAAGATTCATTTCTCCCCTTCTGTTCGGATCCTTGGCGCCGTGCGGTCGTTAACCCGTTGTCCAACGCCTAAGCGGATACCGAAACAGACGACACCCGGGGACCACCCCCAAATGTCGAATGTGGCGAAACGACTGAAAATCAGGACATGCCGGAACCCGATGGCCACCCAAAATTCACAACAACGAAATGCCGCCGTTAGGCCTCGGTCAAGGCGAAGGAAGCTCGGATCGAACTCACCCTCTCGATGCCAGACACACAAACTCTGGAGATTTGGTGTAGGATATTACGCCTCCCACGCCTTTCCGGCGCATGTGCATCCCTGCGGAATTTTATTGTTATCGTTTCCGTTTCCTCCGCCGACCGACTGACTCTCCTCGTCCGGTCCGCGGAGTTAGAATCCTAATAACATTTTCTGCTAATGCGCACAACTCATAGAGACAAAGGCTCTTATGTAAAATAAAGGACACCCTTGCAGGGCCTATTTTGCTGCACCGCACACTGTCAACGGGCAAGTAATCGGAGGGTGACTAATTATTTCACAATATTTTCTATTTCAAATTCATCTTTTGTGAAAAATACACACTTATATATTTAATGATCGCGTCATTTTCGCGAGCATGGCGCGCAAGCCGTTTGTTTCCGCCGTCGCGCTCGGTTAGGGTTTTTCCGTCATCCCGGCGCGGGCTCCTGTCCGCGCACCGATTCAAGCGCCACAACGACCTTGATCGGGACGCGACCGGAACAAGTGGGGAGAACGGCAGCCATACCATGGAACCCCGGACCGCCATATTCCGCATGCTGGTGCGCGAGGCCATGGCCGCGACACCGCCCAGCCTGGCCGCGGACGCCCTGTTGGGTGAGGCCGTGCGGGTGATGGCCGATTCGGGGGCCTCGGGCGTCGTCGTCACGGGGCCGGACGGGCGGCCCCAGGGCATCATCACGGAACACGACATCACCCGGCGCGTCCTGTTCCAGGCCACCGCCGACACCCCGGCGTCCCAGGTCATGACACGGCCGCTCCGCGTGATCGGAGAGACCGAATACCTTTACCAGGCGATCGCCGTCATGCGCCGCACGGGCCTGCGCCACATGCCCGTGGTCGATCCCGCCGGCCGCCTGACCGGCATGCTGAACCTGGACGACACCCTTGCGGTGGCGTCACGCACCCTGATGGCGCAGATCGACAGCCTGACCCAGGGCGGCGACGTGGCCGGCCTGACCCAGGTCAAGCGGGCACAGGTCACGCTCGCCGATCAGCTGTTCCGGGACAACCTGCCGGCACCGGAAATTCAGGCTCTGCTCAGCAACATCAATCTTGATATCTACCGCCGCGTGGTCGACGGCGCGCTTGCCGCCATGGCCGCCGAGGGTCTGGGCCCGCCGCCGGTCGACTTCTCGGTCATCGTCATGGGATCGGGCGGGCGCGGCGAAAGCTTCCTGTTCCCCGATCAGGACAACGGCTTCATTCTCGATGATTACCCGGATTCGGAGCACCGAAGAATCGACGCCTGGTTCATCGACCTCGGTGAACGCATGACACGGGACCTGGACGCCATCGGCCTGCCGCTGTGCAAGGGCTTCGTCATGGCGACCAACCCGCTGTGGCGCAAGACCCTCAGCCAGTGGAAGGCGCAAATCAGCCTGTGGAGCCGCAAGCGCGGCACGACCATGCTGCGCCTCTGCGATATTTTCTTCGATTTCAAATCGGCCCGGGGCCGCGACGATCTGGCCGATGACCTGCGCCGCCATGTCGCCGAGACGGCCCGGGGCAATCACATGTTCCTTCGCGAGATGTTCGAGGACGACCAGGATCATGGCCCGGCGATCGGCTGGTTCGGCCGCTTCATCACCATGAAGGACAGCGACGCCCCCGGCTACAAAGGCTACCTCAACCTGAAGCATTCCGGCACCCTGCCGCTGGTCGAGGCCATGCGGCTTTTGTGCCTGCGCGAGGGCCTGGCAATCAACCCGACGCTGGAACGCATGCAAGCCCTTAAGGACCGAGGCATCCTGGCCAAGGACGAAGCCGATTACCTGCGCGGCGCTTATCGGCATATCTCGCACCTGCTGCTGCGCCAGCAGATCAAGGATTTTCAGGCGGACCGTCCTGTCACCAACTTTGTCCACCCACGCAGCCTGACCCGCCGCGAGGCGGACATGTTGAAGGATTCCTTTGAGGCCATCCGCCGCCTGCGGGACCGTATGCGGGGCGAATTCACCGGCGACGTGCTACAATAAGCCCTATGCTGACGCGCCGACGTTTTCTGGAAAGTACCGTTCTTGCAGGCCTCGCAGCTGGCTTGCCCGGCGGCGTTTCCGCCAACCCTGCCGCGATCACGAAGACCATCCCCCGGACCGGCGCCGCCGTGCCCGTCATCGGCATGGGCAGCTGGCTGACCTTCGACGTCGGCGACGACCCAGCGGCCCGTGCCCAGCGCGCGCAGGTCCTTGCCACGTTCTTCGAAATGGGTGGCGGCATGATCGATTCCTCGCCCATGTACGGATCGTCGGAAGCGGTCATCGGCCACGGCCTGGCCGCCCTGGGAAAGCCCAGGACCCTGTTCGCCGCGACCAAGGTGTGGACGCCGGGCCGGGACCACGGCATTCGCCAGATGGCGGAATCGGAACGGCTGTGGGGCGTCAAACCCTTCGACCTGTTGCAGGTCCACAACCTGCTCGGCTGGGAAGGCCATCTGGAAACGCTGACGCAATGGAAAGCCGGTGGCCGCGTACGGCACATCGGCATCACCACCTCCCACGGGCGACGTCATGATGAGCTTGCGGCCATCATGAAGACGCAACCCGTCGATTTCGTGCAGCTGACCTACAACATCGACGACCGCGAGGCCGAGGCCCGGCTGCTGCCGCTGGCCAAGGACAAGGGCATCGCCGTGATCGTCAACCGGCCGTTCCAGCGGGGGGCCCTGATCGACCGCCTGCAAGGCCGGCCCCTGCCGCCGTTCGCCGCCGAGATCGGGGCCGCCAACTGGGCCCAGGTCCTGTTGAAATGGATCGTCGCCCACCCGGCCGTGACCTGCGCCATCCCGGCAACCACGCGGGTCGATCACATGACGGAGAACATGGAAGCGGGCCGGGGGCGGATGCCGGATGCCAAACTGCGGAAGAAAATTTCGGCCTACGTGGAGTCCCTTTGAAGACGGCCGCGCGGCCAAGCCAACCAGCCCCGCGCGCCCTGCGTTTTTAGAACTGCTTCTGCATCTCGCGCACGTGTTCCATCTTGATGGAGGCATCGACGGCCTGGCGCAGGGTGGTGATGCCGCGGGCTTCCAGCATCTCCAACATTCTTAGGAACACCTTGGCGGTGACGATGCTGTCGCCCAATGCGGTGTGGCGGCCTTCGACCTCGACGCCCATGCGTTCGGCGATGGCGTCCAGCGAATGGTTGCGGCTTTCGGCGTCGAGGAACACGGACAGCAGCAGGGAATCCAGCACCATGTTGTCGAACACCACCCCCGTCGCCCCTTCCTTCAGCTTGAGAAAGCGGACATCGAAGGCCGCGTTATGGGCGACCAGGACCGCCTCGCCCACGAAGGCCTTGAACGCGGGCAGAACCTTGTCGATCGGCGGCTCCCCCTTGACCATGTCATCGGTGATGCCGTGAAAACGGATGGACGCCTTGGGGATTTTCTTGCCCGGGTGAACCAGGCGGGAAAACGGCGCGTCTTCCTCGATGCGCCCGCCCGTCACGCGCACGCCAGCGATGGAGATGATCTCGTCCCCTTTGGACGGCTTGAGACCCGTGGTCTCCGTATCGAACACGACGAAGGTCAGATCCTTCAGATTCTTGCCGCCCAGTTCCTCAAGGTGCATGGGCGGGTTGAGCTGATCGAAGTCATAGAGTTCTGGCCGCGCGGGCAGAGCGCTCTTGTCGAATTCGCGGACGTGCAACAGGTGATCCAGCTGCGCCCAGATGGCGGCGAACACCAGGACCAGGACCGCAACACCCGATCCCCAAGTCCATAGGAAATCGGCGGTCCCACCACCGTCCTTGAGGCGCCAGACAACGGCCGCCAAGACAGCCATGGCGGCGACGGTCAACAGGCCCAAGGCCCAGCCCGCCAGCCGCCGCATGCTCATGGCGCGGATGATCTCGAAACGGTCCACGGAACGGCACCTCCCAACGGTGATTCCAGGAAAAGCTTAGCACGCCGGAGGCGAAACGGGATTGCGTAGGGTCAAGTTCCCGTGAGTCCAGTTGTCAGACCCCTTGCGATCCGCTAAACAGCGCGCCGGAACCATCCGTCTCGCCCCGTTGCCCTGTACCTTTGAAAGCCCCGAAAATGGCCAGTTATCAGTATTCCTATGTCATGAAAGACGTCCGCAAGGTCTATCCCGGCGGGCGCGAGATTCTCAAGGGCCTGACCCTGTCGTTCCTGCCGACCGCCAAGATCGGCGTACTGGGCGCCAACGGCGCCGGGAAATCGACCCTGCTGAAGATCATGGCCGGCAAGGACAAGGATTATTCGGGCGAAGCCTGGGCCGCCGAGGGGGCCCGCGTCGGCTATCTGGAGCAGGAGCCGGAACTCGACCCCAAACTGACGGTCGAGGAAAACGTCACCGCAGGCCTGGGCGAGGTCAAGGATCTGGTCGACCGCTTCAATGAACTGTCCGCCAAGTTCGCCGAGCCCATGGACGACGACGAGATGAACGCGCTGCTCGCCGAACAGGGCGAACTGCAGGAAAAGATCGACGCCGTGAACGGATGGGAGCTGGATCGCACCATCGAGATCGCTATGGACGCGCTGCGCTGCCCCCCGGGCGACGCCGACGTGACCAAGCTGTCGGGCGGCGAGCGGCGCCGCGTGGCGCTGTGCCGTCTGCTGCTGCAAAAGCCGGAAATCCTGCTGCTCGATGAGCCGACCAACCACCTGGATGCCGAAAGCGTGGCTTGGCTGGAACGCTTCCTCGCCGATTACGACGGCACGGTGATGATCGTCACCCACGACCGCTACTTCCTCGACAACGTCACCGGCTGGATTCTCGAAATCGACCGCGGCCAGGGCATTCCCTACGAAGGCAACTATTCCAGCTGGCTGGAACAGAAACAGAAGCGCCTGGCCCAGGAAGAACGCGAGGAATCGGCCCGCCAGCGCACCCTGAAGCAGGAACTGGAATGGATCCGCCAGTCCCCGCGCGCCCGCCAGGACAAGTCCAAGGCCCGTATCGCCCGCTATGACGATCTGGTCGCCAAGTCCGAGGAAAAGACCATGGGCACGGCGTCGATCATCATCCCGCCCGCCCCCCGCCTGGGCGATCTGGTGATCCAGGCCGAACACCTGCGCAAGGGTTATGGCAACCGCATGCTGGTCGAGGACCTGTCGTTCAAGATTCCGCCGGGCGCCATCGTCGGCATCATCGGCGCCAACGGGGCCGGCAAGACCACCCTGTTCCGCATGATCACCGATCAGGAAAAACCCGACGGCGGCGAGCTCCGCGTCGGCGAGACGGTGGTCCTCGGCTATGTCGACCAAAGCCGCGACAGCCTCGGCGCCGACAAGACCGTGTGGCAGGAAATTTCCGGCGGCAACGACGAGATCATTCTCGGCAAGCGCGCCATGCAGTCCCGCGCCTATGTCGCGCAGTTCAATTTCAAGGGCGGCGACCAGCAGAAAAAGGTCGGCCAGCTGTCGGGCGGGGAACGCAACCGCGTCCACCTGGCCAAGATGCTGCTGTCCGGCGCCAACGTGCTGCTGCTTGACGAGCCGACCAACGATCTGGACGTCGACACCCTCATGGCGCTGGAAGAAAGCCTGGGCGATTTCGCCGGCTGCGTGCTCATCACCTCGCACGATCGCTGGTTCCTCGACCGCCTGGCGACCCATATCATCGCCTTCGAAGGCAACAGTCAGGTGGTGTGGTTCGAAGGCAACTACCAGGCCTATGAGGACGACAAGAAGCGCCGCCTCGGCGACGCCGCCCTGGAACCCCACCGCATCAAGTACAAGCCGCTGACGCGTTAGCCGCAAAACCTGCGGGCTGGAAGTAGCTTGGCGCGATCATTACCCCGCCGTTCATTCCGCCGGCGGGACTGCTCGTGCTTTTTGCGCCAAAACAATGAACACCCCGCCCAGCATGGCCGCCAAAGCGATGATCAGGCGGAGCGTCAGGTCCTCGCCCAGCAGCACCACGCCGCCCAAGGCCGCGATGGCCGGGGCGGACAACTGTGTCGCCGAGGCGCGGGCCGCCGGCAGATAGCGCAGCACCCAATACCAGATGACATAGCCGCAGCCCGACGCCAGGCCGCCCGATAGCACGGCAAGCGCCAAGCCCGGCGCCGTGGCGTCCAGGTCGGCCCAGAACAGCGCGCTGACCACCAGGGTCAGCGGCACGCAGATCAGGAAATTGGCGGCGTTCGATTCCACGGGATGCTTGGCCCCCCGGATCAGCAGCGAGAACACGCCCCAGGCCGCGCCCGAGATGGTGTGGAACAACGCGCCCAAGGGATCGGGGGCTTCCAGGCCCGGTAACACCAGCCAGACCAACCCGCCGGCGGCCAGCGCCAGCCCACCCCAGGCGAAGGCGGTGAACCGTTCCCCTTCGTAAAACGCCCAGGCGAACATGGTCAGCTGCACCGAGCCGAACAGGATCAGCGCCCCCGTGCCCGTGGTCAGCAGGACATAGCCGAAGGAAAAGAACACCGCGTAGGCGAACAAGGCCCCGGCCGCGCGCCAGTCCCCGAAGGCCAGTTGCGGCAGATGGCCACGCCGGACGAACACGACCACAGCCAGAACCGCCGCCGCCGAAACCAGGCGCACGGTGGTGAAGGTCGCGGGATCGATCAACCCCGGCCCAAGGCGGCCCGGCAGATCAGCGAGTTCGATGCGAAGGCCGTGATGGCCAGGGCCGTCATCAGCACGATGCGAAGCGGCGACGGCGCGGGGACTGGATAGGGAATGACGCATCCTCCGGGAATTCCCGCGGCGGCGGATGCGCCACGGTCTCCCGACCATCAATCCCCCCGATCCGACGTCAACGCAAGAACGAACCCACCAGGATACTTCGGCGAGAAACGAAGTAAGCTTCTCCATCCCGGCCTTGTCCGGGTCCGGCCGCTGGTGAGCGTGGACATCGGTCTGGTCGATGATGGCCGTGGCGACCCTCCCCACGCCCGCCAAAAGAAACCGGCTACGCCAGACCGTCGACGTATATTCGGAACCTGTCCGTCTGGTCCTCGTCCAATTCAAGCCGCGCATGGGTATGATCTTCGGTCTTGGCGATGATCGCCGCCTTGACCGCGCCCACACCCGGAAGTTCGATGGTGAACATCTCGCCCTCGGCGACCTGGAGCCCGCGGTCGATCACGATCCCGCCGCCCTTCGACAGGCTGTGCAGCGTCGTTTCCCGCTCCACCCCGGCCACGGTCGCCTTGACCTTGGTGCCCACCGGATGACGGCCCGCCCATTCCGGATCCTGGCTGTCGCGGATAATCTCCAGCAGGCGTTCGTTCATGTGGTCGATGCCCGACTTGACCTGGGCCGCCGCCTCCAGCTGCTGCGACGCCGCGTCGCCGGACTGGCCCGCGACCTCCGTCACCTGGATGATGTTCGACGACACTTCCTGGGTGCCCGATGCCGCCTGCTCTACGTTGCGGGCGATCTCCTGGGTCGCCATGCCCTGCTGTTCGACCGCCGCCGCCACCGACGATGAAATCTCGTTGATGTCCGAGATCGTCTTGGTGATGCCGGCGATGGCCTCGACACTGTTCTGCGTCGCCGACTGAATGTCGCCGATCTGCTTGCCGATTTCCTCCGTCGCCTTGGCGGTCTGATTGGCCAGGTTCTTGACCTCGCTTGCGACCACGGCGAAGCCCTTGCCGGCGTCGCCGGCGCGGGCCGCCTCGATGGTCGCGTTGAGGGCCAGAAGGTTGGTCTGCTCGGCGATGTCGGTGATCAAACTGACGACCTCGCCGATCTTCTCCGCCGCCTGGGCCAGGCCCTGGATCTGGGCGTTGGTGCGGTCGGCTTCCTCGGTCGCCTGCCGCGCGATCTGCGACGACTGACCGACCTGAGAGGAAATCTCGTTGATCGAGGCCGAGAGTTCCTCCGCCGCCGACGCGACGGTCTGCACGTTGATCGTCGCTTCCTCAGCCGCCGATGCCACGGTCGAGGCCTGGGTATGGGCCGACTGCGACAGGTCCGCCGCCGCCCGTGCCGAGTTCTCGACCGTGTTGACCCGGTCCTTGACCAGTTCGACCGCCTTGGCGACCTCTTCTTCCAGCGCCGAGTTGAGCGCCAGAACTTCGCCGCGCAGCCGCCGGCGGTTGCGGCGGTCCTCGGTCTCGCGTTCCGCCGTCATGCGGTTCACTTCCTGGGCATTCTCCTTGAACACCTGCACGGCGCCGGCCATTTCCCCGACCTCGGTCTTTTCGCCGAGGCCTGGAATTTTGGCTTCCAGATTGCCGCCGGCCAGGTCGTTCATGGCGCCGGTGATCGCCATGATGGGCGCGCGCACGCGGTAATTCAGCAGCCAATAACTGCCGATGACCAACAGGGTCAGCATCACCACCGTGACCCACACGCTGATCTGAACCAGGCTGCGCACTCCCTCGAGGGTGTCCTCGACCGCTTGTGACTTGGCATCGAGCTGATTCTTGATTTCGGCTTTCAGGCCTTCAAGCGCCCCGGTCAGGGCGCTGTCGTCGATGCTCAACGCCTGATCGATCTCCTGGGGCGATTTTCCCTGCCCGGCCTGGGCCAGCACCGTCTCGGCCGCCGTGCCGTAACCGGCGATGACGCCGAGCAGGCCGTCCAGCAGCTTGCCTTCGTTTTCCGACACGCCAAGGGCCTTGTAGGACGCCGCGTCGGCGGCGATGGCCGTGACGTCGGCCTTGACCTTGTCGGCAATGGCCGCATCGCGGCGGATCACCAGATTCTTGAAATTGTGGATCAGGCCACCGAATCCCAGATGGGCGCGGATCGAATTCAGAAGCTGCGACTTGGTCTTCTTCGCGCCCTTCTTCTTTTTACCTTCGGCCGCCTGGGCAAGAACCTTCAGCGCCTCCAGCGCCGGCATCGGGTCGATCTGGATCTTGACGTCGATCTCCTCGGCCCCGACGGCGTCGAAAGTCAGCGTTTCAATCTCGCCCGCCTGCGCGCCATAGACCGTGACGATTTCCTCGAGCGTGCTGAGCGCCGACGTTTCCGTGTCGTTCAGCCCCAGGCCTTCGTAGGTCTTGATGATGCTCATGGACTTGTCGGTGAACTTCTTGATGTTCTCCAGATACTCGTCCGTCTGGCGCAGCATGTAGTCCTTGAAGTTCTCGATCAGGCCGCCATACCCCATGGCCGAGCGAAGATCGCCGAGAAGGCGGACTTTTTCGTTTTGTGCTTCCTGAAATTCGACCCAGGCATCGTCGATGGTTTCGACGTTATTGGTGATTCGGAGCACGTTGGCGACCTGGATGATGCCCGTCACCACGATGGCGATGAGCAGCAGCCGGCTCGCCGTGCTGATCCGTAAATTGTTCATGATTCCCCCTGTGCTGGGTATTCGACGCGTTTGTTTTTATTCGGTGATTTGTGGTCGTTGGCTGCCCCGCAAAAACCGGAATGGCCCATAGGTCAGCAGCCGCCCGGCCCGGCCCTTGGGCCACGCGCGCGCGTAACGGTCCGCCGTCAACAGGCGTCCGCCGATCGTCTAAAGGTGATGGCTGTCCTCCCAGAACGAGCCCTCCCACGACTTCTCGCGGTTTTGTTAGGCAATGCCCGAGGTTCCGCCCCGGATCATCGACCGCGTCAAAACTATACCAAACTAAAGAGTCCGACGCCTACCACGGAGTATTCCGCAACGCGGAATCGCCGTGGGCGGCTTCCGACGCCCATCGCCTGCCGCACACGAAAGATGACGACGTCAAGTTTTCCAATTGACATAAAGATATCTTTATATGTATATGACGACTTATGAGAACCTTGGATGACACCATGGCCGGCATGCGCGCGGCGGCGGAACCGACCCGCCTTCGCATTCTGGCGCTTTGTGCCGACGGCGAATTGACGGTATCCGAACTGGTCCGCATCCTGGGCCAAAGCCAGCCGCGCATTTCCCGCCACCTGAAGGTGCTGACCGCTGCCGGGCTGTTGGCCCGCGTGCCGGAAGGCAGCTGGGTGTTCCATCGCCTCGCCCAGGACGGCCCGCAGACGGACTTGGCTGCCCGCCTGGTCGATCTTGCCCCGCTTGACGACGAGGTTCTGGCCCGCGACCGTCAGCGCCTGGTGCAGATCAAGCGCGAACGGGCCGAAGAGGCCGCCCGTTACTTCCGCGAAAACGCCGGACAATGGGACCGGTTGCGCTCGCTCCACGTCGATGACGCCGTGGTCGAAAAGGCAATCCTCGACCTTGCCCCCGAAACCATCGAACGCCACCTGGACCTAGGCACCGGCACCGGCCGTATTCTTGAACTGTTGGCCGGACGCACGGAACATGCCCAGGGGGTCGATCTATCCCGCGAGATGCTGGCCGTGGCCCGCGCCAACCTGGACAGTGCCGGGCTGAGCCACTGTCAGGTCCGCCAGGCGGACATCACCCAATTGCCGTTCCCGGCCGAAACCTTCGACCTGGTAACCCTGCATCAGGTGCTGCACTACCTCGATGATCCGGTGCGCGCCATCGAGGCGGCGACCGCCATGGTCCGCCCCGGCGGGACACTTTTGATCGTCGATTTCGCCCCCCATGAAGAAGAAACCCTGCGCCGCGACCACCAGCACCGCCGCCTGGGCTTTCCTGATACCCAGGCCGAAGCCTGGTTAAAGAGCGCCGGCCTGACGCCGCGCGCCATCCGCCATCTTTCCGGCGATCCCCTGACCGTGACCCTGTGGTCCGCGGTCAAGATCCCCGCCGCCGCCAACACCGATGCCGCGCCGGTTCTGACAAAGCCCGCCGCGGGCCGCACCCTGGAGAATACAGCCTGATGCCCAAACCGCCCACTGATACCCTGCGCCAGGTTGCCGCCTTCGGCCGCGCCGCCGTTGCCGGCGGGTCCGTCGCCGCCGCCCTGCCCGACGACGTCGAGGTTTCGTTCGAGTTCTTTCCGCCGTCGAGCGAGCGCGCCGAGGCCAATCTGTGGGACAGCATCCAGCGTCTGGCGCCGCTCAACCCCAAATACGTTTCCGTGACCTATGGCGCCGGTGGCTCGACCCGTGAGCGCACCCACGCCACGGTCAAGCGCCTGCTTGACGAAACCGACCTTCTGCCAGCGGCGCATCTGACCTGCGTCGATGCAACGACCCAGGAAATCGACACCGTCGCCCAGGACTATTGGGACATGGGCGTGCGCCATATCGTGGCCTTGCGCGGCGACCCGCAGGATTCATCCGGCCATTACACGCCGCACGCCGGCGGCTATGCCTTCGCCTGCGATCTGGTTGCCGGACTGCGCCAGATCGGCGATTTCAACATTTCCGTCGGTGCCTATCCGGAAGTCCACCCCGAGGCGCGCAGCGCCAAGGCCGACATGGACAACCTGAAGCGCAAGATCGACGCCGGCGCCGATCAGGCGATCACCCAGTACTTCTTCGACACCGATGTCTATCTGCGCTTCGTCGATCAGGCGCGGGCCGCCGGCATCTGGGTGCCGATCATCCCCGGCATCATGCCGATCCACAATTTCACCAAGGTCGCGAATTTCTCCAAGCGCTGCGGGGCGACGATCCCGCGCTGGCTGGGCGATCTATTCGACGGGCTTGAGAACGACCCCGACACACACAAGCTGGTCGCCGCCTCCCTGGTCGCCGAACAGTGCCGCACCCTGCACGCCTTCGGCGACAAGCAGTTCCACTTCTATACCCTGAACCAGGCGGATCTGACCTACGCCATCTGTCACATGCTGGGCGTGCGCCCCAAGCATCCGATGGGGAGCGACGCCGGTGACCAAACAAACAAGAAACAAACAGGCTGATTCCATGAACGACATGTCCGACCGCTTCCCCAGGCATCTGGCCGGGGACCGCAGCGATGAATTGCGCGATATCCTGAACGAACGCATCCTGGTGTTGGACGGCGCCTGGGGCACCATGATCCAGCGCCACAAGCTGGAGGAAGAAGATTTCCGCGGCGAGCGCTTCAAGGACCACGGCCATGATCTGAAGGGCAACAACGACCTTCTGATCCTGTCCCGCCCCGACGTGGTGACGGACATCCATGACCAGTTCCTGGCCGCCGGCGCCGATGTCACGGAAACCAATACCTTCAACGCGACCTCCATCGCCCAAGCCGACTACGGCACCGAGGCCTTGGTGTATGAGTTGAACTATCAGGGGGCCCGCCTGGCCCGCGCCGCCGCCGATGCCTGGACCGCGAAAACCCCGGACAAACCCCGCATGGTCGCCGGCGCGCTCGGGCCGACCAACCGCACGGCCTCGATCTCGCCCGACGTCAACGACCCCGGCTTCCGCAACGTAACCTTCGACGCCCTGGTCGAAGCCTATACGGAAGCCGTGCGCGGCCTAACCGACGGCGGCGCCGACATTCTGTTGCTGGAAACCATCTTCGACACCCTGAACGCCAAGGCGGCGATCTACGCCATCCTGAAGTTCTTCGACGACACCGGACGGCGCTGGCCCTTGATGATTTCCGGCACCATCACCGATGCCTCGGGCCGCACCTTGTCGGGCCAGACGGCGGAGGCCTTCTATACCTCCATCGCCCATGCCAATCCGATTTCCATCGGCTTCAACTGCGCGCTCGGCGTCGAGGAACTGCGCCCCCACGTGCAGGCCGTCGCGACCGCCGCGTCGACCTACGTCAGCGTCTATCCCAATGCGGGCCTGCCCAACGAATTCGGTGAATACGACGACACGCCCGAACATATGGCCGAACATCTGGCGGATTTCGCCCGCGCGGGCCTGATCAACGTAGTCGGCGGCTGCTGCGGCACCACACCGAGCCACATCCAAGCCATCGCCGAGGCGGTCCAGGGCATCACGCCCCGCACCCCGATCAAGAACGATAACCAGTTGCGCCTGTCCGGTCTGGAGCCGCTGACCTTTGATGCGGTCACCGGCTTCGTCAACGTCGGCGAACGCACCAACGTCGCCGGCTCGCCCAAGTTCGCCGGGCTGATCCGCGACGGCAATTTCGCCGACGCCCTGGAAGTCGCCCGCCAGCAGGTCCTGAACGGCGCCCAGATCATCGACGTCAACATGGACGACGCCATGCTTGAGGGCGAGCAGGCGATGACCAAGTACCTCAACCTGATCGCTGCCGAGCCGGATATCGCACGCGTGCCGATCATGGTCGACTCCTCGAAATGGACGATCCTGCAGGCGGGCCTGCGCTGCATGCAGGGCAAGGGGGTGGTGAATTCCATCAGCCTCAAGGAAGGGCCCGAGCCGTTCATCGAACAGGCCAAGGAGATCATGCGCTTCGGCGCCGCCGTGGTGGTCATGGCCTTCGACGAGACGGGTCAGGCGGAAAATTACGACCGCATGGTCGAGATCTGCACCCGCAGCTACAAGATCCTGACGGAAGAGGTCGGCTTCCCACCGTCGGACATCATCTTCGACGCCAACATCTTCCCCATCGCCACGGGGATCGACGCCCATGACAACTTCTCTAAGGACTACATCGCCGCGGTGAAGACCATCAAGGAAACCCTGCCCCACGCGCATACGTCTGGCGGGCTGTCCAACATGTCGTTCTCGTTCCGTGGCAACAACGCCGTGCGCGAGGCCATGCATTCCGTGTTCCTGTATCACGCGATCAAGGCCGGCCTGGACATGGCCATCGTCAACGCGGGTCAGCTCACGGTCTATGCGGACATTCCCGAGGACCTGCGCAATCTGGTCGAGGACGTGGTGCTGAACCGGCGCAAGGAAGCGCAGGAAGAACTGGTCGAAATCGCCGATCAGGTGAAGGGCCAGGCCAAGACCAAGAAGGAAGACCTATCGTGGCGCGAGAAGCCCGTGGTCGAGCGCATGACCCATGCCCTGGTCAACGGCATCGCCGACTACATCGACGAGGACACCGAGGAAGCCCGTCAGCTGTTCGACAAGCCGCTTGAGGTCATCGAAGGGCCGCTGATGGACGGCATGAACGTGGTTGGCGACCTGTTCGGATCGGGCCAGATGTTCCTGCCCCAGGTGGTGAAATCGGCGCGCGTGATGAAAAAGGCCGTGGCCTATCTGACGCCGTACCTTGAGAAAGAAAAAGCCGCCGCCGGCGACACCCGGGCCAAGGGCAAGATCGTCATGGCGACCGTCAAGGGCGACGTCCACGACATCGGCAAGAACATCGTCGGCGTGGTGCTTCAGTGCAACAGCTACGACGTCGTCGATCTGGGCGTCATGGTGCCCTATCAGAAAATTCTCGATACGGCCAAGGAAGAGAACGCGGACATCATCGGCCTCAGCGGCCTGATCACGCCGTCGCTTGAGGAAATGACCACCGTCGCCCGCGAGATGAAACGCCAGGGGCTGACCTTGCCGTTGCTGATCGGCGGCGCCACTACGTCCAAGGTCCATACAGCCGTGAAGGTCGCGCCCAACTACGACGGGCCGGTCATTCATGTGTTGGATGCGTCGCGCGCCGTGGGCGTTGCCTCCAACCTGCTGTCGGACACCCTGAAGGACGATTTCGTCACACAGATTTCCGACGAATACGACGTGCTCCGCGACAAACACGCCAACCGTAAGAAGGCCGATAATCAGGCCACCATCGCGGCGGCCCGCGCCAATGCCTTCAAGGGCGATTGGGCGACCTACGGGCCGGCCGAACCGACCCTCACCGGCCTTAAGGTGTTCGAGGACTACGACCTGGCCGAACTGGTCACGCGCATCGACTGGACGCCGTTCTTCCGCACGTGGGAGTTGGCCGGCACCTATCCGACCATCATGGACGACCCCAAGGTCGGGGAAGCCGCGCGCAATCTGAAGGCCGACGCCGACGCCATGCTGCAGAAGATCGTCGGCGAAAAGTGGCTGTCCGCCCGCGCGGTGATCGGCTTCTTCCCGGCCAATTCCGTCGGCGACGACGTCGAGGTCTACGGTGACGACGGAAAGACCGTGACGACCCTCAATTTCCTGCGCCAGCAGATGACGAAGGACGCCAAGCGGCCCAACTTCTGCCTCGCCGATTTCGTCGCACCAAAGGACAGCGGCAAGGCCGATTACGTCGGCGGCTTCGCCGTCACGGCGGGCATCGGCATCGAAAAGAAACTGGCCGAGTTCAAGGCCAATCACGACGACTATTCGGACATCCTGCTGAAGGCGCTGGCCGACCGTCTGGCCGAAGCCTTCGCCGAGCGCATGCACGAGCGCGTGCGCAAGGAATTCTGGGCCTATGCCCCCGGCGAGGATTTGGCTAACGACGACCTGATCCACGAAAAATACCGCGGCATTCGCCCGGCACCCGGCTATCCCGCCTGCCCCGACCATACGGAAAAGCGCAAGCTGTTCGACCTGCTGCAGGTGGAAAAGAACACCGGGATCGAGCTGACGGAAAGTTTCGCCATGACGCCGACGGCCGCCGTCTCGGGCTTCTATTTCGCCCATCCGGACAGCCAATATTTCGGCATCGGGCGGATTTCCAAGGACCAGGTCGAGGACTATGCCAAGCGTAAGGGTCAAGACTTGGAAACCACGGAACGCTGGCTGGCGCCGAACCTGGTCTACGACCGCTAATTCGACGTCTCCGCCGCTTGGATTTCATCGGCCCCTGGCGCATCATGGCGCGATGATTCGCCCCGCCATGAACCCCCCGCCCCGCCCCCAAGGCGTGCCCCGACCGTGACCGCGTCCGGCGGCCCCTTTCCGCAGCTTCGCGACGTGCCCGCCCTGGTGGTCGGCGTGCGCCATGCCGCCTGGCTGACGCCCGAGGGCGAGATCGAGACCCTGACACCGGCCGAAGCATCCCGCCGGGTACGCAAGATCGACCGCGTCATGGTCTGCCATGCCAAGGCGACGGCCAGGCGGCTGAACCTTCAAAGCATCCCTGCCCTCGACCTGCTGGAACTGTTCGCCTTCTGCCGCCCGGCCAAGTTCTGCCTGCCGACGCCGCGGGGCCTGGCCGAGGCCCTGAATCTGGCCCTGCCCGCCAGCCACGAGGCGGAGGCCGAGGTGCTGGCCCTGGCCGCCCATCGACTGCTGACCGAACTTGGCCAGGAAGGGCGGGGCGACACCGCCGCCATCGCCTGGTCCATGGGCCGGGGTGGCTGGCCCTGGACATCCGCCGTGCTGGCGGCGCTCGGGGCCGGGGAAGAACCCCATTCGGCGTCGACCCGCCGGGGCCTGATGATCTGGCAGCGCCTGCCCGATTGGGAGGACGAGGCCCCGCCGCCGCCGGCCGGCAATCAGCCCGTGGCGGCCGCGGAAGCCCGCGCGCAACTGGCGGTCCTGTTGGGCCGCGGGTCGGAGCAGCGCCCCCAACAGGCCGATTACGCCGCCGGCGCCACCGCCGCCTTCCTGCCCCGCGACCGGGCGGGGGAGCCGCGCTTCGTCTTGGCCGAGGCCGGCACGGGCGTGGGTAAGACGCTGGGCTATATCGCGCCCGCCAGTGTCTGGGCGAAAAAGAACCAGGGCACGGTGTGGATCTCGACCTTCACCCGTAACCTGCAAAGGCAATTGGATGCGGAGCTCGATCGGCTCTACCCCGACGCGGTGGAGAAGGAACAGAAGGTCGTCGTGCGCAAGGGGCGGGAAAACTATTTCTGCATCCTGAATTACGAGGAAGCGTTGAACCGCTCCCTACAGATGCCGGGTCCGGCCTCAATCGCCCTCGGCCTGTTGGCCCGCTGGGCGTTGGCGACCCGCGACGGCGACATGGTGGGCGGCGACTTCCCGGCCTGGCTGGCGGACCTCATGGGTACGGGCCTGACCACGGATTTGACGGACACCCGGGGTGAATGCGTCTATGCCGCCTGCGCCCATTACGGAAAATGCTTCATCGAACGATCGCAACGCCGGGCCAAGCATGCGGAGATCGTGGTCGCCAACCATGCCCTGGTGATGATCCAGGCGGCCATGGGCGGCATCGGGTCCGACGACGGCGGCGGCCTGCCGCTGCGTTATGTGTTCGACGAAGGCCATCATCTGTTCAACGCCGCCGACGGCGCCTTTTCCGCCCATCTGTCCGGGTTCGAGACGGCGGACCTCAGGCGCTGGCTGGTCGGGGCGGAGGAAGGCCAGCGGTCGCGATCGCGCGGCCTGCGGGCCCGCATCGAGGACCTAATTTCCGACGACGACAAGGCCCAGGACGCCCTGGACGCCGTTTTGGCCGCCGCCCGCTGCCTGCCCGGCCCCGGCTGGCGGCAACGCATCGAAGCCGGGCCGCGCGGCCCGTCGGAGGATTTCCTGGCCCGCCTTCGCGCCCAGGTCCTAGCCCGGGCGGAGGACGCCGACGCCGGCTATTCCCTGGAGTGCGAACCCCATCCGGCGACGGACGGCCTGCTGGCTGCGGCCGGGGAACTGGAGGGCGCGCTGGCCAAGATGGGCAAGCCCATGGGCGAGCTGATCGAGCGCCTGGCCGGTAAGCTGGACGACGAGGCCGACAGCCTGGACAGCCAAACCCGCAACCGAATCGAGGCCGTGGCCAAGTCCCTGGAACGCCGGGGCCTGGCCCAGATCGCGGCCTGGCGCGACATGCTGAAGGCGCTCAAAAGCGAAACGCCGGAGACCTTCGTCGACTGGTTCGCGGTCGAACGTCAATTCGGGCGCGAAGTCGATGTCGCCTTCCATCGCCATTACGTGGACCCGACCTTGCCCTTCACCCGTGACGTGGCCTCGGAAGCCCACGGCGTCTTGGTGACCTCGGCCACCTTGCGCGACATCACCAACGACGACCGCGACCCGGACGGTGACGGCTGGCCCCAGGCATCGGCCCGCACGGGGGCCGTTCACATGACCCGCCCGGCGCAGCATGTGACCGTGCCCTCGCCCTTCGATTACGGCAAGCAGACCCGCGTGCTGGTGGTCGGCGACGTGAACCGCAATTCGGCCGATCAGGTTTCCGCCGCCTACCGCGAACTGTTCATCGCGTCCGGCGGCGGGGCGCTCGGCCTGTTCACCGCCATCAACCGCCTGCGTGCCGTGCATCAGCGCATTGCCGGGCCGCTTGAGGATCTGGACATCCCCCTATACGCCCAGCATGTGGAGCCGCTGGACACCGGCACGCTGATCGACATCTTCCGGGCCGAGGAAAACGCCTGCCTTTTGGGAACGGACGCAGTGCGTGACGGAGTCGACGTGCCGGGCCGCTCGCTCCGGCTTATTGTTTTTGACAGAGTGCCCTGGCCGCGCCCTGACATCCTGCACAAGGCGCGGCGCAATGCCTTCGGCGGGCGCGATTTCGACGAGGCGCTGACGCGGCTCAAGCTGAAACAGGCGTTCGGGCGATTGATCCGCCGGGCCGGGGACCGGGGCATTTTCGTGATGTTGGACCGCGCCCTGCCGACGCGCCTGGCCGCCGCCTTTCCTGCCGGCGTGGAAATCCAGCGCCTGGGCCTGAGCGAGGCGGTGCAGCAGGTGAAGGCGTTTCTTTCGGATACGCCGGATCAGGACCAAGGCTAGGGCTGGAGAATGTCCGCGACCTGCGGCAGGGCGAAGAACGCGCCGATGGTGACGACCGCGATGAGGGTCGAGAACAGGGTCGCCGCGGAGGTCCGGCGGATATAGATGTTCTGCTGCTGGGCCAGGACGAAGCAGCTGGCCCCCGTCGGCAGAGCCGCCAGCATGACCAGCACGACCAGCCAATCCAACCGCACGTCGAACACATAGGCGCCGAGCATCCAGGTCACCACCGGATGGATCAAAAGCTTGATCACGACCATGACCGAAACCTCGCCCATACCTTCTGAAATCGGCTTGCCGACCAGGAACAGGCCGAGCGCGAACAACGCCCCCGGCCCAGCCGCCGCCCCCAGCACCGTGGCGTAGGTATCGACCGGCACCGGCAGTTTGAGCCCGCCGAGCGACCAAGCCATGCCGATGGCGCAGCCGATGAACAGCGGGCTTTTGATCAGGCCCCACAGGGAATCGACGAACACTTTCGCCAGAGCCTGGCCCGTGCCCTTGCTTTTGCCCGCGGCGATCAGAACCTCGGTCACGGTAATGAACACCAGGGTCTGGAACACGGTCGCGATGGCCGCCGGCAGGGCCGCATCAGGCCCGAAGGCGACGATGGCCAGGGGAATCCCCATGTAGCCCGTGTTGGCGAAGACGGAGACCATGGCGAACAGGGACGACTGCGACATGTCGTTCTTGAATGCGTGTCGCGACAGGAAATAGGCGCCCGCGAAGGTCACCCCGTTGCCGCCCAGATAGGCCAGGATGAAGGGCCAGTCGAAAATCGTCGCGGCATCGACCCGGGCCATGGAATGGCCGAGCAAAACCGGCAACGCCACGTAATAGACGAACCGGTTGAGTGCATCGGTCGAGGACGGCCCCATGACGCCCGCGCGGCCGGCCAGATATCCCGACAGGATGATGGCGAACACGGGCAGGACGACGTTGAGGACGGGTTCCATGAAGGCTCCGAAAAGGATGCAGGGGCTTGACCGGCGAACGGCGCCCCTCCCATAACGGGTGCGGCTTTATTTATAAAGGGGAGAGTTACGGATGACCAATCTTGCGGGAACGACCATCGGCTTCATCGGTTTGGGCCTGATGGGCAAGCCCATGGCGCGAAACCTGATGCAGGCCGGAGCCAAACTGGTCATCACCAACCGCTCGCAAGGCGTCATCGAGGAACTTTCCCGGGAAGGCATGGCCCCGGCGGCCAACCCCCGCGCCGCGGCGGAGGCATCCGACGTCGTCATCTGCATGCTGTCGGACACCCCGGCCCTGGAACAGGTCCTGCTGGGCGAGGACGGCGTGTTCAACGCGGCCTCCCTGCAGGGCAAGCTGGTGGTCGACATGGGCACATCGAAGCTGCTGGTCACCCGCATGCTGGCGGCCAAGGCGCAAGAACTGGGGGCGGATTATGTGGATGCGCCCGTATCCGGCGGCACCCTGGGGGCCGAGGCCGGAAACCTGACCATCATGGCCGGCGGCACGGACGATGCCTTCGCCCGCGCCCTGCCGATCCTTCAGGTCCTGGGCGGAAAGATCACTCATGTCGGCCCGACCGGGGCCGGGCAGGTCGCCAAGGCCGCCAATCAGGTCATCGTCGGCCTGAACATCGGCGCCGTGGCCGAGGCCCTGTCCCTGGCCCAGGCGGCGGGGGTCGATCCGGGCAAGGTCCGGGAAGCGCTGGGCGGTGGGTTCGCCGACTCGCGCATTCTCGAGGTCCACGGCCTGCGCATGGTCGAGGGCAAGTTCACCCCGGGCGCGCGCTGCCCGATCCAGCGCAAGGACATGGACCAGGCCATGGAACTGGCCGAACACCTGGGAATCGAACTGCCGGCGACGGCGCTCAGCCGTGATCTCTACGACCGGGTGATCGCCGCCGGCGACGGCGACCTGGACCACGCGGGCCTGATCCGCGCCATCCGCCCGGACTGGCCGGTGAACGAAAAGTAAGGAAACGCCCTAGGCGGCGCCGATCGCCGCTTTCGCCGTGGTCGCCAGTGGCAGGGTGAAGGTCACCGTCGTGCCCTGGCCCAGGGCGCTGTTGATGCGGATGGTGCCGCCCAGCTGTTCAACCAAGGACTTGGTGATGGAAAGCCCCAATCCCCAACCCTTTTCGGTGGTAAAGGGATTCTGATTGCGTGTCGAGAAAGGTTCCAAAAGACGGTCGATCAGGGCGGCATCGATCCCCGGGCCAGTGTCCGTGACCATGACCGCGATCATGCCGTCCAGTTGTGCCGCGGAAATCGTGATACGGCCCGACGCCGGCGTGAACTTGATCGCGTTGACCAGCAGATTGAGGAAAACCTGCTTCACCGCGCGGGCATCGGCCCATACCATCGGCAAACCGTCCGGCACGGTAATGTCGATGTCGATGTCTTTTTCATAGGCCCGGTCACGGGCCGCATCGACACATTCCCCCGCGATGTCGGGAATACTGACTGCGGTCAGGTCATGCAATCCCGCCCCCGCTTCGATCGCCGAAATATCCAACAAGTCCTCGACCAAAGACAAAAGGTAAGCGGCGCTTGCGTTGATATCCTTGGCGTACTCGCGATATTTATCGGAATTGGGCGGGCCGAAATATTGCCGGTAGAGAATTTCAGAAAACCCGATAATCGCGTTCAACGGCGTCCGCAGTTCGTGACTCATGGTCGCGAGGAACTGGGTCTTGGCCATGTTGGCATCCTCGGCCAGCGCCAACGCGTGGCGCAGTTCCTGCTGAACGGCCCTTTCCTCGGTAATGTCGACCATGATGGTGATCAACGCGTGGTCGTTCTCGGCGTCGAGCAAGATCGGAATTTTATGGTTCCTGAGCTGCCTCAGCCCGGCCTTGGGAAACGTCCGCGCGACCTCCTGAATGCTGATTTCGCCCGAAGCCAAGACCTCACGATCTATTTCCATGAAGACGCGGGCTTCGTCCGCGGGAAAAATGTCCCGCATGGTCTTTCCTATCAGCGCCGCCGGCTTCAAACCGACCCAATCGGCATAGGCCGAATTGGCCAACAGGATTTTGCCGTCCTTGTCCTTGAGAGTCATGGCGTTTGGTCCGTTGTCGATAACGGACTGCAGGCGGGCCTCGCTGACGGCAAGCGCCCTGCGGGTCTCGATCCGGTCGTCGATGTAGGCGAGGATCATGCCAAGAACCATCGTCGCCGGCGTGAAGGCGACCACGAAAGGCAGGGCGACGGTCCGCATGACCTTTTCGGCAACGGGCGCCGGCAATTGGGTGAACAGGCCGATGACGACGACATGGACGATCAGCCCGAAGACCAGCAGCGTCAGCCAGTTAAGCGGCACGCGGCCAGACTTGTACGCGGCGCGATAGCCGATACCCAAGGCGACACAGGTCACGACGACCGCGACCCCGACGGGTGCGCCGCCGCCGCCCAGATAAGCGCGGTAGCCGCCGGCAATAACCGCCGCGATGGCGCCGCCGACCGGACCGCCGAACACGCCGGACAGACTGATGATGACGGAACGCGGATCGAAGATGATGCCCGGGGCGATGGTCACGGGGGCTTCCATGCCGATCACGCAGATCACGCCGAACAGCAATCCGGAAAGTATCTTTCCGGTCAGCTCTTCGTTTGGCCATCGTTGCGCGATGAAGGCATAGAGTAGGCAAAGCGACAGCAGCAACGAGGCCGCTTTGGAAAATTCTGCGACCATTATTCGATCAACCTACCCTAAATGAGAAATATTATTAACTAGACCGAAAGTGCAGGCTGCACAGAGACACTTAATGTCAGCGGTCAAGGCAGGATGCCACCTTATCATGCAAGCTACGGGCCATTTGCAGGCGCCCCCGCGCACGATAGATCTTGCCGTTTAATGCATTTTTTTTTATCACCAAAAAATAACAGCCTATTTTTTATTCAAAAATGACAAGCCTGCTGCGCTGTCCGCATATGGATGAATTCCCCTAAGTGATTGCGTCAATATGATAATTCGTCTCCGTGTCAAATTGGCACAGGACTTGCTTTTTGCATGTGCGAAGTGCGGGCCCAAACATCTGCCGACGCCCGACACAAACAACAACAATGGCAAGTAAGAAAACGACAATGCGTGTGATGCTGGTAACGGATATCCCCGACGCGCTGGAGGCCATCGTGGCCCACGCCCAGGGATCAGGTGGCGCGATGCACGAAGTGGTCGCCCTTGCCGCCCCCAATGAACCCCTTGCCGACAAGGCCCGCGACTCGGCCCCGGACGTGATCGTGGTACATGTCGCCAAGCCCGAGGAATACCCCTTCGCAAACCTGAAGAGCCTAAGCGAATCAGCCCCGCTACCGGTCATGTTCCTGGCCGACGACGCACGGCCGGACATCATGGCCCAGGCATCACACGCCGGGGTCAACGCCTACCTGCCCGTGGACGCGGGGCTGAAATCCTTTCCGACCCTGGCCGAATGGACCCGGGCGCAGTTCCTGACCATCCGCGAGTTGAAGAAGCGGCTGAAGGAAAAGGAAGACAAGCTTGCCGACCGCATTACCATCGAGCGGGCCAAGGGCATCGTCATGAAATTGCGGAGCCTTGAGGAAGACGCGGCCTACCACGAGATTCGAAAACTGGCCATGAAGCGGTCCCAACCCATGCGGGTCGTCGCGGAGCAGATCATCGATACGGAAAACCTGGTGATGTGCAAAGGATGACGCGCGCGCGATTTTGATTTTCCCGGATATACGGATTTCTAAGTCCACCTCCTCCCAAGGACGGACTTAGCGAAGGCGGCGGGTCGGTATCGACAGCCACTCTCCTCGGGACCCGCCGCCTTCCTCCCCTCTTTTCCCCACAATCATCGATAACTGGCATCGACGACTGGCACCGACGATTGGCATCGGCGGCAGACAGTTTGGGTGGCGCGTCCCCGCGGTGCGGGGCCGCTAGGCCGGCGCGGACACCGACAACGCGGCAACGTCACCGGCATCGACCTGGGCCATGGGCTTGCCGATCTTCCAGGTCAGGCTGGTCTGGGCACCCCCCATGACGGCGATCACCGTCTCCACGGCGGGGCAGCCGTCTTCATGGCAGCGCAGTTCGGACACCATGAGCGTCGCCGCCTCGTCCAGGCCGAAGCGCTTGCGGACAAGCTCCTTGATGCGCTGGCCGCTGCCGTCGGGCTTGGCCCGCGACAGGCCGAGAATGTCATCCATGATCGTGCCTCCCTGTTTCATGAACGGAAGGCGCCTGATCGCACTTGATCAGGACACCACCGGTTCGAGTATGCGCATGACCGCGACCGCCCCGGATTCATCCGTGGCGACCAGGATCCCGCCGTCGGCGGTCCAGGCCAGGCCGGTGACCGCATGGCCGCTGGCGGGCCGGGCGATCATCGCCGTCTCCTGTTCGATGGCACCGATCAAAACCGTGCCGTCGGAATAGCCGCCGGCGACCACGTGGTCCGCCGGATGGGCCGCGACCTGACGCACCACACCGTCATAGACATAGCCGAATTCCAACGGCGGTTTGCCGGACGGCCCCTTGCCGGAACAATCCCAGGACGTCACCGTATCGGCGCCCGATGCCGCCACATACTGGCCGTCGGCGGTCCAGGCAATGGCGCGGATCTTGGACGGATATCCCGACATCCGCATGCCGGTTCTGTCCTTCCAGCGCCAGCAATGCATTTCCTTGTCCTGCATGGCCGAGACGATGAACTGACCGTTCGGCGACCAGGCAACGGCCGTGTGCGAGCCGTGCCAGTCGAGCCGCACGGGCTTCTGACCAGGCTCTGTCAATTTCCACACGCTGACTCCGCCGTAATGGGCGGCGGCAATCCGCGTGCCGTCGGGCGAGAAGGAGAGGCCCGCGACGGTCGAAGGGTGGTCGGCCGCTTCGAACACCACCGCCCCCCCGGCATCCAGAACGGTCAAGGCCTTGGCGGCGGCGAAAGCCCGCAATCCCCTGCCCGAATGCACGGCAACCTCACCGATCCAGGGGCCGCCCGTTTCCGCCAGTTTGACGACGTCGGAACCGTCCAGGCGCAACAGGTCGCCCCCGTCCGTGCCGATCAGCACGCCCGCGCCGCCGATGTCGACGGCGGCGGTGATGGGCGTTGCCGAAACCTGGGCCAGCACCGACGGCTGGACGCCGCCCAGCATCAGCCCGATGCCCCGGATCGTGCCGTCGCCATAGCCGATAACGGCACGGGCTTCCGCCGGCTCGATAACCGTGAAGGTCGGATGCACGCCCACGGCCTGGCTTTCGCTGAGTTTGACCGAGGGTGAAATGATCCGGGCCCCCACATCCGGATTGCCGGCCCCGGCAATCCCCAGGACAGCCGGATCAAACCCGGTGGCGCCCATCATGCCGCCACCGTGCAGCTATCGAACGCCGTGCGCAATTCGGCCTCGTCCAGGTTGCGGCCGATGAAGACCAGACGCGACGACCGCGCGTCGCCGCCCCAGGGGGCACCCCAGGCGGAGTCCATGACCATATGCACGCCCTGGAACACGTAGCGATTTTCCTGGCCGGACAGGTTCAGAATGCCTTTGGTGCGCAGCACGTCGACACCGCGATCCGTGATGAAGCCCCGGATCCAGTTGGAAAATTTTTCGGGCTCGATGGGGTTGTCGGTCTTCAGGCTGATCGAGATGATGTTCTCGTCGTGCTCGTGGTCGTCCTCTTCGTCCAGCAGGCCCGGCTCGAATTCCAGCACCCGGGAAAGGTCGAACGCGCCGCGGTCGAGCACGTCGGTGATCGGCACCTGGCTTTTCACCGTCTCGATGACCTTGGCCATCCGGTTGAGACTGGAAATCTTCGCCTTCACGGCATTCAGCTTGTCGGCGTCGACCAGGTCGGTCTTGTTCAAAAGGATGATGTCGGCGAAAGCGACCTGTTCGGCCAGCTCGTGCTCCTCATCGACGGCATCCAGGAAATGGCAAGCGTCGACCACCGTGACCACGGCGTCGAGCGCGACCTTGGCCTGGACGTCCTCGTCCACGAAGAAAGTCTGCACCACCGGCGCCGGATCAGCCAGGCCCGTGGTTTCGATGATCATGCCGTCGAAATCCTGCGCGCGTTTCATCAGCGTCGAAATGATGCGGATCAGGTCTCCGCGCACGGTGCAGCAGATGCAGCCGTTGTTCATTTCGAAGATTTCCTCGTCGGCGTCGACGACCAGTTCGTTGTCGATGCCTTCCTCGCCGAATTCATTGACGATGACGGCGTATTTCTTGCCGTGCTGTTCCGTGAGGATCCGGTTCAGCAGGGTGGTTTTCCCCGCCCCCAGATATCCGGTAATCAGCGTCACGGGCACCTTTGCCTGTTCCATGTGGGTCGCGCTCCCTTGTGCTAAGCGGTTCGCCCGCCCTTGGGCGAACCGCGTTTCCATTTCAGTCCGTGGCCGGGGCGGCGCGTTGTCCCGTCACGCCGCACCCCGGTCTTTCAGGTTTGGTCTTAGAGAAGGGCTTCGACGAGAACGCCTTCGATATGTTCCAACGTCAGGAACATGCCGATGCCGGCGACCACGGCACCCGTCAGGCGGGCTTCGACGGCCGTCGATTCCGTTGCCTTCCACAACTTCAAGGCAACCGTGCCGGCGGCAACGGCGATGCCGTACTGCACCACGCCGAGGCCGATCAGATAGCCGACCAGAACCTGGGCGCCCACGCCCGCTTCCTGGGTTGCCATCGCGTCCCCGACGGCCGAACCGTGGAACAGGCCGAAGGCCGCGAACACGCAGGCCGCCGCGACGATGCCGAGCGACCGGCCCGACAGCACCACCGTACCCAGCACCAGCAGCGACAAGCCAATGACGGTTTCCTTGGCCGGCAGGCCGACGCCAAGGCTCATCATCAGACAACCCGCCAGCATGGCGGCGATGTAGGCGGCGGGGGCCGTGAAACGGTGACCGGTATAGAGCGCCGCGATGCCGACCAGCAGCACGAAGAACAAATGGTCGAAGCCGAGAAGCGGATGGCCGATGCCGGACAGCACGCCATGGGCGAAAGTGGTCATGGGTGCTCCGCCCAGCGGGTGGTGGGCGAGCGCCGGGTCAGCCGCGAGAACTGCCGCCGTGCCGAGCGCCAGCGGCGGAACCAGGTTCGTGAGTTTGGTGCGGATCATGTGTAGGTACCTCTCTGTACTGATGAATTTTCATTGCGTGACGGACGGGCTCCGCCGTTGGAGGCCTATTCAGGTTTTCTAGTAGACTTTGTAAGGCAGGAATTTGCCGTTCAGGGTGATGACCACGCGATCTCCTTTGGGGTCGGCCTTGCGGTCGATGTCCATTTCGAAGTCGATGGCCGACATGATGCCGTCACCGAATTCTTCCTCGATCAGGGCCTTGAACGTGGTCCCGTAGACGCTGACCAGTTCATAGAGGCGATAGATCAGGGGATCGGTCGGAACCGCGCTTTCGAGCGAACCGCGCGACGGCACAGTCATCAGCATGGCGATTTCCTCTTCCGACAGGTTCAAGCCCATGGCGTTGGCCGCCGCGGTTGCCTGATCCTTGGTCATGGACATTTGGCCCAGCAGTGCGGCGGTCACCCATTCCTTGGAATGGCCGACCTTTTCTGCGACGTCGGCCCACTTGATGCCTTTCATGATTTTGTGGGTGACGATCTTTTCGGTCAGTTCGGCGCGGGTCATTTAAGGGGTCTCCTTCGTTGATGACGTTTGGGTATGTTGGGTTCAAGCCTGCGCGCGCAGCACACCCGTGCCGGTTTCACCGGCTTCGTCGGTGATGACGGTGGGGCGCACGACGGGCGGATGCCGGGGGTCGTAATCGGGGGAGGCCAGTTCGTCCTTGAAACCGACGGACCGGTTGACCAGGAATTCGATCAGATGGTTGCGGACGGGATAGTAATTGGCCTGGGTGTGCATGTTGGCGCGGGTGCGGTCGCGCGGCAGCGAGTTTTCGACGATCTCGCAGATCCGCGCATCCGGCCCGTTGGTCATCAGAATGATCTTGTCGGCCAACAGGATCGCCTCGTCGATGTCATGGGTGATCATGAACACGGTCTGCTCGGTCTCGGCGCAGATGCTGAGAAGCTCGTCCTGCAGGGAGCCGCGGGTCAGCGCATCGAGCGCCGAAAACGGTTCGTCCAACAGCATGATCTGCGGCTCGATCGCCATGGCGCGGGCGATGCCGACGCGTTGTTTCATGCCGCCAGACAGCTGTGACGGCTTCTTATTCTCCGAGCCGGTCAGATGCACCAGGTCGATGAATTTCTGGCAATGCTTGAGCATCTCCGCCTTGGCCATGCGCGGCCATTTCGAACGCACGGCGAAGGCGATGTTGCCCATCACCGTCATCCAGGGCATCAGGGCGTGGCTCTGGAATACCACCGCGCGCTCAAGCGACGTGCCGGTGACTTCCTGGCCCGACACGATGACGTTGCCGGAACTTGCCGTTGCCAAGCCCGCAAGGATGTTCAGCAGGGTCGTCTTGCCGCAGCCGGAATGACCGATCAGGCAGACGAATTCGCCGGGTTCGACAGAGAACCAGATGTCCTCGAAGACGGTGGTTTCACCCGATCCGTCCGGCGCCGGGAAGCGCTGCGCCAGACCTTCGACACGGATGCGGGGCTGGGGGGATTTGCTCATGCTATCGGACATCATCTTGGCTCCGTTATTTCTTTTATTCGGTGTAGGTGACGAGACGCGCCAGGTAGGACAGCATCAGGTCCAGCACCATGCCGATCAGGCCGATGAAGAAGATCGCGGCGATCACGTTGGTGATCGACAGGTTGTTCCATTCGTTCCACACGAAGTAGCCGATGCCCGTACCGCCTACGAGCATCTCGGCCGCGACGATGACCAGCCAGGCGATGCCGACGGAAATCCGCATGCCGGTCATGATCGTGGGTGCCGCCGCCGGCAGGATCACGCGGAAGGCCGTACGCAGATGGCCGACCTCGAGCGTCTTGGCCACGTTCAGCCATTCCTTGCGCACGCTGGCGACGCCGAAAGCCGTGTTGGTCAACATCGGCCAGACCGAACAGATGAAGATCACGAACACGGAGGAAATAATGGAATCCTTGATCGTGTAGAGGGCGAGCGGCATCCAGGCCAATGGCGAGACCGGCTTCATGATCTGAATGAACGGATCGAGCGCCTTGTAGAACAGCGGCGACATGCCGATCAGGAAGCCGAGCGGAATGGCCACCACCACGGCGAAGCCGAAGCCGACCAGAACGCGCAGGATGGAATAGCCCAGCTGAATGCCGATGCCCTTGTCGTTGGGACCGGCGTCGTAGAAGGGATTGAGGACGTGCTCCCAGATCTGCTTGCCGACCTCGAGGGGCCCCGGCATTGCCGAGGCCCCCTTGGCCGTAGCCCCCATCAAGGCGGCGTAAGCGGGATCCATGTCCGCCGCCGATCCCGTGCCGGCGGGCAGTAACAGTTGCCACAGACCGGCGAAGGCGAAAAACGACGCGATCGACAGGACGATGGCACGGGATTGCAGCGACATGGACATGGATAAGCCCCTTACGTTCTCTTGATGGCGAAGGACTCGACGTATTCTTCCGCTTTCGCGGCATCGAACGTCTTGCCCATGATGTTGTAGGTTTCGTAGGTCGTTTTCGGCGGCGTGCCGTACGGCCCGGTCAGTTTCATCTCGGCCATCAGCTTCTGCGCATCGGTGGCGAGATAGACCTCTTCGGCGACCTGCTTGTAGTCGACGTCGCCCTTGATGTAGCCCCAGCGCTTCATCTGCGTCAGGATCCACACCCCCATGGAGTGCCACGGGAACGGATCGAAATCGATCCGGTCCGGGACCTTCTTCACGTTGCCGAGGCCGTCCGCATACGTCCCCACGAGCACCTGTTCCAGAACCGTGACCGGCTGGTTCAGGTAGTTCTTCGGCGAAATCGCCTTGGAGATTTCCTTGCGGTTGGCCTTGACCGACGCGAAGTCGGTGGCCTCCATGATCGACTTCCACAACGCCAGGAAGGTGTTGGGGTTTTCGTCGATGAAGGACTTGGACGCGGCGAAGGCGCAGCAGGGATGCTTGTCCCAAATGTCCTTCGTCAGCTTGTGGATGAAGCCGACGCCGTCATAGACCGCCCGCTGGTTGAACGGATCCGGCGAGAGGTAGCCGTCGACGTTTTCCGCCCGCAGGTTGGCGACCATTTCCGGCGGCGGCAGGACGCGGATCTGGATGTCCTTGTCGGGATCCAGCCCATGTTCCGCCACGTAGTAGCGCAGCAGGAAGTTGTGCATGGAATACTCGAACGGCACGGCGAACTTGAAGCCCTTCCACATCTTCGGGTCGTTCTTGTCCTTGTGCTTGGTCGACAGCACGATGGCCTGGCCGTTGATGTTTTCCACCGCCGGCATGGTCCAAGGCACCTTGGTCGAGCCCGCCCCCATGTTGATCGCGAGCGGCATGGGCGTGAGCATGTGCGCCGCGTCGTATTCGCCGGAAAGCGATTTGTCGCGGGACACGGCCCAGCCGGCCGTCTTGATCACGGAAACGTCGAGCCCGTACTTCTTATAGAAGCCCATCGGATGCGCCATGATGATCGGCGTGGCGCAGGTGATCGGCACGAAGCCGACGTTCAGCTTGGTCTTTTCAAGCTTTCCGCCGGCCTGAGCCATTTCGACCGCCATGGCCTTGGCTTCTTCCAACGGGAACATGGAGGCGATGGCGGCATAAGCCGTCCCCGCACCCACCGCCTTGAGGAACGCACGGCGATGCATGTCGCCGCCGAACAGTCCCTGCATGACGGCCGACTCGACAGCCCGGGACATGGAGGATTCCAGGTCCGAGGCTTCCGGTTCGGCCTCCAGGTCGGCCATTTCCTGCTGATGGTTCTGAACGGCCCGCATCATGTCGCCCTGGCCGTTGGCTTCGGCGGCCTGACGCATGGAAACGCAGGCAGCTTCCTGGCAGGACGGATCGAAGCAGTTGGCCGCGCTGTGGCCGGAGCTGGCGGCCCCAGAAGCCGATGTGGCCTCCGCGCGGTCCACGTCTTCCGAACATTGGAACCGCGACGCGTCCTTACCCTGCGCCGCGGCCATGGCCATGTTGTGCTCGATGATGGATCGGTGCTGACCGCAGGGACAGCCGTTCCACAAGAGCTTGTCGGGATCAAACGGGTTTGCAAAAGCGCCCATTGATTTACTCCATTAAAAAAACGCCCAACGCGGCGGCCGCTTCCGCGGTCCCGTCGATGGACGTCCTGGTCCTGTCGGGGGCCGTCATCGTCCCCCTGTATGAGCCCGACAACCTCATCGTCGCCCGGTTCGGTTCTCCAGCGGTCGGGCGTCATCGTCCAACCGCCAAACTGGTGTGCCGCCGTCGCGCCTGGATCGCGCCGGGCGGCGAATTCCTACAACTGCATGACCTCCGCAGCCTCAACGACCATTTCCGCAACCGCCACCAGGCGTACGCCGCGCTGCATGGCGCGGGTGCGCAGCAGGGTATAGGCCGCGTCCTCGTCCAGGCTGCGTTCGCGCATGATGATGCCCTTGGCGCGTTCGATCACCTTGCGGTCGCGCAGCGCGTTGCGCGCCTCGTCCAATTCCTCGCGCAGCCCGAGGGTGTTGGAAAAATTGGCCTTGGCCAGATCAATGGCGGAGCGGATGCGGTTGCCGTTGACGCCGACCACGACGCAGGCGTTGACCCCGGCGGCAACGGCCTGGTGGATGGCGTCGGTGGACCCGTCCTCGGTGATCAGGATGGTCGGGCGGCGCTGCTCCGTCGGCAGGGCGCGCAGCGCGTCGAGCAAGCCCTTATCGGGCTCGGTCGCATAGATCATGACGGCATCGGCGGTGGTTTGGGCGACGGTCTCGGCGAAGCGGCTGATGTCGGTCAGCACGCCTGTGACGCTGTAGCCCTGCTCGACCAGCAGGCGCTTGGTCGCCTCGGCGCGCGGGCGGTCCCGCTCGACCACGAGAACGCTGGTGCCAACTGGCGTCATCAGACGAATTTGCATGACCGTGGTCGCCCCGTGTTCCAATCCAAGCCGCCGAAGGGTCCGGCGGCGAAAGCTACAAATCCCGGCGCATGCCGGAATTCCAGCCCGTCATGGGGCAAATGGCCTCCGTAAGCTCGCCCGTCTTTGGGCGCAGAGGTCGCCAGGCGGCATACCGACCGGCACAGTTCCTATTACAAGGGCCGTGCCAACTCGGTGATGGCGTTCAGGTTATTGATATTGCTGAATATTTTAATCGGCCGCGGCAACGATGGGTCACGTAATCGCACAAAAAACAATCACGAATAAAGATAGGGCATAAAATTTAGGCAAAAAATGCGCGCAAGCTCGATGATGTCCCCGGCGCCGCAAGAATGCGACGCGCTAAACAGGCTGGCCCGAGGCCGTTGCCGTCGGCATGGCATGGGCCATGCCCCAATCCCGCAACGCCATGATCACCGGGATCAGCGACTGCCCCTTCGGCGTCAGCGCATATTCGACCTTCGGCGGGACCACGGGATAGACCGTCCGGCTGATGATTCCATCCCCCTCAAGCTCGCGCAGCTGCTTGGTCAGGGTGCGCTGCGTGACCGACCCGGCCAGTCGATTAAGTTCGTTGAAGCGCTTGGTGCCGTCGGCCAGATGGTACAGCACCACCCCTTTCCACTTTCCGCCGATCTGTTCCAGCGCCGCCTCGACAGGGCAGCCGGGCGAACAATCGTACTTCGAAAACCGCGGCACGCGGCCCGGTTCGGGCGTTTCGGCGGCAGGCACCGGCTTGGCGAGGGTCATCTGGGGCTCCATAACATCGGGGATTTCCTTATAGTATCCAAAATGTATCTATACGCATTTAATGTGCGTACTTGTCTTCATTCACTATACAAGCAATATATCTCCCAACAGCGCCCTATACTAGGAGAACCGACATGCGTGCCATCGGCTACGCCAAGAGCCTACCCATTGACGATCCGAAATCGCTTGAAGACATCGAACTGCCGGACCCGACGGCATCTAACCTCGGCGCCGACGACCTATTGGTCGAAGTGGCCGCCGTCTCCGTCAACCCGGTCGACACCAAGGTCCGCATGCGGGCCGAGCCGGAAACGGGGCACAAGGTTCTCGGCTGGGATGCCTCCGGCACGGTCAAGGCGGTGGGCAGCGGCGTCACCCTGTTTCAGCCCGGCGACGACGTATTCTACGCCGGCGCCATTGGCCGTCCCGGCACCAACAGCGAGCTGCACATCGTCGATCAGCGCATCGTCGGCCGCAAGCCCAAGGCCCTCGACCATGCCCAGGCGGCGGCCCTGCCGCTGACGTCGATCACGGCCTGGGAACTGCTGTTCGAGGGCATGGGTCTGCGCGAGGGTGAAGGCGCCGGCGAGAGCCTGCTGATCATCGGCGCCGCCGGCGGGGTCGGATCGATCCTGATCCAGATCGCCAAGGCGCTGACCAGCCTGACCGTGGTCGCCACCGCGTCGCGCGACGAAACCCGCGACTGGTGCCTGCGGATGGGCGCGGACCATACCATCGACCACCGCCAGCCCCTCAAGCCGCAGCTTGATGCCCTGGGCCTTCGGCCCCGCTACGTGGCCGGCCTGACCGCGACGGAACAGCACTATGACGCGATCATCGACCTGATCCAGCCGCGCGGCACCATCGCCCTGATCGACGATCCCGTGACGCTCGACGCCCTGAAGCTCAAATCAAAGGCGCTGACCCTGCATTTCGAATTCATGTTCGCCCGCGCCATGCACGACGCGCCGGACATCACCGCACAGCATGATCTGCTCGACCGGGTGTCGGAGCTTGTCGACCTGGGCCGCATCGTCACCACCGCCAACAGCCACGGCGGCACGATCAACGCCGCCAACCTGCGCGCCGCCCATGCACAGCAGGAAAGCGGCCGGGCGATCGGCAAGACCGTTCTGGCCGGGTTCGAGTAGGCGCCATGACAAAGACCATTCTCATCACCGGGGCGACAGACGGGATCGGCCTGGCGACGGCCAAGGAATTGGCGGCGCGGGGCCATACCGTTCTGCTCCATGGCCGCAGCCCGGCGAAACTGGCCGACGCGGAAGCCATGATCGCCGGCCTTGCCGGCCGGGGCGGGGTGGAGACCTATCTGGCGGATCTGTCCAACATGGCCGAGGTCGAGGCCTTGGCGAAGGCCGTGGCCAGCCGGCACGACCGTCTGGACGTGCTGATCAACAACGCGGGCGTCTACAACGCGCCCGATGCCGTCACGGCGGACGGGCTCGACGTGCGGTTCGCCGTCAATACGATCGCCCCCTATCTGCTGACACGGCGCCTTCTGCCGCTGCTCGGCGCGGGCGGGCGGGTGATCAACCTGTCCTCCGCCGCCCAGGCCCCCGTCGATGCAGACGCCCTGGCTGGCCGGACCCGGCTGACCGACGGCGCCGCCTACGCGCAAAGCAAGTTGGCGATCACCATGTGGACGCGCGCAATGGCCGATGCCCTGGGGCCGGACGGCCCGGCCGTCATCGCAGTCAACCCGGGCTCTCTGCTCGGCAGCAAGATGGTGAAGGAAGCCTTCGGCATGGACGGTAAGGACATCGGCATCGGCGCGGATATCCTGCGCCGCGCCGCCCTTGATGACACCTTCGCCGATGCCGCCGGACAGTATTTCGATAACGATTCCGGCCAATTCGCCCCGCCCCATTCCGACGCCCAAGACGCCCGGAAATGCGACGCCATGATGCGCGCCATCGAAGCGGTCTTGGCCGAACTTAAATAAGCCGGGGCCCCTTGCCTTCCGACCCCGGCGACCGGTCACATCTGACCGACCGGCAGCCGGGGCGGGCGTGGCGGAGGGGTAGACGCCCTAGTTCTTCTTCAATTGCGGTTGGTCCAGGTAGCGGACATCCCTGGGTGAATAGGGAAGCGGGTTGATATAGCGGAAGCCCTGGGACTGCAGATAGGCGATTTCGGGAAATCCCGCCGGGACCACCGTGACAAAACCGTGGAAATCGTCGGCCTTGTAGCCGGCCGCCCGCAAGGCATTGTGGCACATGCGGAATTCCACGCCATTGTCGGCCAGTTCCTTCATCTTGTCGACGATGCCCTGGTACTTGATGTAGTTCTCCTTCGCGAATACGCGCAGTTCCGGGCCATGGCTCACGACCACCATCTTGCCTTTCAGCGGCTTCATCGTGTTCTTCACGAACGCGTAAAGCATGTTGAGATCCTTGGGCTGCGTATAGTTCGCGTCGAACACGGCATCGATCGTCGGATATTCGTGCAAGTCGGTCTTCGACGTGCCGTAGGGTGACAACTCGTCATTGGCAAACCCGGCCGTGCTCATCGAGATTGCAACCGCACTCGCGGCCGCGATTAGAAATGTCCGTTTCATCGTAATCCTTCCTGTTGTGGCGCTGTCTTTATGTTGTCATCGAAGCAGCCGCACGACAGCGCATGCGCGGTTGCCCGCATGAATGTTCTGGCCGCTAAACTGTCTGCAGCCATTCCCGCAGATGCGCCGCCTCCGTGACGATCATCTCCGGATCGGCGAAAACCGCCGCGATCAGACTGATCCCCTGAAGGGCCGAGACGAGATGCAGGGCGGATCGGCCAGACGCATCCTCGGCGCCAAGCAGGCGAAATTGTTCCTCGCACCAATCGAGCAGCAATCTGAACGGCTGCGCCGCATGGTCGCTCAGCGGCCCTCGTGTCCGCGCCAACTCGAAGCAGAGACTGCCGATCGGGCACCCGAAGAGGGCATCGACCTCACGGTCCTCGACCCATATCTGCACGAGCGCCAGCAGGCGGGCCCGCGGATCTGAAAGAGCCTGATGACGCGAGATCAGCCGCGCGATCCCGTCTTCCCTCCGGTCGATCACCGAGGAAACGAGATCATCCTTGGTCTTGAAATAATAGAAGACACTCCCGAGTGGGATGTTGGCGGCGCGCGCCACGTCGGTCAGGGTCGTCTTCGCCACCCCTTGCTCATGAAAAAGGCCCGCGGCGGCAGTCACGAGGTCATGCTGTTTCGCTTGCGCGGCGGCACGTTGCATCAATAACAAACCTAGTTAGTTAACTTACTATATTCATGAAGTATGCCGATTCCCCCACCGAGTCAATTGCCCGGACGCGATGGGGACATATCCGAACACAAGCAGTCGGCGGCCCTGTTAACGACGCCGGGTCCGTCAAAAAAGCGCGATGAAAATTAAGCGTCGCCGGGCAAGACGGAACGCCGTGACCCGGACTAGATGCCCAGTTCTCGTGCCGTCAGCAGGCTTTCCGCAACCTCGACCATGCGCTTGCCTTTGGCACGGGCCATCGCGCGGATGGCGTCATAGGCGGCGGGTTCGGTCATGGCGCGTTTTTCCATGAGCACGGCCTTGGCCCGGTCAATGACCTTGCGTTCGGCCAATTGCAATTCGGCGTCGGTCACCCGCTGTTCCAGTTCGCGGTAGGCCTCGAACCGCGAGATCGCGACATCGACCACGGGCTGGATGCGGTCACGGCGCAGGCCGTCGATGATATAGGCGCTGACCCCGGCCCGGATCGCCTGCTTGGTCATTTCCGGGTCGCTTTCGTCGACGAACATGGCGATCGGGCGCTTGACCTCACGCGACACGCGGAACATCTGTTCGACCGTGTCGCGGTTGGGGTTTTCCAGGTCGATCAGGATCACGTCCGGGTCGATGGCGGCGATGCGGGGCACCAAATCCGTCATCTCGCGCAGATGATGAACCTGATGATAGCCCGCGTCCTGAAGCCCCGCCAACAGGACCTCGGCGCGTTCCGCACTCTCATCAATGACCAGGATCTTCAGGACGGCGCCCGACATCTCTCATCTCCAACCACGTGACGTGTTGGCTGCGGCTTCGTTTCTCGGATGCGCCCCCAGATGCGGACAATCTTATTTCCGTCCGTCATTGACCATGACGGTAGAATTTGTTCGCCGACCTTTCAAGATGCATTCGCACCCCCCCTGTGTATATTCTTGGCCATGCGGCGAACGGACGCCGCCAGCCCGCGAACGAACGCGGCCCCGGGCCGAGACGCCCTCCCCAATTCGATCCTGCATTGATGGATGAGGAGTCCTGACCATGGAAACACGCCCGCCCCTGCCCCCCTTCACGTTCGAGACCGCAACCCAGAAAGCCCGCCTGGCCGAGGATGCCTGGAACCACCGCGACCCGGTCAAGGTGTCGCTGGCCTATACCCCTGACTCGACTTGGCGCAACCGGGCTGAATTTTTCACCGGCCGCGACAAGATCGTCGAATTCCTGGAACGCAAATGGGCGCGCGAGCTTGATTACCGTCTGATCAAGGAACTATGGGCCTTTCACGACAACCGGATCGCCGTGCGCTTTCAGTACGAATATCACGACGACAACGGCCAATGGTACCGGGCCCATGGCAACGAACAGTGGGAGTTTTCACCGGAAGGCCTGATGCGCCGCCGCGAGGCCTCGATCAACGACGTCATCATCACGGAAAATGAGCGCAAGTTCACCTGGCCCCTCGGCCCCCGGCCCGACGATTTTCCCGGACTGACGGAACTGGGGCTCTAGCAAAACCCGCGCGGCATGGCCGCGACGGTCGCTTTGCGGCGAACAAAGAAGCCTAGCTTTCCCCGTCCAGAAGAATGTCGGCCAGGGCATCCGGGCAGACCACGAAGGGCGAATGACCGCAGTCCAGATCCCAGGTCCGCCGCGCCGGCAGGGCATCGAGCATGGAATCCTGCAGATCGGCGGTAATGGCGAAGTCCTGACGGCAGGAAATGTAATCGCGCGGCACCCGGCCGAATTTTTCCGGGGTCAGGGCAAGGGCTTGACGAAAGATCGCCACGGGCTCGGGCCGGAGTTGGGGAAACACCCAGTCCAGGTCTTCCTCGGGCGCGTCCTGATAGAAGGCGTCCCAGGTCGTCTGACGGTCGACGGCAAGGCAGGGCACGCCGTCGAACACGACCTTGTCCGCCCGCGCCCGCGTATCCCCGTCGCGGCGCGCCCAGTCGATGATGCTTTCGCCTGGCCCCGGCATGTAGGCCGTGAGGTAGACCAGGCGGGTAAGCAGGTCCGGCACCCGCTCGGCAACTTCTGCGATCACCGCCCCGGCCATGGAATGGCCGACCAGGGTGACGGGGCCGCCCTGTTGCCGGACGGCTTCGGCGATATGGTCGGCATAGAGCGTCAGCGTGAGGTCCCCCGACGGCGTCCTGTCCGCGCCATGGCCCGGCAGGTCGGGGGCCGTGACCGCCGCCCCCCGCGCCCGCAGGACCGGCGCCAAGCGGTCCCAACACCAGCCGCCGTGATAGGCGCCATGGACCAGGATGGAAACGGGCGGTCACGACGGCACAGCGCCTAAAGGGCGACCAGATCGAAGGCAACGCTGATGCGCGTGCCGTCGCCGGTGAACGGAATGGTGCGGTGGAAATAGGCTGAGGGGAACAGATACATCACCCCTTCCTCGGGCGGGAACAACTGCAGGCGCGGTTGATGGCGCAGCTTGAATTGCTCGGGCGCCTGGAAAAATTCGATGAAGCCGTTGGTGTCGCCCGGGTCCGTGACCTGGGCCGGCAACTGCGGATAGTAAACGCCGGACAAGAAACCCGACGGATGGATATGCGGCATCTGATGGCCGCCGGCATTCATCTCCACCGCCCAAAGGGTCAGCGAGTATTCATCGGACCAGCGGGTGAACAGGGGATGGGAACTGCGCCGATGGCGGCGGCGATAGGCGCGCGCGGCCTCGGCGATCATCTCCTTGAACTGGGTCATCGGGCCCCAGGGGTCGCAGACCAGGCTGCCCGTGTGGCGGCCCGCGACGGTGGCGTGGCTGGGCGGCGACGGGACCAGGGACGGGTGGTCCAGGATGTGGCGGACCATCGCCTTGTTGAAGTCGGCCAATGAGGCGAAGCCGTTCGGCGCCAGGGGCCGGTGGCCCATGATCAGGTTGGGCGGCAGGAAGGTCTCGGCCTCCGCCGCCTGCCCCATGTCGGTCATCACGATGGCCCGGTAGGCGAGCATTTCCGGATCCCCCGGCACGGCCGCCAGGCGGTCGTCGCAGACCTTGAGCGCGCGTTTGTGATCACCCGCCTGCACCAGCGCATCGACCAGATTGACCCGGGCCAGGCGATGATCGGGCTTGGCCGCCAAGACGGCTTCATAGCCGGAAATAGCTGCATCGACATCACCCGCGTCCAACTTCAGGGTCGCCGCCATTTCGTCGAGATCGTGAGACCGCGCACCCTTGGCCGCGGCATCCGCAATCAGGCGGGCCGCTTCGTCCTTGCGCCCGCCCTGGATGACCGCCGCCGCCAACCCGGCCCAGGCGGCCGCATTGTCCGGCAGGCGGGCGGTCAGATCGCGGTAGGCTGCTTCGGCCCCTGGCCGATCGCCCATATGCAGGAGGGCCGCCGCGTGCTGAAACGCGAACACGGGGTTGTCCGGAAAGCGCGCCATGCAGTCGGCCAGAAACGGCACGACCGTCTCGTAATGTTCGGTGCCGACCAGGGCCTGGGCCAAATTCTCCCAGGCCGGCTGCCAATCGGGCCGGGCGTCGCAGGCGGCCCGCAGATGCGTGATCGCCTCGGTCCATTGATGGCGGCGCAATTGGAGGGAACCCAAGTTGTAATGCACGGCCGCGTCGCCGGGCTTCAGGTCGAGCGACCGGTGATAGGCGGGCAAGGCGATCCGGCTGACGCCAAGGCGTTCCGCCGCATGGCCCATCATCGCCCATTGTCCGGCATCCAGCGCGCGGCGCGCGTCCAGGCGGGAAAACAGCTCAAGCGCCAGATCGTCGGCGCCCGCCTGATAGGCTGCGCCCGCGCCCAGTTCCAACGTTTCCTCATCGGCGCGGCCGGTCACGGCGGCCTGATAGGCCGCCTGCCCCGCGTCAGCTAGGCGCCCGGCCTTGATGAGTTTCTTGATGTCGCACGTGACGGCACTGATGGTCATTCGCTGATATCCGACCTGCATGATTTCCTCGTCTCCCGGCCGTTACCGCGAGACCCGCGGACGGTAGCAAACTTTCGCATCCGGCCCTATAGCCGAGGTGCACCGGCCCGCCCTTGATCCAGGTCACGCAAAAGAAAAGGGCCGCACCCGAAGGTGCGGCCCTTTCCGAAACAAACGGTCGGCAGCGGGATTAGAAGCCCATGCCGCCCATGTCGGGCATGCCGCCACCCGGGGGCATGCCGCCGGCTTCTTTCTTCTCCGGCTTTTCGGCGACCATGGCTTCCGTGGTGATCAGCAGACCGGCGATGGACGCCGCATCCTGCAGAGCCGTACGGACGACCTTGGTCGGATCGATGATGCCGGCTTTCAGCATATCGACGTACTTGCCGGACTGGGCGTTGAAGCCCTGGGTCTTGACCTTGCCTTCAAGCAGCTTGCCCGCGACCACGGCGCCGTCGAAGCCGGCGTTTTCCGCGATCTGACGGATCGGGGCCTGCAGGGCGCGCAACACGATGTTGATGCCGACCTGCTGGTCGTTGTTTTCCGGGGTCAGCTTCTTCAGGGCGTTGGTGGCATAAAGCAGGGCAGAACCGCCGCCCGGGACCACGCCTTCCTCGACCGCGGCGCGGGTGGCGTGCAGGGCGTCGTCGACGCGGTCACGCTTTTCCTTAACCTCGACCTCGGTGGCGCCGCCCACGTTGATGACGGCCACGCCGCCGGCCAGCTTGGCCAGACGTTCCTGCAGCTTCTCGCGGTCGTAGTCCGAGGAGGTTTCCTCGATCTGCGCCCGGATCTGGTTGCAGCGCGCTTCGATGTCTTTCTTCTTGCCGGCACCATCGACGACGGTGGTGTCGTCCTTGGTGATGATGACGCGCTTGGCCGTGCCCAGCATTTCCAGGCCGACGTTTTCAAGCTTGATGCCGATGTCTTCGGAAATCACCTGGCCGTTGGTCAGGATGGCGATGTCTTCCAGCATGGCCTTGCGACGGTCACCGAAGCCCGGCGCCTTGACGGCGGCGACCTTCAGGCCACCACGCAGCTTGTTGACGACCAGGGTCGCCAGCGCTTCGCCTTCGATGTCTTCGGCGATGATGATCAGCGGGCGGGAAGCCTGAACGACGGCTTCCAGAACCGGCAGCAGCGGCTGCAGCGAGGACAGCTTCTTCTCGTGGATGAGAATGTAGGGGTTGTCCATGTCGCAGGTCATCTTGTCGGCGTTGGTGATGAAGTACGGCGAGGTATAACCCCGGTCGAACTGCATGCCTTCGACGACGGTGACGTCCGTGTCCAGGCCCTTGGCTTCTTCGACTTCGATGACGCCTTCATTGCCGACCTTCTGCATGGCTTCGGCGATCATCTTGCCGATCGCTTCGTCGCCGTTGGCGGAAATGGTGCCGACCTGGGCGATTTCGTCGGAGGTCTTGACCTTCTTGGAGACGGACTTCACGTCGGCCACGACGGCTTCGACAGCCATGTCGACGCCGCGCTTCAGGTCCATCGGGTTCATGCCCGCGGCCACGGCCTTGACGCCTTCGCGGACGATGGCCTGGGCCAGAACGGTGGCGGTGGTGGTGCCGTCGCCGGCTTCGTCGTTGGTCCGGGAAGCGACTTCCTTGACCATCTGCGCACCCATGTTTTCGAACTTGTCGGTCAGTTCGATTTCCTTGGCGACGGTGACGCCGTCCTTGGTGATGCGCGGGGCGCCGAATGCCTTGTCGATAACGACGTTACGGCCCTTGGGGCCGAGGGTCACCTTAACCGCGTTGGCGAGGGTGTCGACACCCTTCAGCATGCGGTCACGGGCGTCGGATGAAAACTTAACTTCCTTAGCAGCCATCTTAATTTATCCTCTTGGTTCGATCTTTTTCGGGTGCCTTGCGGGCGGTCGATCGGCCTTAGCCGATGATGCCCAGCAGGTCTGATTCCTTCATGATGATCAGCTCGTCGCCGTCGATCGTCACTTCGGTGCCCGACCATTTGCCGAACAGGACCTTGTCGCCCTTTTTCACGTCGAGCGGCGTAACCGAGCCGTCTTCGTTGCGGGCGCCGGAACCGACGGCAATAATCTTGCCTTCCATGGGCTTTTCCTTGGCGGTGTCGGGGATGATGATCCCGCCCTTGGTCTTCGCGTCCTGCTCGATGCGCTTGACCAGCACACGGTCATGCAGAGGCCTGAACTTCATAGTCGCTCTCCGTCAAATATTGGAAACATAAGGGTTTTTTTGTGTTTGTTAGCACTCAACCCAAGTGAGTGCCAGCGATGTAGTCCGCTGGCGTCTCCCTGTCAAGGGCATTGGGCCCGAATCCCAGGGAAACTGCGCAATTAACGAACACTGATCGGGGTTTGAAAGGGTCAGGAAGCGCGGGTGAAGATCACATTCACATCCGTATCCGCCCGCTGAATGCCGCGCCGCGCCTCGGCAAAGCCGGCTTCGGTCAGAAGGGCGGGGATTTCCGCATCGTCGGGGGCGATTTCAATAAGCAGCGATTTCACCTGACCGCTTTTCAGCAACCCCATGGCGCCCTTGAGGATCTGCGGTTCGATGCTATCGACGTCGATTTTGATGTGCTGCGGCGGCGTGAAGCCGTAGCGCTCGATCAAGCTGTCGGCGGCGAGCGCGAAAGCATCCACGGCGATCTCGGCCTTGGCGAAACCCAGGCGCGACAAGCCGCTATCATAAAGCGACGAACCCGAAGTGCCGGCCTCGAACGACGGCATGTAGAAACGCCCGCGCCCGTCCCGGTCACTGAGGCCCAGGCAATGGGCTTGGACCGCCTCACCTACGCCGTTTTCAACCACGTTGCGGGCGAGGCAGTGAAAGGAGAACGGATTGGGTTCGAACGCCACGGTCGAAATGCCCCGCTTGCCCGCATAGACCGCATAGGGCCCGACGCTGGCGCCGATATCCCAGAACACCTCACCGGCCTGAAAGCCATCGATCCATTCGACCGTTTCCGGTTCGCGCAAGAAAGCGTGGCGGGCGAAATAAAGCGCATCCTTGCCGGGCGTATAAAGAGTGATGGGACCCAGCGGTGTGTCGACGGGGACCCGTGGCGTCACGGCATCGGCCAGCCGTGCCTGCGTCGCGTAACGCGGCCAACGCGACATCGGGGCTGTCAGCCCCCCGACCAGGCCGGCCAGAAATGCGGAATAGGTTTTGCTCATGCCGTGCCGTCGCCTGCGCCGTCATTGCCGAGCACGCGAGCGTAAATGCTTTCCAACTGCCGGACCACGGCTTTATGGCCATAGGTCTCCAGGCAGTCACGGCGCAGTTTGGCGCGGTCGAAGGACGCCGCCCGCCCGTGCATGTCGCGAAGTGCCTGAGCCATCGCCGGGTCGTCGCCGGGCGGCACCAGAATGCCGCTGTCCGGGGTCAGGATGCCTTCCGGTCCGCCGCAAATGGTGGCGACCACGGGCGCCCCTTGGGACAGGGCCTCAATCACCACGACGCCGAAGGTTTCCACGAAACTGGGCAGCACGACCGCGTCGGCCGCGGCCATGGCGCGGCGCACGTCCGCGGCCGGAAGCAGACCGATAACCTTGACCCGGTCGAGGATGCCCAGGTCTCCAGCCAGACGCAGAAGCGGCCCGCCGTCGCCCGAGCCGACGAAATGGAGTTCCACATCCGGCCCCGCCCCGCCCGCCGGAAAGGCCTGGGCGAAGGCCCGGATCAGGCCTTCCTGGTTTTTTTCCGCGGAAATGCGCGCGGCACACAAAAATACGAAAGGTCCGCCCGGGGCCTTATCCTCGGGCACCGCTTCCTCGAAAGCCGGTGTCAGGATATTGGGCACGACCGTGGTCGGGTCGGCCTGGGCCGCATACTGGTCGAGCAGAATATCGCGGAGCTGCGGGCTGACGGCCAGGCGCGCGGCGGCGGCGGTGAGCACGCCGGAAACCAGGCGCTTCTGCCACCAACGGTGCTTGCCCTGGGCGAAATCCGTCGAATGTTCCGTCAGCACAAAGGGAACGCCCCGGCGCGCGGCCAGGCGCTTGGCCAAGACCCCGGCATAGAGGGCGGCATGGGCGTGCAGAATATCGGGCCGTCCTTCCGCCGCCACATAAGCGTCGAACAGCTTCGTCCCGGCGGCGGCGAACTTGCAGGCATCGCGAAACGGCACCCGCGGCAGGCGATGCAGGGTATCCATGCGCCACACCCGCAGTTGACCGTCATCTTCGGCGCGAATGCGGTTGATCGCCGGCAATGGCCCGGCGCGATAGTCGCGCAACCCCCATAACTTGGGATAGATCAGCCCCACCTTATGCCCGGCGGCGGCCAATGCCTGGGCCTGATCGCGAAAGAACGACCCACCGCCCGCAGACCGCAGGTGAGAATACCAGGAGGGGATCAGAAGGACATGCATGACGGTTTCCCGGCCATCGTCAGGGGCCGCAACCCGCGCCTCATTCCGCCGTCGAAGACCCGGCGCCGCCCAGGTCCTCTTCCAGGTCCTCATCCAGGACCTTGCCGTGACGATTGCGGCGATACAGATACACGCCAAGAATGCCCGACAGCGCAAACAGACCGGCAGCAAGCGCGATATTGGCCGCCGGGTCGACCTTGATGCCCGTACCGATGAGCGCGAAGATCAACGTCTGCGGTACGTAGCCGATGGCGGATCCGGCGAAATAGGGCAGGCCGGGCACACTGGTCACGCCCGCCGCCAGATTGGTCAAAAGGTTCGAGCCGATCGGCAGAAAGCGGATCAGGAGCGTCATCGAAAACGGATTTTCCGCAAGGAAGCCGTCGATACGCTTCACCTTGCCCGGGAAGCGGCCTGCGACCAGGTCGCGGCCCAGGAACCGCGCGTAATAGAAACTGATGATGCAGCCGGCCAGGGTCGCCAGTACCGCCAACGCCGTGCCTTCGGCGATGCCGAAGGCGTAGCCGCCCAGAAAGGCGATCAGTTGGCGCGGAAGACCAATCGCCGTGCACAGACCGCCGGCGGCGACGAACACCAGAATGCCGGCCATGCCCTTGCCGCGCACGTAGGTGTCGATCCAGGTTTCATCAAGATGGGCGTCCAGGCCGGTCAGCCGAATCAAAATCACGACCGCGATCAGCGACAACAGCAGGGTGCCGCCGCGCAGGGCGAGCTTCATGCTCATCGCGCCGGGCCGCCCGCTCCGCCCTGACCAGGGGTTTCCTCGACGACCTGGGGTTTGGAGCCCCGGCGCTGCAGCCACATCACGCCGAACAGGTCGACGATGCCGACCCACAGCCGGTTCCACACCCCGTATTTGGAGGTCCCCCGTTCGCGCGGGCGGTGATTGACCGGCACGGACAGGACGCGCCCGCCCAGGCGGAGCATCAGCGCCGGCATGAAGCGGTGCATATGATCGAACCGGGGAAAATCGAGGAACGCCTGGCGAGGGAAGACCTTGAGACCGCAGCCCGTATCAGGCGTGTCATCCTGCAACAAGCCGGAACGGATACCGTTGGCGACCCGCGACGACAGACGACGGATGTAGGTGTCGCGCCGTTTGGCGCGCAGACCGGCGATCATCAATCTCTCGCCGCCGCCTTCTTCATTGTACTTGGTGACCAGGGCCGGGATATCAGCGGGATCGTTCTGGCCGTCGCCGTCCAGGGTCGCGATCACAGGGGCACGGGCCGCCCGAACGCCGGTCCAGATGGCGGCACTCTGGCCACAGCAGGCGATATGGCGGAGCACGCGCAGTTCCGGAATCTTATCCGCGAGATCCTTGAGCATACCCAGGGTCGCGTCGGTGCTGCCGTCGTCCACATAGATGATTTCGTACGCCGGACCGCCCCCCAGTGCCGCCCGGATCTCGTCGATCAGCGGGGCTAGGTTCTCGGTCTCGTTGTGTACGGGCACAACCACGGCCAGGGCCGGTGCAGCAGTGTCTGAAGAAATGCCGGTCATGAGGGAACTTCGCGCTTTTCCATCGTCGCGGCACCGCCCGCCCAAAGTGCGGCACGGCACGCGCGACCGCTTATTGCACCCGTGCCGTCAAAGGTCAAATATCTTGCATTCTGCGGCCACTCCCTCCATGGCTGATGGGTGGGGCCTGACGGCACCCGTTGCGACAACTTCACCCCGAGGAGGCCCCGATGCCCCATGGCCCGACCGGCGAGCCGCCGGAAGCCCTCCCCATCCTGCACCGCGAAACGGTCCTGCCCGATTGGATCGACTACAACGGCCATATGAACCTGGCCTACTACGTGCTGGTGTTCGACCATGCGACCGACGCCCTACAGGACGTGGTCGGGCTGGATGCCGCCTACCGCGCGGCCACCGGGGGATCCGTCTTTGTGGTCGAGGCCCATTTGACCTACGACAGCGAGGTCAAACTGGGCGAGGAAATGCGGGTGCGCCCGCGCGTGCTGGACGTCGACGGTAAACGCCTGCATCTGTTCCACGAAATGTTCGCCGGAGACGACGACCGGTTGGCCGCGACGAACGAGCTGATGATCCTGCATGTCGACCTGAATAGCCGCCGCGCGGCGCCGTTTCCGGCCCCCGTTCTGGCGCATCTGGAGCGCCTGAAGGCGGCGCATGCCGCCCTGCCGCAACCCCCGCAGGTGGGGCGCCGTATCATTATAAAGAAAAAGGTATGAATCCAGCGCACGGGTTATGTTAGAAAATAGCCTTATAATTTGTCGGCGCCGAATGACCGGCACATAAATGGTTCTTGGAAGGTGAGAACGGCGACCCCAACACCTTAAAAAGGAAGGCAGGCCCGTTGTCCGACGAAACTAAACCTCGGAGCACCCCCAGCGCCTACGCCAAATCGGCGCTCCAGATGATGGAGAAAAAGGGGATTCCGCCGAAACCAAACAACTTTGCTGTTTGGTATCGGTATTTCTCGGGTGCATATCCGGAACTGGCGCGCACCCTGGATGTGATCCTGGAAGCCGGTCTGCCGTTCACCGAAGAACGCAATGCGGAAATCTACGACCGCTTCCTGGGCGTGACCCTGGACGAGGATTTCCTGAACGACGCCACGCTGCGCGTCGAAACCGAACTCAAGAAACTGATGACCTACCTGGAAGAGGCCGGCACTGATGCCCAGGCCTATGGCGACACCCTGTCCGTGGTGTCTGGCGAGTTGGCGCGGGACGATGGCCGCAAGGACATCCGGGCCATCCTGGAACAGGTGGTCGCGGCGACGCGCACCATGGAGGAACGCAACCAGGTCCTCGAAACGCGGCTGAAGGAATCCGCGGGCGAAATCCGCAGCCTCAAGGAAGATGTCGAATCCCTGCGCCACGAAGCCATGACCGATGCGTTGACCGGCGTCGCCAACCGCAAGTTGTTCGACGAGGAAATCCGCATCGGCGCCGCCGAGGCCATGGACCGGGGGCAGCCCCTGACCTTGCTGATGATCGACATCGATCACTTCAAGAATTTCAACGACACCCATGGCCACCAGGTCGGCGATCAGGTGCTGCGGTTCGTCGCGCGCATATTGAAAAGCTGCGTGCGCGGCGAAGACCTGACTGCGCGCTACGGCGGCGAGGAATTTTCCATCGTGCTGCCCAATACGACGCTGAAGAACGGCGCCAAGGTTGGCGAGCACGTCTGCACCCAGGTCTCGAAGAAAGCCGTCATCAACCGCGCCACCGGCAAGAGCCTGGGCACCATCACGGTGTCCGTGGGGGCGGCGGAATTTCAGCCGGGCGAAAGCGTGGAAAGCCTGATCGAACGCGCCGACGAAGCCTTGTATCTGGCCAAGCATAACGGCCGCAACCGGGTTGAAATGGGCCTCACGACATCCCCGGGCGGGCGCGGCACGCGCCAAGCCCACCCCTGATCCCCCGCAGAATGGTCCGATGTCCCGGCCCCAAGACCGGGCCCGGGGCCGAGGTATGCCGGCGGCTGTCGTAAAACCGTTTCTTGACAAACCCCCCGGAGGAAGGCCATCAGGCCATGTAGAGCCCGCGGCCCCGATGTGGACAGCCTCCGCACGGGCCACAGATGCGGGAACGCGCAACCAGGCGGGGCACCAGGCAAATGGTCCCTTTGACCGACCGCATTCTTGACCATTTTCCCGACCCGACAGTCCTGCTGGACAGCCGACGGTCGGTCATCTACGCCAACGGCGCCGCGCGCGAACTGTTGGACATCACCCGCGTCGGCCACGATCTGGCGATGTCGCTGCGCCACCCCCGGGTGCTGGACGCCGTCGATCAGGTGCTTGGCCGGGACGAGACCCGCACGGTCGAAGTGATCCTGCCGGGCAATACCACCCGCAATTTCGAGATGTTCGTCTCCGGCGTGCCGCCGGCCCCGGACACGAAAGGGGTCGGTGCGGTATTGGTTCTGCGCGACATGACGACCGCGCGGCGCGCCGAACAGATGCGCGCCGATTTCGTCGCCAATGCGTCGCACGAATTGCGCTCGCCGCTGGCGGCCCTGCTCGGCTTCATCGAAACTCTGGAAGGCCCCGCCGGCAGCGACGAGGACACCCGCACGCGGTTCCTCGGCATCATGCTGCGCGAAGCCAAGCGCATGGCGCTGCTGATCGACGATTTGCTGTCCCTGTCCAGGGTCGAGATCAACGAGCATGTCCGGCCCACCGCCCCCGTCGACATCGCGGGCGTGCTGTTGAACGTGACCGAGGCGCTGAGCGTCCAGGCCAAGGTCGCCAACGTGCCGATCCGCGTCAATTACGGCAGCAACCTGCCGACGGTCCATGGTGAAGCCGACCAGTTGTTCCAGGTGTTCCGCAATTTGATCGAGAACGCCATCCGCTATGGCGCCAAGGGCGAGGCCATCGATGTCCGGGTCGAAGCGGCCCAGCGGATTCCCGGGTCCGGCCGTTCGGGCGTCGCCATCAAGGTCACGGACCACGGCGAAGGCATCCCCGAAGAGGCAATTCCGCGCCTGACGGAACGTTTCTATCGAGTCGACAAGGCGCGTTCCAAAAGCGTCGGCGGCACCGGCCTTGGCCTTGCCATCGTCAAGCACATCGTCAACCGCCACCGCGGCCATCTCGCGGTCGAAAGCACCCTGGGCAAAGGATCGACCTTCACGGTCTATCTGCCGGCGGAACCGCCCCGCCAGGGACTGCTGCCGGGCAGCGGGGCGGTAGCCATACCGTCCTCAGATGTGTCATAAATCCGTAACATTCTGATTGCCCCCGCCTGCGGTTCCGGCCTATGTCCCTGGCGGCCCTGGCGCATGACCATTGCGTTCCCACGCCCGCCCCATCCCACCGGCCGGTTTATTCGCCGCCCGGCCCAATTGCCAAAGGTGACGGTCCCCCGCCATGTATAAAGAAACCCTAAGCAAAGACCTGAGCAAGCTGGCCGCCGTCGAATACGCGACCCAGGCGCTGTCGCGCCGGTTTTCGCGCATCGGCTGGGCGCTGCTGTTCCTCGCGATCACCTCGAACGTCGCCATGATCGCCACGGTCGGCATGGACCACCAACTGTTCATCGTCGCCGCCGGGGTAATCGGCGGCTACATGGCGCTGAACATCGGCGCCAACGACGTTGCCAACAACGTCGGCCCAGCCGTCGGCTCCCGCGCCCTGCCCATGTTCGGGGCGCTGATCATCGCGGCAGTGTTCGAATCGCTCGGCGCCATCCTGGCCGGGGGCGACGTAGTCAAAACCATTTCCAAGGGCATCGTCGACCCCAACCAGATCAGCGATCCCGACATCTTCATCTGGGCCATGATGTCGGCACTGCTTGCCGCCGCACTTTGGGTCAACCTGGCAACCTGGCTGAGCGCGCCCGTGTCGACCACCCATGCCGTCGTCGGCGGCGCCATGGGGGCGGGCATTTCCGCCGCCGCGTTCGGGGTCGTCGACTGGGGCGTGATGGGCGCGATCGCCGCAAGTTGGGTGATCTCGCCGCTGATGGGCGGGGTCATCGCCGCCGCGTTCCTGGCCTTCATCAAGTTCAACGTGATCTATCGCAAGGACAAGATTGCCGGCGCCAAGCGCTGGGTGCCGGTGCTGGTCGCCCTCATGGCCGGCGTGTTCTCCGCCTATCTGTTGATGAAGGGCCTGAAGAACCTGTGGCGTCCGGGGCCCGAAATCGTGGCCCTCGTCGGGCTGGCCATCGGTGTCCTGACCTACGCCGTGGTCCGCCCCCTGATCCACCGCAAGGCGGCGGGCATGGAAAACCGCAACAAGTCCGTGCGTACCTTGTTCACCCTGCCGCTGATTTTCGCAGCCGCCTTATTGTCTTTCGCCCATGGCGCCAACGATGTGGCCAATGCGGTCGGGCCGCTTGCCGCCGTCGTCGACACGGCAACCACAGGCAGCACCCACGGCAAGGTCGGCATCCCAACCTGGGTGCTGTTCGTGGGCGCGGCCGGCATCACCATGGGATTGCTGCTGTTCGGGCCCAAGTTGATCCGCACCGTGGGCGCCGAGATCACCAAGATGAACCCCATGCGCGCCTATTGCGTGGCGCTGGCCGCCGCGATCACGGTGATCATCGCCTCGGCGCTGGGCCTGCCCGTGTCGTCGACCCATATCGCCGTCGGCGCCGTGTTCGGCGTCGGCTTCTTCCGCGAATGGGTAACCGGCCGCAAAAGCCATATCAATCACGGACGTGTCGACAAGGACCCGGAGCCGGAGCCGGAGCCGGAGACCGCCGGCAGCAGCGACCCGGAGCGGACCCGCCGGCGCAAGCTGGTGCGGCGCCAGCATTTCATGACCATCGTGGCAGCCTGGATCATCACGGTGCCGTCGGCGGCGCTGATAGGGGCGGCCCTATTCCAGATGTTCGCCTGGGCCTTTTCCTGATCGCCCTGGGCTAACACGCCGCCCCCCAATACACCCTTCCCATAGACGTATCTGATGTGACATCCGCACGGTTGTCATGTTTCGGAAACGTGAAAATCGTTGAATTTCCGCCGTTTTTTATTGGTGGTTGTCATAAAACTGCAACATCCATGTCATAAATACGACGTGTGGCGGTCTTAGTTTGGGCGGCGATGAAATTCGGGGGCGAGCGCTTTCCGAAAGAACGAATAACCCAGTATCCCTTCAAGACACGTAGGAGCTACCCATGTTTCGCAAGTCACTTGCAGTCGTCGCCGTTGCCGGCATGGCCGTTGCGATGGCCAACGCCGCCGAAGCGCGCGATCAGATCCGGATCGTCGGCTCGTCGACGGTGTTCCCGTTCTCGACCGCCGTCGCCGAACAGTTCGGCAAAACCACCAAATTCAAAACCCCGGTCGTCGAAAGCACCGGTTCCGGCGGCGGCCTGAAACTGTTCTGCGCCGGCATCGGCGCCCAGCACCCGGACATGACCAACGCGTCGCGCCGGATCAAGAAATCCGAAGTCGAGCGTTGCGCCAAAAACGGCGTCACCGACGTCGTCGAAGTGAAGGTCGGCTATGACGGCATCGTCCTCGCCAATTCCAAGGCTTCCAAGCAGATGTCGATCACCCGTCAGCAGCTGTTCCTGGCCCTGGCCAAGGACATCCCGGCCGAAGGCGGCAAGCTGATCCCGAACCCGCACAAGACCTGGAAAGACGTTGATGCGTCCCTGCCGGACATCAAGATCGAAGTTCTGGGCCCGCCCCCGACGTCGGGCACCCGCGATGCCTTCGCCGAGCTGGGCCTGGAAGGCGGTTGCAAGAAGTTCAAGGAAATCGCCGCCCTGAAGAAGTCCGACAAGAAGAAGTACAAAGCGGTCTGCCATTCGGTCCGCGAAGACGGCGCCTATGTGGAAGCCGGCGAGAACGACGTGCTGATCGTCCGCAAGCTCGAAGCCAACCCGAACGCCTTCGGCGTGTTCGGCTACAGCTTCCTCGACCAGAACGCCGACAAGATCCAGGGCTCCCTGGTTGACGGCCAGGCACCGACCTTCGAAGCCATCTCCGACGGCTCCTATCCGGTGTCGCGCCCGCTGTACTTCTACGTCAAGAAGGCGCACGTCGGCTCGATCCCCGGCATGAAGGAATATGTCGCCGAATTCACCGCCGACAAAGCTTTCGGCCCCGACGGCTATCTGACCGACAAGGGTCTGATCCCGATGGGCGACGCGGAGCGCAAGAAGTTCCGTGAAGACGGCGCTGCCCTGCGCAACAACATCGACCTCTAAGTTTCCTGGCCTAAACGTCCCCGGAAGGTTTCGGCCTTCCGGGGATCGCCCGGCCCCGGGCACCCCCACCGACCTGATATTCGTTTTTATATAATATTCTCCAGCCCGTATTTCGGGTGCCGCAACCAAGGACCAGAAGCGTCATGAGCTTCCCCGTTTTGTTTGGCGTCCTCGCCCTTCTGACCATCTTCGGATACTACCTGGGCCGGTCCCGCGCCCTGAAGACCGCCGGTGGTCAGGTCCGCAACCTGCATTCGCTGCCCAATTACTACGGCTATTACATCGGCCTGTGGTGCGCGGCGCCCGGGTTCCTGCTGCTGGTCGGCTGGATGGCGCTTGAAAACACCATCATGGACAGCATGCTGATCGCCAATCTGCCGGACAGCATGAAATCCCTGCCCGCGGCCGAACTGTCCCTGCTGCTGAACGACGTCAAGAACCTGGCCAACGGCGACATCGTCAGCCGCGAGATCATCGACCTTGACCTGAAGAACGCCGCCGCCTTCTACGGCCAGCTTCTGACCACGTCGAAAATGCTCCTGACGGCGATCCTCGTCGCCGTGACCTGCGGCGGGATCTTGGTGGCCCGCGGCCGTATCGCGCCCGACCTGCGCGCCCGCAACAGCGTCGAGAAGGCGGCCATGGCGATCATGATCATCTGCTCGACCATCGCCGTACTGACCACGCTGGGCATCATCCTGTCGCTACTGTTCGAATCCCTGCGCTTCTTCCAAAAGGTTCATCCCTTGGACTTCGTGTTCGGCCTGGAATGGAGCCCGCAGACGGCGCTGCGCAAGGACCAGGTGGGGGCGACCGGCCTGTTCGGCGCGGTGCCGCTGCTGGCCGGCACGATGCTGATTTCCCTGATCGCCATGTGCGTGGCCGCCCCGGTCGGCCTGATGGCGGCGATCTACATGTCCGAATACGCCCCCCCCAAGGTGCGCGGCACGGTCAAGCCGCTGCTGGAAATCCTGGCCGGCATCCCGACCGTGGTCTACGGCTTCTTCGCCGCCCTGACGGTGGCCCCGTTCTTCCGCGAATGGGGGCTCGATTTTGGCCTGACCATTTCGTCAGAAAGTGCCTTGGCGGCCGGCATCGTGATGGGGATCATGATCATCCCCTTCGTCTCGTCCCTGTCCGACGACGTGATGTCGGCGGTGCCGCAGTCGCTGCGCGAAGGCTCCTACGGCCTGGGCGCCACCAAATCGGAAACCATCAAGCAGGTAATCCTGCCGGCAGCATTGCCGGGCATCGTCGGCTCGATTCTGCTCGGCGTCTCGCGCGCCATCGGTGAAACCATGATCGTCGTCATGGCCGCCGGCCTGGCCGCCAACCTGACAGCCAATCCCTTCGAAGCGGTGACCACGGTCACGGTGCAGATCGTCACCCTGCTGGTCGGCGACCAGGAGTTCGACAGCGCCAAGACCCTCGCCGCCTTCGCCCTCGGCTTGATCCTGTTCTGCGTCACTTTGGTGCTGAACATCATCGCCCTCACCATCGTCAACAAATATCGAGAGCAATATGACTGACGCGGCCCCCATCATGAACGGCCCGGCGAACGGGAGTCTTGCGACCCGCAACTCCAACGACGCCGTCAGCAAAGGCCTGAAACGCCGGTATGCGGCGGAGCGGCGGTTCAAGGCCTACGGCATCCTCGCGATCGCCTTCGCCATGGGCATGCTGGGCCTTTTGTTCACGACCATCGTGTCCAAGGCGATCCCCGCCTTCACGCAAACCATGATCAACCTGGAAATAACGCTCTATCCCCAGGACATCGATCCTGCGGGCACGCGGGAACGCCAGACCCTATCATCGGCCAATTACCGGAAGGTCATCCGCCAGGCCTACTATGACCTGTTCCCCGACGTCACCAGCCGTCGTGACCGCCGCGAACTGTTCGACATGATCAGCCCCGGCGCGGTGTATGAAATCCGCGACATGGTGATGGCCAACCCGAACCTGATCGGCGAACGGGTAACCGTACAGATGCCCATGTCCGACGACATCGACCAGTTGAACAAGGGCCAGATCCGCAAGGACAGCCCCGAGACCGAACGCCGGGTCAAGGACAAGCAGATCGCCTGGTTCGAGCGCCTGGAAAACCGCGGCCTGGTCGAGACCGTGTTCAACACCACCTTCTTCACCGCCGGCGACAGCCGCGAACCGGAACTGGCCGGCATCTTCGGCGCCGCCATGGGCTCGCTGTTCACCATGTTGGTGACGCTGTTGGTGTCGTTCCCGCTGGCCGTGGCCTCCGCCATCTATCTGGAGGAATTCGCCCCGGTCAACAAATGGACCCAGACCATCGAGGTCAACATCAACAACCTGGCCGCGGTGCCGTCCATCGTGTTCGGGTTGCTGGGGCTGGCCGTGTTCATCAACTTCTTCGGCATGCCGCGTTCGGCCCCCGTGGTCGGCGGCCTGGTGTTGGCCCTGATGACCCTGCCGACCATCATCATCGCCGCCCGATCGGCCCTGAAGTCTGTGCCGCCGTCGATCCGCGAGGCCGCCTACGGCCTGGGCGCCTCGCCGCTGCAGGTCATCACCCATCATGTGCTGCCGCTGGCCATGCCGGGCATCCTGACCGGCACCATCATCGGCATGGCCCAGGCCCTGGGCGAGACGGCGCCGCTTCTGATGATCGGCATGGTCGCCTTCATCGTCGACGTGCCGCACGGCGCGCTCGACCCGGCGACCGTGCTGCCGGTGCAGATCTATCTGTGGGCGGATTCGCCGGAACGCGCCTTCGTGGAACGCACCTCGGCCGCGATCTGCGTGCTGCTGGGCTTCTTGGTAATCATGAACGTGGGCGCGGTTTTCCTGCGCAAGCGTTTCGAGAGGAAATGGTAAGGATGACCCCCGACATGAATCAGAGCATTCCCCAGGACACGGCCGGAGATAGCCCCGTGGCGCAATCACAACCCGACGCGGTCAAGCTCAAGGCCCGCAACGTCAAGGTGTTCTATGGCGAGAAACAGGCTCTGTTCGATGTCAATCTGGACATCAAGGCGAACGAGGTGACATCGCTGATCGGCCCGTCGGGCTGCGGAAAATCCACCTTCCTGCGTTCCTTGAACCGCATGAACGACACCATCGACATCTGCCGGGTCGAGGGCGAGATTTCCCTCGACGGGCAGGACATCTACGACAAGAACATCGACGTCGTGCATCTGCGCGCCCGGGTCGGCATGGTGTTCCAGAAGCCCAATCCCTTTCCCAAGTCGATCTTCGACAACGTCGCCTACGGCCCACGCATTCACGGCCTGACCAATTCCAATTCCGAGTTGGAGGGCATCGTCCAGACGGCATTGGAAAAGGCCGGCCTGTGGAACGAGGTCAAGGACCGCCTCGACCAGCCCGGCACCGGCCTGTCCGGCGGCCAGCAGCAACGCCTGTGCATCGCCCGCGCCGTCGCGGTTTCGCCCGAAGTGATCCTGATGGACGAACCCTGCTCGGCGCTCGACCCCATCGCCACGGCCAAGATCGAGGAATTGATCGACGAACTGCGGGAAAATTTCACGATCGTCATCGTCACCCATTCCATGCAGCAGGCGGCCCGCGTGTCGCAGCGCACCGCCTTCTTCCACCTGGGCTATCTGGTCGAAGAGGACGATACGGAAAAGATGTTCACCAATCCAACGGACGAGCGCACCCAAGGTTACATCACCGGTCGCTTCGGCTGAGGCATTGGGGCGACACACCGGGAGACCACGAGACATGACCACAGATCACATCGTCAAGTCCTTCGACGAGGACCTGAAAAAACTGGACAACATCATCGCCGAAATGGGCGGCCTGGCCGAGGTTCAGTTGGCCGACGCCGTGGAGGCGCTGATCAAACGCGACACGGACCTGGCCGACCGGGTGATCGCCGGCGACAAGAAGATCGACGCCCTGGAAGCCGAACTGGATAACCAGGCAACCATGACCTTGGCCCTGCGTCAGCCCATGGCCGATGACCTGCGCACCACCATCACGGCGCTGCGCACGGCAAGCCTGATCGAGCGCATCGGCGATTACGCCAAGAACATCGCCAAGCGGTCGGTGGTGCTGGCCCAGTCGCCGCCCCCCGGCCCGACCAAAAGCATTGCCCGCATGGCGACTCTGGTTCAGGGCATGACCAAGGACGTGCTGGACGCCTACGTGGCGCGAGACGTGGACAAGGCGGAGGCCGTACGCGCACGCGACGCCGATGCCGACCTGCTGCACACCAGCCTGTTCCGCGAAATTCTGACCTACATGATGGAAGATCCGCGCACGATCACGTCCTGCACGCATCTTCTGTTCGTCTCCAAAAACCTGGAACGGATCGGCGACCACGCAACCAACATCGCCGAACTGGTGTACTATCTTGTGAAAGGCGTGCCGCCTACGGACGAGCGCGAAAAAAGCGATGCATCAAGCTTCACTGTCGTCGATCCCGACCGCGACTAAGCCTAAGGACACGGGCTTCATGAGCAAAAGCATTCTCATCGTCGAGGACGATCCCTCGTTGGCCGAATTGGTCCGCTACAACCTCACCAAGGAGGGGTTCAACGCGGTCGTCGTCGGTGACGGGGAAACCGCCGTCGTCGCGGTCGAGGAAGAAGACCCATCCCTGGTCATCCTTGACTGGATGCTGCCCAACCTGTCGGGCATCGAGGTCTGCCGCCAGTTGCGCCGCAAGCCTGAGAACAAGAACCTGCCGATCATCATGCTGACCGCCCGCGGCGAAGAAGCGGACCGCATCCGCGGCCTCGATTCCGGAGCCGACGATTACGTGGTGAAGCCGTTTTCGCCGAGCGAGCTGATCGCCCGTGTGCGGGCGGTCCTGCGCCGCGCCAACCCGGAACGGGCGAGCGAGGTACTGACCTACGCCGACCTGAGCATGGATCTGGAAGAGCACCGGGTCTACCGGGGCGAGGAACTCGTGCGCCTGGGGCCGACGGAATTCCGTTTGCTCCGCGTGTTCCTGGAAAAGCCGGGCCGCGTCTATTCCCGGGAACAGCTTCTCGATCGGGTCTGGGGCCGCGACATCTATGTCGAATCCAGGACCGTCGACGTCCATATCCGCCGCCTGCGCAAGGCGCTGAATTCCGAGGGCCGCCCAGACCTTATCCGCACGGTGCGTTCGGCCGGCTATGCACTTGATTCATCGCCGGATTGAGGCTCTTAAGCGCCGCGCGTAACGTATTGTTGTAGAGACCTGCTTAACCTTCTCGCCCTAACATGACGGCGGGAAGGTTAATGGTTATTTCACGCTTCAAATATGCCCGGCTGCTGCTGGCGGCTCGACGGATCATCCGCAACGACCATCTGGTTTTGATGGTCTTGGCGCTTGTCGTCGGCTGCGCGTCGGGGGCGGCGGTCGTCGCGTTCCGTGAAACCATCGAAATTTTTCAATTTCTGTTCTACGGCAGTGGCCATGAACGCCTGTCACAGCACGTCACCGGGCTGGACTGGTGGCACGTGCTGCTGGCGCCCGCGGTCGGCGGCCTGATCGTCGGTCTGTTCATCTACTTTTTTCTGCCCAACCGGAAGCCCCGGGGGGTCGCCGACGTGATCGAGGCGGAACAACTGCACGGCGGCTGGATGTCGTCCCGGGTCGGCCTGTACTCCGCCATCGCCAGCGCCCTGTCGATCGGCGCCGGAGCGTCGGTCGGGCGCGAAGGCCCGGCCGTGCATCTGGGGGCATCACTCGGTGCCTGGGTGGCGCGGCGTCTGCGATTGACCCGGTCGCTCAACCGCACGCTGCTGGGCTGCGGCGTCGCCGCCGCCGTCGCCGCGTCGTTCAACGCGCCCTTGGCGGGGGCGCTGTTCGCCAACGAGGTGGTAATCGGCCATTACGCCCTGAAGGCCTTCGCGCCGGTCGTCGTCGCCTCGGTCGCGGGCACGGCCATATCGCGGCACTGGTTCGGCAATTTCCCAGCCTTCGCCCTGGTCGACAATCCCCTGGCGTCATTCTGGGAATTTCCCGCCTTCGTCGGCCTGGGCATCGCCAGCGCCGCCTGCGCCATTCTGATGATGCATTCCATCGTCGTCGCCTCCGACCTGGCCAAACGCACGCCCCTGCCGTCCTGGCTGAAGCCCGCGGTGGCGGGCCTGGCGGTCGGCGCCATGGCGTTGATGGTACCGCAGGTTCTGGGCGTCGGTTACGGCGTGACCGAGGACGCCATGCTGCACGTCTATGGTTTCGGCACGCTGCTGATCATCCTGGTCGCCAAGATCATCGCCACGGCGATCAGCCACGGATACGGGTTCTCCGGCGGCGTATTTTCCCCGGCCCTGGTTATCGGCGCCGTCGCCGGCGGTGCTTACGGCATTGTCGCCACCAGCATCTTCCCCGAACTGTCGTCGGGCGTGCCCGCCTATACCGTGGTCGGCATGGGGGCCGTCGCGGCCTCCGTCCTGGGCCCCCCCATCTCGACCACCCTGATCATCTTCGAGATGACGTCCGATTACACCCTGACCCTGGCCGTCATGATCGCCGTCGTCGTCTCCTCGGAAATCTCGCATCATTTCTATGACCGCTCCTACTTCGTGCGCCAATTGCGCGAGCGCGGCATCGACCTGAAAGAAGGCATCGAGGCCGAGGTCATGCAGACCATCACCGTCAACGCGGTGATGCGCCGAAACCTCAGCACTGTTTCCATGAGCACGGACCTGGAAACCCTGCGCCACCTGCTGCAGGATTCGACCGTGGGTGAAGTTTTCGTGGTGGACAACGACGGCGTACTGCATGGCACCATTACGCTGCCCGATCTCAGCGAATTCGCCTTCGACCACGACCTGGACGGTCTGGTCAACGCCGGCGACGTGGCCCGCACCCATCCTCCCATGCTGACCCGACACGACGACATCGAAACGGCGGTCAATCTCATGGATACATCTGGTGAAACCGTGATTCCTGTCACGGAAAACGAGCGCGACCGGACCCTGATCGGTGCCGTCACACATGACGACGTGATGACCGAATTCAATCGCGTGCTGATGGAGCGCCGCCGCGAGGAACTGGGGCACGAATAAAGAGAATTTAGTGTGGTATTGATTTTAATTGCTCGCGCAACTTTCCCAACCAACGTCCAGCAATGCCTGTGATAAAGTAGACAACAACACAGTGCACTTTATGAATTAATTTTGTAAGATCGCACAACTAAAGAGTTGATGCATTGGCTCACAAAAAAAAATCTCCTAAATCAAAAGATGCAAGCGCAGGACCAAGCGCCAACATCATTGACTCTAATAGATTAGAAAGCCTTCAGCCCGACATTGGGGCGAGTTCTCCTGAAAAAATTCATTCAAAGGCTGAAAAATATGTCGATGAACGAGAAAAGAGCATCCGAAGAGGCGCACGAAGGGCACCAAAAAAATTCCGTCTATGACTTTCTTTACTGCGACACACCTCGTATCGGTTCTTTTCTTGCTCAGTTCGATGACGCGGGATTTCTCAAACAAATTATTGAGCGCGAAAGTGTCGCTAAGAGCACATCTCGCGGCTTTAAAGTTGGACTCAGTGGTGGAGCTACAATAGCTGGCACTGGTGGAAATGCGGGCCTCGACATTGAGCGTGGCCCTTCCGCAAGCGGTTCTGAATCTAGCGAACGAGTGTATGATCCACTCTGGACAAATGCTCGAACTCTTCTCGATTACCTTGCTGAGTATAATTTAATTAAAAGAAATATTGAGGAGGCGAGAATCGGACAATTCGTCCTGGCCACCGGTGAGCTAGAAGTTAAAAATCTCTCTATGCTGAGGGCTGCATGGCAAGATGAAACAATCAAAAAATTACTAGATCAAGGACAACACGAAGACATAAGTAGTTTGTCCCGGCAACAACGGAGGGCTGTTGAACGAAAAGGTGCGAAATCATCAGTCGTTCCTACCGACAATGATGTCGCACTTGCTTTTATGAAAATCTTACCCCACGCAGTCCAAGCCCACATCCAAGGGGATACTTTGTCCGCTTGGTGTAACCTTCTTGAAGATGGGTTAGTTGTTTCTGCCGATGAGCTACTCCTAAAGCACGGCATTCGAGTTTCGGGAACTTGGCACGTATTGGGGATATTAGATGCATTTCCTGGATCAATAGAAACCGACCTCAATCCCAGTTTTGAATTAACCGAAGGAGGTGTTCTCGGAGCATTGTTAACAGTGATTGCGCCTGTAGCACGATTGCTCTTGGGTCGCCCCCCAAATTCATATGGGATCACTCCACTTCTGATATTTCGCGAAGTGAGCGGATAGTAATCGTTTCAAGCTTATTTAAGCGCTCCAAGCAATAGCATGCCCGGCGTCGCCGGGCTATAAGACGGGATGTCTGATCCCTCTCAACCTTCCCCGCCACCCGCCGCCCCCGCACCCTATCTTGCCGGCCTGAACGAAACCCAGGCCCAGGCCGTGGCGGCCGTGGACGGCCCGGTGCTGGTCCTGGCCGGGGCCGGCACGGGCAAGACCCGCGTGCTTACCACGCGCCTGGCCCATATCCTGATGCAGCGCAAGGCGCGGCCCTGGGAGGTTCTGGCCGTGACCTTCACCAACAAGGCCGCGCGCGAGATGAAGGAGCGGGTCGGCAAGCTGGTCGGCGCCCCGGTCGAGGGCTGGTGGGTCGGCACCTTTCATGCCATCGGTGCGCGCATCCTGCGCGCCAATGCCGAGTTGGTGGGTCGTCAGCCCAATTTCACCATCCTGGACGCCGACGATCAGGTGCGTCTGGTCAAGCAGCACCTGGACGCCCTGGAAATCGACCAGAAACGCTGGCCGCCCCGCGTTGTCTCGGGCGCGATCCAGCGCTTCAAGGACCGCGCCCTGACGCCGGAAAAACTGCCCGAGGAAGAGGCCCAAAGCCTGTGCGATGGCCGGGGGCTGGAAATATACAAGGCCTATCAGAACCGGCTCGAAGCCCTGAACGCCTGCGACTTCGGCGATCTGCTGCTGCTCTGCGTCGAACTGTTCCAGACGGCACCAGAGGTTCTCGCCAAGTACCAACGCCAGTTCCGCTACATCATGGTCGACGAATACCAAGACACCAACGTGGCGCAATACCTGTGGCTGCGCCTTTTGGCCCAGGCGCACAAGAACATCTGCTGCGTCGGCGACGATGACCAATCCATCTATTCCTGGCGCGGGGCCGAGGTCGGCAACATCCTGCGGTTCGAAAAGGATTTTCCCGGCGCCACGGTGGTCCGGCTGGAGCGCAATTACCGTTCGACCTCGCACATCCTGGCCGCCGCCTCGGGCCTGATCGCGCACAACGACGGCAGGCTCGGCAAGACGCTGTGGACGGAGCAGAACGACGGCGACCCGGTCGTGGTGCGCGGCGTCTGGGACGGCGACGAGGAAGCCCGGGTGATCGGCGACGAAATCGAAAGTCTGCACGGCAGTGGCCACATGCTGAACGAGATCGCCGTGCTGGTGCGTGCCGGGTTTCAGACCCGCGAGTTCGAAGAACGCCTGATCACCCTCGGCGTGCCCTACCGCGTGGTCGGCGGGCAACGGTTCTACGAACGTCAGGAAATCCGCGACGCCATCGCCTACCTGCGCGTGATCGCACAGCCCGCCGATGACCTTGCGTTCGAGCGCATCGTCAATCTGCCCAAGCGCGGCCTGGGCGACGCCACCCTGCAGGCCGTACACTTGCATGCCCGGGCGCGCGGCCTGCCCCTGGTCGCGGCGGCGCGGGAGATTTGCAGCACGGACGAATTGAAGCCCAAGGCGCGCCAGACCCTGACCCAGTTGATCGACGATTTCGACCGCTGGCGGGCGCTGGTCTCCGTGACCGACCATGTCGACGTGGTGAAAACGGTGCTCGACGAAAGCGGCTATATGCAGATGTGGCAGGAATCGAAGGCACCGGAAGCCTCCGGGCGGCGCGAAAACTTGAAGGAACTGGTTGTCGCCCTGGAAGACTTCGACAACCTCGCCGGCTTCCTGGAACACGTCAGCCTGGTCATGGAAAACGAGGAAAACGCGACGGACGACAAGGTTTCCCTGATGACCCTGCACGGCGCCAAGGGCCTGGAGTTCGAGACCGTGTTCCTGCCCGGTTGGGAGGAAGGCCTGTTCCCCCATCAGCGGGCCCTGGACGAGGGCGGCCTGGCGGCGCTGGAGGAAGAACGCCGGCTGGCCTATGTCGGGCTGACCCGGGCACGCAAGCGCGCCGCCATTTCCTTCGCCGCCAACCGGCGCGTCTATGGCCAGTGGCAGACGGCCCTGCCGTCGCGCTTCGTCGACGAACTACCGAACGACAACATCAGCCGCCAGCAGGAACAAGGGCTGTATTCCGGGACCGGCTACGGTGGCCTGGGCAATGGCGGGTATGACGGCGGCACGTCCTTTCCGGGTGCCGTGCGGCGCAGCGGCCCCCGGGCGTCGCGCTTTGCCGGCGGCGGCAACGCGGGCGGCAATGGCGACTGGCGCGCGGCCGACCGTGGCGGCGCCGACGACAGCCTGACCGTGGGCACCCGCGTGTTTCATCAGAAATTCGGCTACGGCCGCATCAAGGCCAAGGACGGCGACAAATTGGAAATCGAGTTCGAGAAGGCCGGCCGCAAGAAGGTCATGGGCAGTTTCGTGGAAAGTGTGTCGTGACCATGTCCGCCCAACGCTTCCTGTGGTCCATTGCGTTCCGCACGACGGCCGCCGAGGTTCCGTTTCTTGAGGCCTGTCTGGAGCCCTTGTGCGAAAGCGTTTCCTCCTTCGGGGACGAGGACGGCGGCCCCTGGCGGGTCGAGGGCATCGCCGTGGACGAACCGGACCGCGCCCGCCTCAAGGCGGCCTTGAACGCCGCCTTTCCCGGGGGTGACGCACCCGTGCCGGTCATCGACCTGATCCCGCCCCGGGACTGGCTTACGGAAAACATCTTCGAATTCCCGCCGCTGCCCGTCGGCCGCTTCTTCATTCACGGCTCCCATTACGATGGACCAGTGCCGGGCGGGAAGATTCCCCTGCTGCTGGATGCCGGCACCGCCTTCGGCTCGGGCGAACATGGGTCGACCGCCGGCTGCCTCAACTGCATCGGTGATCTGGCACGCAAGCACCGCCCGGGCCGCGTGCTCGACATGGGCTGCGGGTCCGGCATCCTGGGCATCGCCGCGGCCAAGCTGTGGAACGTGCCCGTGGTCGCCACGGACATCGACGCCGAGGCCGCGCGGGTCACCGCCCTGAACGCAGACCGCAACGGCGTTGGCCATCTGGTTACCGCCGTCGCTGCCCCCGGCTACAACGCCCCCATCGTGCGCCAGGCGGCCCCCTATGATTTGATTGTGGAAAACATCCTGGCCCGGCCGATCCGCCGCTTGTCCAAGGATCTGGCGCAACACCTTGCCCCCGGCGGGGTCTGTGTGCTGTCGGGTCTGGTGGTGCGCGACGCCCAATTCGTCATTACCGCCCACCGCCGCCAGGGCCTGCGTCTCGTCCGTCACATGACCATCAACGGCTGGCGGACCCTGGTGTTCAGAAAACCGTAGAGTCGTCAGAGTTAAATCGGAACGCGACCGATCATCGGTCACCGCAGAAGGAGCAAGCCTCCGATGTCCAAAGGGCTAATCAAAACCGGAGAACTTCACGACAAGCTGCGCAATGGCACGCTTGCCATGCTGGTCGGATATGGCGCGGGGTGGTTCAAATCCTGGGATTACCTCTCCCAGCATTTGGTTACGGATGCCGGCTCAAATCCCGATGCAATGGCGCGCATCCTGACGCTTACAGATCTAGCTCAGCTCGTCGCCACAATTTCGGGGACGGGTATCATCGCATTGTTCCTGGCTATCTCCGTAAGTTCAGCTGTCGATTGGCTCAAACCCGAATCTGTCATCGCGCGCCGGTGGGCAAATACTTTCACGGCGGCGGTGTTGGCAGGGTGCCTGTTGGCCTACGCCATCGGAATCGCCTACAGCATTTTAATCACGAGCCGGCTGGGACATTAAGACGTAGGGCATGCCGCGCGCCCTTCAGTTATCCCTCTTTAACGACTTGAACACCGCCAGCGCCCGGTCGCGCGCTTTTTTGTGGTCGACGGCCGGTTCAGGATAGTCGCGGCCCAGCGCCACGCCCGCATCGGCCAGGACATCCATCGGCGCGGTCCAGGGTGCGTGCAGGTATTTCTTGGGCAAGGCCGCGATCTCCGGCACCCAGCGGCGCACGTAATCGCCGTCGTCATCGAATTTCTGTCCCTGCAGGATCGGATTGAAGATGCGGAAATAGGGCGCGGCATCGGCGCCGCAGCCCGCGACCCATTGCCAGTTGAACGGGTTGGACGCGGGATCGGCATCGACCAGGGTGTCCCAGAACCAGGCTTCGCCCGCCTGCCAGGGCTGCAGCAGATGCTTGACCAGGAACGAGGCCGCGACCATGCGCACCCGGTTGTGCATGGTGCCCGTGGCCCAAAGCTCGCGCATGCCCGCGTCGACAAGGGGATAGCCGGTCCGCCCCTGCTGCCAGGCAGCAAGCAGGCCGTCGTCGGGCATCCAGGGAAAGGCATCGAACTTAGCGTCCATGGGTCGCTCGGCCAGGTCCGGGAAATGATGCAGGACATGATGGGTGAATTCCCGCCATATCAGCTCCTTCAGGAACGTCTCCCGCCCCTCACCGGCCGGGGCCGTCTTAACGGCGGCGGCCCAGACCTGGCGCGGGCCGATGTCGCCCCAGGCCAGATGCGCGGACAGACCCGAGGTCGCCGCCACGCCCGGAAAATCGCGCTTCGCCGCATAACCCGTGACCGCGCCGTCGAGAAACATTTCCAGGCGGTCCCGGGCCCCTTGCCCCCCCGGCATCCAGTGATCGGAAAACCCCGCCGCCCAATCGGGTGCATTGGGCAGCAGTCCCCAAGCGGCCAGATCGTCGCTTGCCGGCCAGGCCTGCGGTGCCGGCAATGAGCCCGGCGCCGCCACCGGCGGTGGCGGATCGCCGGCGGCGCGGCAGGCCTGCCAGAAACGGGTGTAGACCTTATAGCCGCCGCCGGCCTTGGTGGTGATTTCCCAGGGCTCAGTCAGCAGGGAGCCATTGAAGCTTTCCGCCTGGAGGCCTCGCCCCAACAAGCCCGCCTTGATATCCGTGTCGCGGGCGACGGACCCCTTGTCGTAACAGCGGTTCCACAGCACCGTATCGGCCCCCGTCTCCGCAATCAGGGCGTCGAGCACCGCCCCCGCCGCCCCCCGGCGCAGGATCAGACGTGATCCCAAGGCCGCCAGATCATCGGCCAGACCCGCCAGGGAATGGTGCAGCCACCAGCGTGACGCCCCGCCCGGCGGGCGCAGGCCGGGCGTGTCCTCGTCCAGGATGAAGACCGGCACAACCGGCCGCCCGATCGCCGCCGCCCGGGCCAGGGCCGGATTGTCGGCCAGCCGCAAGTCGCGGCGAAACCAGACGATGACGGGCGGGGGCAGGGACATGGCGGGCAGGCTCCGGATGCGGGTCAGGATGCGCACTATACCCCAAGCGGGTGGCGGCGGCCCGCCCCTATGGTATACCGTTCGCAAAACTCGGGCCGCCTTGCGCGGCCGCATCGCACATACAGGAGACAACCATGACGACCGCCTTGAAGAACATTGCCAACCCCCAGGACTTCTACGCGCCGAAAGGCATGCTGATCGGGGGCCGTTGGGTCCAGGCCGTCTCGGGTGCCGCCATTACGGTCGAAAACCCGGCCAACCGCACCACGGTCGCCGAGGTCCCGCGCGGGGGCGCCGAAGATGTGGACAAGGCCGTCACCGCCGCCGCCAAGGCATTCCCCGATTGGGCCCGCACCAATCCGCGCGAACGCGGCCGGGCGTTGCTGCGCATCGCCGACGCCATGGACGCCCGGGCCGAGGAAATGGCCCGCACCATCGCCCTGGAAACGGGCAACGCCCTGCGCACCCAGGCCCGGCCCGAGGCCAAGGTATCGGCCGACATCTTCCGTTATTACGGTGGCCTGGGTAGCGAGCTGAAAGGCGAGACCATCCCGCTTGGCGAGAACGTCCTGAGCTATACCCGGCGCGAGCCCCTGGGCGTGGTCGGCGCGGTCATTCCGTGGAACGCGCCGGTCCTGCTGGGTGCGCTGAAGATCGCGGCCGGGCTGGTGTCCGGCAACACGGTGGTCCTGAAGGCGGCCGAGGATGCACCGCTCGGCGTGCTGATGATGGCCGACATCTGCCAGGAATTCCTGCCCGAAGGCGTGCTCAACGTGCTGACCGGTTACGGCGCCGAATGCGGCGGGCCGCTCGCCAATCATCCGGCCATCGCCAAGCTGTCATTCACGGGGTCGACCGAGGTCGGCAAGATCATGATGCGCGCGGCGGCGGAGCGGATCGTACCCGTCTCCCTGGAACTGGGCGGCAAGAGCCCGTCCATCGTGTTCCCCGACGCGGACGAGGACTGGGTCGTCGACGGCATCATCGCCGCCATGCGCTTCACCCGTCAAAGCCAGTCCTGCACGGCGGGTTCGCGCCTGTTCCTGCATGCGGACATCTTTGATTCGTTCCTCGACAAGCTGGCGGCCAAGGCGTCGACCCTGAAACTGGGCGACCCGCTGGACGAAGCCACCGACGTCGGCACGATCATCAACGAAAAACAGTTCCGCCGGGTCTGCGGCTATGTCGAGGAAGGCCTGAAGCGTGACGATGCGCGCCTGGTCATGGGCGGCCTGCCGCCGGAAACGGGGCCGCTCAGCGAAGGCTATTTCGCCGTCCCGACCCTGTTCGCCGACGCCTCCAACGACTGGCGCCTGGCGCGCGAAGAAATCTTCGGCCCTGTGCTGGTGGCGATCCGCTGGACCGATACGGAGGAAGCCATCCGCATGGCCAACGACAGCCATTACGGCCTCGCGGCCTATGTCTGGACCCACGATATCGGCGAAGGTCTGCGCACGGCGCACGCCATCGAAAGCGGCTGGGTCCAGGTCAACCAGGGCGGCGGCCAAGTGCCGGGCCATTCCTACGGCGGCTACAAGCAAAGCGGCCTGGGCCGGGAGTTTTCCCTGGAAGGCATGTTGGAAAGTTTCACCCAGCGCAAGAACGTGACCGTGAACCTGGACACACCGCGGGGCCGCTAGGGCTGCGACCGCGCCAGCCACGGGAGTGAAAACCCGGCATGCGGCCTTTGTCGCCGCCGGGGCGGCCCTGTGCGTCGTGTCGGCCTGTCAAAACGCTTTATCTGGACGGCGGAAGGGCCAGATGTGGCGGATGATTAAGGGCGACAGCCTGTCGTCCGTCTGGCCCACCGGGTCTGTTAGGCGGGCTTCTTGGGTGCCCGGCTGACGAACAGGATCAGCGGGATCGCCGCGGCCGAGGCGACGGCGAACATGCCGAAGCCGTTGAGGTAACTGATCAGGGCCGCCTGATGTCCCATTTCGCGGGACAGGCGCGCCAAGCCTTCGACCGTCTCCATCTCCCAGCCGCCCATCACCCAAGGAAGCTTGAGCACCGGATTGAATTCCGTGATGTGTTCGGTCAGGTACTCGTAATTGCGTTGGCTCGAACGCACGATCTCGGTCACGGTCATGGAGATGAAGAAGCTGGAGCCGATGTTACGCAGTAGGTGATAGACCGAGGTTGTTTCATCCAGGTCCTTCGGGTCCACGGTCGAAAAGGTCAGCACCGTCAACGGCACCCAGATGACGCCGCCGGCGAACCCCTGCAGGACACCGTTGAGCGCGAATTCGAAGGGCGTGGTATTCAGGTTCGCGGTCATCAACCACAGCCCGACGGCGACCTGGGCGAAGAAGCCCGCGATGATGGTGCGTCTGGGGAACCGCTGACCGACGATGCCGGCCACGAAAAATCCCGCCATGGCGCCAATTCCGCGTGAACCGACGACGTAGCCGATCAGCGAGTCCGGCAAGTCCATGTGTTGGCGCATCAATCCGGGCAGAACGACCATGGGCGTGAAGTTCAGCATGCCATAGATCGTCACGAGCACGAGACCGATGGCGTAATTTCGATTGAGCAACAGGCGCAGGTCGAGGAACGGCTTGTTATGGGTCAGGCTGTGGGCGACGAACATGTAGAAGGCGACGACGGCGACGAAGATCTCGATAACGATTTCCGGCGACTGAAACCAATCGAGCCGCTGGCCGCGGGACAGCGCCAGTTGAAGGCAGGCGATGGCGAGGGAGATCAGGATGAAGCCGGTCCATTCCAGCTTGATCTGGACCTGCCGACGCATCCGCGGCAGGGCGAAGAACACCGCGATCGCGGCACCGATCGCCACCGGCACCAGGATGTAGAACGCATAACGCCAGGTATAGGTTTCCGCCATCACACCGCCGATCATCGGGCCCACGAAGGCCCCCATGACGACACCGACGCCGTACAGGCCGATGACCATACCGTGCTGGTGTTTGGGAAAGATGTCGAGGACCACCGTCTGGCCCATGGGCGACAGGGGGGCCCCACCGGCCCCCTGGACGATGCGCCAGAAAATCAGCGCCTCGAGGGAATTAGCCGCGCCGCAGAAATAGGTGGCAATGCCGAACACGGCGAGGCTCACGACCAGCAGGTTGCGCCGCCCGAAGCGACCGGCCAGCCAGCCCGTCAGCGGCGTCGCCACCGCCGTGGCCAGGATGTTGAAGGTCATGGCCCAGGAGATTTCATCGGGCGTCGCCGACATGGTGCCCTGAAGCTGCGGCAGAACCGCCGCCACGATGAGGATCGAGGTCGAGTAGAGGGTGACGCTTAAAACAATCACCCCGAGAATAACCCAGCGCCGCGCCGGAGTGAGTTCCGGCCGGGACTGCTGAGCGCCGACCGCGTTGTCGATGGGCACGGAATTGGTAATCCTGTTGACAGTAAGGACTGCAATAGTAAGAATACTTACTAATTTCGCAAGGGAAATTCCTTCAATGACCAAGATCGATACGCAGGGCGCCCTGTCCGAAGGCCGTTACCTTGCCTTCCTGATCGTGGAGGCCGCGCGCCTGCAGCGCACGGTGTTCGACCGCCGGGTCCGCAAGATGGGGTTTACCCGCACGCAATGGCTGGCGCTGCGCCGGGTCGGCGATCAGCCGGGGGTCAGCCAGTCTGAATTGGCCGAACTGTTGGAGGTCGAAAAGGCCTCGGCCGGGCGCCTGATCGACAAACTGGAAGAATTCGGCTGGCTGGAACGCCGCCCCGACGACACCGACCGACGCATCAAACGCATCTACATGACCGATCTCGGCCGCCGCATCCACCGCGAGGTCAGCCCAATTGCCGAGGCCATGGTCGAAGAGGAATTATCGGGCCTGAGCCGCAAGGAACGCGAGACCCTGACCGACCTTTTGCTGAACGTGAAGCAACGGCTGCAGGAAATGGCCAGCGACAACGACACCATCCAATCGACGGAACTTGAGAAAATAAATGCCGAATGAGCAGACCCCCATCACCCTGAACGGGCATGAAGACCTGAAACAGGCGGCGCAGGCGAAGCGCAAGCGCCTGCTGCTGCTGGGCGTGGTGCCGATGCTCGCCGTCATCGTTGCCGTCGGTTACTGGCTGCACGGTGCACGCTATGTCGCGACCGAAAACGCCTATGTGAAGACCGACATCGCCAAGCTGGCGGCCGAGATTTCCGGCCGCGTCATCGAGGTCCGCGCCAAGGCCCATATGAAGGTCACGCAAGGCGACGTGCTGGTGCGCATCGATCCCGAACCCTTCAAGCTGGCCGCCGCCCGCGCCCAGGCCGAACTGGACGCCGCGCGCCGCGAGGTCGAGACCCTGGCCGCGACCCTGAAGGAAGCCCGGGTCGAGCTGCGCGACGCCATCGACCGCGCGCTCTATTTCCGCAAGCGGCTGGAGCGCGAACGGCAACTGGTGAAGCGCGGCGTCACGTCGCACGCGCGGTTCGACGAAATGGAAAACGACGCCAATGCCGCCGATGACCGCGTCGTCCTGGCGCGTCAGAAGATTCAGCGCATTCAGGCGTCGCTCGGCAGCGACCCGGACCAGCCCGTCGACGGCCACCCCCTGGTGCGGACCAAGCAGGCGGCCCTCGACCAAGCCAACCTCGACCTCGCGCGCACGACCGTCACGGCCCCGGCCAGCGGCGTCGTCGTCACCGTGCCGTTGGTCGCGGGTGAGCAAATCACCGCGTCCGAACCCCTGTTCGCCATCGTCACCGACACCCCGCCCTGGGTCGACGCCAACTTCAAGGAAACGGAACTGACCCATGTCCGCCCGGGACAGAAGGCGACGGTGGTGCTGGATATCTATCCCGACGTGACCTGGCAGGCCGAGGTCGAAAGCATCTCGCCGGCCACCGGGGCGGAATTCGCGATCCTGCCGCCCCAGAACGCATCGGGCAACTGGGTCAAGGTGGTGCACCGCCTGCCGGTGCGGCTACGCCTGATCCCCCATTCAGACGCCCCGCCGCTGCGCGCCGGGATGACCGCCACGGCCAAGATCGACACCGGCCGCGAACGTTCCGTCGCCGACCTGCTGGGCATCTTTCCGGCCTGGGCGCGGTCTTCCGACTAGGGTTCCAGGCTGCCGTCCCATTGCGGGATGACCGCCTCGGCGGCGGCGCTGTCCGTGGCCCGGAACCCGTCGATATAACGGGCCATGCAGTCCAGGAACGTCCGCGCCTCGGCGCTCAACACCTGGCCTTTGTGGTGGATATAGCCATAGGACAGCCAATGGGGCGGATCCAGCGGCCGCACCGCCATGCCGGCCGGGTCGATCGCCCTCACCGAGAGCCGGTCGAGAAGCGCGATGCCCGCCCCGTCCCGCGCCATCTGACAGGCCATCAGCGACGACGTGGTTTCCACCGCATAGGACGGCACGGCGCCGTCGGCGCGAAAGAACTCGTCCGCCTGCTGGCGGCCGAACAGGCCCGGCAACATGCCGATGATCGGCTGGCCCGCCAGGTCACCCGCGGTCAGCGCCGGTTTGCCGGCAAGCGGATGGCTGTCCGCCATCACGGCCTCCATACGGGCCCGGCAGATCGGCCTGTTCTCGATGGGCAGCAGGGCATGGGTGACCGGCAGCGACGCGATGCCCAGATCGTAGCGCGCGATGCCGGAGCGGTTTTCCAGCTCGAACCGCGACAGCACGTCGACCACGCATTTCAGGTTCCGCATCTCGCGCCGCATCATGGCCAGGGCCGGCGCGACCAGGGCCGTGCCGACCCGCGGCCCGGTGACCAGGCGGAACGGCCGGTTGGTTCCGGCGCGCACGTTGGCGGCGATATGCGGCAGTTCGTCGATACCGTCCAGGATGTGCCGGGTTTCCCGGTGGAAGGCCTCGCCCGCCTCCGACAAAGCCAGGCGCCGCCGCGACCGGTCGAACAGGATCAGCTTGGTCTCGTCCTCCAACAGGGCGATCAGGCGGCTGACAGCCGGCTGGCTCAGGTTCATGACCTCGGCGGCGGCGGCCAGGGAGCCCTGGGACACCACCAGGCGAAAGGCGCGGAGGGATTTGAAGTTCATGGCCGGGCGTCCGATCCGTTGACGTCGTGCAAACGCCCGGAACTATGGGCCGCCCGGCTGACTCATGCAAATACCTGATGAATTATTGTTTAGTTTCGATTTTTCTTTATCGATTCAGGGGCTCAGAGTGGCGGCATAAGGGCCCAAGGCCCATGGAAACACACATCCAAGACCGAGGAGACAACGATGCTTTCCTGCCCCCGCACCCTGCGCTTCCCCCTGCTCGCCGCTGTCGTTCTGGCCCTGGCCCTGCCGGCCCTGAACAGCACCGCCCGGGCCGAGGCCCCGCAACCGGCCGTCAAGGCCGTCAAGACCGCAAAGCCCGAACGGGTTCTGTTCGTCGGCAACAGCTACCTTTATTACAACGACAGCCTGCACAACCACGTGCGGCGCATGGTCGCGGCTTCGGGCCTGTCGGATATGAAGACCCTGAAGTACAAATCCGCCACCATCAGCGGCGCCATGCTGTTCGACCACAACATCGACAGCTACCTGGAGCCCGGCAAGCTGCGGGTGAAGAACCCGTTCCAGGTCGTCGTCCTGCAGGGCTTCAGCGCCGCCGCGACGAAAAAGGATCACCCGCCCAAGTTCGCCGCCACCGTCGCCGATTTCGCCAAAAAAATTCAGGCCGCCGGCGGCGAAACGGCGCTCTACATGACCCATGCCTACGTGAAGCCGCACAAGAAGTACGACCCCGAGATGATCCGGGCGATCGAGAAGCTCTATGTGGAGACGGGCAACACGGTCGGCGCGCTGGTCATCCCCGTCGGCCTTGCCTTCGAGGAAGCCTATAGGCAGCGCCCGGACATGAAGCTGCACCAAAGCTACGACAGCTCCCACCCCAGCCTGGAAGGCACCTACCTCGCCGCCTGCGTGGTGTTCGCCAGCCTCTACGGCCAGTCGCCCGTGGGCAACAGCTACGACTACTTCGGCAAGGTCCCCAAGGACACCGCCCAGTTCCTGCAACAGGTCGCCCAAGACACGGTGAAGACGTTCTACGGGCGGTAAACCGCCCCCGCTTCAAGCCCGCCAGAATCGAAAAGCGCCCCTCACGAGGGGCGCTTTTTTCGGGCGGGGAGATCGAGGACGGTAGCGTTTGGGTGCAAAAGCCTGACAATTAATCCGACGGCGGCCATTCAATCACGGGCAATGATATCGGATTACCGTTCGCATCAATTAGCTCGGCTCTGTCTATGAGCGAGAGACGAATGAAATCTATAGCGAGTTCACAGGCCTGTTCACCATCAACCCCAAATATCTGAAATGGTTTCTCCCGCAAGAACGTGCAATCAACCCGGCAACTGCTGTCGCCTTGCGTCCTGGCAACCGGAGACCAAACGTCGAGGGAAAAAGGGACGACGCTGCCATCATCCCTTTTTGCAAAGGCTTCGAACTTGAAGATTATTTTGTTCAGTTCATCCATGTATTCAGCGGGGGCAATCGATCAATTGGAATGCCTCTACGGCAGGCTTCATATCTACTCGCAGCAGTTTCATGACACCTAGCACCAGCCACCTTGCCACGATTTCTTGTTATTCCGTTACAAGTATCTGTGTCCACTTCGTATAGGTACTCGCACCTAGCCTCCAGATCATCGTCCTCATCATTTGAGTGCCGGGTAGCAATTTGTTTCCGAACTTTCTCTTGCTGGGCACTGTCCATGGACTGCCACCACGCCCAGGCCGCCAGGAGAGAGATGCCGAAGAACTCGGCGACCGCATAAGCGATTGGGGGAATAAGACCAAACGCCATTGCCTGCTGTTCCCCACCATCCGGCATGAAGCCAGCCTTTCCAGGTGGCGCGTCAGCCCCTTCATGAGAGGATAGAAACACCTGGGCTTTTGGCGCGAGGGTGCTGTTAAGGGCTTCCTCCGTTTCTCCGTATGGCCGTAGCCAGCCATCGACTTTCAGGCCGGCGGACTTCTGAAATCCTTTGATCGCATCGGGTAAATCCGCCTCCGTTTGATCGGCCTCGGAGGCGCGGGTCGGTTGTGTCGGGAACCCGGCCCAAGTAAGCGCCTGCGATAGGGCAAATACATCATGGGGCTTGTTGGCACGGCCCAGGCCGATCTCTCCCGAAAGCCCGAGAACATTGGGGCCGGCCCTGGTTTCATCTAGGCGCTGTTCAGCCAAGACTTGGCCCAACTTCGCGACGGTTTCTCCGTCCGGCTTCATCACGCCATCCCGGCGCAGACCATGCCTTATTTGAAATGTCTCGATCCCTTGGAACAGGGGTTCGTCGGGATACTCCGTCATGCCGTAGGTAGGCGCTTCGAAATGACCGAGTTTGCTTAATGCCTGCTTCGTTCGCAGGACATCATTCAGATCGGCATTGTAGGTGCGACCCAAGGTCGCGTTCAGTTTGAAGGGGGGCTTCACGTTCCGTCTCCTTGCGAATAGGCCCGCGTGCTCCGGGGAGACGACATAGACGCGCAAGCGCTCCTCGGAACACACAGGGGAAGCGGATTGCAGGCGACGGAATCTCGCGCCGGCAACCGGGTTCATTACGGGGGATCAGAGGCGTTATCCGATGTCGTAGCGCTTCGGGCCGAGTTCTCCGGAGGTAATCCCGGGCTTGGCGAAAGCGCCTATCGGGCGCGGTGGAAATTTATTTTGAGAGGATGCTTTGGAGCACCAGGAAGGAATTGGTCATCTAGAACCTTCAATAATGAACATTACCCATCACGATATTAATTGTCAATATATTCCTATTTTTCGCGCGATAGAAGCTGGCCCTAACACCAAGTCCAGTCGGCATTTTCGATCACCAAGCAGAAATGAATGGTGGGCGCGGCTGGGATTGAACCAGCGACCCCTGCCGTGTGAAGGCAGTGCTCTCCCGCTGAGCTACGCGCCCTTGCTGCATCGCCGGGTCGTTCCCCGGCGGCAAGGCGCGATCATATAAGGGGCGCCCCCCAAGGCTGTCAAGCTGGGCCTGCCGGGATGCGGATTGCGCTGGATCAAGGTTCTGCCCGCCAGGGCCGGCCAACATGGACGCGGATGGGCGGCTGTGGCAGTCTTTGCCCGCCCGCCGGCACCCCGATTTCCGCCTGCCGACCCAGGAGAGCCCGCTTGAAACCGAAGACCGCAGACGACATTGCCCGCCTGATGGCACGGGCCGGCCAGGCGTTCCGCGCCGGCAACCTGACGCGCGCCGGCAAGGATGCGGAAGACGTGCTGAAGGCCGTGCCCGACCATGGGGAAGCCCTCTATTGCCTGGGGTTGGTGCGCCACAACCAGGGCAAGGCGGTGCAGGCCATTACCCTGCTGCGCCGGGCCCTGGCCGCCCATCCGGGATTCGCCCCCTGCGCCGTGACACTGTCCAAGATGCTGCTGGAAACCGGTGACAAGGACGGCGCGCTGCGGGCGCTGCGCGACGCGCTGGCCCAAAACCCCGACGATGCCAACCTGGCCTTTGAATTGGGCCGTACGCGGATTCTGCTGGGCGACCCCGCCGGCGGGGCGGAGGACCTGGGCCGCGCCGCCGAACTGGCGCCCGAGGCGCCGCCGGTCTACGGCAGTCTGGGAATTGCTTATCAGCTGCTGGGCGACGGTGAGAGTGCCCGGGCGGCCTACGAGACGGCGATCGAGCTGGGCAGTCAGGACCCGGAGGATTATTTCAACCTGGGCACCGTCCATATGAACGCCCGCAAGTTCGACGACGCCATCGCCCTGTTCACCCGGGCGGCCGAGATGAACCCGAACCACCAGCGCGCCTTCGCCAACATCGGCCTGCTGCACGGGCGGTCGACGGATTACGCCAAGGCCATCGCCCCCCCGGAACGCGCGGTGGCGCGAAACCCGGATGACGGCCAGTCGGTAAACGAATTGATCTATGCCTACGGCGCTGAAGGGCGGGCGGCAGAGGCGGCAGCCCTCACGGAAAAGTTTCTCAAGGTCCATCCCGAGGCAATCGACCTGCACGGCCAGATGGCCTTCGTCTGGATGCGCGCGGGTGAGCCGGACCGCGCCCTGGCCGCCGCCGACCGGGCGCTGGCCGCGGGCTCGTTCCCCACGCCGTCCCTGGCCATGAAATCAGCGGCGCTGAACGAGCTGGGCCGCACGGAAGACGCCGCCAGGATACTCGACTTCGACCTGATCATGACCCGGGTCCATACGGCGCCGGCGGGATACCATTCCATGGCGTCCTTCAACAAGGACCTGGTGGATTATCTGTTGAACCATCCCAGCCTGACCTATTCCAAGGTCAATCGCTCCGTCGAGCACGGCCGCGGCACGCTGGAACTGTTCGACGGCACGGAACACGGCCCGGCCCTGGAATTGAAAAAGATGATTATGGCCATGGCCGGAGATTTCATGGCGGCCCATCCGAAGGACCCGGAGCATCCTTTCCTGGCCGACCCGCCCCGGGCCTTCGACGTCAACTGCTGGGGCACGGTGTATGATCGGGAAGGCCGCCAGCTGGTGCATTTCCACCCGCCGGCCTGGCTATCGGGGGTGTATTATCCGGCCCTGCCAGCCTCCATGAAGGACGCAGCCAAGGGGCGCACCAACAACATCGAGGGCTGGATCGAATTCGGTCGGGCCTTTCACCTGATCGGCGACCGGCGCGAGCCGGCGGTGCATCTGGTACGGCCAGAGGAAGGGATGATGGTGATGTTCCCCTCCTACTTCGGGCATCAGACCATCCCGGTCACCTCCAGCGACGAAAAACGCATTTCAATCGCCTTCGACCTCTGCCCCACCGCCGGTTGACCGGCAGACTAGCTGGGCAAACGCCGCAGCGCCGCCACCAGATCGTCGAAATGGTCGATCAGCAGATCCGCACCCAATTCCTCGACCGGCCCGTGAGCATAGCCGAAGGTGACCGCCACCGTGGCCACACCGGCCGCCTTGGCCACGTTCACGTCGTTGTGGCTGTCGCCGACCATGACCGCATCGCCGGGCGCCGCACCCAATTGATCCAGTACGTGCATCAGATGCCGAGGGTCGGGCTTGCGCACGCCGGGCACCGTGTCGCCGCCGGCGACCGCCGCGAAGAACTTGGCAAGGTCGAGGGCGTCCAGAATTTCCGCCGTCGCGCCCGCCGGTTTGTTGGTGCAGACGGCCAGTGTGCAGCCCGCATCGCGCAAGGCCTCCAGCGCCGCGACGGCGCCCGGAAAGGGCTGCGTCAGAGCCGCCGCGTTGGCTTCGTAGTGAACCGTGAACTCGGCCGTCGGGCCGTCGAGCCCACCCGCCGGCAGGCCGCCCGTGGCCAGCAGTCCGCGTTCGACCAGCTTGGGCACGCCGTCGCCGACCATGCCCGCGACCTCGTCCCGGGATACCTGACGGCGGCCCAGGCGGGCGAGCAGCCAATTCAAGGCCGCCTGGATGTCGGGCACACTATCGACCAGGGTGCCGTCGAGGTCGAACACCACAGCCTTGGGCAGGGGGCGGGCGGGTAAGTGCTCCTTAACCGCCGGCATTGCATAATTCCATTGCAAGATTCCGTAACAAACTGTGACTTGGATGACACAAGATACTGTGGCACCTTGCGGCCCGACCCTCCAGATGTTTCACCGGACACATTCACTAGGCCCCAAGGCCGCCGCCCGAACCGTTTAAAGGCCTCCGCGTTTTCATGCAAGCAAACGGAAAATTTACGACAACCGCCGTGGTCCTGGCTGCCGGATTGGGCACGCGCATGAAATCGAACCGGCCGAAGGTGCTGCACAAGGTCGCGGGGCGGCCGATGATCGGCCATGTCCTGGCGGCCCTGAACACGGCCACTGTCGACCAAACGGTTGTCGTTCTCGGCGAGAACATGGACGGCCTTGCCGCCGCCGTGCACCCCCTGCCGACGGCGATGCAGACGGAACGCCTGGGCACGGCCCACGCGGTTCTGGCGGCGCGCGATTTCATTCAGGCCCACCCGGCCGATGACCTCTTGGTCGTGTTCGGCGACACGCCGCTGATCACTCCGGAAACGCTTGGCGCCATGCTCGCGGCACGGCGCACCGCGGCCCGGCCTGGCGTGGTCGTGCTGGGCTTCGAGCCAGCCGATCCCGCCCCCTACGGCCGCCTGATCCTTGACGACGACGGTGCCCTTGCATCCATCGTCGAAGCCAAGGACGCAACACCGGAACAGCTTGCCGTGACGCTCTGCAATTCCGGTGTCATGGTCATCGACGGGGCCCGCGCCCTTGATTGGCTCAAGCGTATCGGCAATGCCAATGCCAAGGGCGAATATTACCTGACGGACATCGTCGCCATCGCCCGCACCGACGGAGCCAAAGCGGCCGTTGTCATCGGTGACGCGGACGAGGTTCTGGGCGTCAATTCCCGCGCCGACCTGTCCGAGGCCGAGGCCGTCGCGCAGCGACGACTGCGCGCCCGCGCCATGGAAGGCGGCGCCACCCTGATTGACCCGGATACGGTCTATCTGTCATGGGACACACAGCTTGGCCGCGACGTGGTGGTCGGGCCCAACGTGGTCTTCGGGCCGGATGTGCGCATCGCCGACAACGTGGAAATCCGGGCGTTCTGCCATATCGAGGGGGCCACGGTCGGAACAGATACTGTAATCGGGCCGTTTGCCCGTCTGCGTCCCGGCGCGGACCTCGCCGAAGGGGTGCATATCGGCAACTTCGTTGAGATCAAGGCCGCGTCCCTGGGTGCCGGCAGCAAGGCCAATCATCTGTCCTACGTCGGCGACAGCATTGTCGGCGCGGGTGTAAACATCGGCGCCGGCACCATCACCTGCAACTACGACGGTCACGTGAAATCCCAGACAGTGATCGGTGACGGAGCCTTCATCGGCTCCAACACGGCGCTGGTTGCTCCCGTGACCGTGGGCGCCGGGGCCATCGTCGGCGCGGGCAGCGCGATTTCCAAGAATGTCTCGGCGGGGGCGCTCGCCGTGACCCGCGCCGACCAAAAGGAAGTGAAGGGCTGGGCCGACCGCTTCAACGCCAAGCGGCGCAAGGAAAAGCAAAACCAAAAGAAAGAGGGTTAGCGGGCAATGTGCGGCATCATCGGAATTCTCGGACGAGGCGAGGCCGCGCCCATCCTGCTGGAAGGGCTTAAGCGGCTGGAATACCGGGGCTATGATTCGGCCGGGATCGCGACCCTGGTCAACGGCGCCATCGAACGCCGCCGGGCCGAAGGCAAGCTTGCCAACCTGGCTGCCCGCCTGGATGAACAGCCCATCCCCGGCACGGTCGGCATCGGCCATACCCGCTGGGCAACCCACGGCGTGCCGAACGAGGTCAACGCCCACCCACACGCGACCGACCGGGTCGCCATCGTCCATAACGGGATCATCGAAAATTACAAGGACCTCAGGGCCGAACTGATCGCCAAGGGATGCGACCTTGCATCCGACACGGATACGGAAGTGATCGTCCATCTGATCACTCAAGAAATCGTGGACGGAAAATCACCGACGGACGCGACTGCTGCTGTCCTGCGTCGGCTCGATGGCGCCTTCGCGTTGGCCATCATCTTTTCCGGTCACCACGACTTGATGATCGGAGCGCGTCGCGGTAGCCCGCTCGCCGTCGGCTTCGGCCAGGGCGAGATGTTCTTAGGCTCCGACGCTCTGGCCTTGGCACCGCTCACCGACCGCATCATGTATCTTGAAGACGGCGACTGGGTTGTACTCAACCCGTCCGGTGCCCAGGTGTTCGATAGTGGCGATGCCCCGGTGGAGCGGCCCGTGCGCCTGACCGAACTGTCGGGGGCGGCCATCGGCAAGGGCGGTTACCGGCATTTCATGCTCAAGGAAATCTACGAGCAGCCCCAGGTCATCGGCGACACCCTGCAAAGCTTCATCAATCCGGCGTCACGCACGATGACAATGCCCGGCCTGCCATTCGATCCGGCGACGCTTGAGCGCCTGACCCTGGTCGCCTGTGGCACGTCTTATTACGCTTGCCTCACGGCCAAGTACTGGTTCGAGCAGTTGGCCCGCATCCCGGTCGAGGTCGATATCGCCTCCGAATTCCGTTACCGCGAGCCGCCCATGGCGGATAACGGCGCTGCGATTTTCATTTCCCAGTCCGGCGAAACGGTCGATACCCTGGCCGCGTTGCGTTACGCGCGCGCGGAAGGTCAGGCGATCCTGTCGATCGTCAATCAACCGGAAAGCGCCATCGCCCGGGAATCGGACATGGTCCTGCACACCAACGCGGGGCCCGAAATCGGCGTCGCCTCGACCAAGGCATTCACCACGCAGCTGACCGTTCTGGCCTGCCTGGCCATTGCCATCGCCCGCGGGCGCGGCGCCATCGATGCCGAAACCGAAGGGCGCCTAACCACGGCGCTGACCGAAGTGCCCGGCCGGGCGGCGGAAATCCTCAATCACGATGAACGGCTCAAGGAAATCGCCCAGGGCATGGCTGAGGCGCGGGATGTGCTTTATCTGGGCCGTGGCACCAGTTATCCCATCGCCCTTGAAGGCGCATTAAAGCTGAAGGAAATTTCCTACATCCACGCCGAGGGCTATGCCGCCGGCGAGATGAAGCACGGCCCCATCGCCCTGATCGACGATCAGGTGCCGGTCATCGTCATCGCCCCCACGGACGCGTTGTTCGAGAAGACGGCCTCGAACGTGCACGAAGTCATGGCCCGGGGCGGGCGGGTGATCGTCATTTCCGACGAGGTGGGAGCGGCGGCCTTGTCGGACGGAGCCGAAGCCACGGTCGCCCTGCGCACCGTCGACCCCTTCGTCGCCCCCATCCTTTATGCGATCCCGGTGCAGCTGTTGGCCTATCACGTCGCCGTCATCAAAGGCACGGATGTGGACCAGCCCCGCAATCTGGCGAAAAGCGTGACCGTGGAATAGCGCAACCGCCGCTATCCGATCTCCGCCAGGAAATCATATCCTCTCAAAGAAAAACGGCCGCCCCGAAGGACGGCCGTTTCCTTACTGAAAGCTCAACCGAGCGGCAGAGCGCCGAAGCGCTGCCTTAAGCCCGATTAGAACTTAACCTGAGCACCGACCAGGAAGGTCATCAGGCTGTCGAGGGCAGTCGTCGTACCATCGACGTCCCAGAACATCACGTTGCCGTAGATGTTCGTACCCGCGGCTTTGATCTGCTGGTTGACGCCGAAGCCGAAGGCCTGACCGTCGATGCCGTCACCGGCGAGGTCAGAAGTACCCTGGAAGGTCACACCGACACCGGTGGCACCCAGCGAGTTCATATTCGCCGTGTAACCGACAGTGGCGCCATAGACCTTGTGGTCCTTACCGGAGTCCTGATCGGACGAGCCGTACAGACCAGTCAGGGAGATGCCACTGTCATGCTTGACGGAAGCGCCGAGCTGCCACTGATCAGCCGTCGTGCCAGCACCAGAAGTGTTTTCATAGAAACCACGGACACGAACCTGCAAGCCACCCATCTTGCCGTCATACAGACCGCCGATACCCCAGGTGCCCTGAGATTCCAGGCCCAGTTGGGCGCGGAAACCGTTCATGGACGGAGTTTCGTACTGAATGGAGTCATTCCGACCGCCATCAAGGGTCTTAAAGACGGTGCGAATGGACGTGGTGGACAGAGCCGCAGCCGTGTTGTCGTTACGGAATAGCATACCGGCAACCAGCAGCGAGGAATCCATACCGGCGAAGGCGCCAGCAGCATAGCCGAGGTCCAGGCCGTCGGACATGCCGTCGGAGATTTCCGACTGCTGACCCAGAGTCAGCTTACCAAACTGCTTGTGGCTGAAGTAGAGGTTAGCATGACGCTCGGAGAAGTTGCCGCCGCCGCCATCTTCAGACGACTGGCTGATGGAGCCCGGATCGTTGGACTGCATTTCGACTTCGATCTTGGCGCCAACGGAGACGGATTCGTTGACTTTGCCGGTCGCGGCGAGGCCGAAGCGGGTGGAGCCGTTATCACCGTCCTGATGGCGGTAACCGGATTCTTCACCGTCGTTGTAGAACATCATGTTGCGGTTGACCTGACCGTAAACTTTCAGGTCGGTCGCATTGCCGTTCTTGATCGAACCGGCTTCGGCGGTGGTGGCAACCGGGGCGGCGAACGCGAAAAGCGCAGCGCCGGCGGCACCAACCATAAGGGTCTTTTTGAGGTTCATTCGTTTGCTCCTAAGATGAGATTCACTCTTACAAATCCACTTTGCCCTGAAACACTGTAGGACGACGCGTTGGCAATCCTGTTCCGGACGAGGGCAGTTTAGCGGCTCGCCTCTGTTTCAAAAGCAAAATCCGCCTTGGGTGTAGATTTTTTGGAACAGTGTTGCGTGAATGCCACACTTTGCTGAGGTTTGATGAAAATCAGGGGCTTGGGTGGAGGCTTCCTGCTATTCAGCCCGCGTCAGATAGCCTCAATTGCGCAAATGTCACGGACGTGTCGCGAGTCCCCCGAATCGCGCCTTGAGGCCGCCGCGCATAGCGTCTGGGCACCCGCAGTACGGTTGAACACGGCGGCGAACATGGTTAGATGGGGGATATCGAACCGATACCCGTTCCCGCATCCGCCTGCAAAAGCGAAGGACTGCCCCTAATGCCGCAATATGACTATGACATGATCACCATCGGCGGGGGCTCCGGCGGAGTCCGCGCGTCGCGGTTCGCCGCTTCGACCTACGGCGTGAAAACCGCCGTGGTCGAAAATCTGCGTATCGGCGGCACCTGCGTCATGCGCGGCTGTGTGCCCAAGAAGCTTCTCGTCTACGCCGGTCATTTCGTCGAGGATTTCGAGGACGCAACCGGTTACGGCTGGGACGTTGGGGCGCCTGCGTTCGATTGGCCGCGGCTGATTGCCAACAAGAATAAAGAGCTGGACCGCCTGGAAGGCGTCTATCATCGCCTGCTGCGCGACGCCGGGGTGGACGAGTTGACCGGCACAGGCCGCGTCATCGACGCCCATACGGTCGAGATCGCTGGTCCGGACGGGACCCGGACCTGCACCGCGAAATACATCCTGATCGCCACCGGCGGCTGGCCGTCCCTGCCAGACATTCCCGGGATCGAGCACGCCATCACCTCGAACGAGGCGCTCGACCTGGACGCCCTACCCAAGCGGATCGCGATCGTCGGCGGCGGCTATATCGCCGTCGAATTCGCCGGAATCTTCAACGGCCTGGGCGCCGAAACCCATGTGATTATCCGGGCGGAGAACATCCTGCGCGGGTTCGATCCGGCGGTGCGCGACACCCTGCACGAAGAAATGGCCAAGAAAGGCGTCGCCATTCACCAGGAAACCACCGTCCAATCCATCGAAAAGACAGCATCTGGCTATTCCCTGCGCCTCAATGACAATGACATCCTGGAAGTCGACTCCGTCATGTACGCCACCGGGCGCGCGCCCAACACCAAGGGCCTGGGGCTGGCCGAAGCCGGCGTCGCTCTGACCACCAAGGGCGCGATCAAGGTCGACGACCATTTCAAGACCAGCGTCGACAGCATCTATGCGCTGGGCGACGTCATCGACCGGGTACAGCTGACGCCCGTGGCCCTGGCCGAAGGCATGGCCGTGGCCCATACCCTGTTCGGCAGCAAGCCGACCACGGTCGATTACGCCAATATCCCGACGGCCGTGTTCTCGACCCCGCCCGTGGGTACCGTTGGCCTGACCGAGGACGAGGCCCGCAAGAGCCACGACGTGGTTATCTTCCAGTCCCACTTCCGACCCATGAAATACACGCTGTCGGGCCGCGACGAGCGCACCATGATGAAGATGATCGTGGATAAAAAGACAGACCGCGTGCTTGGCTGTCACATGGTCGGCCTGGACGCCGCCGAAATGACCCAGGCCCTGGGCATCGCGCTCAAAGCCGGGGCGACCAAGGCGCATTTCGATGCCACCATCGGCATCCACCCAACAGCGGCCGAGGAATGGGTGACCATGCGCACGCCGGTACGCCCCGCCGAAGCGGCTGAATAGACCGCCGTCACGACAACGAATACGAAAAGCCGCCGCCGAAACTCATCGGCGGCGGCTCTCCTTTTACTTGAAGGCAGATGCGGCGTCAGACGATCTGACGCGCCTTGAGATCCGCGACCTCGTCGGCACTGAGCCCCAAGTCACCCAGGATCGCATCCGTATGTTCGCCCTTTTCCGGCGGGTGGACGACCAGCTTGGATTCGGTGCGGCTCATGCGGATCGGCTGCGACATCATCTTGGTCTTGCCGAAGCAGGTGGTCTCGCAGTCCTCGGCGATGCCCAGGTGCTTGACCTGTTCGTCGGCAAACATGCCGGCCATGTCATAGATCGGACCCGATGGCACGCCCGCCTTGTTGAACGCCTCAACCCAATCGGCGCTGGTCCGGTCCTTGGTCTTCTCGGCGATCAAGGCGTTCAAGTCATGGCGGTTTTTGGAGCGTTTTTCCGGGCCGTTGAAGCGGTCGTCCTCGGTCCACTCCGGTGTGCCCAGCACGTCGCAAAGGCGCGCCCAGATGCGCTCGCCCGCGGCGGCAATGTTGATATGCCCGTCCTTGGTCGGGAACACGCCCGTGGGAATAGAGGTCGGGTGATCGTTGCCGGCCTGGCCCGGCACCTCGTCCTCCATCAAATAGCGCGCCCCCTGGAAATCGAGCATGAAGGCCATGGCCTGCAGCAGGGACGAGGTGACCCATTGGCCCTGGCCGGATTTCTCACGCTCGATCAGGGCGATGAACACGCCCATGGCACAGAACAGCCCGCCGGTCAGGTCGGCGATGGGAATGCCGACGCGCATGGGGCCGCGGCCCGGCTCGCCGGTGATCGACATCAGCCCGCCCATGCCCTGGGCGATTTGATCAAAACCGGGGCGCTTGGCGTAGGGCCCATCCTGGCCAAAGCCGGAAATGGAGCCCAGGATGATGCGCGGGTTGACGGCCTTGAGGGCTTCGTAGCCGATGCCGAGTTTCTCCTTCACGTCAGGGCGGAAGTTCTCGATCACCACGTCCGCCCCTTCGACCAGTCGCAGGAACAGCTTGCGGCCTTCCTCTTCCTTCAGGTTCAGGGTCAGAGAACGCTTGTTGCGCTGCAGGTTCTGAAAATCGGCCGTGTGACGCTTGGCGCCCAGGGTGCCGTCGGGCTCGATGCTTTCGGGCAACTCGACCTTGATCACGTCGGCGCCCCAATCCGCCAATTGGCGGACGCAGGTGGCCCCCGAACGGACACGGGTCAAATCCAAGACCTTGATGTGGTCGAGCGCGGTCGACGCGGCGGTATGTACCATGTGTTTCCTCTCCGAAGGCGGCGTGGCCCGGTTCTTTGGCGCCCGGGCCTTGTATACAATTCAGATATGCCGTTATCGGAATTTCCAGGGCTCAGGTCAATCGTCGCGCACCCCCATCATCGCATCAGCCGCCCTTATAGGAGCCTTCCCCACCATCGCTCTCCTCATCCTCGTCCAGTCCGCGGGGATCGATGGTGATAACCTCGGGCGAGGCGCGGGGCACATGAACGAAATCCTCCTTGTCCTCGGGGAGGGGCGCCGCGCGGCGTTGCATGCGGTAGAAGGCGAAGGTTGCGGTCAGGAAATGGATGGCCGCCGAATAAGCGAAGAAGGCATTGGGGTCCGCCAATTCAACCACCACGGACGCCAGCATCGGCCCGGCGACGGCGCCAATGGCGAACACCAGGATCAGGGTCGAGGCGATTTCGACGAAGTCCTCGGGCTCGGCCTGATCGTTGGCATGGGCGATAGCGATGGCGTAGAGCGCGAAGGTAAAACCGCCGTAGACGAAGGCGAGTGCATACATCACGGCACGCGCAAGATCGCCGAACGCCATCAGGGCCAGGGCGCTGAACCCGCCGCCGACGCAGATCACGATGATCACCCAGCGCCGATCGATCAGATCCGACCACCGCCCGAGCGGCCATTGGAAGACCGCGCCGCCGATGATCAGCAGACTCATGAACAGAGACAGTTCCGCGACCGACGTCAGGGCGCTTTGCGCGAACAGGGGTACGATGGTCCATACCGCGCCGTTGACCAGCCCGACGGTCAGGCAGGCGATCACGCCGACGGGGGAAATGGCATAGACGCGAGGGATGCGGATGCGCACCTGCTGCAACGGCTGCGGCGCCGTGGTGCGCGTCAACGCCACCGGCACCAGGGCGATGGAGACCAGCACGGAGGCGACCACAAACAGCTCGAACCCAGCGGGATCGTAAAGGTTCAGCAGAACCTGGCCGACGGTCACAGCCCCCAGGTTGACGATCTGATAGAATGACAGGATACGCCCGCGGTGTTCCTTGCCGGCACGCTCGTTGATCCAACTTTCCATGACCATGTAGAGCCCGCACAGGCAGGCGCCGGTAACGAAGCGCAGCCCCCACCAGGAAACCGGATCAACCCAGACCACGTGCAGCAACTGCGCCGCCGACGCGATCGTGCCGAACACGGTGAACGAGCGGATATGACCGACCCGCGCAACGACGCGGGGCGCCCAGAAACATGCCAGGATGTAGCCCATATAGAAGGCCGCCCCCATGACGCCGATGGCGAAGGGGGAGAAGTCCTCGATCCCGGCGCGCACGGGCAGCAGGGTGCCCTGAAGCCCGTTGCCAGCCAACAAGATGCCGAAACTAAGGAACAGGGCGGAGACGGGGATCAGAATAGCGACCATGTCGTTTCTTCCATTTCCTTATACCCTAAGCGGCCCACGCCCCCTAGTCCGGCGGCATCCGCATTACGGTCTTCCAGGGCGGTGGTCAGCCGTTGAAAGGGCTGCCGACACCGCCGGCCAATATGATGCCCAGAACGATCATCCCGGTGCCGACCCATTGCGTCACGGAAAGGTGTTCACCGAACAAGAACACACCGGCAAGCGGCACCAGGATGAAGCCCAGCGCAATGAACGGATAGGCCGTGGACAAGGGCATTGTGCGCAACAGCGTTACCCAAATGAATGTCGCAACGCCATAGATGGCAAACGCGCCGAGCAGCCACTTGTTCGTGAATGACTGAAAAATGCTGTCCAGGCCGGCGCCTGACAGGGCGGCCTTCTTGAAGCAGATCTGCCCGGCGACAATCATCAGCAGGAAACCGGCGAGCTTGAGATAGGCCATTATCATTGTTTCCTTATTCGGCGCAGACGATCCACGCCGTGCGCGACTAGATGGACGATGACTGTGGCGCCGCTGAGCGCGAACACGGCGATTAGGGGCTCGTTGTAGCGAACCACGTTGACGGACACAAACGCGTAGAGCCCCAACATGAAATAAGGCGGCAGACAGAACACCAAGAACGGACCCGCACGGCCGTGGCGGGCAAGAATCCAGATACAGGCCGGTAAAAGGATGAACCCGATCAGGCTGGCGTAATTGCCGACCCATTGACCGCGCAGAGCGAGCGACAGCGTGACCGCCAAATGCTTGCCGAGATCATGCCATACATATTCCCTGAGCAGATAGCCGAGCGGATTGTCCTGTGCCCCGGAAGCGGCCCGCACATCAAGAAAGAACTGGCCGCGCCCCATCATGTAGAAGGAGTCTGGATGGTACCAGGAGAGGCGCCGGACCTGTTCTTCGGAAAACAGCACCGTCGCCAAGCCGTCCCCGAAATCAGGCAGCCAGTAGATCAAGCTGATTCCCCATTCCCGCCAGGTCATGAGGTTATAGGGCAGGCGTTCAATCAGGACCTTTGGGCCATAACCACCGCTGATTCCGGCAAGATCGAAGCCGACATAGTTCCTGATCCACCAGGGCGCCAGGATTGCGGCCGCGCCGGCGGCGAAGCACGCGGCAGCGGCGGCGGCGTCAGTCCACATCCGACCGCGCCCAACGCGCCACCACACAATGATCACCGGCACCATGAAGTAAAGAAGGTATACATAGGATGCCCGCGTGAGCGCTGCGCCGGCAAGCGCCGCGCCGGCCAACATGGCGTCACGCCGCGCGGGGGTCGGGTCGGACAGGATGCGGGCCAGCATCCAGCTAAACAGTCCAACAAAGAAGAAGGTCGGGGTTTCCGTCAGGATCAGCCCGGCGTAATGGGTGAAACACTTGGTCGCCAACACGATCACCAGCGTCAGCCAGGCGATCCGCGCATCCCCGGTAAGCCGATGCGCGGCCAGGAAGGTGAAAAACGCCGTGAACGCCGTGAGGACAGCTTGAGCAACGAACAACGTCGTTAACCCGTTGAGGTCGCAGACGGCACCGTCCTGGGAAACACATTTCAAGGCCTGCGCGAGGTCCCCGTCGAAAATGGCCAGCACACCGACAAACATTGGATAGACCGGCCCGAAAAACGTCCCCAGAATTTCATTCGCCCGCCCCCAATCCGACACCATGGCATCCGCCAGCGACGCGGCCATACCGGCGTACTGCATGGCGTCGGCGACCGGGCGGGTATAGGGCGGGACCAGCGCCTGAAACAGGGCGACGATCAGGCAAACGGCGCATGCAAGAACCGCCTGGGCGCGGTCCTGGTGCAACAAGCGGGCATATGCCGAAACGGTTTGCACGTCGATCACCTTGATTATCTGGGCCTGTCCGGGACGGCCGATCCGGCCCGCGCGACTTGTATTCACCCGGCAAGAACGATGCAACCGGTCGGCACGCATGCGAATGTTGTCGAACACCGTTTCTTCGCTATCATTGCCGCCGCACGTCGCACAAGGGAGGATCTCCACATCAAAGCAGCACCCACCCTGTTCGAGCCCCCTGCCCGCCCGCAATATGCCCCGGGGGATCACACCCCCCTGTTCGCCTGCCGCGATTCCGATGGCCGGACCTTCGAGTTCTATTCCGCCGTCACCGGCGCGCCGACGGTCCTGTTGTTCACCGGTGGCCAAAACCTTGCGGAAATGATCTCGGGCGGACTCGACCCGGCGGTGCTCGGCGCCAGCGGCGCACAGGTCGCGACCCTGGTACCGGGCGACACCACCGTGGCAGCGGCCCAGAAGGAGGCCGCCGGCTGGCCGCACCGGGTGATGGCCGACCCCGGGTCCGAGATCACCAACGGGTTCGCGGGGCTGTCCGGCGTCGCGGCGCCGGCGATCTATGTGCTTGACCCCAATCAGCGCCTGATCGGCGTGCGCGGGCTCGGCGGCGGGGCCGCGGGCTTGGACGGTTGGCTGGCCGAAATGCTGACCCAGGCCCGGCACGGCCGCGACCAGGCCGTGGTTCAACGGGCGGCGCCGGCACTGCTTGTTCCCCGTGCGTTGGAGCCTGAGGACTGCGCCTGGTTGATCGGCCTGTGGCACAACGGCCCGCGCGACGACGGCACGGTCGCCGTGGGATCGTCGGCCGGCGGCGGCGTGCAGGTGGTGCCGACGACCAAGCGGCGCGAAGACTATTACATGCGCGACAAGGCCCTGGAGCAGAAGCTGCTGGATCGGCTGATGCCGCGTCTGGTGCCCGAGGTGTCGAAAGCCTTCCATTTCGAAGGCTATACGGTCGAGACCTTCAAGATCGGCTGCTACAAGGCCGAGAAGGCCGGGTTTTTCACCGTCCATCGCGACGACACCAGCCCGGCGACCAAACACCGCAAGTTCGCGGTGACGCTTAACCTGAACACGGATGAATACGAAGGTGGTGATTTACGTTTTCCCGAATACGGCCCGGAACTGTACCGCCCGGAAAAAGGCGCCGCGGTGGTGTTCTCATGCTCTCTGCTGCACGAGGTCCTGCCCGTGACCCAGGGCCACCGTTTCGTATTGCTGACCTTCCTGAACGTGCCCGTCCAATAACCGAAAACCCAACAAGCATCGCTGGGGCCCGCCGGGAGCGGACCTTTCTCCAAGAACTTGTCGGTTATTTTCGGAAAAAAGGGGAAATGGCGCGCCCGGGAAGATTCGAACTCCCAACCTCCTGATCCGTAGTCAGACGCTCTATCCAGTTGAGCTACGGGCCCTTGTGACTGACCCCCCAAAGGGCCCCCGTCAGGAAGGAGCCGGACACTACTCCAGCACTTCTCCGTTTGCAAGCGCTAGGAGGCGTCCTGGATTAAAGGTCGTCAAACGCCGAATCTTCGTATTAAAATAGGAACTTGTGGTGCTCCGGGCCATTGAGTACACTCGCCCGGAAACTGAGGGGTGGGGTATGTTTATGCACATACCCGCTGGGGATTTAAAAACAACTCCGGTTTATTATCGGAGAAGAACCAAGGGCTCGCGGACGAGATGGGTTTTCCGAAACTGAGAGTTCTTTTGGCGGGGGCCGTGATTTTCACGGGGGCATGTTCATTCGACGAGGACCTTTGGCCCTCGTTGAGCGCATCCGAGCCTTCTGCCAAAACAACGACAGAAACCGCGCAACCGGAAGCGGCTTCGCCGCAAACGGCGAGCGCGCAAGACGCCGCATCGCAGCAAACGGCCGTTTTGGCGGCCAATCAGCCTGCCCTGGGTTCGACCAAGTTCGTGCCGACCGGCGTCACGCCGGGCGACGTGACCGGAACCTTCGTCGGCAAGAAGGTCCAGGAACTGCGCGATGAGTTGCAGAAGCTGCAAAGCTCGATCCTGCAGCACAACGAACAGCTTCAGTCCGTGCGCTCGCGCATCGTCGAAAGCTCGCAGCAGTACCACGGCACCATCGCCGCCGTTAAATCGCGCCTGCAGGTCGGCACGACCCGCGGCAACCCGGTTCTCGTGCAGCAGTTCAACACCGCGCAGCAGGACCTGAACCGGCTCAGCCAGGACATCGGCGAGATGAACAAGCTGTCCACCGGCGTGGCCTCGGATTCCACCCTGGCATCGTTCCTGACGGAAAGCGTGCGCGCCGCCTTCAAGGTGTCCGGCGCCGTCGACGAGGACCACCGCCAGCTTGCCATTCTCGAGGACGAGGTCGACCAGACCGTCGTCCTGATCGACCGCCTGCATCGCGAAGTGACCGAGGACGTGCGCCGCCAGTCGACCTGGATCGGTGCCGAACAGCGCAATCTGGTGCAGATTTCGGCCGGCATCCGCCAGGGCGAATCGCTCGGCTCGTCGCTGCTTGACGCCGCCGTCACCGGCCGCGGCCCAAGCGCCAATCAGGTTGCCGCCCCCGCCGACACGTCGGGCCGTCGCCCCCTGGTCGTGATCCGCTTCGACCGGCCGAACGTGCCCTATCAACAAGCTCTGTACACGGCCGTCAGCCGCGCCCTTGAAACCCATCCGGCCGCGGTGTTCGACCTGGTTGCGGTGGCGCCTTCGGCCGGTGGGGCCGCGCGCGTCGCGATCAACACGAACAAGGCCAAGCGCCACGCCGAAGACGTCAAGCGGTCGCTGGTGGAAATGGGCCTGCCGCCGACGCGGGTGGCCGTGTCCGCCAAAACCCTGGCCGCCGCCAAGACAAACGAAGTTCACTTGTACGTTCGTTAAAGCACGACATTCACTGCAAATCCGGATAACCGGCGTCAGCGTGGGCGCCGGTTTTTCCGTTTCTGTGACCCTGTTATCCGGAACCTCCGCCCTTGGGAAATACGGGCAGCCCCGTTAATATTCCGGCATGACAATCCCCTCGCCGCCGGAACGCATCGTCACCTGGGCCGAAGTTCATTCGGACTCGCGTGCCCTTGCCGGCCGCCTGCTGAGCACACCGCCCCCCGGCCGCTGGGCCGCCCCCTGGAAGGGCATCGTCGCGATCACTCGGGGCGGCATGGTGCCGGCCGCCGTCCTGGCCCGCGAAATGGGCATCCGCCTGATCGATACCTTGGCCATCGCCAGCTATGACGTGAAATCCCAGGGCCGGGTGCGGCTGCTCAAGACGCCGGACGCCGCCACCACTGATAAAGGGGCGGGCTGGCTGCTGGTCGACGATCTGGTGGATACGGGGGCAACGGCGCGGGCGGCGCGGGACCTGTTGCCGGACGCCCTGTTCGTCACGCTGTACGCCAAGCCCGCCGCCCGCGACCTGCCGGATATCTTCATTCACGAGGTGGCGCAGGACACCTGGGTGCATTTTCCCTGGGATACGGAAGATCGGGACGGGACACTTGCCTATGCCCCGCCGCTGGCCGGCCGGGAAACGCCATAAGGCGGCCTTAGGCCTTGGGCTTGACGCCCTCGACGTGCTCCGCCAATTGCTTTTCCAGCTCGACCAGATCCGACGGCAGGTTCGCCCCCGTGGCCCGCAACTGATTGAGAAGCTCCAGAAGCCGCAGGTGAACCTCGTGCAGGTCCTCCGGCTGTTCTTCCATTTCCGTGAGCGCCATGTTGATGGCGGCGATAAGTTCTTGGCTTTCCATGACCACAGTCTAACACCCCTGCCGCCTGCCGCCTATTGACCTGGGTCAAATGCGCCGTGTTCGGCGGACTTGCGGGGGCCAGGGACCCGGCTTAGGCTTCTCGCCAAGAGGAGACATCAAAAAATGACCAACCCCAGCGAGACTTACAAGCTGTACGCCATCAAGTACGGCACTCACGACCCGCGGCCCCAGTCCCAGAACTTCATGCAGCCGCCCGACCCCCATGATGCACCCTATCCCATCGACTATTTCGTCTGGGCCTGCGTGTCGGAAAACCGCACCGTGATCATCGACACCGGCTTCAACGAAAAATCGGGCTGCGGGCGCGGGCGCACCATGTTCCGCTGTCCGGTGGAAAGCCTGAAGCTGATCGGCGTCGACCCGGCCGAAGTCACGGACGTGGTCATCACCCATATGCACTATGACCACGGCGGCAATTTCGACAAGTTCCCCAAGGCGACCTTTCACATCCAGGACCGGGAAATGTCCTATATCACCGGGCGCTACATGCGCTATCCGGTGCTGCGCAATTCCTTCGACGTGGATGATGTCTGCCTGCTGCTGCGCGAGTTGTACAAGGACCGGGTCGAATTCCACGACGGCGACGAGGAATTGTTCCCCGGCCTGACCCTGCTCCATGTCGGCGGCCATACCCAGGGCATGCAGTTCGTGCGCGCCTGGACCGAACGCGGCTGGGTCGTGTTGGCGTCGGACGCCATGCATCTGTTCGCCAACTGGCGGCACAAGAATCCGTTCCCCACGGTCCTGCATATCGGCGACATGCTGGAAGGCCACCGAAAGGTCGCCCGCCTGGCCGACAGCCCGGACCACGTGGTACCGGGCCACGACCCCCTGGTGATGGAAATGTATCCGGCCCCCAGTGACGATCTGGCCGGCATCGTCGTGCGGGTCGACGTCGCCCCGTCGAAGCCGATACCGGCGTGATCGGACCGATCATGACCGAAGCCTACAAGCTGTACGCCATCAAGTACGGAACACATGCGCGCACGGCCGCGCGCAACTTCATGCAGCCGCCCGACCCCCATGACGCCCCCTATCCCATCGACTATTACGTCTGGGCCTGCGTGTCGCAGAACCACACGGTCGTCGTCGACACGGGCTTCACCAAGGAAGCCGCCGAAAGCCGTGGCCGCGGCTGGCACCGCTGCCCGGTGGACAGTCTGAACCTGGTCGGCATTGATGCGGCCGAGGTCACGGATGTGGTCATCACCCATATGCATTACGACCACGGCGGCAATCTGGACCGCTTTCCCAAGGCGACCTTCCATATTCAGGACCAGGAAATGGCGCATATGACGGGACGCTATATGCGCTATCCCGTGCTGCGCCACAGCTACGATATCGAAGACGTCTGCGGCATCGTGCGCGAGTTGTACAAGGACCGGGTCGAATTCCACGACGGCGATACGGACCTGTTTCCCGGCCTGACCCTGCATCACGTCGGCGGCCATACCCAGGGCATGATGTTCGTGCGCGCCTGGACGCAACGCGGCTGGGTCGTGCTGGCATCGGACGCCATGCATCTCTACGCCAATTGGCTGGACCGCAACCCCTATCCCACGGTGGTGCATATCGGCGACATGCTGGAAGGCCACCGAAAGGTCGCGCGTTTGGCAGACAGCCCGGAGCATGTGATCCCCGGCCACGACCCCCGCGTCATGGACCGCTATCCGGCGCCGTCGGACGACCTCAAGGACATCGTCGCGCGTGTGGACCTTCCCCCCCATGGAAATTAAGGAAAAGACCCGCCGCCGCGCGACCCTGGCCTCCTGCTGCGCGGCGCACAGCCTGCAGGACGGCCTGACCGACCTGCTCTATGTCCTGCTGCCCGTGCTGGCGCAGTCGTTCGGCCTGACTTATGCCCAGGTCGGCATCATCCGCGCCGCCAACCGCGCCGCCATGACGGCCTTCGAGCTGCCGTCGGGTATGCTGTCGGAACGCATCGGCGAACGCATTCCCATCGCTTTCGGCCTGCTGGCCGCGGGGGCGGGCTATATCGCCCTGGCCTGGGCCGACGGTTTCACGGCTGTGGTCGTCGTCCTTCTGTTCGCCGGGATCGGCGGCGGGTTCCAGCACACGTTATGCTCCACCCTGGTCAGCACCGTGTTCGGCAACCAGGGCCGGCGCGCGGCGCTGGGCACCTACAATTCCTTCGGCGACGTGGGCAAACTGACCTTCGCCGGTCTGTTTACCCTGTCGATCGGCGCGGGCATCACCTGGCAGAACATGACACTGGCCTTCGGCGCCGCCACCATGGCGGCGGGGCTGATCGTCTTCGCCGTGCTTGGCCGCGCCGACGCGGGCATGGCCCCGAAACCCGCCGAAGGGACCGACAGCCCGGGTCTGCTGGGCGGCTGGGGCATCCGCGACAGGGGGGCTTTCGCCGCACTTTGCGCCATCGTGCTGCTGGATACGGTGGTGCAGGGCGGGTTCCTGACCTTCGTCGCCTTCCTGATGATCGAAAAGGAGTTGCCGACAGCACTCGGCGCCTTCGCCGTGGTGCTGACCCTTGCCGGCGGTGCCTTCGGCAAGTTCGGCTGCGGCTTCCTGGCGGAAAAACTGGGCGCCGTCCGCTCCCTGGTGCTGGTCGAGATCTTCACCGCCCTGGGCATCGTCGCCGTTCTACTGCTGCCGACGCTGCCGGCCTATTTCCTGTTGCCGGTATTGGGCATGGTGCTGCAGGGCAGTTCGTCCGTCACCTACGGCGCCGTCGGCGACCTGATCGAACCGCAACGCCAGGCGCGCGGGTTCGCGGTGATCTATTCCATCGCCACGGCCTCGATGATCCTGGGCCCCATGGCCTTCGGCGTCGTCGGCGATACCTACGGCCTGACCACGGCCATGCTGGCCATGGCCGCGACCATCCTGCTGCCGCTGCCCTTGTGCCTGGTCATGCGCCGCGCCATCGCCGCCCATTACACCTGATCCCCTGACTCGCCGGTGGACCTGGTGCCGGAAAAACAATAGCGTTGGCCGTATGATGTCCGAACGGCGGCGGCTAATCATCGTGTTTGAACGGTAGAGGCAGGGGTCATCACCATGAAGGTCATCGTCCTAGGTGCCGGTGTCATCGGCGTCACCACAGCCTACTATCTGGCCAAGCAGGGGGCGGAGGTTTTGGTGCTCGACCGCCAGCCCGGCCCCGGGATGGAAACCAGTTTCGCCAATGCGGGCGAACTGTCCTACGGCATGACCTCGCCCTGGGCGGCGCCGGGGGTACCGCTGAAGGCCATCAAGTGGATCCTGATGAAATACCGGCCCCTGATCCTGCATCCGCTGATCAGTCCGACCATGTGGACCTGGTGCCTGCGTCTGCTGCAAAACTGCAACGCAAGCGACTACCGGATCAACAAAAGCCGCATGGTTCGCGTCTCCAACTATAGCCGCGACGCGCTGACCGATCTGATGGCCGACCTGCCGGACCTGCAATTCGATCAACGCGAGATGGGCACCCTGCAGCTGTTCCGCACGGACAAGCAGGTCAAGGCCTCCGCCGCCGATCAGGAGGTTCTGGCTGAATTCGGCTCGCCCTTCGAAATTCTTGATCGCGACGGCTGTATCGCCGCCGAACCGGGCCTGGCCCATGTCGCGGACAAGTTCGTCGGCGGCCTGCGCATGACCGCCGACCGCACCGGTGATTGCCGCATGTTCACCCTGGCGCTTGCGAAAGAAGCCGAAAAACTGGGCGTGACCTTCCGCTATGGGGTAACCATCGAAGGCCTTGCCCCGGACCGCATGCGGATCGCCGGCGTCGACACCACGACTGGTCGCGAGGTCGCCGACCGCTACGTCTGCGCCCTCGGCCCCTACGCGCCGATTGTCCTGAAATCCGTCGGCATCAAGGTGCCGATCTATCCGATCAAGGGTTATTCCATCACCCTGCCCGTCACCGATGCGGACGCCGCCCCCCGATCGACCATCATGGACGAAACCCATAAGGTCGCGATCACCCGCCTGGGCGACCGCATCCGGGTCGCTGGCCAGGCAGAGATCATCGGCTACAACAAAGACCTGGGGTCACACGCCACGGATACCGTGCGCCACGTCGTCACGGACCTGTTCCCCCGGGGCGGCAATGTCTCAAAGGCCGAGGGCTGGACAGGTCTGCGCCCCATGACGCCGGATGGCACGCCAATCATCGGGCCGACGGTCTATGACAACCTGTTCATCAATTCGGGCCATGGCACCCTGGGCTGGACCATGTCCTGCGGGTCGGGACGTTTGGCCGCCGATCTGGTGCTGAACCGGCCGCCGGAAATTTCCATGGACGGCCTGACCGTCGCCCGGTACGGGCAGTAACGCCGTCCCGAATTTCAAGGAAGGCCCGCCATGCGACGTTGTTTATGGGGACCGCCCTGATCGCGGGAATGCTGTCGTTACTGGCGCACACCGCCACGGCGCAGGACAAGGCCGCCAAGGTCATGGGCGACATGGACGCCGACGGCGACGGCCGGGGCCCGCATTACCTGGCCCTACGCCTGCACACCCGGCTAGGCAGCCTGGGACAACCTGTCCATTGGTCCATCTATCGGCTGGATAGGGAAAACACTATAGTTATTGAATGATAGAGAGTTCCACGGATCAGCTTTCAGGGAAGGCCGGGTTGCCCGGCGCCCGACAGGAAGGCGATATCGCGCAGTGCCGATCGCCCGTATGCCTGCGCCTGATCCACTACTGGCAGGGTCTGGCGGCGCGTAACAACGGACACCCCGAGTGGGCCCAGGTCCGCCTGATGGACCTTTACAAGATCGCCACCTTCCTGGCCGTCAAGGACGTGATTGATGGCGGCACGGATTTCCGCAACCGGTTCTGGGGCACCGGCCTGACTGACGCTCTTGGTTTCGAGGGGACCAACAAGCGGGTCAGCAGCTACGAGCCCGCGAGCATGCGTGACGCCGTCCATCAGCGTTACGTCCGCGTCACCCGAACGGGCGAACCGGAAATGGTCCGCGGTTATATCGCCACCATCCCGGGCCAGGAGCATGTCCCCTACGAAGTCGTCCACCTGCCCCTGTGGGGCGAAGGGGGCGGCGTGCGGCAGATCATCTCCGGCTATCAGTTCGGCTTTGTCGCCGAGGTGGATGAGGCCTAGACCGCCACGTTATCGATCAACCGCGCCTTGCCCAACCAGGCGGCGGCCAGGACCCGGGCGGGTCGCGATGCGTCCGGCACTTCGTCCAGGGTCACGGCATCGCGCACGGTGACGTAATCGACCTGCCAGAAACCGGCCCGTTCCAGTTGCCCCCGGGCCCATTCTTCCTGAGCCCGCGGATTCTCACCACGGCCGACCTGTTCGGCGACCTGGGCCAGGGTGCCGTGCAGCACCGGTGCGATGGCGCGTTCGGTCGGGGTCAGGTAGGCGTTGCGCGACGACAGAGCCAGACCGTCGGCCTCGCGCACGGTCTGAACCCCCGTCGCGGTGACCGGAATATCCAGATCGCGGATCAGCTTCTTGATGACCTGAAGCTGCTGGTAATCCTTTTCCCCAAAGAACGCCTCGTCGGGCAGGGCTTGCAGCAAAAGCTTGGTGACCACCGTGGCGACCCCGGTGAAGAAGCCGGGGCGATGTTCGCCCTCCAGCACATCACCCAGCCCGCCAACATGAACCTTGGTCGAATGGCCGCCGGGATAGACTTCGTCCACGCCGGGGGCGAACAGAAGATCCGCCCCCTCGGCGGCAACCAGGGCCGCGTCGCGGGCTTCATCGCGGGGATAAACGGAGAAATCTTCCTTGGGCCCGAACTGGGTCGGATTGACGAACAGGGTGACCACGGTCTTGTCGCAGCGGGCGACCGAATTCTTGACCAGCGACACATGGCCCGCGTGCAGCGCGCCCATGGTGGGCACCAGGCCGATGCGCTGTCCCGCCCCCCGCCAGTCCTGAACCCGGGCACGCAGGGAGGATATGGTGCGAACGGTGTCGAGCGGGAATGCCGCGCCCATGGCCCTACTTCTTTTCAACCCCGAAGCAATGTTCCAGCCCCGGGAAGGCGCCCGTGCGCACGTCCTTTGCGTATTCCTTGACCGCCAGTTCGATGGCGTCGCCCAGTTTGGCGTATTTGCGCACGAACTTCGGCGTGAAATCGGCGAACAGGCCCAACATATCCTCCGTCACCAGGATCTGCCCGTCACAGGCGGGCGAAGCACCGATGCCGATGGTCGGGATCGACACTTTTTCCGTCAGTTCCCGCGCCACGGGCTCGACCGTGCCCTCAACGACCATGGCGAAAGCACCGGCGGCGTCGATCGCCATGGCATCGGCGATGACCTTCTTGGCCCCCTCGTCGTCGCGGCCCTGAATTTTGAAGGCGCCCCGATGTTCCGCCTTTTGCGGCAACAGACCGACATGGCCCAGCACCGGCACGCCCGACGCGACGATGGCGGCCACCGTGTCGGCCATTTCGACGCCGCCTTCCAGCTTTACCGCCTGGGCTTCGGTCTCGTCGATCACGCGCTTGGCCGAAGCGACGGCCTGGGCCGTGGAATCCTCATACGTGCCCTGGGGCAGATCGACCACGACCAGGGCCTGTTTCGCCCCCCGTGTCACGGCGCGGCCGTGGGCGCACATGATCTCGATGGTTACCCCGCGCGTGGTTTCCAGGCCGTAGACGACCATGGCGAGGGAATCCCCGACCAGCAGGAAATCGCAATGCGGATCCAGGAACTTGGCCATGGGTTGGGTATAGGCCGTCAGCGACACGATGGGCGCCGCGCCTTTGGCCACTTTACGGGACTTGATATCTTCGACGGTGATGCGTGCCATGCCTGCCTCGGCAAGGTTGTTTGGGAAGGAGCGCGGGACTTTAACAGACCGGCGCAGCCGGTCAAATAGCGGCGATGGACCGCCCGGCGCCCGTGGGTTACATGTAGAACGTCATGCACCAATTTTCCCGCTTTTCCGCATTTTCCCTGATTTTCTTGCTGGCCGGCTGCGCCGCCGCTCCACCGCCGACGGCCCCCGACCCCACCCGGCCTTGGATCGGCCAGACCTACCGCAGTCATGCCGTTTCGGTCAGCCATCCGCTGGCCGCCCGCGCGGCGCTCGACATGCTCAACGAAGGCGGCGGCGCCGTGGACGCGGCCATCGCGGCGCAAATGGTGATGACCCTGGTCGAACCGCAGTCGTCGGGCATCGGCGGCGGCGGTTTTCTGGTCCGCTTCGACGGCAAGACGAATGCCATAGAAACCTACGATGGGCGGGAAACCGCCCCGGCGTCCGCCCGGGAAGACATGTTCCTCGACGCCCGGGGCGGCCCCATTCCCTACCGTGACGCCATCCTGGGCGGCCGCGCCGTGGGCGTGCCGGGCGCCATCCGCATGCTGGAAATGGCGCACCGGGATCATGGCCGCCTGCCCTGGGCGCGGCTGTTCCAGCCGGCGATCCGCTTGGCGCGGGAAGGCTTCCCGATTTCCGACCGGCTGGCGCGACAGATCACGGGCGATCGGCACCTGCGCAAGGTTCCCGCAACCAAGGCCTATTTCTTTGACGGCGACGCGCCCAAGCCCGCCGGCACGATCCTGAAGAATCCGGACCTGGCCGATACCCTGGAACGGATCGCGGAAAAGGGGGCCGATGCCTTCTATTCCGGGGATCTCGCCCGCGCCATCGCCGACGCCGTGACCAACGCGCCCATTCATCCCGCCGTGATGACCCTGGCCGACATATCGTCCTACCAAGCCAAGAAACGCCCCGCCGTCTGCGCCCCCTATCGCGGTTACAACGTCTGCGGCATGGGGCCGCCGTCGTCAGGCGGGCTCGCCGTGGCGCAGACCTTGGGCATGCTCGATCATTTTTCCCTCGCCGGAACAGGTCCCAACAGTCCCCGGGCGTTGCATCTGATCGCCGAGGCCGAACGCCTGGCCTTCGCCGACCGCGCCGGCTATGTCGGCGACAGCGATGCCGTGCCGGTGCCGATCAAGGGCATGGTCGATCCGGGTTATCTCGCCGAGCGGGCGACGCTGATCGATCCCCATAAGGCCATGGACGGTCTGATCGACCCGGGCCATCCGCCGGGGGCCGAGGCGGCTTACCGCGGGCCGGGCGATCCGCTCAAGGGCCTGTCGACGGCGCATATGAGCATCGTCGACCGGTTCGGAAATGCGATTTCCTTCACCACCACCGTGGAAAGCGCCTTCGGGTCGCGCCTGATGGTCCGGGGGTTTCTTCTCAACAACCAGCTGACGGATTTTTCCTTTCGTCCCGAATGGCGGGGCAAACCGGCACCCAACCGGGTCGCCCCCGGCAAACGGCCACGCTCCAGCATGTCGCCGACCATCGTGCTGGACAGGGACGGCCGGTTCAAAATGGCCGTGGGCTCGCCCGGCGGGTCGCGCATCATCGGCTATACGGCACGCGCCGTGTTGGGCGTGCTGGCCTGGAACCTGGACATGCAGGCGGCGGTGGACCTGCCCCATGTCATGAACCGGGGGGGGGCCACGGAGGTCGAGGAGGAACTGATCCCGGCCATCGCCGAATTGAAGGGCATGGGCCATCAAGTCGAGGTCGGGCGCATGATCAGCGGCCTGCAGGGGATTTTGCGCACACAGGGCGGCCTGACCGGCGGCGCCGACCGGCGGCGCGAGGGCATCGTTCTGGGCGACGCGGGGGACGAGAGCCGAGTGTCCTTCCCGGCACCGCAGGCTTATGCCTGCACCGACGGGTCACGACTGGCCCTGGCCTGGGCCGGTGACTTCGTGAAGATCACGGAGACGGATCAACCGGCCCGCATCCTGGCTCGCGTAATATCGGGATCGGGGGCGCGGTATTCGGACGGTGGGGCCGAAGCCTGGGAACACCAAGGCGAGGTGCGCGTGACCGCACCCGGTGTATCGCCCCGGACATGCCGTAAGACCCAGCCCTGAGCGTTATTTCACCGCGATGATGAACAGCCGGCGGAAATGGAACAGGGTCTTGCCGTCGGCGCGCTTGGGATAGGCCGCCTGCATCGCTTTCGAATAGGTCGCGAAGAATTCGGCGTTTTCATCCGGGTCGGTCAGCGCGTCCAACAGCGGCTTGAGGGCCGAGCCCTTGGTCCATTCGGCGACGGGATTGTCGCCTTCCATGACCTGGGTATAAACCGTTTCCCAGATGTCCAGGCTGCCCGCATGGGGCGCGATGTAATCGTAATAGGCATCCGGGTCGTGGACCGGAAATTCGCGCAGCACCGGCTCCAGCTTGGCCCGCCAGGGGCCATCCTCGACAACCTGGCGCATGCCCATGTGCGAGGGTGCCGCATGGTTATGGGGCATTTGCACGGCCAGCACCCCGCCCGGCGACAGTTGATTCATCAGGCGCGGGAACAGGGCCGCGTGGTTGTCGATCCATTGCAGGGCGGCGTTGGAATAGATCAGGTCCGCCGGGGCGTCCGGCGCCCAGGTCGCAGCATCGGCGTGCAGCCAGTCGCCGTCCGGATGTTCGGCCCGCGCCTTGGCCAGCATTTCTTGCGATGAATCGACGCCGACATGGCGCGCGTTCGGCCAGCGGCCTTTGAGAAACGGCGTCACATTGCCGGGCCCGCAGCCCAGGTCATAGACCACCGAGGGATCATCAAGGGCGATGCGGTTGATGAGGTCGAGGGCCGGGCGCATGCGGTGGCCCGCGAATTTCAGGTACTGACCGGGATTCCAGGTGGGCTGCTTGTTGGGCGCGGACATGTCGGCAAATCCTTTAAACGAATAACCAGATTGCGATGCCAGCCCCGGTCGGGACTTTAGACAGGCGCCGCGCCCGGCGCAACGGCGATCACGCCGGTTTCAGGCGCAGACGGAATGTCGTGCCCTCGGCCCCCGTGGCAGCCAGAGCGATCTCGCCACCATGGGCATGAATGACTTCCCGCGCGATGACCAGGCCCAGGCCCGTGCCGCCTTCCCGCGCCGAGCCGGCGAAGGGCTGGAACAGATGTTCGGTCGCCTGCGCGGGCATGCCGGGGCCGTCGTCGGTGATCTCGACGATCAGGGAGTCCGCGTCCTCGGCAGCGGTGATGCGTACGCTCGACGCCCCGGCCTCACGGGCGTTGCGTCCCAGGTTCTCGAACACTCGCAGCATCTGCGCCGCGTCGGCCATCAGGCAGAGGTTATCCGGCACCTCGTTGCGCCACTGGAACGGCTGCCCACCGCCGTCCGGATGTTCCTGGGTCAGGGTCTCACCCGCCATGTGCACGATTTCGGCCAGACGGTTCCGCTTTGCATTCAGGGTCGGCATGGTCGCCGACGCGTAATCCAAAGTCTGGCCGCACAGGTTCACGGCCCGGTCCATGGCGCGGAACATGCGCGGCACCAGGCGCTGCACATCCGGATCGTCACTGGCCGCCAAGCGGTCGCCGATCAGCATCGCCGTGGCCAGTGAATTGCGCAGGTCATGGTTCACCTTGGTCACCGCCGCGCCCAGCATGGCCAGACGATCCTTTTGCCGCAGGGCCAGGCGCAATTCGTGCTGCATGACCGCCAGTTCGCGCTGAGCGATGCCGATTTCGTCGGGCCGGTCGGACGGTTTGAAGATGCGGGTTTCGTCCTCGGGGGCCCGGCGAAACCTTTCCATGCCCGCCGTGATGCGGCGCATGGGGCGCACGAACATCAGCATCAGACTGATGTAGAGCAGCCCAGCCGTGAACAGGGAGATCGCCAGCGACAATTGGAAAATGCGATGTGAGAAGGCCAGCATCTCGTCCCGCATGGGGGCTTCATCGATATAGATTTCAACCTGCACGCCGGGCCGCTTGGGCGTTTCGCCGATGATGCGGAGGATGCGGTTTTCCGTCTGCGCCAAGGTCACGAAGGCGTCTTCGATCCAACCGGGAAATCCGCTCATCCGCAGGTCGTAGACCGCATCGACACGGGGCGGCATCTCGCCGCCGGCGATCAGGATGCGCTGGTCGTGCTGGCGCAGTGCGATGGCATAGGTGTCCGTGGTCTTCAAAAGCGTGCGGCCCAAATCATCGTCGGCGGCCTGCTCGGGCATGTTCTCGATGGCGAGCGTCGCCAGGTGCGCGCGCACGATGCGTTCCTCAAGATAATTCTTGCGGAAGCGCGCGACCGACGGCGTGTAGATGAACAACTCGGCCAGCATGACGAACACCACCGTCAGCACGAGAAGACGCGCGGACAGGCTTTGGTGGGCCTTGGGCAGGAGCGGGTTGAGATCGGACATATGTGAGGTTAAGCGGCCAGTCACCAAAGCTTCAAGAGGAAGCGGACAATGGCCCGGGTGCGGTCCGTAAATAGTTTGGGCGTGAAATAGCTGCCAGCGGCGCGTTTCGAGACCTCGCCCAGGGTCGGATAAGGCAGGATGATGGTCGCCAGGTCGCCCACCTTCATGCCCTTGGCCAGGGCCAGCACCCAAAGCTGAATGTGTTCCCCCGCTTGGTGTCCGGCGATGCCGCAGCCGAGAATTTTTCCCTTGGGCGTGATGATGACCTTGATCAGCCCCTCGGTCTCGCGTTCCGCCTGGGCGCGGTCGTTCTCGTGAAAGGGCCAGCGCAGGACGTTGAATTCGATGCCCGCGTCGCGCGCCTTCTTTTCCGTCAATCCGACCTGGGCCAGTTCCGGCGAGGTATAAGTCACCCAAGGCACGGTCGAATGATCGGCCTTGGCCGGAATGCGGAACAGGGCGTTCTTGATGACCACGCCGGCGTGATAGCCGGCGACATGGGTGAACTGCAGTCCGCCCGCGACATCGCCGATGGCGAAGACCTTCTTGTTGGTGCTGCGCAGGCGGGCATCGACCTTGATGCCCTTGGGCGTGTGGTCGATCCCGGCCTTTTCCAGATCCAGGCCCGCGACACTGGCCCGCCGCCCGGCGGCGACCAGCAGGTGGCTGCCTTCGATGCGCCGGGTTTCGCCGCCGTCTTCGATGGTCACGGCGACGCCCCTATCCGTCTTTTCAACGCCCGCGATCTTGATCCCTTCGCGGATGTCGATGCCGCCGGCGACCAGGCCGCGGCGCACAACGTCGACCAGTTCGGAATCGTCGTTGGCCATGATGGAAAACATTTCCAGCAGCGTGACCTTGCAGCCCAACTGGGCATGGGCCTGGGCCATTTCGACGCCGATCGGCCCGCCGCCGATAACGATCAGGTGGTCGGGCAGGTTGTCGCGGTCGAACACGCTTTCGTTGGTCAGGAAGTCGACCCCGTCCAGGCCCGGAATGGGGGGTACGGCAGCCGACGAGCCCGTGGCGACGACGAAGCGTTTGGCGCGGATTTCCGTGGCCCCCGCCTGCACCCGGTCCGGGCCGGTGAAGCGTCCGTGTTCGCGGATCACGGTCACGCCCAGGCCTTCGAAGCGTTCCTGGGAATCCATCGGCCGGATCGCGTCGATCACGCCCTCGACATGGCCGTAGACGGCCTTGCCGTCGACCCCGTCCAGGGTCGCCTTGACACCGAACCGCCCCGCCTGACGGACGTTCTCGGCCGCATGGCCGGCGGCCAACAGGGCTTTGGACGGCACGCAGCCGTAATTCAGGCAGTCACCGCCCATTTCGCCCTTCTCGATCAGCACGACGCGGGCCCCCATCTGTGACGCCCCGGCGGCGACGGACAGGCCGCCCGACCCGGCGCCGATGATGCAGATGTCCGTGTCGATGCGGGTTGGCTGCGGGTTGTTCACGACGCACCTCCGCGGCGTTCCTTGATCCGGCGCAGGAATACCGGGATCAGGGCCAGCACGGCCAGGCCCAGCAGCGGGCCCATGATGTGCGGTTCGAACACGATGGTCAGATCCGGCGTACCGCCCTGGTCAAGCACGGCGCCGAGGCCGCTGCCGACGCTTGCGAACACGAAGGTCGCCGGCGCGATGCCGAGGATCGTCGCGACCACAAAGGCCACGGCCCCGACATTGAGGAAGGCCGGCACCAGATTGACCAGCCAGAACGGAAACACCGGCACCAGACGCAGGAACATCAGGTAGGAAAAGGCATTCTTGCGGAAGCCTTCCTCCATGCGCCGCACGAAGGGGCCGGCCTTCTTGTATAATAGGTCGCCGATGGCATAGCGCGCGGCCAAGAATACGATCAACGAGCCCAAGGTCGCCGCGACCACGACGATCGCCGCCCCGGCCGCCGTGCCGAACACGAAACCGGCCAGCAGGGTCATCCAGATGGCGCCCGGGATCGACAGCGCGACCACCACCGTATAGGCAGCACCGAACAACAGCGCCGTCAGCGCCTGATGGGCGGCGTAATAGTCGAGCACCGCCGTGCGGTGGGTCTTGAGGGCGTCAAGCGACACATAGGTGTGCAGGTCGAAGACGAAGAACAGCACCGTTGCAAGGACCAGGACCAGGATGGGAATCAACCGTTTCACGGAAAACCGCCCGGATTTAGGGCTGTCGGCCGTGTCGGCGGCGGTCTGTCCGTCGTGATCGAGCGCCTTGCGCATGTCTGTAACCTTGTTCATGAATGGGGGCCGCGAACGCCGACGGCATCTCGGTTTCTATCCTCCGGGTACCAAAAGGCACAAGCGAATGCGCCTCACGCCAGGGTCAATTGACCGTGAACGCCAAGTGAGCCCCCCGGAAATCCGGGCTTTTTGCGCGATTACGGACAAACCACCCAGGCCCGTTGACTTCATGGAACCAAGGCCTTAAAAAGCGCACTCATTTTTCTAAGGAGACGTCGCGTGAAACGCACCTATCAGCCGAGCAGGCTTATTCGCAAGCGCCGCCACGGTTTCCGTAGCCGTATGGCGACCCCGGGCGGCCGGCGTGTGCTGGCGGCGCGGCGTGCCAAAGGCCGCAAGCGCCTGTCCGCTTAACAGCGCCTGTTCCCGCAAGCCGGTCGGAGGCGAGCCGCCATGTCACCCACGGTGCCGAGGCTGAAACGCCGTGCCGACTTTCTCAAGGTGGCGCGGAAAGGACATAAGTGGGCAGCACCCGGATTGGTGCTGCAGGCCTTCGACCGCACCGCATTCGGCAACGGAGACACGGACACCGCCGGACCGGATTTCCGGGCCGGGTTCACCGTGACCCGCAAGGTCGGTAATGCCGTCGTGCGCAATCGCGCGCGCCGGCGTCTGAAGGCCGCCGCCGAACAGGTCTTGCCCGATTGCGCCAAAGCGGGGCATGACTATGTCCTGATCGGGCGTCAGGGCACCCTGGACCGGGCCTTTCCGGCGCTGATCGGCGACCTGCGCACGGCCCTGGAACGGGTCGGCACGCGCAAGAACGGAGGCGGAAACGGCCGCAACGGCCGGGATCGCCGGGGGAAAGCGGAGATTTGAGATGACGGCGCCGACGATTGCCGCCCTTCCGGCCCGCCTCGCCCGCGCCCTGATCCGGGGCTATCAGCTTTTCCTGTCGCCTCTGGCACCGGCATCCTGCCGCTTTTACCCGACTTGTTCCGAATACGCGCGGGACGCCTTCGCGGCCCACGGTTTCGTTCGCGGGTTGGGCCTTTCCGTTCGGCGCGTCTTGCGTTGTAATCCCTGGAACCGGGGCGGCGTCGATCCGGTGCCGTCCGCTGGCTGTCCAGGCCACGGCGATGGGCATCATGCCCACGCCGATCACCCCAATTCTCTTCCCCAACCGCACGGGTCCTAAAACGAATGATCGAAAACAAAAACCTGATCCTGGCCGTGGTCCTTTCGGTGGCCGTTCTGTTGGGCTTCGAACTGTATTTCAAGAACACCACCCCGCCGCCGCAGGTCGCCGAGACCGCCGCGACCGCGCAGCCGGGCCAAGCCCCCGCGCCGGCCGCGGGCCAAGCCCCCGCCGTCCCGGGCGACGGCTTGGCCGTCCCGCCGCAGGCCCCGGGCGTCGGGAAGGCGCCCGAGATGTCGCCCCAGGCGAGCCGCGCTCAGGTTCTGGCCGCCACGCCCCGCGTCGCCATCGAGACCCCGCGCCTGAAGGGCTCGATCACGCTCAAGGGCGGGCGCATCGACGACCTGATCCTGGCCGACTTTTTCGAAACCCTGGACAAGAACAGCAAGCCGATCACCCTGTTGAATCCGCGCGGCGTCAACAACGCCTACTTCGCGGAGTTCGGTTGGACCGCGGCCGCCACCAAGAACGGCGGAAAGACCGCCAAGGTGCCCGATGCGGATACGGTATGGACGGCATCCTCCCGCACCCTGACCCCGGATACCCCGGTCACCCTGACCTGGGATAACGGCCAAGGCCTGGTGTTCTCGCGCACCTACGAGATCGACCGGAATTTCATGTTCAAGATCACCCAGGCCGTGGCCAACAACGGCACGGTGGCGGTCGAACTGTTTCCCTATGGCCTGGTGTCGCGCCAGGGCACGCCGGAAACCTCGGGCTTCTACATCCTGCACGAAGGTTTGCTGGGCGTGAACAACGGTGAACTGACGGAAGTCGATTACGACGACCTTCAGGAAAAGGGACTGGAAAGCAGCACCGGCACGGGCGGCTGGATCGGCATCACCGACAAATACTGGCTGACGGCCCTGCTCCCCAACAAGGACGCCGCGGTCACCAAGCGCTACATCTACCGCAAGGCCGGCGTGGTCGATACCTATCAGGTCGACTTCCTCGGAGCCGGCGTGACGATCGCGCCCGGCGCCACCAATAGCGCGGAAAACCGGCTGTTCGCTGGCGCCAAGCAGGTCAGAATTCTCGACGGTTACGAGGAAAGCCTCGGCATCGAGCGTTTCGACCTGGCCATCGACTGGGGCTGGTTCTACTTCCTGACGCGGCCGATCTTCTACGGCCTGCTGTGGCTGGAAGTGCACGTCGGCAACCTGGGCCTCGCCATTCTGCTGCTGACCGTGGGCATCAAGCTCGCCTTCTTCCCCCTTGCCAACAAGTCCTACGAGAGCATGAGCAAGATGAAGGAGTTGCAGCCGGAGATGGTCAAGCTGCGCGAGCGTTACGGCGACGACAAGATGAAGCTGAACGAGGAAATGATGGCGCTGTACAAGCGCGAGGGCACCAACCCCGCGTCTGGCTGCCTGCCGATCTTGTTGCAGATTCCCGTGTTCTTCGCGCTCTACAAGGTGCTGTTCGTGACCATCGAAATGCGCCACGCCCCGTTCTACGGCTGGATTCAGGATCTGTCGGCGCCCGATCCCACGAACCTCTTCACCCTGTTCGGCGCCATCGCCTGGAACCCGCCCGACATTCTGCACCTTGGCGTGTGGCCGCTGCTGATGGGCATTTCCATGTACCTGCAGCAGAAGCTGAACCCGCAGCCGACGGACCCGACCCAGGCCAAGATCATGATGTTCCTGCCCGTGGTGTTCACCTTCCTGCTGGCCAGTTTCCCGGCCGGCCTGGTGATCTACTGGACCTGGAACAACCTGCTGTCCATCGCCCAGCAATGGGTCATCATGCGCAAGATGGGCGTCAAGGCCTGATCCCCGCACGTTAAGGAGCACCGATCCATGACAGAGCCGGGAGACATTACGCCCGGCGTGGATTCCGGGGCCGAGGCCGACGCGATCCTGTTGGAAAACGGGCGGCTTCTGTTCGCCAAGGAAGCGACGTTTCTTCTGGGCGCGGCCAGCCTGGCCCAGGTGCCGGACAGCCCGTTGCCGGAAATCGCCTTCGCCGGGCGATCCAACGTCGGCAAGTCGTCGCTGATCAACGCCCTGACCGGACGCAAGGATTTGGCGCGCACATCAAACACGCCGGGCCGCACGCAGCAGATCAACTTCTTCGATCTCGGCAAGCGCCTGATGCTGGCCGACCTGCCGGGCTACGGCTATGCCAAGGCGCCCAAGGGCGAGGTCAAGAACTGGACCAAGCTGGTCAATTCATATCTCAAGGGCCGCCAGGAACTGCGCCGGACCTGCGTGCTGATCGACGCGCGCCACGGGCTGAAGGCGACCGACCGCGACGTCATGGCCATGCTCGATGCCGCCGCCCAGGTCTATCAGATCATCCTGACCAAGTGCGACAAGGTGAAGACCGACGACCTGGACAAGCTGGTCGCGCAGACGGAAAAGGAATTGGCCAAGCATACGGCCGCCCATCCGGTGATCATGCGGACAAGCTCTTTCAAAAGCCGCGGCATCGAAGAACTGCGCGCCGAACTGGCGGCGCTGGCATTGCCCGCCGATGCGGTCTAAACCGTTACGGACGCTTCAAATACTCCGGATAATGCATTAGGTTCGCGCCCCATGACTGACGACAAGAAACGCTCCATCGCCGATAAATGGCTGAACCAGGCCAACGTGCTGTCCGAAGCACTGCCCTACATGCGCCGATATTCAGGCCAGACCGTGGTCATCAAGTACGGCGGCCATGCCATGGGCGACGAGGAAATGGCCAACGTGTTCGCCCGCGACGTGGTCCTGCTGCGCCAATGCGGCAGCAACCCGGTCGTCGTCCACGGCGGCGGGCCGCAGATCGGCGCCATGCTGGAGCGCCTCGCCATCGAAAGCAAGTTCGTGGACGGTCTGCGCGTGACCGACGAGGACACGGTGAAGGTCGTCGAAATGGTCCTGGCCGGGTCCATCAACAAGGAAATCGTCACCCGCATCAACGCCGCCGGCGGCATGGCCGTGGGCCTGTGCGGCAAGGACGGCAACCTGATCATGGCCGACAAGCTGCGGCGCACGAAGAAAGACCCGGAATCGAATATAGAGCGAATCTTGGACCTCGGCCTGGTCGGCGAGCCCCGGGAAATCAATCCTCACGTGCTGGAAGCCTTCGAGGAATCGGACATCACCCCGGTCATCGCCCCGATCGGCGTCGGCCCCAAGGGCGAGACCCTGAACATCAACGCCGACACGGCGGCGGGCGCCATCGCGGGCGCCACCCATGCCAAGCGCCTGATCATGCTGACCGACGTGTCCGGCGTGCTCGACGGCAACGGCACTCTGATTCCCGAACTGAAGGTGTCCGATGCGCGCAAGGCGATTGCCGACGGGACCATTTCCGGCGGCATGATCCCCAAGGTCGAAACCTGCATCGACGCGGTCCTGGCCGGAGTCGGCGGCGCCGTCATCTCCGACGGCCGGGTGGCACACGCGGTCCTGGTCGAACTGTTCACGGAACACGGCGCCGGCACGATCATCCTGCCGGACTAGGGCCCTCCAACGTTCTACTCGCTGACCGCCGGTTCCACATTCTCCTGAATCCACCGCGCCAAACCGGTGACCTTGGCGTCGTCACCGGGCCGGCCCATCAGCTGCATCCCGACAGGCATGCCGCCGACAGCCATCATCGGGATGGTCACGACGGGGGCGAACAGCATGGACGACGGGTAATTGAAGATCGCATCCCCCGTGGGGCGGCGGACGTCATCCGCATCGGCCGCGGATGCATCCCACAGCGGCGCCGGCCCCGGACAGGACAGCGTGATCGCGCAATCGGCCAGCGACGTCGCATGTTGATGCGCCGCCTGGGCCGCCGCCCGGCGGTCAAGCAGGGCCTCGTAATCCGACGGCGCCATGGCCTCGGCCTTTTCCAACCCCTTGCGCAGGCGATGGCTGATCTTGTCGCCGTGTTCGTCCACCATGTTGCGCCAGCCCCAGCGGTTTTCCCACAAAGTCATGTTTGTGGCGATTTCCTCGGCATCCAGAATGACCTTTTCAAAGGCCTCGACGCCGGCATCGCCGCGCCGGTCGACCAATTCGACACCCGACGCCTTGAGCCGGCCGAGAATTTCCGCGAAAGCCGCCTTCGTGGCCGCATCGACCCGCGCCCAACCGGCGGTTTCCAGCACCATCAGGCGCGTCGGCTTGGCTGCTGCGGGGGGTGTATCCGGCCCCTTCAACGCCCGGTAATCGCGGTCGCCGCCCGCCCGTTTGGCGATTTCGATGGCGACCTGCCACATGTCCTCGAGACAGCCGGCATGGGGGCCATGGGTCGACATGCTGGTCGACATGCGCTCACCCCGGTTGAGGGCTCCCTGGCTGGGCTTCAGGGCCACGTTGCCGCAAAAGGCCGCCGGACGGATGATCGAACCGCCGACCTGCGTGCCGATGGCCGCCGGCACCATGCGGGCCGCGACTGCCGCCGCCGAGCCCGAGGACGAGCCCCCCGGCGTGCGCGCCGGATCGAAAGGATTGGTCGTCGGCCCCGGATGGGTGCCGCCCAGTTCCGCCGTCACCGTCTTGGCAAAAACCACGGCACCGGCCTTGCGCAGGGCCCAGACGGCCGCGTTGTCGCGTTTGGGAAAGGCGCCCGTGAACGCCGCCGACCCCATCTGCGTCGGCATGTCCTTGGTTTCCAGAAGGTCCTTGATGGCGATGGGAAGGCCGTCGATGGGCGACAGAGGCGCCCCCGCCTGCCAGCGCGCCGTGGCGGCATCGGCCGCGGCACGGGCACCGTCCTTGTTGATGGCGGGAAAAGCCTTCACCACGGGCTCCCGCGCATCGACGGTTTCCAGGCAGCGTTCCAGATAAGCCCGGGGGCTGTCCGATCCGTCGGCGAAGGCCTTTGTGTGGTCGTGCCACGTCAAGGCGCGAAAGGTGCGCGGGTCGTAGGGGGTTTTCAGATGTCCGTCCATGGGGTCCTCCCGATCGTTGTTGTGATTGTCCAGGCCCCCCTGAAAAATCTTTTGTTGCGTCACGCCATGTCGCGCAGGAATTCCAGCTGCCAGGACATTTCCGCTTCACTGAGGCCGTAGGCGGCCTTTGACGACGGGCGGATGATCTCGACCGGGGCGACGTTGCCGAGCCCCTGTTGCAGATCGACCGCCAGCTTGGGCGAACAGCCGGCCTCCCACACCAAAGACACGATGCCCTTGGCCGAATTGGTGGCGAAGGCCTTGACCACCGCCGCCATTTTGGTGTCGGACAGCACGGCCAGCGCCGCCATGGCCATGTTGCGGTCCTTGCGCCCGATGGCGTCGTAGATCACGCCTTCGGTCAGCTGGCCCTTCTTGTTCATGTCGCGGGCCAGCTCCAGGGCCTCGTCACGGGTCAGGCGGTCGGGTTCCGGCTCCAGCGCGCCGTTGCCGTTTGCGCCGCCCCCGGCACCGCCGTCCTCTCCCGCCGCGCCCGGCGGCGGCCCGTCCCCGGCGGCCAGCCGCGCCATGACCACGGCGCGCACCTGTTCGGCCAGTTCCGGCGAGATGTCCTTGCGCGCCAGCAGGGTATCCAACAGGCTGTCGGCGACATATTCGGCCAAGCGCTTGGCCGCCTTGTCGGACAGGCCCGGCCGGGCGACCAGGGGTTCATGCAGTTCAGGATGGTCTTCCGCGCGGTCGGCGATCTTGCCCATCGTACCTTCGGAAATATGCGCGCCCGGGTTTTTCAGCAGTTCCGCCGTCGCCTCCACGTCACCGGTCTCGACAATGGCGTCGGACACGGCCTCGGAGACCTCCCGGCGACGGGCCACGGCCTTAAGCCGCGCCGTGTTGGCGCCCTCGGCGATGATGGTCGCCAGATCCTTGTCGGTCAGCACGGGCGAGAATTCGATCACCGGGTTGGCGACCATGGCGTCGGTGTCGCGGGCCAGCTGGCGGATCACCGCCGGCGGGGCCGAGGTCATTTCCTTCAGCGTGTCGGCCAGCAGGTGGCGCACGCGGAGCGCCTGGTCGCGCGACATATCCTCCAGCGTATCCGTCGCCCAACGCCGGACCTTGGTCTTCTGCTTGTCCGTCAGCTCCGGCATCATCTGGGAAATTTTTTGACCCAGGGTGGCACGGACTTCGACGTCCTCGTCCTTGGCCAGCAGGCTGTCGGCCTGCATGGGCGTGGCCCTATTGGCGGCCAGCGCCTTGCGCACGTCCGGGTCGCCGTCCTTTGCCATGTAATAGAGAATTTCCGGCTTGGTGGTCATGGAGGCGGCCAGGCGCCGGCGCTCTTCCAGCTTGCCGTTCTTGGCCAGGTCCGCTTCCTTGCCGTATTGGGTGGTCACTTAGGCTGTCTCCTCCTCGGGCCCGCTTCGCGCGGCCGGGGGAATATTACCCGACCGGCGCGGATAGCCAAGCGGCCTGCGTCACACCCCGTCCGTGAAAAGACCATTGCGCGACGGGGCCGCCGATATCCTATAAAGGGCCATGACCGAAGACCAAACCCCGACCGTCCCGCCGGCGGCGTCAAAACCGCCCCTCGACAGCATGGCCACCGCCGACTGCTGGGTGTTCGACCTGGACAACACGCTCTATCCCGCGTCCTGCCGCCTGTTCGATCAGGTCGACTGGAACATCACGCGCTATGTGGCCGGGCTGTTCGATCTGCCGCTGGAACAGGCGCGGGCCCTGCAGAAAACCTATTTCCGCGAACACGGAACGACCATGCGGGGCCTGATGACCCTGCACGGCGTCGATCCCGTGGCCTTCATGAACGCCGTGCACGATATCGACCTCGATCCGGTCGACCCGTCGCCGCGCCTGGACGCGGCGCTGGAAAAGCTTCCGGGCCGCAAGATCATCTTCACCAACGGCGACGTGCCCCATGCGGAGCGGGTCATGGACAAATTGGGCGTGCGCCATCATTTCGAGGCCGTGTTCGACATCGTCGCCTCCGATTACGAGCCCAAACCGGCCCCCCATGTCTACGTCAAGATGGCGGAAGCCCACGGCATCGACCCGACCCGCGCGGTGATGGTCGAGGACATGGCCCGCAACCTGGCCCCCGCCTTCGCCCTGGGCATGACCACCGTCTGGGTCCGCCCGGAAGGCACCACGGGCGTGACCTGGGCCAACGACGGCGCCGACGGCGGCCATATCCATCATGTGGTGGATGATCTGGTCGGCTGGCTGGAAAGCGTCGCCGCCGGGGCATAGACGGCCCGCCCGCCTTGACTTGTTTCGGGCCCTGTTTCATCTTCCGGGGCCATTTTTGACCAATTCACCCAAAGAAACCGGGATTTCGCCATGACCACAGACCTGCAAGCCGCCATCGACGCCGCCTGGGACGGCCGCGACGCCATCACGCCCGCGACCACGGGAGAAACCCGCGACGCCATCGAGGCGACGCTGGACCTGCTGGACAAGGGGCAAGCCCGCGTCGCGGAAAAGACCGGCGGCGACTGGGTCGTGCATCAGTGGCTGAAGAAGGCCGTGCTGCTGTCGTTCCGCCTGAACGACATGGCGCCGATTTCCGGCGGCCCGGGCGGGTCGACCTGGTGGGACAAGGTGCCGTCCAAGTTCGAGGGCATGTCCGCCGACGATTTCAAAACCGCCGGCTTCCGCGCCGTGCCGAACTGCATCGTGCGGCGCTCGGCCTATATCGCGCCGGGCGTGGTGCTGATGCCCAGCTTCGTGAACCTGGGTGCTTATGTGGACGAAGGCACCATGGTCGATACCTGGGCCACGGTCGGGTCCTGCGCCCAGATCGGCAAGCATTGCCACATTTCCGGCGGGGCCGGGATCGGCGGCGTGCTGGAACCGCTGCAGGCCGGCCCGGTGATCATCGAGGATAATTGCTTCGTCGGCGCGCGCTCCGAGGTGGTCGAGGGCGTCGTCGTCGGCGAGGGCTCAGTCATTTCCATGGGCGTGTTCATCGGCCAGTCGACCAAGATCGTCGAACGGGAAACGGGTAAGGTGCACTACGGCCGCGTGCCGCCCTATTCGGTGGTGGTGCCGGGCTCGCTGCCGGGCAAGGAAGGTCAGCCGTCGCTGTATTGCGCGGTGATCCTCAAGACCGTGGACGAAAAGACCCGGTCCAAGACCTCCATCAACGAGCTGCTGCGCGACTAAGACCGCCATGACCACCCCCGCCATGACCGACGTTATCGAATTGTCCGAAGCCCTGATCCGCTGCCCCTCCGTCACGCCGACGGAGGGCGGGGCGCTCGACCTGTTGCAGGCGCGGCTGGAAGCCCTGGGCTTCACCTGCCATCGCCTGCCCTTCACCCAGGACGGCACGCCGGACGTGGACAATCTGTATGCGCGGCTCGGCACCGATGGCCCCAATTTCTGTTTCGCGGGCCATACGGACGTTGTCCCGCCGGGCGATGCGGCGGGCTGGGCGTCGGACCCGTTCCAGCCGGAAATCCGCGACGGGCGGCTGTACGGCCGGGGGGCGGCGGACATGAAGTGCGCGATCGCCGCCATGGTCGCGGGCACGGACGCGTTTCTGAAATCGAACGGATACCCGAAAGGCTCCATCAGTTTCCTGATTACCGGCGACGAGGAAGGCCCCGCGATCAACGGCACGCCAAAGATGCTGGGCTGGCTGACGGACCAGGGCGAAAAGATCGACGCCTGCCTGGTCGGCGAGCCGACCAACGTGACCACCCTGGGCGACATGGTGAAGATCGGCCGGCGCGGATCGCTCAACTGCACGATCACCGTGACCGGAACGCAAGGGCATGTCGCCTATCCGCATCTCGCCGACAATCCGGTGCCCAAGCTGTTGAAGATGCTGTCGGCGCTGAACGACGATCCCCTGGATCACGGCAACGAGCATTTTCCGGCGACCAATCTGGAGATCACGACCGTCGACGTGGACAACACGACGACCAACCTGATCCCGGCCGAGGCGACCGCCCGCATCAACATCCGCTTCAACGACATGCATTCGGGTGCCAGCCTGAGCAAGCTGATCGAGGAGCGCTGCGCCGCCGTCATGGCGGGCGAAACGCAAGGGTCTTACGAGCTGGACATTTCCGTGTCCGGGGAATCGTTCCTGACCCCGCCGGGATTGTTGAGCGACGTGGTCGCGGGGGCCGTGAAGGCCGGCACCGGTCTGGATCCGGAGCTGAGCACCACCGGCGGCACGTCGGACGCGCGGTTCATCAAGGACCATTGCCCGGTCGTCGAATTCGGCCTGACCAACGAAACGGCGCATAAGATGAACGAAAACGCCCTGGTCACGGAAATCCGCGATCTGGCACGCATCTATGAAGAGGTTCTGAAGCGGTATTTCGCCCAATAGGGCGGCGGCGTCAGCCGATCCCAAAGAACGCGGCGACCGCCCCCATGCCCAACAGGGCCAGCAGGGTCGGCGAGGTCATCAGCCCGATCACCGACAGCACCAGCCCGGCGAAGCCCCAGGCCCCCTGCCCGGCGATCAGGGCCGCCACGGAAAAGGCCAAGCCCATGGGCACGAATACGATGCCCCAGGCGAAAATGGCGAACACCCCGCAGATCACCGCGAGATAGCCGATCACCGGCTGATCCTTCAGCGCAGGGTCCTGGGTCGCCAGATCGGCGGATTGCGCACCCTCGGCATCGTCTTCAGACGCCTTCAGGGACAGGGGAATTTGCTTGTCCATTTCTTGAATATACGCCGATTGGCCGCCCCGCACCATGGCCGGGGCGATTTTCCCGGCCGGCCGTCAGTATCCCACGTCGGTCAGATAAAGGCCGTCCGGCGGGGCCGTAGGCCCACCGGCGGCGCGGTCGCGGGCATCCAGGGCGGCCTTGATGTCACGGGCGGTCCACCGTCCCTCGCCGACCCATTTCAGGCTGCCGACCATGTTGCGCACCTGATGATGCAGGAACGAGCGGGCATGGGCGCGAAAGTGGATTTCCTCGCCCGCCCGGGTAACGTCGAGAACGTCCAGTGTCTTCACCGGTGAATTGGCCTGGCAATGGGTGGCGCGAAAGCTGGTGAAATCGTGGTGGCCGATCAGAACCCGGGCGGCCGTCGCCATGGCGTCGACATCCAGCGGCACCGGCACCCACCACACCATCCCCTGATCCAGGGCCGGTGGCGAGCGGCGATTGAGCACGCGATAGAGATAGCTTCGGGAAACGGCGGAAAATCGGGCGTGGAAGTCCTCATCCACGGCCTCGGCCGTGAGGATGCTGACCGCATGGGCTTTGAGATGGAAGTTCAGCGCGTTGCGCACCGTATCGGCGGGCCAGTCCTTTTGCAGATCGACATGGGCGATTTGCCCCAGGGCGTGGACGCCCGCGTCCGTGCGCCCGGCGGCGAATACCTGGGCCCGTTCGCCGGTGAAGGCATGAACGGCGTCCTCCACGGCTTCCTGCACGCCCAGGCCGTTGTCCTGGCGTTGCCAGCCGACGAAACCGCGCCCATCGTACTCAAGTTTTAGTCGATACCGCGCCATGATCTCTACCCTGCCTTGCCGAACCGGCAAGGGGCTATTGGCTCCACCGGATTAAATGATGCTATAAAAGTTGTTTAAAATAGGTATTTTAACGGACAATAGAAGTCAAAGGCCGACCGGCCAAACCTGGGCAGGCATCCATGACCAACGCAGCGAAAGATCAAGACGTTCCCGATCCCGCCGAACCGACGGGCGTTCCCTCGGTGCAGCGTGACGAGGACCGTGACGCGCTACACATCCTGCCGTTGTCCATCCTGCCGTTTCAGACCCCTTCCTTGCACCGCGCGCGGTTGATCAAGAACGCGCGCCTCAACAGCGTGGTCGAACTGTTCCAGGGGCAGGGTATCGGTTCCGGCCAGATGGATGTTGAGGAACTGGCCAAGGATTACGGCTGGTCCGGCAAGGGCCGCAAGCGCCACCCGGATCTGGTGATGCTGCGCAAGCTCGCCCCCTTGCCCAGCTACGACGTGTATTCGCTGCGCATGCTTTTCCGTCAGGAAGGGATCGAAGTCAACGCGATCGAGGATTTGAAGCTGTCGGACAGCAAGGTCACCGAACTGACGTCCTACATGACCCAATTCACGCGACCGCTGATCCAGGAAATCTACGGCAAGGACGATCTGAACATTCAGACCTTCGACGACATGGTCAAACTGTTCGAAAGCCCGGACGTGGAAATGGTGCGCAAGAAGCTGGACCAGATGGCGCAGAAGCTGCGCATCAAGGTACGTGACGTGCCCAAGTTTCTGGAGGACTACGGCGACGTGTTCCTGTCGCTGTCTTATTTCCGCCAGTGCCTGGATGCGCTGGAGCCGATCATCGACGAGTTCATGAACTCCATGGACGAAATCCGTGACAACTTCCAGCTTAAGACCAACGTCAACATGATGAACACCTGCGACCAGATCGAAGGTGCGATTAACGAATTGATGGCCGCGATCTCGGGCCGTTTCGAAACGTTCGACCGGTATACCAACGGCATGTGGGACGATTTGACCGCCGACCGCTTCAAGACGGTCAAGAAGTTCGTCGAGGAATACCACACCACGATCGGCGGCTGCCTTTGTGCGCTGACGGTGAAGATGAACGCCTTCGCCGTGCGCTTCCCGTCACCGGCCGTGGGCGGGCCCATCAAACGCGGCGAATTCATCATGTCCGAAATGAAGCAGGGGATCGAGAAGGTGCGCGAAATTCAAGCGAACGCACCCAAGATCGAAACCGTCGAATGGGCCAAGTAGACGACTGGTGAGGATCAGGCATTGAGCCAGGATAAAAATTTTACCTTCGGTGATCTCAATCTCGAGCAGGACATCGACGACGAAGACCGGGATTCGCTGCATACTCTTCCCTTGATCATGATGCCGATCAAGACGGCCCCCCTGCGCCGCGCCAGGCTGATCAAGAACGCGCGCTTCGAAAGCATGGTGGAAATTTTCTCGGACAAGGACACCGGCTCGGGCCAGGTCGATATCGACGGCCTGCCGGCGGAATTCGGCTGGGCCGACGGCTTTCGCAATCCGGACATGATCCTGATGAAGAAGTTGGGCGACCTGCCCAGCTACGACGTCTATTCACTGCGCATCTCGCTCCGCGACCTGGGCATTGAGGTCAACAATGTCGAATACCTCAAGCTGTCTGAAAGCAAGACGGCCGAATTGAATGAATACATGCGTGAATTCACGGGCCCCCTGATCTCACAGATCTACGGCGGGGATGATCTCGACGTGAAAAGTTTCCAGGACGTGGTCAAGCTGTTCCGTTCGCCGGACAAGAAAAAGGCGCTCGAGAAGCTGCGGTTGATGGCGCAGAAACTGAACATCAAGATCGAAGACCTGCCCAAATTCCTCGAGGACTATGCCGACATCTTCATGTCGCTCAGCTACTACAAGCAGATTCTGGACGATATCGAGCCGACGCTTACCGAATTCCTCGATACCATGGACCTGCTGCGGGAAAACTTCGCCATGAAGAACAACCCGTCGCTGATGCAGACCATGGACATGATGACGACCACCATCAACGAACTGATGGCCGCCATCACCGGCCGGTTCGAAAACTTCGACCGCGGCACCAAGCACATGTGGGACAACATTTCGGCCGAGCGCTTCCGCCGGGTCGAAGCCGTGATCCGCGGCTATCACACCACCATCGGCGGGGTGCTTTGCGCGTTGTCGGTAAAGATGGATGCCTGGTCCAACCTGTTCCCGAACATGGAGGTCGGCGGCCCCGGCCGACGCGCCGATTTCATCATGACGGAAATGAAGCAGGGCATGGACCGCATCCAAACGATTGAGGATTCGGCGCCCATGCTGGCGGCGCTGGAATAGAAGGCGGACAGCGCAACGACGAAAGGATGCGGGTATGCCAGATCTTACCGACCCTCTGATCCTCGCCCGCATTCAGTTCGCCTTTACCGTCTCCGCGCATATCGTCTTTCCTGCCTTCTCCATCGGGCTGGCCAGTTTCCTCGCCGTGCTGGAGGGACTGTGGCTGTGGACCCGCGACGACAGCTACCTCAAGGTCTTCAAGTACTGGAAGGTGATCTTTGCCGTAACCTTCGGCATGGGCGTCGTGTCGGGCATCGTCATGAGCTACCAGTTCGGCACCAACTGGAGCGTATTTTCCGATAAGACCGGCCCGGTTCTGGGCCCCCTGATGGGCTACGAGGTGATGTCGGCGTTCTTTCTTGAAGCCGGGTTCCTCGGCGTCATGCTGTTCGGCATGGAACGGGTGGGCCGCCGGTTGCATTTCTTCGCAACCCTGATGGTCGCCGTCGGCACCCTGTTTTCCGCATTCTGGATTCTGTCCGTGAACTCCTGGATGCAGACGCCCCAGGGATACGCGATCAACGACGTCGGCCAGTTCATTCCCGCCGACTGGTGGGCGGTGGTGTTCAACCCGTCCTTCCCTTACCGCCTGGTCCACATGGTATTGGCCGCCTATCTGACCACGGCCTTCGTGGTCGGCGGCGTCGGCGCCTGGCATCTGCTGCGCAACGCCCAAGACCGGGGGGCCAGGATCATGTTCTCCATGGCCATGTGGATGGCCCTGATCGTCGCCCCCCTGCAGGTCGTCGCGGGCGACTTCCACGGCCTCAACACCCTGGAACATCAGCCGGCCAAGATCGCCGCCATGGAAGGCCATTACGAAACCCGCCGGGGCGCCCCCCTGATCCTGTTCGGTCTGCCCGACGACGATGCCGAGGAAACGCGCTTCGCGGTCGAGATTCCGAAACTCGGCTCTTTGATCCTGACCCACGATTGGGACGGCGAGATCAAGGGCCTGAAGGACTGGCCCAAAGAGGACCGCCCGCCCGCCGCAATCATTTTCTGGAGTTTCCGGATCATGGTCGCCATCGGCATGGCGATGGCCGCCATCGGGTTGTGGAGCGGGCTGATGCGCCTGCGCGGCCGGTTGTACGGCGCGCGTCTGCTGCAATGGTGCGCCGTGGCCATGGCGCCATCGGGCTTCGTTGCCGTCGTCGCCGGATGGATCACCACCGAGGTCGGCCGCCAGCCCTGGACCGTCTACGGCCTGCTGCGCACGACAGAATCCGTTTCACCCATCGGTGCGGCGGCGGTGGGGGCGTCGCTGGTTGCCTTCATCGTCGTCTATTTCGCCGTGTTCGGGGCCGGCGTGTTCTACATCCTGCGCCTGATGTCGAAGACGCCCGACGCCGGCATCGACGAGGACATCGGCCCGACCCGCGCCGCCGGCATCACGCCCGCCGCCGCCGTACGCGCGGCCCGCGACCTGCTGCGCAAGGCGAAGACACAGGGACAGGGGGACTAGGGCCATGGAACTCGACCTTGCCTTCATCTGGGCCGGGCTGATCGCCTTCGCGATCCTGGCCTATGTCGTGCTCGACGGCTTCGATCTGGGCGTCGGCATCCTGTTCCCCTTCCTGCGCACGGAACAGGACCGTGATACGGCGATGAATTCGGTGGCCCCGGTGTGGGACGGCAACGAAACCTGGCTGGTGCTGGGCGGGGGCGGGTTGTTCGCCGTGTTCCCGCTGGCCTATGCGACGATCCTGCCGGCCCTGTATGCGCCCCTGACCGCCATGCTGATCGGCCTGATTTTCCGCGGCGTATCCTTTGAATTCCGATGGCGCACGACCCGCGGCAAGTTCCTGTGGGATTGGGGCTTCACCGGCGGCTCGCTGCTCGCGACCTTCGCCCAGGGGGTGACCCTGGGCGCGCTGATCCAGGGCATCCACGTCGTCGACCGCGCCTATGCCGGCGGCTGGTGGGACTGGCTGACGCCGTTCAGCGTCGTCACCGGGCTGGCCCTGGTGGCGGGCTATATGCTGCTCGGCGCGACCTGGTTGGTCATGAAGACCGAAGGCGACCTGCGCGCCAACGCCCGCGACATCGCCGAACGGGCCACCATCGTCACCCTGCTGCTGATCGGCGGCGTCAGCCTGGCGACGCCCTATCTCAACCCGGTCTATCTCGAACGCTGGTTCACCGGCCCCACGGCGGCGTTCAGCCTGATCGTGCCCTCGCTTGTCGTGGTCTGCGTCTGGCAGATTTTCCGCGGCCTTTCCGACGGCAAGGACGCCCAGCCGTTCCTGGCCGCTCTCGGCCTGTTCGTGCTGTGTTATATCGGCATCGGCATCAGTTTCTATCCCTACATGGTGCCGCCCGGCATCACCATCTGGGACGCGGCGGCGCCCGATGAAAGCCTTGGCTTCCTGCTGGTGGGGGCGGCTGTGCTGCTGCCCGTGATCCTGGGCTATACGGCCTATGCCTATTGGGTGTTCCGCGGCAAGGTCGACCCGTCGGAGGGATATCACTGAAACCGACCGTCCGGCGTCTTTTGTGGTTCGCTGCCCTTTGGCTCGCCGGCGTTGCAACCGTGGGGATGATCGCCTACGTCATTAAGCTGGTTCTGCTGCCCTGACGGGCTGCCCCGCCCACCGATCCTCTTAAGGCCTCTTTATGCTCAAGCTTTCCGTTCTCGACCAATCCACCGCCGCCCAGGGCCAAGCCCCCGATCAGGCGATCCGCGACACCATCGCCCTCGCCAAGCATTGCGAAGACCTGGGCTATGCCCGGTTCTGGGTGTCGGAACATCACGACCATCCGTCCATCGTCGGCACGGCGCCGGAAATCATCATGGCCGCCGTCGCGCAATCGACGGACCGCATCCGCATCGGATCGGCCGGGGTCATGCTGCCCCATTACGCGCCGCTAAAGGTCGCCGAGCAATTCCGCGTTCTGGAGGCCATCGCCCCCGGGCGCATCGATCTGGGCCTGGGCCGGGCCCCCGGGTCAGACGGCAAGACGGCACTGGCGCTCAACCTCAACGCGGGCGAGGACGCTGAACATTTTCCCGCCAACGTGCGCGACCTGATGGCCTGGGTGTCCGGACAGGAATTGATCGACGGTCATCCCTTCCGCGGCGTCGAAGCCCATCCCATGTTTCCCGGATCACCGGAAGTCTGGATGCTCGGCACCTCCGACTTCGGCGCCCAGGTGGCGGCGCATTTCGGCATTCCCTATTGCTTTGCGCATTTCATCACCGACGGCCATGGGGTCGAACGCGCGTTCGACATCTACCGCGAACGCTATCAGCCGTCGGAACGCCATCCCGAACCTCAGGCCAGCGTCTGTATCTGGGCACTTGCGGCGGAGACGGAGGCCGAGGCCGAACGCCTGTTCACGTCGCGCGCCCATGCCCGGCTGATGCGCGAAACCGGCCGGCGCGGCCCCATGGAATCGCCCGAGGCGCTGGCCGGATATGACTATTCCGAACCGGAGAAAGCCTGGCTCGCGAACTACCGGGAACGCTCCATCATCGGCACCGGCGATCAGGTCCTGGCCGAATTATCCGGGCGGGCCCAGGCCTACGGCATCGACGAGGTCGTGGTCTTGACCTGGACCTATCACCAGGCCGACCGGCGGCGCTCCTATGAGTTGCTGGCCGAGGCGGCGCGGGGGAACACGGTAAAAAATAACTGAAAAAGTCCGAATTATATTTCCGAACATCAGTTATTTTTCATGTCTTTATTTATTATTTCAGAACCATCCATCTTAAATTCCTGAATAATTTGCCCAAACAAACGGGTGGAATATTTTAACTGTTTGACTTCGCGCACCCATGCCCTTATGGTTCCGACCCAGCGAGTTGCATTTTGTTTTCGTGATTTGAAAGATCGGTCCGCCGGTCATCTTCGTGATCCCCTGACAATGCGAGCGTTATCCAAGCTGTTCGGCGCATGAGGCGTCGTACGGCACCCATACTCCTGTTAGAGGACATTAAAAATGACCACAGGTACCGTTAAGTTTTTCAACGTCGACAAAGGCTATGGCTTCATCGAACCGGAAGACGGTTCCAAGGACGCCTTCGTGCACATTTCCGCCGTCGAGCGCGCCGGCCTGAGCACCCTCAAGGAAGGCCAGAAGGTCACCTACGACCTGACCGCCGGCCAGAACGGCAAGACTGCCGCTGAGAATCTGTCGATCGCCGACTAATCAGAACGACGCCGGGTTACGGGAAGGGGTCCGCTTCGGCCGACCCTTTCCCGGCCCTGGTTTCGTCGGCGGCCCGCAAGGGCATTCTGATCCGTTCCCATCCGAAGAGGTAAAGATGGCCCGCAAGCCAAATTACGATTTCGAACGCAAAGAACGTGAACGCCAGAAGGCCGCCAAGAAGGCCGAACGCGCCGCCGCGAAAGAAGCCGCAAAGGCAGGCACGTCTACTGACGCCGACCAGCCGGCCGCCGATTCCGCGCCGCTCGGGACTGCATCTTCCGAATAACTTCGCCCCGGTGCGGCTGCCCCACGGCGCCGCCCAACGGGACCACCCCCACACAAACACCAATCACTGCCGGTTCGCGCCGGGGCCTTCGCCCTGCGCAGCGCGCCCGGCCAATCCCCCACTAGGAATTTTCATGACCACCGAACAAAACTTTCTCATCACCTATGGCCTGCACAACTTCGTCAGCCATGCCCCGGACCCGGCCTCGATGTCGGGCCGCAACGCCTTCGTCATCCGCCGCCGCGAAGGAGCCGACATGGTGCGCCATGCCACCTCCCTGATCGAAGGCAGCTACGGCGACCGCGCCGACATCCGACTGGTTTAATCCGGCTCCGCGATCCCGGTCATACCGGGGGTCGCGCCGTCCAGCAAGGCGCGGCGGAACTTCCGGTCGCGTTTCAGATGCCATTCCCGCGACATGGCCTCGCCCCGTGTGCGGTATCGTTCCACATACAGGATCCGCCAAGTACGGCCCCGTGTGGACTTCGCCCCCTTGCCCGAATTATGCGCCGCCAACCGCGCCCCGACATCCGTCGACCAACCGACATAGGTGCGGGCACTGGCCCCTTCTCTGCTGCACAGCACGTAGACATAACAGCCATGTGAACCGTTCATGGTTTGAAATCCGGCATGGGGGCCTTAGATTGAGGTCACATCCGCAGGACAAGGAATACCCCCGATGGCCGATCCGATCACCCTGGAAGTGTTTTCCGATTACGTCTGTCCCTGGTGCTACCTGGGCGACAATCGGGTGAAGCAGCTGAAGGAAAATTACGACGTCACCATCAAGCTGGTGCATTTCCCCCTGCATCCGGAGACCCCGGCCGAGGGCCGCACCCTGGCCGACATGTTCGGCACCGGACCGGAAGAGATCGCCCAGAAGAACGCCCGCATGCAGGGCCTGATGCAGGCCGAGGGCCTGCCCTTCAAGGACCGCAGCCATACCTACAATTCACGCCTGGCGCAGGAAGTCGGTAAATGGGCCGAAACCCAGCCCGACGGCGCGGCCATCCACGACAAATTCTTCGAGGCCTATTTCGTTGACCAGCGCAACATCGGCGACGTCGAGGTGATCCTGGATATCGTCAAGGCCGCCGGCCTGAATGTCGAGGAAGCCCGCAAGGTGATCGAGGAGCGGACCTTCAAGGACACCGTCGATGCCGATTGGGCCAAGTCCCATCAATACGGCGTCACCGGCGTGCCGACCTTCGTCGTCGCCGCCCCCGACGGCCAATTGCACGGCCTGGTCGGCGCCCAGCCCTACGAGGGCCTGGAGCAATTGGCCCAGGCCGCCGGGGCGACAAAGCGGGCCTAGACCTGCGTACCCTTGGAAAGATCGAAGCCGCGCAGGAAGTCGCCGGCGTCCATCGCGCCCTTGCTAGGGCGCTGCAGGCGCGTCGGACGGAGAGCGCCGTCGCCGCATTGAATTGTCGCGTGGTCGTCCAGCACCGTGCCGGGTTGGGCGGCGTCATCGCCATCGACCGCTTCCGCCGCCAGCACCTTGATGCGCTCCTTGCCGACCTCGAACCAGGTGCCCGGCCAGGGGGTGAAGGCGCGCACGGTACGGGCCAACTCAGCCGCCGGTTTGGTCCAGTCCAAACGTCCTTCCGCCTTGTCCAGCTTGGCGGCATAGGTCACGCCCGCTTCGGGCTGCGGCGTCGCCTGAAGCGTTCCGGCCTGCAATCCCTCTAGCGCCCTCACGATCAGCTTTGCTCCCAGCACCGAGAGGTCGTCGTGCAGCACCCCTGCCGTGGTCGCATCGGTGATCGGCAGTTTGCCGGTCAGCAGCATGGCCCCGGTATCAAGGCCCGCGTCCATCTGCATGATGGTCACCCCAGTCTCCGCATCGCCCGCCTGGATCGCCCGCTGAATGGGGGCGGCCCCGCGCCAGCGCGGCAGCAGCGAGGCATGAATGTTGAGGCAACCCAGGCGGGGGGCATCAAGCACTGCCTGGGGCAGGATCAGGCCGTAGGCGACGACCACCGCCGCATCGGCCTTCAGCTCCGCGAAGGCCGCCTGTTCCGCCGGATCCTTCAGGCTTTTCGGCGTGCGCACGGCAAGGCCCCTTTCCAGCGCGAAGGCATGGACCGGACACGGCGTTTCCTTGTGGCCCCGGTTGGCCGGACGCGGCGGCTGGGCATAGACGCATTTCACACGATGGCCCGCATCCAGCAGCGCCTGAAGCGCCGGGATCGAAAAATCGGGCGAACCCATGAAGATGAGATCGAGGGCGGTCATGGAAGGGTTTTAGAGGGCATCACGGGCGCGGTAAAGCGCCGGGGCGGAAACGCTCAGGCCGTGGCCTCTTCCGCCTGCAGCTTTTTGAACTTCTGCAGCTTCTTGATGATCATGTTGCGCTTCAGGGACGAGATATGGTCGACGAACAGCACCCCGTCCAGATGGTCGATCTCGTGCTGGATACAGGTCGCCAGGATGTCATCGGCATCGATGGTGCGGATTTCGTTCTCGCGGTCGAGATAGCGGACCTTCACCGCCTCTGGGCGCACCACCTCGGCGAAATGTTCGGGCAAGGACAGGCAGCCTTCTTCATAGCTGCGCTCGTCCTCGCTTTCCCAGATTACTTCCGGATTGGCCATCTGCATCGGCTGACGGTCGTCGCCGTCGCGCGCCACATCGACCACGATGATGCGTTTCAGAACCCCGACCTGCGGCCCCGCGAGGCCGATGCCGTTGGCGGCGTACATGGTGTCGAGCATGTCGTCCATGATCTTGCGCACCTCGTCATCGACCTTGTCGACGGATTCGGCCCGGCGCTTCAGGCGCGGATCGGGGGCAACGATGATTTCAAGCACGGACATGACGGCAGTTTAACCCAAGCCTCTGGAACGGGGAATTCCCCCCAGATATGGCCTTGGGCGGCAATGGTCAAGGCTTAGCGCCATTCTCGCTTGCCCTGGCCGGCGATGCGGCTACTCTCAACCCCGCAATGATTTGGCAGAGCATCATCGGTCTGGCCGGCTTCGTCGCCTTGGCCTGGGGTATCGGGGGATTGTGGCACGGGGGGTTCAAACGGGCCTTTCCGCTGCGCATCGTCCTGGGCGGGCTGGCCCTGCAGGCGGCGATCGCCCTGGTGCTGCTCAATTTTCCGCCCGCCAAGGCCCTGTTTCTGGCCGCCAATCGGGCCGTGCTGGCGCTGCATGACGCGACCCTTGACGGAACCAAGGTGGTGTTCGGCTATGTCGGTGGCGGCGCCCTGCCGTTCACGGAAAGCTTTCCGGGCGCCAGCTTCATCCTGGCGTTCCAGGCCCTGCCTCTTGTGCTGGTCATCAGCGCGCTCTCGGCCCTGCTGTTCTATTGGCGGATTCTGCCCGCCGTGGTGCGTGGTTTCGCCTGGGCGCTCAATCGTACCCTGGGGCTGAGCGGTGCCGCCGGGGTGGCGACGGCGGCCAACGTGTTCGTCGGCATGGTCGAAGCCCCCCTGCTGATCCGCCCCTATCTCAAGCGGCTGGCCCCAGCCGATTTGTTCCTGGTCATGACGGCGGGCATGGCGACCATCGCGGGCACGGTGCTGGTGCTCTACGCCACCATTCTGAAGGACGTGCTGCCCGACCCGGCCGGCCATCTGTTGACGGCATCGCTGATGAACGCCTCGGCCGCCGTGGTGATCGCCCGGCTGATGATGCCGGCCCCCGAGGGCGCGGCCGATACGGCGCCCCTCGACCCCTCACCCGACCACGGCGCCATGGAGGCGATCACCCGGGGCACCGGCGAGGGCGTGCAGTTGCTGATCAACATCACCGCCATGATCATCGTGCTGGTGGCCCTGGTCAGCCTGGTCAACCTGGCGCTCGGCCTGATCCCGGACGTCGGCGCGGCGCCGCTCACCCTGCAACGATTGCTCGGCTGGGTCATGGCGCCGGTGGTCTGGCTGATGGGCGTGCCCTGGGCCGAAGCCCCCCAGGCCGGCAGCCTGATGGGCATCAAGACCGTGTTGAACGAATTTCTGGCCTATCTGGAAATGGCCAGAATAGGGCCGGAGGTCTTGTCCGACCGCACGCGCATGATCATGGCCTACGCCCTATCGGGCTTCGCCAATTTCGGGTCTCTCGGCATCATGATCGGCGGCCTGGTCGCCATGGCCCCGGAACGGCGGGCCGAGATCGTGCGCTTGGCGCCCATGACCATGGTGTCGGGCACGCTATCGACCTGCCTGACCGGGGCGATGGCGGGGATTCTAGGCTAAGGCACAGGGGCTAGCGCAGCACCCGCACCTTATAGGTCAAAACCAACTCTCCCTTGCCCGGCACTTCGACCAACCAGCGCGCCCGGTCGCCGGACCGCTCATGGACCAGGGAGTTTTCAACGATGGTCCAGTCGCCGGGCAGGACCTCGGCGATGCGCACCCGCGCCGGTTTGGCGCGGCCGTTGGCGACCGTGATCTTGAACGCCGCCTCCACGGTGCGGCCCTGGGCGTCTAGGCGCTTGAAGGCCGTCTGTTCGCGCTTCACCGTGACGTCGAAGGCGCGGCCCAGGGTGACGATCACCCGGCCGCCGTCCGGCGTGTCGGAAATGCGGTCCGATCCCGCGAACAGGGGCTGTCCGTCGGAAGCCGTACGGTAGGCGCGGACCACCCCGCCCGGCAGGGGCAGGCCGCCCGCGACCAGGGATTTGTTGTCGAAGCTGAGCCGCACCTGGGGATGGTCCGGCGTGGTGTCGCCCGGGGCCGGGCCGAACAGTTGCGGATGGCCCAGGCTCAGGAGCGTTTCCGACACCGGCACCTCGACCGGGCCGAGCAACGCCACCTGCTTGCGCTCGCCGGAGGCCAGGGTCTGCGCGCCCGCCAGAGTATAGACATGCACCGCCCCCTGGGCCTCGCGCACGGGCAGGGCCGCGTCGGCGGCCGCCCCACGTGCTTCGGCCATCATCATGCGGGGGGCCTTGGCCATGGGTTGTCCCCCCATCGCACGGTTGACCTCGCCCGCGACCAGGCGCAGGCGGGCCGCGTCCATGGCGACGCCGGTATCGTTCTGCACCGACGCCCAACCGGTCAAACTGACCCGCCCGCCGTCCGGCGCCACGACCGCCGTGTAATCCGTGGACCAGGACAGGCCCTCGGTGATGTAGGTCAGGGTCAGACCGCGCGCCGCCGCACCGGCATTGATGCGGGCCGTCAGGACGGGCCGCGCCGACAGGCCGCCGAGATCGTCGGGGAACACCAGCCGTCCCGGCATACCGGTCTCGATCCGCCCGCCCATGCGCAGGACAACGCCGTTCTGAACGGACAGCACCGTCGCTTTTTCGACCCGCTCCTCGCCCGTGGTCGGATGCACCTTGACCACGCCGACCTCCTTACCGAGGAAGCGTTCAAGCAGCGCGCGCGGGGTCAGCAGATTGCGCGACAGGGACAAGGAATGCACCGTAACGTCGCCGTCGTCACCGGCCAGGCGCAGGCTTTCCGCCAGGGTGCGGTGGCTGATGCCGTCGAGCACGATATCGCGCGGCCCGGCCTGCGGCGTCAGGGCCCGGCGTTCCCAGACCTGGCCGAAGCCGCCCGTGAACACGGTGACCACCCGGTCGGGGGCAGGCGCCGGGGCCTGGGCATGGCCGCGAATCGGCAGAACCAGGACCGGCAGGGCCAGGGCGGCGGCGGCCAGGATACGGGGGCGGCGGGACAGGCGGGACATGGCGGTCTCCTTGGGATCGGGCGGGGGGACGGGTTCCCTATTTGTTTTCCCGTCCCGATTGCGTCAAGCTTGGCCCTTAATTTCGCCGGAAACAAGGCAGCGACACGTCATGGATGTGACCTTTTTGGACAACACGGGCGCGGTCCTCGGCATCGGGCTTGCCCTGCTGGCGGCGCTGATCGCCGTGGTTTATGCCGTGACCCAGCGCGCGCGGCGGGAAAACCTGGACCAGATGGCCCGCATCACGGAAATGGCCGAGGCGCTCGCCCGCCAGCAGTCCGAACTGTCGGGCGCCCTGCAGCAATCGCAGATGACCGTGAACGACCGCCTGGACGGGCTCGGCAAACGACTGGGCGACAGCCTGCATCAGCAGTCGGAGCGCACGGGCCAGTCGCTGAAGACGCTGTACGAACGCCTCGCCGTCATCGACACCGCGCAGAAAAACCTGACCGACCTGTCGCAGCAGATGGTCGGCCTGCAGGATATTCTCTCCAACAAGCAGGCACGCGGTGCGTTCGGCGAAATCCAGCTGAACGACCTGGTGACCGCGACCCTGCCGCCCTCGGCCTATGAATTCCAGGTCACCCTGAACAACGGCAAGCGGGCGGACTGTTTGCTGAAGCTTCCCAACCCGCCGGGCTCCATCGTGATCGACGCCAAGTTCCCGCTGGAAAGCTATCAGGCCCTGCGCGACGCCGGTTCGGACGAGGCCGCGCGAACCGCCGCCGGGCGCCGCTTCGCCCAGGACGTGAAGGCCCATGTGGTGGCGATTTCTGAAAAATACATCGTGCCCGGAGAGACGGCGGAATCGGCGCTGATGTTCCTGCCGTCGGAAGCGGTCTATGCGGAACTGCACGCCAACTTCGTCAACGTGGTCGAGGAAAGCTACCGCCGACGGGTGTGGATCGTCTCGCCGACCACGCTGATGGCGACCCTCAACACCGTGCGCGCGATCCTGAAGGATTCCCGTATGCGCGAGCAGGCCCATGTGATCCAGGCCGAGGTCCAGAGGATGATGGAGGACGTCGGCCGCCTCGACGACCGGGTCGGCAAGCTGCAGACCCATTTCGATCAGGCGACCAAGGACATCCGCGATATCCGCATTTCGACCGACAAGATCACCAAGCGGGGCGAAAAGATCGAGGACCTGCAATTGTCCGATGAAACCCCGGCCGAAGACCTGCCGCCGGCAACCGCGCCCAACCTGCGCGTGCTCGGCCGGGACGATTGATCACCTGCGGTTAAAGCGGCCGCCGCGCCTTCATGGCGGCGGTCAGGGTGCCGTCGTCCAGGTAATCCAGTTCGCCGCCCACGGGCACGCCGTGAGCCAGGCCCGAGACCACGACATCCTTGCCCAATCCCGCGACGCGGTCGGCGATGTAATGGGCCGTGGTCTGGCCGTCGACGGTGGCGTTGGTCGCCAGGATGACCTCTTTCACCCCGCCCGCCTGAATGCGCGAACAGAGGCCTGGAATGCGCAGGTCCTCGGGCGTCACGCCGTCGAGGGCCGAGAGCGTGCCGCCCAGCACATGGTAATGGCCCTTGAACCCGGCCGTGCGTTCCAGCGCCCAAAGGTCGGCCACGTCTTCGACCACGCAGATCTGCGCGCCGTCGCGGCGGTCATCCGTGCAGATTTCGCAAGGGTCGCGGGTGTCCAGATTGCCGCAGATCGAACAGGTCTTGATGTTGGTCGCCGCCGCGTCCAGCGCCCGGGCCATGGGCTCCATCAGACTGTCCGGCCGCTTCATCAGGTGCAGAACGGCGCGGCGGGCCGAGCGCGGGCCCAGGCCCGGCAGCTTGGCCAGCAGGGTGATCAGGCGATCAATGTCGGAGGTGACCATGCCGAACGGTCAGGCGATCAGAACGGCAGCTTGAAGCCGGGCGGCAGGCCGAGGCCGCCGGTCAGGTCCTGCATGCGGGCCTGCATTTCGCGCTCCGCCTTGCCCTTGGCGTCGTTGATGGCGGCGGTGATGAGGTCTTCCAGAACCTCGACATCCGTGTCGGCACCGGACAGCAGGGACGGGTCGATCTTGACGCCCCGGGCCTCGCCCTTGCCGTTCAGGGTCACCTCGACCATGCCCGCACCCGATGCGCCCGTGACCTCAAGCGCCGCCAGTTCTTCCTGCATATTGGCCATCTTGGCCTGGATTTCCTGGGCCTGCTGCATCATCTTGCCGAGGTTCTTCATGGGTCGCGTCCGCTTCTCAATGGGTGCCGGGGATGGGTTGGCCAGTGTATAACAGTCGTCATGCAGCATAGAAACCTCTTCGTCTTCGACATCGAAACCGTCCCCGACACGGATGCCGTGCCGGCGCTGACCGGCTTCGATGATCCGGACATCCAGGCCCGGCGCGACGAGCTGTCGCGCTATCACCTGGAAATCACCGACGGGCGCAACGATTTCCACCGCCAGCCGTTCCATCGCGTGGTCGCCATCAGCTTCCTGGAGGCCGAGATCGAACACACGCCGAGCGGCGGCGAGATCTATCACCTGAAGGAACTGCGTTCCGGCGGCGAGGCGAGCTTCGGCGAAAAGAAACTGCTGCAAGGCTTCTTCGGCTATTTCGAGCGCATCCGCCCCCGGTTGGTCAGCTTCAACGGCCGTGGCTTCGACCTGCCGGTCCTTAAATACCGCGCCATGGCCCATGGCGTGCAGGCCCCGCTGCTGCACGACACATCGAACAAATGGGAAAACTACACGGCGCGCTACGCCCTCGACTGGCACTGCGATCTGATCGAGGCCTTGTCGGATTTCGGGGCGTCGGCACGGATCAAGCTGAACGAGGTCTGTTCGATCCTGGGCTTGCCCGGCAAGTTCGGGGTCGACGGATCGCAGGTCGCACCGATGTTCGATGACGGGCGGGTCGCCGAAATCCGCGATTACTGCGAGACCGACGTGCTGAACACCTATCTGGTCTACCTGCGCTGGCAGCACCATCGCGGCGTGCTGTCGACGGAGGCGCTCAACAAGGCCTTGGCCGACGTGATCTCATTGGTCGACGCCGAGGGCGAAGCCCGCCCGCACTTGCGCAAGTTCATCGAGGCCTGGGGCGAGGCATCGGGCAATAAGTTTCTGATGGATTAGGCCCGAGGTTCAGGCGTCGTCGCCGTCCGGATGCCGGACGTCGGAAATCGCCGCCCCCGGGAAAGCCTCCATCACCGCCTTGACCAGGGGATGCTGGGACACCTCGTCCTTTTCCGCCGCCTGGGCCTTGGCCCGCTGTTCGGCCAGGGTCGGCTGGCCCGTTTCGTTGGACACGGTGACCATCCAACGCTCGCCGGTGACGGATTTCAGAAACCGGCCCAGATCGCCCGCCAGGTTGTCGGGCGCCCCCGGGCCCGGGCGGAATTCCATGCGGCCCGGCTCGAACGTCACCAGATGCACCTGGGCCATCATGTGAGATTGCAGGATACCTTCTTTCAGTTGCCCGGCGAGCGCCACCAAATCGGTGAAGGTGTTGATGCGCGCCTGCAGGGGGGCGTTGTCCGCCTCCGACGTGGGGGCCGGATCGTAATCCGGTTCCCCGTCGTAATCGGGGACGTCGTCGTAATCGGGTTCGGGCTGCGCCAGGGCGCGGGCCGTGCCGCCGCCGGCAGGTGGTGCCGAAGCCGGTGACGGCGCCGGTCCCTGTGGCGCCGTGGCCTGCGGTGCCGGCGCTTGCGGGGCGGAAGCCTGCGGTGCGGACGTGGCGGGCGCCGGGGCGGCGACACCCTCGTCGGTCAGCCGGCGGATCGCTTCCTCGGGGGTCGGCATGTTGGCCGCATGGGCCAGCCGCACGATGATCATTTCCGTCGCCTGGATGGCGTTGGGCGCGTGCTGCACTTCCCCCACGCCCTTCAACAGCATCTGCCAGGCGCGGGCCAGGGCGCCCATGCCGAGGCGTTCGGACAGGTCCTTGCCGCGCACGCGCTCGATCTCGGGCACGGCGGGGTCGGACAGCGTTTCCGCCACCAGCTTGGCGCGGGTCAGGAAGTGAACGATTTCCAGAAGGTCGTTCAACACCGCCGCCGGATCGGCGCCGTCCTGATACATGGATGCCAGTTGGTTGAGGGCACCCGGCGTGTCGCCCTGGAGCGTCTTTTCCAGAAGGTCGAAGCCTTGCGAGCGGTCGGCCAGGCCCAGCATGTCGCGCACCAGATCCTCGCCGATCGCCCCTTCGGTCATGGCGATGGCCTGATCAAGGATCGACAGACCGTCACGCACGGAACCGTCAGCGGCGCGGGCGATCAGATGCAGGGCGGCTTCGGAAATTTCCGCCCCTTCCTTTTCGCAGATGCCCTTGAAGTGATCGGCCAGGCGCTGCACCTCGATGCGGCGCAAGTCAAACCGCTGGCAGCGCGACAGCACCGTCACCGGCACCTTGCGGATTTCCGTGGTCGCAAAGATGAACTTCACATGTTCGGGCGGTTCTTCCAGCGTCTTCAACAGGGCGTTGAAGGCGTTCTTCGACAGCATGTGAACTTCATCGATGATGTAGATCTTGAACCGGGCCGAGGTCGGCCGGTAGCGCACGCCGTCGATAATTTCGCGGATGTCGTCGACGCCGGTGCGGGACGCGGCATCCATTTCCATGACGTCGACGTGGCGATCCTGGGCGATCGCCTTGCAGTTGGCGCAGACGCCGCAGGGTTCCACCGTCGGCCCGCCGGTGCCGTCGGGGCCGATGCAGTTCAGCGCGCGGGCGATGATGCGGGCGGTCGTCGTCTTGCCGACACCGCGCACCCCGGTCAGCACGAAGGCATGGGCGAGGCGGCCCGCGGCGATGGCGTTGGTCAGGGTGCGGACCATCGCTTCCTGGCCGATCAGGCTGGTGAAGTCGGTCGGCCGGTATTTGCGCGCGAGAACCTGATAGGCCGCCTGGTCGGGGGCGGCGTCACCCCCGCCGGAAGCGGCGGGTGCGGGGTGGTCCCGGGTTGCGTCCATATCGTCCATGGGCCGTCCGTGGCGGGAGGGGCTGGTTGGCCCGGCTTTGGGCGGCGGCGGCACCCCTTGGGGCCGCGCACCTGGGGAAATTAAGCGGAGACTGGCACCGACCCGGGCCGAAACTCGTTACGGCTGCTTCCTTCCGGACCTGACCGGGTTCGCGAGGAAGCCCGTCCGGGCCAGTCTCCTGCCCCTAATATAGCAACTCTTGGCGGGGTTTCCACAAGCGCGGCGCACATCCTTGCTGGGGATAAATCGCGGACCCTGTCAGGGCCGTTGCCAAGGGCCGGTACCTGTGCCAATTTTCCCGAATGCCAAAAAGATTGATGTATACGGGCGGTCCCCTGGACCGGGCCGGCGACCGGCGGCGCGGTGACGCTGCCGTCGCGGAACTTCTCAGCCACCCCAAGGCCCGGGTGGCGCCCGTGTGGCGCGACCGCAATCTGGTGGAACCGGGGGATAACCCTCGGGCCGGTTGGCTGACCGGCGAGGCGGCGGTCACCGTCACCCTGCATGCCAGCGTGCAGGTGTTCCTGGGCCTTTGGGAAGACGCGCCCTATTTCGCCGTCGACCTGTCCCATCACGAAGAACACGCCCTGCCGGACTTGGTCAACGGCGCCACATTCGAGGATCTGCGCCAGGTCGGACGGCTGCTGGCCGCCGATGAGGCGACGATCCTGGCCTATGCCCGGGGCATGACCCATTGGCACCGGCGGCAGAAATACTGCAGCGATTGCGGCAGCCCGACAGAGCCGAGGGACAGCGGCCATGTCCAGGCCTGCACCAATGCGGATTGCGGACGCAGCCATTTCCCACGCACGGACCCGGCGGTCATCATGCTGGTCACCCACATGGGGGCCGACGGCGTCGATCGCTGCCTGCTGGGCTGGTCGACGCGCTGGGATTTCCCCATGTATTCGACCCTGGCGGGCTTCGTGGAACCCGGCGAAAGCCTGGAGGAAGCGGTCGCCCGCGAGGTGCTGGAGGAATCGGGCATCCGCGTTGACGACGTGACCTACCGGGGATCGCAGCCCTGGCCGTTCCCGGCCTCGCTGATGCTGGGCTTCCGGGCCGGGGGGCTCAACGACGACATCAACGTCGACCCCACGGAAATCCGCGAGGCCAAATGGTTTTCCCGCACCGATCTGGCCCAGTTCGGGGAATTCTACGGCGAAACGGACCCCAATCGCCCGCGCCTGCCGCGCACGGACAGCATTTCCCGCCGGCTGATCAACGACTGGATCGACGAGGGCGATTGAGCCGCGCCCTCCCCTTAGTCGGGGTGGAACGGCAGGGTAAAGCGGACCGCCGACCCTCGGCCCTCGGTGCTTTGCACCAGGATCTGGCCGCCCTGCTTTTCCACCAGTTCCTTGCACAAAAGCAGGCCGAAGCCGGTGCCCGTCTCTCCATTGGTGCCTTTCGATGACAGCTTTTGATCGAGGCGGAACAGCTTTTCCAGTTTCCCCGGATCCATGCCGACCCCGGTATCGGAAATCTCGATGAACCCGAAGTCCCCGACTTCGCCGGAGGTCACCGTGATCATCCCCCTGTCCGGCGTGAACTTGATGGCGTTGTCGATCAGGTTGCGCAGGATCGTGTCGACCATATGGGCATCGGCATGGACCCGCCGCTTCAGGTCCGCGTCGTTGTGGAGCGTGATCTGCTTGGCCGACGCCAGCGGCCCCAATCTGTTCAGGCTGGTCTCGATTGCCTGTTTCGCATCCATGGCGGCGGGCTCGAACTCCATGCGGTCGAGTTGCAGGCGCGACCAGTCCAACAAATCTTCCAACAACTTGTATGCCTGCTCCGACGCGCGGTGAAGCATCTTTCCGTATTCAGAAATTTCCTTCGGGCTCATGGAAGACGACCGGGTGGCGAGAATTTTCGAGAATTGCAGAAGCCCCGAAAACGGACTTTTAAGGTCATGGGCGATGATCGCGAAAAAGCGGTCCTTCTGAGCGTTCAGTTTTTCCAGTTCGTCCCGCTGCGCCTCGATCTCCCGCCGGGCCTGGCGGAGATCGGTGATGTCGGCGCGAACCCCCACGATGCCGCCGTCGCGGGTTTTCCGTTCCTCGACGCGGATGATCCGGCCGTCGGGCATGTTGAATTCGACCGCCCCCTTGGGATTGAAGTGATGGTCGAGCCGGCGGCGAATCCAGGTTTCCACGTCGTCTCCGTCCTCGGGCCCCCATTGCCCCGTTTCGACGCCCGTGCGCAGGCAGGTTTCATAGGACACGCCGGGCACGAAAACGTCGCGCGCCAGGGGATACATCTCGGCGATCTTGCCGTTGACCAGGACCAGCCGGTCATTCGCATCGAAATAGATCAGCCCTTCGGAAATGCCTTCAACCGCCGCCGTCAACATCTGTTCGTTCCGCCGACTATCGGCAATGACCCGCAACAGACCGACCGTCAGCAGAACCATGCCGCCCAGAAATCCGACGACGTATTGCACCATCGGATAGGCACCGGCACCGTCCAGGTGGCGCCAAAAATGCATCGTGGATGCAAACGACAGAACGCAAAGCCCGGCCACAACCCACGCCCAACCCGGACGTTCGTTCAGCGCTTTTGCCCTTCCGACATGGAAAATGTAGAAAATCAGAAAAACAAGGCCTGCGGCAAATACGCTTTCGGCAAGAATATCGGTCATCTTCGTGTTGACCTGACGTTCCAACAAGAGCTTGGCGCGGCTCATGAATAAGCCACATTATTGTCATTGTATTCAGATCGAAAAATATACCATTACACGCCGTATTGATACGGGCCTGAGGTCATAAATGAATATGCAAATTGGTCCACTCTGGGCAGGCGCCCCGGTCAATAAGGGCTGCCGTCCTTGTGGGTGAACAGCCACTGGCCGTCCGGGCCCAGGTCGGCCTGAATGTCGTCGCGGGGATAGCTGGCCGCGTCGCCCGGCGTGCGGTCGCCGACTTCTAGGTACAGCACGTCGGCCGCGGTCCGGTTGACCAGTTGATGAGCCGAACCGCCGGCGGGAAAACCCGCGCACATGCCGGGCGCCAAAAGCGTTTCGCCCTCTTCCGTGACCAGCGTCGGCGATCCTTCGAGGATGTAGACGAATTCATCCTGCCGGGTATGACGGTGCAACAGCGCCGATTCGCCGCCCGGCGCCAGCCGCGTCAGGTTGACGCCGAAATTGCCGAGCCCGAACAGGTCGCCCAATTGGCGTTTTTCCCGCCCGGCCATGCGGCTGAAAAACGGTTCCGGATAGGTCGAGGGCTTGGCCCGGGGGGCGACGTCCAGCGCCCGGACGGCAGACGGCTTCTCATCGGTCATGCTGGATGAATCTCCCTCCCGGGCAGAAATTACTGCGTTTCGTCGCCGCGCAGGCCCAGGTGCCACATCAGGCCCAGGATGCCGCCCTTCACCCGCGGCAGCAGCGCCAACGTGAGGCCCAGGGTCACCGGCACGGCGACGCCCAGCAGCATCCAGGTCGGCGGCGACATCAACTGTTCGCTCATCAGCAGCATCGGCACCACCATATGGCCGACGATGGCGATGGTGAGGTACGGCGGGAAATCATCGGCCCGGATATGACCCAACTCCTCGCCGCAATGGGGGCAGTCGGTGACCTTCAGATAGCCCTTGAAGCTATGGCCGATACCGCAGCTGGGACAACGACGCGCGAGACCGCGCAGGATGGCGAGCCCCAGGTGGGGCCGGATGTCTTCGAAGGTCACGGGGGTCATACTCCTTGATTGGCGGCGGTTTTGCGGAACGGATGGGCCGGATAGGTGCCCAGCACCTTGATCCATTCGGAATAATGGGACAGGTCCTCGAAGGCCAGCTTGACCGAGGGCGCATCCATATGGCCCTCGACCTCGGCGAAGAACTGGGCCGCCACGAAATCGGGGCCGACATAACTTTCCAGTTTGGTCATGTTGACCCCGTTGGTGGCGAACCCGCCCATGGCCTTGTAGAGGGCGGCCGGAACGTTGCGCACACGGAATGTAAAGCTGGTGATGTACGTCTCGGACTCATTATAGGTCGGCGATTCCGCCGTCAGTGACAAGATCACAAAGCGCGTGGTGTTGTGTTCCGCGTCTTCAATGTTCTGTTTAAGCGAACAAAGGCCGTAGATCTCTCCGGCTAGGCTGGACGCGATGGCGGCCTGGGATTGCTCGCCCTGGGCCGCGATGTCCTTGGCCGCCCCCGCCGTATCGACATGAACCACCGGCGTGACGCCCAGTTCGCGGATCAGGTTGCGGCACTGGTTGAGCGCATGGACATGGCTGTGGACATGGGTCAATTCGCCGATTTTTGTGCCCGGCACGGCCAAAAGATGGTGATGCACCCGGTGAAAATGCTCGCCGATGATGTGCAGGTCGGAATCCGGCAGCAGATGGTGGATGTCGGCGACCCGCCCGGCGACGGAATTTTCGATGGGAATCATGGCCAGCCGCGCACGGCCGTCATGCACAGCGGCAAAGGCGTCTTCGAAGGTGCGGCAGGGCAAGGGGTCCATGTCGCCCCGCGCCTCGCGGCAGGCAAGATGAGAATAAGCGCCGGGCATGCCCTGGAGGGCGATGGAGGTAGCGGAAGAAGCCATGGCTGAACGGTCTTGGGGGTCCGGATGGGGAAAGGCCCGGAGATGCCGGGCGTTTTCAGAAACTTGCGGGAGTATCGTTGGCAGGGCTGCCGGTGTCAACGCGGGCCGGACCGGAGATTCACCGCAAGGGACGGAAGGTGGCTTATGCCGCTTGAACATGGCGGCATGGGCGGTTAAATTCCCCGCAACAATCGGCAAAGGAAAACACCATGCAGTTCTCCCGGATGGAAAAACTCGGTTTCGGCGTTCTTGTGACGGCTTGGGTCGTGTGGGGCACCAACAAGATCGGCGATACGCTGGTCCACGCGAACGAGCCTGAAAAGATGGGCTTTGAAGTCGCCGTCGCCGACCAGGGCGATGCCCAGGACGCGGCGCCCAAGGAAGCCGAAAAGCCGGTGATGGAACTGATCGCCACCGCCGACCCCAAGGCCGGCGCCAAGGTGTTCAAGAAATGCACGGCCTGCCATTCGGCGGAAGCCGGCGCCAAGCATAAGATCGGCCCCAATCTGTGGGAGATCGTCGGGCGTGGCCAGGGCAAGGCTGACGGCTTCAACTATTCGGGCACCCTGGCGGGCCTGGGCGGCACCTGGAGCATCGAGGAATTGAACAAGTTCCTCGACAATCCGAAGGAATACGCCCCGGGCAACAAGATGACCTTCCGCGGCATTCCCAAGAATGCCGACCGCGCGGCCTTGTTGGTCTACATGGAATCCCTCAAGTAAGTCTTTCGCGGCTTTCATTCGACCGGAGGACGGCGCCGTGACGCAACCGACCACGGACGCCCTGACCGCCCAATGCCTGGCCTTGGCCATGGACATGGCGGCCCGAGCGCGGGAAATCGTGCTGGGCCATTACGGCACGGCCCCCGATGTCGAGGACAAGGCAGAGCTGAGCCCCGTCACCATCGCCGACCGGGAATGCGAAGCGGCCATGCGCGACATGATCGCCGCCGCCTTCCCCGGGCACGGCATCTTCGGCGAGGAATTCGGCGCCGAAAACGCGGACGCGGAATTCGTCTGGGTGCTTGACCCCATCGACGGCACCAAGGCCTTCGTCACCGGCAAGCCCCTGTTCGGCACCCTGATCGGCCTGTTGAAGGACGGCGCTCCCTGGATCGGCGTCATGGACAATCCGGCCTTGGATGAAATCTGGGCCGGCGCCCCCGGCCTGGGCGCCACGCGCAACGGCGAAGCCGTACGCTGTCGGCCCTGCCCCGATCTGGCCTCTGCCTGGCTGTACACCACTTCGCCGCAGATGCATCAGGGCCTCAACTTCGGCCATTTCGAAAACCTGCGCCACGGTTGCCGCCACGCGCTTTACGGCGGCGATTGCTACAGCTACGGAACGTTGGCCCGCGGCCGCGCCGATCTTGTCTGCGATTCCAGCATGCAGCCCTATGACTATGTCGCCCTGGTCCCCATCGTCGAAGGGGCGGGCGGGCGCATGACCGACTGGGCCGGCGGCACTCTGGGCCTTGGCGGCGACGGCACGGTGATCGCATCGGGCGATCCCGCATTGCACGGTCGGGCCGTGGCCGCGCTCGGCGGCTGATATCCGTCACAGGCTTGCCATAATGGCAGGCCACTTCTTGACCGGAACCGGCTAATCTCCATATTCCGACGCAGCGAACACCGCATACCGGGGGAACCAAAGATGCGATTTCTGAGCGCCCTTCTCGTCCTCACCTGCCTGTCCCTGCCTGCCGGGGCGGCCGATGCGCCCAAGCCGGTGCACGGGCTGGCCATGCACGGCGACCTGAAGTACGGCCCGGACTTCAAACATTTCGACTACGTCAATCCGGACGCACCCAAGGGCGGTACCGTGCGCCTGGGCGCCACCGGTTCGTTCGACAGCTTCAACCCCTTCATCATCAAGGGCACGGCGGCGGGGGCCTCCGGCTTCGTCTACGACACCCTGATGGACGACGCGGCGGACGAACCGTTCAGCCAGTACGGCCGCTTGGCGGAAAGCGTGACCATGCCGGAGGACCGCAGTTGGGTGGAATTCCAACTCCGCAAGGAAGCCCGCTGGCACGATGGCATGCCGGTGACGGTCGACGACGTGATCTTTTCCTTCAACATCCTGGTCAAGGAGGGAGCACCCTTCTACCGCTTCTATTACGGCAACGTGGCCGAGGTGACGCAGACCGGCGAACGGTCCGTGAAATTCACTTTCAAGCCGGGCGAAAACCGGGAATTGCCGCTGATCATCGGCCAACTGACGGTCCTGCCCAAGCACTACTGGAAGGACAAGGACTTCAACAAGACGACCCTGGAGCCGCCGCTCGGCTCAGGCCCTTATAAGATCACCGAGTTCGAGGCCGGCCGCTTCGTCAAGCTGTCCCGCGTCAAGGACTACTGGGGCAAGGACATCCCGGTCATGAAGGGCTACAACAATTTCGACGAGATCATTTTCGACTACTACCGCGATTCCAACGTGGCGCTGGAGGCCTTCCTGGCCGGACGCTACGACTACAAATCGGAAAATTCGTCCAAGGCCTGGGCCACGGCCTATGAGACCCCCGCCGTGAAGAAGGGCGTTCTGGTCAAGGAACAGATCCACCATGACCGCCCGGCGGGCATGCAGGGCTTCGCCTTCAACACCCGGCGCGAATTGTTCAGCGACCCCCAGGTGCGCCACGCGCTGGCTTATGCCTTCAACTTCGAATGGTCGAACAAGGCCCTGTTCTACGACCAGTATGAGCGCACCCGCAGCTATTTCCAAAACTCGGAAATGGCGGCGACGGGCCTGCCGGGGCCGGAGGAGCTGAAACTTCTGGAACCGTTCCGCGCCGACCTGCCGCCGGAAGTCTTCACCCAGGAATACAACCCGCCCCGTGGCGACGAGAGCGGTAACATCCGGGGCAACCTGCGCACCGCGTCCAAGCTGCTGACCGAGGCCGGCTGGGTGATCAAGGACGGCAAGCGCATCAATGCCAAGACGGGCAAGCCCTTCGCCTTTGAAATGCTGCTGGTCTCACCCCTGTTCGAGCGCATCGCCCTGCCCTTCGCCAAGAACCTGGAAAAGCTGGGCATCGCCATGACCGTGCGCACCATCGACACGGCCCAATACCGGCGCAGGCTAGATACCTTTGATTTCGACATGGTGGTCGGCGGCTTCGGGCAGTCCCTGTCGCCGGGCAACGAACAGCGCGAATTCTGGTCCACGTCAGCGGCCGACCAGGAAGGGTCCCGCAACATCATCGGCATCAAGTCCAAGGCCGTCGACGCCATCGTGGAAAAGCTGATCGCCGCCCCGTCGCGCAAGGATCTGGTCATCGCCTCCCGGGCGCTCGACCGCGTGCTGCAATGGGGCCATTACATGATCCCCAACTGGCATGCGCCCTATGATCGCATCGCCTATTGGGACAAGTTCGCCCGGCCCAAGGTGACGCCGACCCGCGGCAACCAGTTTTTCGCCTGGTGGATCGACGCGGCCAAGGCCCAGTCCCTTTCCGACCGTAAGAAAGGGTTGTGATCAGACCCCACAGGAACGGTAGCCGCCAAGGCCGTCAGGCCGTATCATCGCCGCCATGTTCGCATATATCCTTCGCCGACTGCTGCTGATCCCGCCGACGCTGCTCGGCATCATGATCATCAATTTCGCCGTGGTGCAGATCCTGCCCGGCGGGCCGGTCGAGCAATTGATCGCCCAGATCGCCGGCGACGACGTGTCGTCGACCGCCCGGGTCTCCGGCGACGCCGGGTCCGAGGTCATGGCCGCCAAGCGCCCGGCCCAGGGATCGGGCGGCGATAGCACGGTGACCAGCAAATACCGGGGCGCGCAAGGCCTGCCGCCCGAATTCATCAAGGACCTGGAACGCCAGTTCGGTTTGGACAAACCGGCGCATGAACGCTTCTGGCTGATGATGAAGCGCTATGCGACCTTCGATTTCGGCGACAGTTATTTCCGCGACCAGTCGGTGATGCAACTGGTGCTCGACAAGATGCCGGTGTCGATCTCGCTCGGCCTGTGGACGACGCTGCTGGTCTATCTGATCTCGATCCCGCTGGGCGTCGCCAAGGCCGTGCGCGACGGATCAAAATTCGACATCTGGACCTCGGGCCTGGTGATCTTCGGCAACGCGGTCCCGGGCTTTCTGTTCGCGATCCTGCTGATCGTGCTGTTCGCCGGCGGGCGCTATTGGGACATCTTCCCCCTGCGCGGGCTGGTCTCGGAAAACTTCGCTGAGCTTTCGACCTGGGAACAGGTTAAGGATTATTTCTGGCACCTCACCCTGCCGATCTCGTCCATGGTCATCGGCGGCTTTGCCGGGCTGACCATGCTGACCAAGAATTCGTTCCTGGAACAGATCAACCAGCAATACGTGGTGACCGCCCGGTCCAAGGGCCTGACGGAACGCCAGGTGCTTTACGGCCACGTGTTCCGCAACGCCATGCTGATCGTGATCGCGGGTTTCCCCTCGGCCTTCATCGGCATTCTGTTTACGGGGGCCTTGCTGACCGAGGTGATTTTCTCCCTCGACGGGCTGGGGCTGCTGGGCTTTGACGCGGCCCTGACCCGCGATTATCCGGTGATGTTCGCGACACTGTATTTCTTCACGCTGCTGGGCCTGGTCATGGGCATCATCGGCGACCTGATGTACCACATCATCGATCCGCGCATTGATTTCGACGCGCGCGAGGTGTGACGCCGTGAGCCCGGATACCGCAACCGCCGCCGAGACCACCGCGCCACCGCTACCCGGCCGGCGCGTGTTCGGCCTGCGCATCACGCCGCTGACGGAACGGCGGCTTGCCAATTTCCGGCGCAACCGCCGGGGCTACTGGTCGCTGTGGATTTTCGTGCTGTTGTTCGTGCTGTCGCTGGGGGCAGAGTTGATCGCCAACGACAAGCCGTTCCTGGTCTATTTCAACGGCGGGTTCTATGTCCCCGTGGCCGAGGCATACGCGGAAACCACCTTCGGCGGCGAATTCGCGACAGAGGCCGATTACCGCGATCCTTACGTCAAGGACCTGATCAACGCCAAGGGCTGGATGATCTGGCCGCCCATTCCCTATTCCTACGACACGATCATCAAGGACCTGCCGGGCCCGGCCCCCTCGCCCCCGTCACTGAACAATTGGCTGGGCACCGACGACCAGGGCCGCGACGTGATGGCGCGCATGATCTACGGGTTTCGCATTTCCGTTCTGTTCGGCCTGGCGCTGACGGCGATCAGCGCCGTGATCGGCATCGCCGCCGGCGCCGTGCAGGGCTATTTCGGCGGCTGGATCGACCTGTTGGCGCAGCGCTTCATGGAGGTCTGGTCGGGCCTGCCGACCCTGTACCTGCTGATCATCCTGGCCAGCGTCGTGACGCCCAGTTTCTGGTGGATCCTGGGCCTGATGCTGATGTTTTCCTGGATGGCCTTCGTCGGCGTCGTGCGCGCCGAATTCCTGCGCGCGCGCAATTTCGATTACGTGCGGGCGGCCCGGGCCCTGGGCGTGTCCGACGGGGTCATCATGTTCAAGCACGTCCTGCCCAACGCCATGGTCGCGACCCTGACCTTCCTGCCGTTCATCCTGTCGGGCTCCATCACCACCCTGACGTCGCTCGATTTCCTGGGCTTCGGCCTGCCCGCCGGGTCGCCGTCCCTGGGTGAGTTACTGAACCAGGGCAAGAACAACATCCAGGCCCCCTGGCTGGGCTTCACGGCGTTCTTCTCCCTCGCCATCATGCTGTCGCTGCTGGTCTTCGTCGGCGAGGCCGTGCGCGACGCCTTCGACCCCCCGAAGGTCTTCAAATAATGTCCAAGCTGCTGGAAATCGACGATCTGCACGTCACCTTCGGCGCCGGGGATGGCGCCGTCACCGCCGTGCAGGGCGCGAGCCTGACCATCGGCAAGGGCGAGACCCATGCCCTGGTCGGGGAATCCGGGTCGGGCAAATCCGTGACGGCGCTGTCGGTCATGCAGCTGCTGCCTTATCCGCTCGCCAGCCATCCCAAGGGATCGATCAAGTTCAACGGCGAGGAACTGATGGGCGCACCCGGCGGGGTCATGCGCAAAATTCGCGGCAACCAGATCGCGATGATCTTTCAGGAACCGCTGACCAGCCTCAACCCGCTGCATTCCATCGAAAAGCAGATCGCCGAGGTCCTGTTCCTGCATCAGCACATGACCGCCAAGCAGGCCCGCGCCCGGGTGCTGGAACTTCTCGACCTTGTCGGCCTGGGCGAGGCCGCATCGCGTCTGCAATCCCTGCCCCACGAGTTTTCCGGCGGCCAGCAGCAGCGCATCATGATCGCCATGGCGCTGGCCAACAATCCGGACCTGCTGATCGCGGATGAGCCAACGACGGCCCTGGACGTGACCATCCAGGCCCAGGTTCTGAAGCTGATGAAGGAGATTCAGCAGAAGCTGGGCATGGCCATGCTGCTGATCACCCACGATCTGGGGATCGTGCGGCGCATGGCGGACACGGTCTCGGTCATGAACGACGGGCGGATCGTCGAACAGAACGCGACCGAGACGTTGTTCAACGACCCGCAGCACGATTATACCCGCCACCTTCTGGCCGCCGAGCCCAAGGGCCGGCCCGAGCCCGCCGACCCGGCCGCGCCGGAGGTGCTGCAGGGCCGCGACCTGAAAGTATGGTTCCCCGTCAAACGCGGGTTCCTGCGCCGCACCGTCGGCCATATCAAGGCCGTCGACGGTATTTCGCTGGCGCTCAAACGCGGCCATACGCTGGGCATCGTCGGCGAATCGGGGTCGGGTAAAAGCACCCTCGGCCGGGCCTTGCTGCGCCTGGAACGCTCCCGGGGCGACATCCTGTTCGAAGGCGCCAACATCCAGGGCTGGCAGTTCAAGCAGATGCGGCCCTTGCGCCGGGAAATGCAGATCGTGTTCCAGGACCCCTTCGGCAGTTTGAGCCCGCGGCTTTCGGTCGGCCAGATCATCGAGGAAGGCCTGATCGTCCACGGCCTGGGCGGAGACGGCGCCGCGCGCCGGCAACTTGTTGCCGAGGCCCTGCATGAGGTCGGCCTGACGCCCGAGCTGCAGGATCGCTACCCCCATGAATTTTCCGGCGGCCAGCGCCAGCGCATTTCCATCGCCCGGGCGTTGGTGCTGAAGCCCAAGTTGATCGTCCTGGACGAGCCGACTTCGGCGCTCGACATGTCCGTGCAGGCGCAGATCGTCGAATTGCTGCGCGACTTGCAAAAGAAGCACGATCTGGCCTACCTGTTCATATCCCACGATCTGAAGGTGGTGCGCGCCGTCAGCCATGAGATTGCCGTCATGCGCCAAGGCCGCGTCGTCGAATACGGGTCTGCACAGCAGATCATCGACGAACCCAAGGATCCCTACACCAAGGCCTTGATGGCCGCCGCCTTCGAATTGAAGGCCGACGAAACCGGAGTCGTCTCAACATAATGGTTACCGTTCTCTACATGGCCCCCGGGGATAAACCCGATCCCTGGCGGGACGCCTTTCTTGCGCAGATGCCCGACGCCGAATTCCGCGTGTGGTCCGACGACCCGGCCAAGGATGAAACCGGCGACCCCGCCGACATCCAATACGCCATCGTTTGGAAGCCCAAGCCGGGGGTGCTCAAAAGCCTGCCGAACCTGAAGGCGATCTTTTCCATGGGGGCCGGGGTCGATCATCTATGGAACGACCCGGAATTGCCGGACGGCGTGCCCCTGGTGCGCCTGGTCGACCGCTGCCTGACCCAGGGGATGAGCGAGTATGTCGTCTACTGGACGATCCATCATCACCGCAAGATGGGCGTCTATGCCGGCTGGGCCGCCGAACATCGGTGGAAACGCCTGCGCCAGGCCGACGCCGAACAGCGCCGGGTCGGCATTCTGGGCCTGGGCGAGTTGGGCAGCGACGCGGCGAAAAAGCTGGTGCCGTTGCATTATCAGGTCGCCGGCTGGGCACGCTCGAAAAAGGACATTCCCGGCGTCGAATGCTTTCATGGCCCGGATCAGCTGATCCCGTTCCTGAACCGCACGGAAATCCTGGTCTGCCTGCTGCCGCTGACGCCGGACACGCAAGGCATCATCAACAAGGACACCCTGGCCGCCCTGCCCGAAGGGGCCTGCCTGATCAACTGCGCGCGCGGCGGCCATGTGGTCGACGACGACCTGATCGCGGCGATCGAGTCAGGCCATATCGCGGGGGCGACGCTCGACGTGTTCCACACGGAGCCCCTGCCCGAAGATCATCCCTACTGGAGCCACCCCAAGGTCAACGTGACGCCGCATATGGCGAGCCTGACCGTGCCGCATTCATCGACGGAATGGTACGTTGCGAACATCCGGCGCATGGAGGCGGGGGAACCGCCGCTCAACACGGTCGATCGCGGCACGCGGTACTAGATCGTCAGTTGAACGGCCCGACGTAGCCGTAAGCCACGGCCAGCAGGAAAACCCCCAGCACGATGCGGTAGACCACGAAGGGCGTGAAGTTGGCGCGCCTGAGCCAGGCCATCATCAGGGCAATGGCGATCAGCGCCGTGACGAAGGCAAGGCCCGCCGCCGTGAAGGCGTCGGAAGTCAGCGCCGCATCACCGGATTTCCAAAGCTCGAAGCCCTTCAGCGCCCCCGCCCCGACGATCGCCGGAATCGACAGCAGCATGGAAAAGCGGGCGGCGTCCGTGCGCTCCATGCCCAGGAGCCGTGCCGCCGTCATCGTAATGCCCGAGCGCGAGGTGCCCGGGATCAGCGCCAGACATTGGGCGATGCCGATCACCAGGGCGTCGGAGATTTCCAGATGTTCGATACGCCGGAGCGTCATGCCGATGTGATCGACGACATACAGCAGAATCCCGAAGCCGAGGGTCGCCCAGGCGATCAATTCGAGAGAGCGCAGGCCGTTCGGATAATATTCGTTGAGGGCATATCCGGCGCCGATCACCGGCAGGGTCGCCAGGATCACCAGCCCCGCCAGCTTGGCCCCCCGGTCGCGCCGGCCCTTGAGCACGCGGCCCAGGCCCGACAGCATGTCCCAGATGTCGCGATGGACGTAGAGCACCACGGCACCCAGCGTCCCGACATGAACGGCGACGTCGATCAGCAATCCCTGGTCGGGCCAACCCAAAAGCCGGGGCGTCACAGCGAGATGGGCCGAGGAAGAGATCGGGAGAAACTCCGTGATCCCCTGAATCAGCGCCAAAATCGCAAGATGTAGTGTAGGCAAGGCTCTCTCCTACGACTTTTGGGTCTTCTAGCCGATCACCGGGGCGCTGCCAAGGGGCCGCGCGGGCCGGGACAGCAATTGTGCACCTGCTCATAAGGGCCGGAACGGGCCAATTTCCTGTGATTTTTATGACAGTTGAAGGAGGTTTTTGTTTGGCGTCCGGGGTCTGGATTGCTATCTAAATGGGCTCTCAAGAACCCGCGAATAGGAAGTTAACGCATGAGCCAGACCTCACGGCGCAACGGTTATGGACTGCCCGTTGAAGAGGGGATGTACGACCCCTTGAACGAGCACGACGCTTGTGGATTCGGCTTCATCGCCGACATTCATAATGAGCCGCGCCACGAGATCGTGCATCAGGCGCTGGATATCGTCCATCACATGGATCACCGGGGCGCGATCGGCGCCGATCCCATGGCCGGCGACGGTGCGGGGATTCTGATTCAGCTTCCCGACGCGTTCATCCGCAAGGTCTTCGCCAAGCAGGGCGTCGAGGTCCCGGCCAAGGGCGACTACGCGCTGGGCATGGTGTTCCTGCCGCGCGACCACAAGCTGCGCGACCTGGCGATCAAGGCCATCGAGAAGACCACCGCCGACGAAGGCCAGGTCCTGCTGGGCTGGCGCGACGTGCCGACGGACAACAGCGTGCTCGGCGAAAGCGTCAAGCCGAATGAGCCGGTTATCAAGCAGGTGCTGATCCAGCGCGGACCGGACACCGCCGACAACGCGGCGTTCGAACGCAAGCTCTACGTCATCCGCAAGCAGGCCCATCACGCCCTGTGGGACAAGGACGAAGGGTCCTGGCAGGACTTCTATTTCCCGTCCATGTCGTCGGCCACCATCGTCTACAAGGGCATGGTGCTGGCCCCCAACCTGTCCAAATATTACGTGGATTTCCAGGATCCCGATTTCGCCACAGCGATCGCCCTGTTCCACCAGCGGTTCTCGACCAACACCTTCCCGTCGTGGCGTCTGGCGCAGCCGTTCCGCTTCCTCTGCCACAACGGCGAGATCAACACCCTGCGCGGCAACCTCAACTGGATGAACGCGCGCCGCCATAACATGTCGTCGAAGATCCTGGGCGACGACCTGGAAAAATTGTGGCCGCTGATCGGCGACGGTTCGTCCGATTCGTCCACCTTCGACAACGCGCTCGAGCTTCTGGTCAGGGGGGGCTATTCCCTGTCCCACGCCATGATGCTGATGATTCCGGAAGCCTGGAACAACAACCCGCCGATGGCCCCCGAACGGCGTGCCTTCTACGAATACTTCTCGGCCCTGATGGAACCCTGGGACGGCCCCGCCGCCATGGCCTTCACTAACGGCCGGCAGATCGCGGCCACCCTGGACCGCAACGGCCTGCGCCCGGCGCGTTATATCGTCACCGACGACGGCCTGGTGGTGATGGCGTCGGAAGTCGGCGTGCTGCCGATCCCGGAAGAAAAGATCGTCCAGAAATGGCGCCTGCAGCCGGGCAAGATGCTGGTGGTCGACCTGGAACAGCACCGCATTATTTCCGACGAGGAAGTGAAGTCGGAACTGGCCGCCGAATATCCCTATCAGGAATGGCTGGACGCGACGCAGATCCATCTTGCCGATCTGCCGCCGGAAATCGGCCCGATGACGCCGGATTCCAAAACCCTTTTGGATCAGCAGCAGGCCTTTGGCTACAACCGCGAAGACCTCAAGTTCTTCCTCGACCCCATGGCCGAGAAGGGCGAGGACCCGGTCGGCTCCATGGGCCGCGACATTCCGCTGGCCATGCTGTCCGACAAGCCGCGCATGCTCTACGACTATTTCTTCCAGAACTTCGCGCAGGTGACCAACCCGCCGATCGACCCGATCCGCGAGGAACTGGTGATGTCGCTGGTCAGCTTCATCGGCCCGCGCCCGGACCTGCTCGACCTGGGGTCGGGCGGCACCCACAAGCGGCTTGAGGTTGATCAGCCGATCCTGTCCAACACGGATCTGGAGCGTATCCGCCGCATCGAAAACCACGTCGACGGCTCGTTCAAGACCTATACGCTGGACATCAGCTATCAGAACACGGGCCCGAACCGCCAGACCATGGCCCAGGCCGTGGACCGCATCTGCAACAAGGCGGAAAAGGTCGTGCGCGAGCAGGGCTACAACATCATCATCCTGTCCGATCGCGGGTTGGATGCCGACAACATCGCCATTCCGGCGCTGCTGGCGACGGGTGCCGTGCACCATCACCTGATCCGCAAGGGCCTGCGGACCGAGGTCGGGCTGGTCGTGGAAACCGGCGAAGCCCGCCGCGTGCATGATTTCTGCCTGCTGGCCGGCTACGGCGCCGAAGCCATCAACCCCTATCTCGCCTTCGACACGATTTCCAACATCGTGCAGGAAAAGGCCAGCGGCCTGTCCGAAGCCAAGGCCCATGCCTATTACATCAAGGCGGTCGGCAAGGGCATCATGAAGGTCATGTCCAAGATGGGCATCTCGACCTATCAGTCCTATTGCGGCGCGCAGATTTTCGACGCCGTCGGCCTTTCCGGCGAATTCATCGACGCCTATTTCACCGGCACGGCGACCAAGGTCGAAGGGGCCGGCATCACCGAGATCGCGGAAGAGACCGAACGCCGCCATGCGCTGGCCTTCGGCGACGCGCCGATCTACCGCTCGGAACTGGATGTCGGCGGCGACCTTGCCTTCCGTATCCGCGGCGAAGAACACGTGTGGACGCCGGAAACCATCGGCACCCTGCAGCACGCCGTGCGCTCGGCCAACTACAAGCAGTTCAAGGCTTATACCGCCAAGGTCGATAACCAGGTCGCCAAGCTGAAAAACCTGCGCGGGCTGTTCGACCTGAAGCCCGTGGGCAAGCCGGTGCCGCTGGACGAGGTTGAACCCGCATCCGAAATCGTCAAGCGCTTCGCCACCGGGGCCATGTCCTTCGGTTCCATCTCGTGGGAAGCCCATACAACGCTGGCCATCGCCATGAACCGCATCGGCGGTCGCTCCAACACGGGTGAGGGCGGCGAGGACGGGGTCCGCTACAAGCCCCTGCCCAACGGCGATTCCATGAAGTCGCGCATCAAGCAGGTGGCATCGGGCCGGTTCGGCGTGACCACGGAATACCTGGTTAATGCCGACGACCTGCAGATCAAGATGGCCCAGGGCGCCAAACCCGGCGAGGGCGGCCAGCTGCCCGGCCACAAGGTCGATGAATGGATCGCCCGCGTGCGGCATTCGACCCCGGGCGTCGGCCTGATTTCACCGCCGCCGCACCACGACATCTATTCCATCGAGGATCTGGCGCAGCTGATCCACGACCTCAAGAACGTGAACCCGAAGGCGCGGGTTTCGGTCAAGCTGGTGTCCGAAGTGGGCGTCGGCACGGTCGCCGCCGGGGTGTCCAAGGCCTATGCGGATCACGTCACCATTTCCGGCCACGACGGCGGGACGGGGGCCAGCCCGCTGACCTCCATCCTCAACGCGGGCGGTCCGTGGGAACTGGGCCTGGCGGAAACCCATCAGACCCTGGTCATGAACGCGCTGCGCGGCCGCATATCCGTGCAGGTCGACGGCGGGGTGCGCACCGGGCGCGACGTCGTGATCGGCGCCCTGTTGGGGGCCGATGAATTCGGCTTCGCAACCTCGGCCCTGATCGCCGAAGGCTGCATCATGATGCGCAAATGCCACCTGAACACCTGCCCGGTCGGCGTCGCAACGCAGGATCCGGAACTGCGCAAGCGCTTCACCGGGGAGCCCGAACACGTCGTCAACTTCTTCACCTTCATGGCCGAGGAAGTGCGCGAAATCATGTCCTCTCTCGGCTTCCGCACGATCAACGAAATGATCGGCCGGCGCGAAGCCCTGGACGTGCGGCCGGCGGTCGATCACTGGAAGGCCCATGGCGTCGACGTGACGCGGCTTTTGGCTCCGGTCAAGCCGGCCGAGGGCGTGGCCGTTTACAACTGTGAAACCCAGGATCACGGGCTCGACAAGGCGCTCGATCATCAACTCATCAAGCAGGCCAAGGACGCCATCGAGAACGGCACCCCGGTCAGCCTTGAGTTCCCGATCAAGAACATCAACCGCACGGTCGGCGCCATGATGTCGGGCGAGATCGCCCTGAAGTACGGCCACGAAGGCCTGCCAGACGATACCATTCACGTGAAGTTCACCGGCAATGCCGGGCAGAGCTTCGGTGCCTGGTTGACCAAAGGCGTGTCGTTCGAATTGATCGGTGACGCCAACGATTACGTGGGCAAGGGCCTGTCGGGCGGGCGCATCGCCGTCTATCCGTCGCCCAAAAGCCCGATCGTGCCGGAAGAAAACATCATCGTCGGGAATACCGTTCTTTATGGCGCCATCGCCGGGGAATGTTATTTCCGCGGTATCGCCGGTGAACGCTTCGCCGTGCGTAACTCTGGTGCGGCCGCGGTGGTTGAAGGCTGCGGCGATCACGGCTGCGAATACATGACCGGGGGCACCGTCGTCATCCTGGGTGAGACGGGCCGCAACTTCGCCGCCGGCATGTCGGGCGGCATCGCCTATATCCTGGATGAGGCGGGCAACTTCGACACGCTCTGCAATCAGGGCATGGTCGAGCTGGAGCCCATCGACGCCAACGAACCCGACGACGGCACCGCCGACGTCGCGTCGGACCCGATGCGTTTTGATGCGCGTCGTCTCAAGGGCCTGATCGAGAATCACCTGCGCTATACGGGCAGCTCGCGGGCCAAACACATCCTGGACAACTGGGACGCCTACCTGCCCAAGTTCGTCAAGATCATGCCGGTGGATTACCGCCGTGCGCTCCGCGAGATGCAGGAGCGCGCCGCCGGCGCAGAAACGGCCGCACTGGCCGGGGAATAAATAATGGGAAAACCCACTGGATTTTTGGAGATCGAGCGTCACGATCGGTCTTACCGCCCGGTTGAAGAACGCCTGAAGCATTGGCAGGAGTTCGTCGAACCGCTGACCGACGCGGAAGTGTCGGAGCAAGGGGCCCGCTGCATGGACTGCGGCATCCCCTACTGTCACCAGGGCTGCCCGGTGAACAACATCATTCCGGACTGGAATGATCTGGTCTATCGCAACAAGTGGCGCGAGGGGCTGGAGCTTCTGCATTCCACCAACAACTTCCCCGAGTTCACGGGCCGCGTCTGCCCCGCCCCCTGCGAGGCATCCTGCACCCTGAACCTTCAGGACGAACCGGTGACCATCAAGACCATCGAATGTTCGCTGGTCGACCGCGGCTGGGCCAAGGGCTGGATCAAACCGCAAATCCCGGTCCATCACACGGACAAGCGCGTCGCCGTCGTCGGCTCAGGCCCGGCGGGCCTGGCCTGCGCCCAGCAATTGGCGCGCGCCGGGCACAAGGTCGTGGTGTTCGAAAAGAACGAACGCATCGGCGGCCTGCTGCGCTTCGGCATTCCCGACTTCAAGATGGAAAAACACCTGATCGATCGGCGCATCGCGCAGATGCAGACCGAAGGGGTCGAATTCCGCCCCAACAGCCATGTCGGCGTGAACGTGGACGCGGGCGACCTTGTGAAGGACTTCGACGCGGTCGCGCTGTGCGGCGGCTCCGAAAGCCCCCGCGACCTGCCGGTACCGGGGCGTGAGCTGCCCGGCGTGCATTTCGCCATGGAGTTCCTGACCCAACAGAACCGCCGGGTCGCCGGGGTCAACACGCCCCAGGGTGCTGAGATCATGGCCACGGACAAACATGTCATCGTCATCGGCGGCGGTGACACGGGATCGGACTGCGTCGGCACCTCGAACCGCCATGGCGCGGCTTCGGTCACGCAGTTGGAGCTCATGCCCCAGCCGCCGGAAAAGGAAAATAAGGCCCTGACCTGGCCGGATTGGCCGCTCAAACTGCGCACCTCGTCCTCGCACCAGGAAGGCGTGGAACGGGATTTCGCGGTGATGACCAAGTCGTTCACCGCCGGCCCCGACGGACGGGTCAGCGCGCTGAACGGCGTGCGCCTGGAATGGCAGCCCAACGACAAGGGCGGCATGGACATGGTCGAAGTTCCGGGAAGCGAGTTCACCCTGAAGGCCGATCTGGTGCTGCTGGCCATGGGTTTCGTCCATCCGATCCACGACGGGATGATCGAAGCCATGGGTGTCGATCTCGACCCCCGCGGCAACATCCAGGCCGATACGGACAAGTACGCGACGTCCCTGCCCAAGGTCTATGCCGCGGGCGACATGCGCCGGGGCCAATCCCTGGTCGTCTGGGCGATCCGCGAGGGCCGTCAGTGTGCCAAGTCGATCGACGAATTCCTGATGGGGACCAGCGACCTGCCGCGCTGACCGGCGTACCTAACTAAGGTTTCTGCGCTTCCCCTGCAGCCGGCAAAGAGACGAATTCCGCATAGGAATCCGGATTATCGACGATGATCGCCGTTGTCGCGATCTTGTCCAGACGTCGGCCGTCCCCTGATGCGATCGGCAGGCGGAGGGTGATGCACACAGCCGCCTCCGCCGGCTTGTACGGATAGACGTTGCGGAACAGGATCGGGGCCCGCGCCGCCAGCACCAATCCGCATTGTTCGGCGATGATCGGCCCGGACTTGTCCGGCAGGGCGTCACGCACTTCGCGCCCCTTGTTTTCCCGCCCGTACAGTTCCGCCCGGCGGGTTCCCCAGAACCGATACACAAAACGCGCCACATCAGGCGTTTCACCGTCGACATCGACGACGACCGTCATGGGAACGACCGACGGTGGCAATTCATGAAGCTTGAAATTCGCCCATGCGGGCGCCCAATTATCACCACGCACGGCATTCCAATATTCGAATGCCTTCGCCATCTCACCAGGCATAAGCGCAGAATCAATCGGGAGCAGCGTGTACTCCAGGTAACCCATGCTGGACGTGACGGTATCGGTTACAGGCGCCATATCACTCATCTTAATCTCCGCCGGAATGGTGAACATTCCTGACTTCCTTGACCATCTAGCTTAAAGGGATGAAATCACCGAGGCTCTGCGGTCCGTGTTTCCTAGCCGCCATCGTTCAGCAGGCGCTTGACCTCTTCCGCGTGGCGCAAAAATTTCGTCGCCGCGACAATCTTCCCGATGCCGGGCCCGTGGTCGGCGGCAAGCGGCAGTCGCAGGGTCTGGCATTCGGCGACCAATCCGCTATCAAGTTTCCATGAGTTCTGCATCAGCACGGGACGGCCCGTATCGTAGACGGCCTGATACTGCGCCAGGACATCCGCCGCGTTCAATTCGCTCAGCCCGTCGATCACCGGCCTGCCCGTGGGGTCCGGGCGGTTGCCGAGGAACAGAAACCGCCCCGTGCCCCAGAACCGGTAGACGAAATCGGTCGGCGCCGGGCCGGTGTCCACAATTGTCAGAATTGCGAGAATATCCGGCTCCAGGTCGATCAGCCGAAATCCCTCCCCGATGGCGCCACCCCAAGGCGGCAGATCAGGGGGGGACGACAACCCTGTCCAGTATTCGAACAGCGCCGCCAATCTTGGTTCCATCACTTGGGGATCGATGGAAAGTGCTTCCATCCGCGGCTTCTGTTCGACCATTCTTCTCCCCTCGGGTATAAATCCCATTAAAGGTTAGGCCTTGATCCGATCGGAGATCAACCATTGCCCACAGATGATTTCATACGGCCGTGATGACCCGTCCCGTTATCGGCATCCTGCTTGACTACCAAGAAGAGGGTAGCTTTTCCCGACGCGCGCATTACGCGTTGCGCCAAGCGTATTTTGACGCCGTATGGACAGCGGGCGGATTGCCCGTGGGCCTGCCCTATATCGCAGAGGGATGGGACGACTATCTGGAGGCCGTCGGCGGTGTCATCGTGCCGGGCGGCTTCTACCCCTTCCCTGAGGTCTATTACGGCGGCGAGATCGTCGTCGCCGAAGCGCCCCATCCCCGCCATGCGGCCGAGGTCCCTCTGGTGCGGGCCGCCATCGACCAGGATGTCCCCTTGTTGGGCATCTGCGCCGGCCTTCAGGTGCTGGCCGCGGTCGAGGGTGCGAGCCTGATCCGCGACTTGAAATCTGAAATCGCGGGTCCCATCGACCATCTCAATGAAAAACCGGCGGAAGAACCCGCCCATGCGGTGACCGTGATGCCGGATACCCTGTTGCATCGGATCGTCGGGCACGATGAGATCATGGTCAACACAGCACACAACGAAGCCCCCCGCCCGCTGCCGCCGACGCTGGTGGTCAACGCCGTGGCGCCGGACGGGGTGATCGAAGGGGCCGAACGCCCCGACCGAAAATTCTGCATGGGCGTCCAGTGGCATCCGGAATTCTTTTTGGATAAGCGTGATCCCAATCAGGCCCTGTTTCGCGCCCTGGTCGAGGCCGCGCGGTGAGCGGTCCGACTGGCGGCACGGCGACCATCGGCATTGCCGGCTGCGGCACCATGGGTCTGCCCATGGCGGAATGTCTGCTGGCGGCGGGGGTCGATGTCTGGGGCCATGACGTCAGAAATATTGACGAATTCGGAAATTTCGCACCGCGCATGATCGCGGATGCGGGTGATTTCGCCGCGCGCTGCGACATCGTGCTGTCCGTGGTCCGCGATCTGCGGCAAACGGAAGATCTGTGTTTCGGCGATCAGGGCATCCTGCGGCGGGATCGCCGCCCGGATCTATTCGTGACCTGCTCCACCCTGTCACCGCGCGCCGTGGCCGATTTGGCGGCGTGCATGCCGGACGGCGTCGATTTCGCCGACGCCCCCATGTCGGGCGCCCCCTATCGCGCCGCCCGTGGCACGCTGACCTTCATGGTCGGCGGCGCCGAGTTGACGGTGGAGCGCCTGATGCCCCTGTTCAAGATCATGGGCGACGGCATTCATCATCTCGGTCCCGTGGGTGCCGGCATGACCTGCAAGGTGCTGAACAATTTCGTCGGCGTGGTCGGCGTGGTCGCCGTGCGCAAGGCCCTGGCCTCGGCCCAGGCCCTCGGCCTCGACCGGCGCCGACTGTTGGACGTCATGGCCATGTCGTCGGGGTCCACCTGGTACGGCGACAACATCAACGCCATCGACTGGTCGCGCCAAGGGTATGATCCGAACAACACCATCGGCATCATCGAAAAGGACGTGAAGGCCTATCTCGACGCCCTGGATGATGGCGGTGGCGCGTTCGAAGCGGCATTGCTGGACGAACTGCGCGAACTTGAGCCCCTTGATCTTGAACCGGAGCCACAGTCGTGACGGGGCGTTGGTGGATCGTTCTGGCCGGCGTTTCAGGCGCCCTTGCCGTGGCGCTGGCCGCCTATGGCAGCCACGGGCTGGAGGGCGATGCGGTCCTTAAGGACCAGTTCGCCACCGCCAACCGCTTTCACATGTGGCACACCCTGGCCCTGATCGGCGCGGCCCTGGTCCGGGATCGGGTAGGGACCAGGGCCGGGCCGTGGGCCGCTGGGGCGGCGGCCCTGTTCACGTTGGGCATCCTGCTTTTCTCGGGCGCGCTCTACGGTGCGACGGCGCTCGGTCTATGGAGCCTGACCTTTCTTGCCCCCTGGGGCGGCTTTGCCCTTATGGCCGGCTGGCTGGCGCTCGCCGTGGCGGGGTTTCGCGCAAGGCCCTGACGGGCGCGGCGTGCCACCCGGCACCCCCCTGCCCTCTGGGCGGCAGATGGACGAAACGGTGGCCCCGAACCGTGAAGGCCGCGGACAATGCCGTCATGTCGTCGATCAGCGGCTGTTGCCAGTCGGGGCCGACCAGACGCAAGGCCATGGCCTGGGCCCGGTCGCCATCGCCCGCCTGCACGGCGGCGGCAAGCGCCACCAGGGCGCGTTCGTCGCCGGTGGTCGTGCGCTTCCAGGCCTTGTGAAAATGCATCATGCGGCGCCCCCCGGCATTGAGGGTTTCGATCACCCCGCGCAGCGCCTCCATCGCCCGGATGGCCGGCACCTCGCCGAAATGGGCGCGGTACTGCACGCCGATCAGGGGCCAGTTTTCCGGCCCGTGTAGCCACAGGCGGATCGGTTTGATCAGCAGGCATTCGGGCAGGTCGAGGTCGGAGAAATCAAGCCGCCGGGGACGTTCCGTCCCCTGGTCCATGGCGCCGCAGGCCGCAACATGATGGCGCAGGCCGCAACGCCCGGCAGCCGGCACGGTACCGCCGACGACATCGTCCCCGGCCTCGTAGCCGAAGGTGCGCGGTGCCACCACCGGCGCACCGGCGCCCCTCCGCATCGCCCCGTCGATCCTGTCTCCGCCGCCAGGTCCCATATGTCCCATCAATGCCGTCCCATGTGCTGTTTGTTCATGTAAATCCATGCAATTGCAAATCATTCGCATTTGCATGTCAAGCAAAAACCAACCTGTCTTGCACACAGAAAAACCGGCGCCCCAGGAGGGCGCCGGTTTTCCGGTCGATATGAGGCGCGGGATTAAGCGGCGGCGCGAATGGCCGCAGCTTTCACGCTGTCTTCCACATGGCTTTCGAACTGGCCGAAGTTGGCTTCGAAACGCTGGGTCAAATCGCGCGCCTGGGCGTCGTAGGCGGCGGCGTCGGCCCAGGTGTTCTTGGGGTTGAGGACCTCCGTCGGCACGTTCGGGCAGGCGTTGGGCACCAGCACCCCGAAGTTGGGATCGGGGGTGAAGCCGGCGGCGTCGAGCTTGCCATCCAGCGCCGCGTGCAGCATGGCCCGGGTATAGGCGATCTTCATGCGCTCGCCCACGCCGTAGCCGCCACCGGACCAGCCCGTATTGACGAGCCAGCATTTGGCGTTGTGCTTGGCCATCTTTTCGCCCAGCAGCTTAGCATAGACCGTGGGATGGCGCGGCATGAAAGGGGCGCCGAAGCAGGTCGAGAACGTCGCCTGCGGTTCCTTCAGGCCCCGTTCCGTGCCGGCAACCTTGGCCGTATAGCCGGACAGGAAATGGTACATGGCCTGATCCGGGGTCAGCTGGCTGATCGGCGGCAGGACGCCGAAGGCATCGCAGGTCAGCATGACGATGTCCTTGGGCTGCCCCCCGCATCCGGTGGTGGACGCATTGTGGACCTTGGAGATGTCGTAGCTGACGCGGCCGTTTTCCGTGAGCGACGGATCGAAGAAATCCAGTTCACCGGAGACCGGGTCCATCACCACGTTCTCGATGATCGAGCCGAATGTATGGCAGAGATCGAAGATTTCCGGCTCCGCCTCATGGGTCAGGTTGATGGTCTTGGCGTAGCAGCCGCCTTCGAAGTTGAAGACCCCGACATCGCCCCAGCCATGTTCGTCGTCACCGATCAGCGTGCGCGAGGAATCGGCCGACAGGGTCGTCTTGCCGGTGCCCGACAGGCCAAAGAAGATCGCCGTGGCGCCGTCGGCACCCTGGTTGGCGGAACAATGCATGGGCAGCACGTCGCGCGCCGGCATCAGGAAATTCATGATCGAGAAGATCGACTTCTTGATTTCGCCGGCATAGGCCGAACCGCCGATGATGATCATGCGACGCGAAAGGTGCACGACAATGAAGGTGCCGGACGTGGTGCCGTCCTGGGCCGGATCGGCGGTCAGCGACGGCGCCTGGATGACCGTAAACTCGGGCTCGAACCCGGCCAGGTCATCGCGCGGCGGCTGAATGAACATGTTGCGCGCGAACAGATTGTGCCAGGCTTCCTCGGTCACCACCCGGACCTTCAGGAGGTAATCGGGATGGGCGCCGGCATAACAGTCCTGCACGAAGGCGTCCTTGCCCTGGTAATGCTTTTGCATCTTGGCGAGCAGGCCGTCGAAATGGGCCTCGGAAATCGGGCGGTTGACGTTACCCCACCAGATCTCGCCCTTGGTGGCGTCTTCCTCGACGATAAAACGGTCGTTGGGGGAGCGGCCCGTGTGCTGACCCGTTTCGGTAACGATGGCGCCGCCGGCCGAAACCCGGCCTTCGCCGCGGCGGACCGCTTCTTCGAACAGATGATGGGCATCAAGGTTCCAAAAGGCCCGTTTGACCCCCGCCAATCCGTGGTTGTCCAATCCGAAGCTGGAAATGAAGTGTCCTGCGTTCTCCACAATAAACTCCCTGAGGATAATGATTACGCCCGTCACCCGCGGCGATGCGGTGACCGTTTCGATTCGATGAAAGGGATGGATAAACGCCGACGGCCGCCCCCCGGCGGATCGTCACGCGCGATGTCCCTGGTGTTTCCCTGCGCCCTGTTAATCAAGGTTTCCAGCAAAACCTAGCCTTCCCGACAAGAGGGGGCAACATTCCTTTCACATTTTTGCCGCCGAAAATACCGGGTTTCAGGACTTGGCCCGCGCCTTTGCCGCGAGATCGACCAAAGCCTGCCGTAGGCCGCCCGCATCGGCCGCCAGGGCATCGAATTCAAGGCGCGCCGGGGCGTCGTTCCGCATCAGGTCCAGGCCCCAGGGATCGCAGGCGACGGCGCGCCAGCCCTGGCCTTTTCTGCGCAACAGCTTGTTGGCGTAAAGGTCGAGGGCCGAGCCATGGTCGGCATTCATATGATCGATGACGCCTGCTTCCGCTTTGGCGACGGCGCGCACGGCGGCCGGGGGCGGCGCGATGTCGGCCGCCTTCAGCCATTGCGCGCGGGCGAACCCGCCGACCAGATGCACCCGGTCGATGTCCATGCGGTAAAATCCGAAGTCGCCAAAATCGGCATAGCGCACAGCCCCCGGATGGCGGGCCAGAAAGCGGGCGCGATGGCGCTTCGCCGTGGTCGGGACGACCGTGCCGAGAACCGAGATGCGCGGCCCCTGCTGCGGGTTCTTGTGGCGCAGGGCGCGTTCGATCAGCAGCGACGCCTTTGGGTCTTTCGCAAGATTGCCCGTGTGATCGGACAGGCCGGAAAACAGAAAAATGGGGGAGCCGTCCGTATCCGGCGCATAGGTGACGAGCGAACCGTAGGGCCAATGCGCGCGCCCCCGAAAGGTCGTGGACAGGACACCGGCGCGCCCGCCCATCAGCAGGCGACGAATCTCGGCAATCAGGGCATCTCGGGGAACGGAAGGCGGGCGGACCATCGCGGCGGAACCTCCTTGAACGGCGGGCGGCGGAACCGTCCCGCCGCCCGGCATTCAAGACTGCCCGAAGGCAGGACGCTGCTCAAGTCAGCTGAAAGCGTTTGGCCAGGGTGCCCGTGGCAAAGCCGAGAAAAGCCCAGAAGGCCGCCGCCGTGACCAGGGAGGCGGCAACGAAATGGGCCGCCAGTTCCGGCGGCACGGGCCCGCCCATGGCGTCGGCCTGGGGCGCCCCCAGGATATGGGGCAGGGCAAGCATCGCCGCCCCGGCCCAGGGCATCCAGCGTTGAGCACCGAGAAACATCAGACCAAGCCCGCCCGCCGTCAGGGCGGCGCAGAGTATCCACCAGCCCTGCCGGCCGGTCAGTTCGGCGGCCATGGCGCCCGGCACCTCGGGCGGCAGGCCCAGGGCCGGCGCCAGGGACACGACCGCGAACCCGGCCATGCCCCAGATCACACCCTGCCGGCCGTCGACGGGCCGGCCGCGCATGAACATCACCGCCGTCAGCACCAGGGCGAAGCCGATCGCCGTCAGCACGTTTGTCAGGGTGGTGAACAGCGTCCGCTCCAGCCCGTCTTCTGGCGACCAGATTTGGGCTTCCGCGTTCGAGCCATGATCGGCCGCCCCATGGGCAAGGTAGAGCCGCCCGCCGGTCAGCCCGCGCGCCGTCAAATCCAATTGGGCGTGACCGCCCAGGGACGCCGCAGGTTTGCCTTCGAATGTCTCGGCATGAAGAATGATCGGCGTGGTCGTGAAGTGCTGCAGCACCGATACGGCCAGCCCAGCCGCCAGCCCGGCCAGCAGCGCGACCGCAAAAATACGTCCTGTCATGATGGCCCCCTTAGTGGCAGGGGAAGGAAAAAGCGTGGCGCGTATCGTGGGCAGCGTTGTGGATGGCTTCCGGATGGGCGAAGCCCGTGCCGAACACCAGGAACGCCCCGAACATGAGAGCAAGAACCGCCGGCGCGGCGCGCTCGGCAACCGTGGTGTGAACGGCCTGTTGGGTATTTTCAGTGTGTACAGTCATTGCGTGAAACCTCCGATTTCAAAAACGTCGCGTTAAGGTTTCACCGCTGCGGCATACCGCCCCTGCAGGACCCCCGTCCTTCGGGTAACGCGGTGACAGGTGGCAGGTCTCCTGGCTTGTGGGTCGTCGTACCGTCCGGCCTTCCCGGGCACCCCACCTTCCTTGCGGAAGAATCAGGCGTCCAGTGGCGCGACGGTGAACGGTACTCGCCACTCACAGTTGCGGGGGCAGCCACGTTTCGGGGGCCCCCGGATTGGGTCTGCTCCGTTTCGTGTTCCCTCTTAGCCCCGGGGCCTCATGCCCTTGATCGGGGAACCACCTGGCCGGACTATAAGGAACGGGGAGGGCGATGGTCAACGGAATGCCGCCACCCGGTCGCCGGTTTTGCCTTATTTCCCCCTTGGGATTGGTCAAACACGCCCCATTCGCGTTAAAATTCTGCCATAAAGGCGGACGAGAGTGGCCTTCCGCCGGAGGGGCCTTATGGCAAATCCGGCATATCGTCATTCGCCGCCCGGCGGGCCATCCGATCCCCCGCCGGCGACCCGCAAGGAGATTTCCATGCCCAGTTCCATCGCCCTGGTCGACGACGATCAAAACATCCTGACTTCCGTGTCCATGGCGTTGGAGGCCGAAGGCTACAACGTCACCACCTATTCCGACGGGGCCGAAGCCCTGGAAGGCCTGGGCCGGGCGCCCGTGGACCTGGCCGTGCTCGACATCAAGATGCCGCGCATGGACGGGATGGAGCTGTTGTCCCGTATCCGCGAGCGCGACAACCTGCCGGTGATCTTCCTGACCTCCAAGGACGACGAGGTCGACGAAGTCGTCGGCCTGCGCATGGGGGGGGACGACTATATCAAGAAGCCGTTTTCCCAGCGCCTGTTGATCGAGCGCATCCGCGCCGTGCTGCGCCGCCGGGAACTGGAAGGCAAAGAGCCCGATTCCAAGGACGTGGTGCGCCGGGGTGAATTGGTGCTCGACCCGTCCCGCCACCTTTGCACCTGGAAGGGCAAGGAGGTGAACCTGACGGTCACCGAATTCCTGATCGTCGAGGCCCTGGCCCGCCGCCCCGGCCATGTCAAAAACCGCGACCAGTTGATTGACGCCGCCTATGGCGAGAATATCTATGTCGACGACCGAACGATCGACAGTCACATCAAGCGGCTGCGCCGCAAATTCCGTGCCGTGGACAATGAATTTTCGGAGATCGAAACGCTGTACGGCATCGGCTACCGCTATAAGGCGGAATAGCTTGCACGCAGCACCGATCGCCGCGTTTGCCGCCCTGTTCCGGGGCTTAAGGGGGCCCATGGCCAAGGACGGAACCCATCCTGAGGACGGCCCGACCGCGCCGGAGTCCCCGGCGGGCGGCGGCAGTGCGTCCGCCGGGCCGGCGGAAGACGCCCCGCGCAGCGGCGAGCGGCAGCGCAAGCGGCGCCTGATCTCGCCGATTTCCGTTCATATCCTGGCCATCAACATGCTCGCCCTGTCGATCCTGGTAGCCGGGGTGCTGTACCTGGGCGACTACCGGCAAAGCCTGATCCGCGCCGAGCTGTCGGCCTTGCGCACCCAGGCGCAGTTGTTCGCCGTGGCCCTGGCCGAAGGCGCCATGCATCTGGACCAATCATCGGAACAGCAGGTCGCCACCAACATCCGCAACCAGATGCTGCGCCGGTTGGTCGAGGCCACGGGCACCCGCGCCCGCCTGTTCAACCGGGCCGGCGAACTGGCCGCCGACTCGCGCTATTTCGGCAAGACCCGTCAGGCGGTGGAGGTCGAACAACTGCCGCCGCCGGGCACCGGCGAGGGCGGCACGGCCGACGCCGTGTTCGACATCTACGACCGCCTCACCCGTTGGCTGCCGGGGACCCTGCCGCTCAGCCATTACCGGGAAATCCCGGAACCTTCGGCGGCCGATTATCCCGAGGTCATGTCCGCCCTGATGGGCGACGACAGCCGGATCGTGCGGGCCTATTCCCAGGACAGCATGATGCTGTCGGTCGCCGTGCCCGTGCAGCGCTACAAGCGCATCCTGGGGGCGCTGATGCTGACCAAGCCGTCGGCCACCATCGACAACGCGCTGCTGGACGTGCGTCTGGATATCCTGAAGATCTTCGGCGTCGCCATCGCCATCACCACGTTCCTGTCGATCTATCTGGCGCGCACCATCGCGCGCCCCGTGAAGCGTCTGGCTGCCGCCGCCGACCGCGTGCGACGCGACCACAGCCGCGAAGAGGAAATCCCCGATTTCACCACCCGCAACGACGAAATCGGCGATCTGTCCCATGCGCTCCGCGGCATGACGGCGGCGCTCTGGACCCGCATGGATGCGATCGAGCGGTTCGCCGCCGACGTGGCGCATGAGATCAAGAACCCGCTGACCAGCCTGCGCAGCGCGGTCGAGACCGCGGCCCGGATCAAGGACATCGACCAGCAACGCAAGCTGATGTCGATCATCCAGGACGACGTCGGCCGCCTGGACCGGCTGATCTCCGACATTTCCGACGCATCCCGCCTGGATGCCGAACTGTCACGTTCACACCGCGAGCCGGTCGATCTGGCCGGCATGCTGTCGACCCTGGCCGATGTCCATGCGACGACGGCGGCGGACGGGGGGCCGAAACTGGTGCTGGAAGTCATGGACGGCGAGAAACTGTCGGTGCAGGGCATGGAAGGCCGCCTGGTCCAGGTGTTCCGCAACCTGATCGCCAATGCCGTGACCTTCAGCCCACCGGGCGGCGCCATCCGCATCACCGCATCGCGCGACCGCAAGGCCGCGGTCGTCACCATCGACGACGAAGGCCCCGGCATCCCCCCCGGCAAGGAAGAGGCGATCTTTCAGCGCTTCTACACGGAACGCCCGCAGGGGGAAAAATTCGGCACCCATTCGGGCCTGGGCCTGTCGATCTCGCAGCAGATCGTCGACGCCCACGACGGCACCATCCGCGCGTCCAACCGCATCGGCGCGGACGGCAAGGTTCTGGGCGCCCGGTTTACGGTCTGCCTGCCGGCCGCCTAGGCCTTCTTCAGGCTGACCAGGATGGTGTCCGCCGCCATCTGCCCACCGACCCGTTCGCGGTTTCGGTGATCGGCCAGGATGCGGCGGAATTCGCCCCAGTTGGCGAGCACCACCGGCAGGCGGGCGAGGCCGCGGACCCGGCCTTCGCCCCGTACCTTATCGCAGGTATGCTTGAGCGCCCGTTTCCAGGGCGCCTTGGCCTTGGGCATCCAGGTTTCCAGATCCAGCCCCAACACCCGCGCCAGGCCGCCGAGAGCCTGGATGTTCCATCGCGTCATGTGATGGGGCGGCAGGTTCATGACGTCGTCATGCAGGTATTCGCGGCTCATCGGTGAATAGGGCACGGAAAACAGGATGCGGCCCTTCGGCGCCAATAGGTTTTTCACGGCCCCCATGAGGGCCCCCGGCGTCGCGACATGCTCCAAAACATGGCTGAGCACCACGGCGTCATAAGACCCCGCGGCCTTGGTGATGACCTGTTCCAGGGTGTCGCGGCGCACGTCGAGCCCGCGCGCCTGCGCCTTCTTGACCGAACTTTCCGACAGGTCGATGCCCTGGGCCGTGACCTGGGGCAGGTCTTTCAGCGTTTCCAGGAAATCGCCCTGCCCGGCGCCCAGCTCCAGCAGGCGCAGCGGCCGCGCCTCCGCCGCCAGCACATCCTTGATCCGCGCCCATTCCCAGCGCCCTTGGGCGTGGTACTTGGCGAACCCGGTCAGCCAGTCGTAGAACGCCGCCCCCCCTGCCAACATGGGGTCCGCATAAACCAGGGCGCAGTCGGCGCAGCGTACGATGTCGTAGTCGCCGGGCACGGCCCCCGCGGGCGGGGCGGCCCCGAACACGGCGTCGAGCCCGCGCGCGATCTCGTCCGCGCCGAGGTGGCGGATCACGGCGCCGGGGCCGGAACAGACGGGGCATTTCGCGGTCATGGCCGCCCTTATACCCCCAGACGGCGGATCAGTAATTAACCGATTCGCCGGAGCCGCCGTCGACCGCGATGCATTGGCCGGTAACCATCCCCGCCATGGGCGAGCAGAAGAACAAGACCGCATTGGCCATGTCCTCGGGCGCGACCAGCCGGCCCATGGGAATTTCCTGCTCCCGCTTGGCCATGGCGTCTTTCAGGCTGATGCCCGCGTCATTGGCTTCGCGCTGGAAAATCTGCATGACCCGTTCCGTCGCCGTGAAGCCGGGATGCACGCAGTTGATGGTCACCCCGCCCTTGGCCGCGCGGGTCGCCAATTGCTTGGTAAAGTTGGCCACACCGGCGTTGACCACGCCGTTGGTCACCCGCAGGGGGGCGACGATGCGCGCCGTCATGCCGCCGATGTTGACGATGCGGCCCCAGCCCTTTGCCTCCATGCGCGGCAACAGAATCCGCGCCAGGCGGATATAGGCCATCAGCTTGACGTCGATGTGGTAGCGGAACAGTTCGTCCGTCTGCTCATCAAAGGGGGCCGCGGTCGAAGTCACGGCGTTATTCACCAGGATGTCGATCCCGCCGGCGGCGGCCAGGGCCTGGTCGGCGAATTTTTCCACATCCTCCAGCTTCGACACGTCGGCCTGGAACGGCCAGGCTTCGACCCCAAGTTCGCGGATGTCCGCCGCCGTCGCCTCCAGGCTGTCCGCCGTGCGTCCGCACAGCGCGATATTGGCCCCCTGTTCGGCCAGGGTCAGCGCGATGGCGCGGCCGATGCCGCGCGAGCCGCCGGTGACGAAGGCGGTCTTGCCCTTCAATTCGAAATCCCTGTGATCTGTCCTCCCGTGAGGTTCTGCGATGCCCCCGCTTGCGCGCAGCATGGCGCAGCGAAACGGCCCCGTCCACGGGGGGCCTTGTGAATTTTCCCCACGCGCGGGCGGTTTGCAAAAAACCGGGACAAGAAAATGTACCGATAGCGCCGATGGGTCTTTTTAAGTCTCAAGAATTGGCTGGACAGGACCGGCAAGCCATTCCAACCTCCCCGCTTATGCGGATGGTTCATGAACAAGTCCATGCCACCTGCGTCGCCATCGGCGGCGCGGGCGTCCTGCTGCGCGGCCCGTCAGGGGCGGGCAAGTCGGATCTGGCGCTGCGCCTGATCGACGGGGGCGGTGCCGACGGCCCCCGCCTGGTCGCCGACGATCGGGTCGACCTCAGCCTGCGCACCGGGCGCGTCTGGGCGCGGGCCCCTGGGCCTCTCAAGGGCCTGTTGGAAGTACGCGGCGTCGGCATCATGCCCATGAAGGCCCTGGACGAAGCCCCCATCGCCCTGGTCTGCGACTTGGTCGCTCCGCCTTTGGTCGAGCGCCTGCCCGAAGTCGTGACGACCCCGATCCTGGACCTGGACATTTCCTTCATCCGGCTGGCCCCGTTCGAAGCCTCGGCCCCCGCCAAGATCCGACTGGCGCTGCGCCGTCTGCCCTGGGAAGCGGTGGACGGTGACACCGATATCATCGCGGGCCGCATCGGAGAACACTCATGACGCCCGGCAACGAACAGGCGCCGCCGACCGGGAAACTGCCGCTGGTGCTGGTCACCGGGGTATCGGGGGCCGGCAAGTCATCGGCCCTCAAGGCGCTTGAGGACATGGGGTTCGAGGCCGTCGACAACCTGCCGCTGTCATTGATGGGCCGGCTGGTCGCCCCCGGGGCGTTTCCCCATCCCATCGCCGCCGGCGTCGACATCCGCACCCGCGAGTTCGGTGCCGAGGCATTCTTGGAACAGGTCGCGGAACTGCGCGCGCGCGCCGATGTCGACGTGAAGGTCCTGTTCATGGACTGCGACGATCAGGTGCTGACCCGCCGCTATGCCGAAACCCGACGCCGTCATCCGCTGGCCATCGACCGGCCCGTGGCCGACGGCATCCGCCAGGAACGCACCCTTCTGGCCCCCGTGCGCGAACAGGCCGACGTGGTGATGGATACCTCCGACATGTCGCTGGGCGCCCAGAAGGCGGCCATGGAAGACCATTTCGCCGTTCAGAGCGACCCGGGCCTGCCTGTGTTCGTGGTCTCCTTTTCCTACAAAAACGGCGTGCCGCGCGACGCCGACCTGGTGTTTGACGTGCGGTTCCTGAAGAACCCCCATTACGACCTGGACCTGCGGCCCCTGACCGGCCTGGACGAAAAAGTCGGCCTGCATGTCGCGGGGGATCCCGGGTTCGACGAATTTTTCAGCCACCTGACGGCCCTGTTGGGGCCGCTGCTGCCGCGCTATGCGGCCGAGGGAAAAAGTTATCTGACCATCGCCATCGGCTGCACCGGCGGGCGTCATCGCTCCGTCTATGTTGCCGAGCGCCTGGGCGCTTGGCTGGACAGCCAGGGAGAAAAGGCGCGGGTGCGCCATCGCGACTTGGACAAACGATGAAATTCGTACCAATATCCCTTTCCGGAAAGATACCGAAGCGGACCAAATAAGCCGCCGGGCCGGGGAGCCGCTACTTCTTGAGGGACACACTCGAATGATGGAATGCCTGTCATGATCGGATTGGTCGTCGTAACCCACGGCAATCTGGCGACGGAAATGATTTCCGCCCTGGAACACGTGGTCGGGCCGCAACCCGACGTGGCCGCCGTGTGCATCGGGCCCGAGGACGACATGGAAGAACGCCGCGCCGAAATCATGGAGCGGGTCGAACAGGTCGATTCGGGCGAAGGCGTGGTGGTGCTGACCGACATGTTCGGCGGCACGCCGTCGAACCTGGCGATTTCCATCCTGGATCGCGCCAATGTCGAGGTGATCGCCGGAATCAACCTGCCGATGCTGGTCAAGCTGGCCAGCGTGCGCAAAACCGAACCCCTGGCCAAGGCCGTCGAGGCGGCCCAGGAAGCGGGCCGCAAATACATCAACATCGCCTCGCACCTGCTGACCCAGGAAGCGCGCTAGCGCCAGGCGCTGGGGATTTATATGCCGTCGCGTACCGTCACCATCGTCAACATGCGCGGCCTGCACGCCCGTGCGGCCGCCAAGTTCGCCAAGCTGGCGGGTGAGTTCAAGGCCGAGGTTCTGGTCTCCAAGGACGGCCAGACCGTGGGCGGGCGATCGATCATGGGATTGATGATGCTGGCCGCCGCCCCAGGTACGGAGATCGAAATCGCCTGCGACGGCGACGGCTGCGGGGCCGCGCTGGAAGCCCTGGCCGCGCTGGTCGAGGACGGCTTCGACGAGGAACTGTCGGACACCCCGGCGCCGGGCAAGTGACGCCCGTGACATGAGGGGGAACATGGAAAAACGTTTCGAGGGAATGGGCGTCTCGCCCGGCATTGCCGTCGGCCCCGCCCATGTGCGCGAAGCCGGCACGCTCGAAGTTCCCGAACGCCACGTCGCCAAGAAGGGCCGGCCGGCCGAGGCCAAGCGCCTGACCGCCGCCGTGATCCTGGCCCGCCGCCAGATCAAGCGCCTCAAGGCCCAGGCCCAGAAGGACACCGTCACCCAGGAAATGCATTTCCTGTTCGACGCCTATCTGCAGATGCTGGAGGATTCGCGCCTAGTGCGCGGCGCCCACGACCTGATCCAGGGCAAGGGCCTGAACGCCGAGGCGGCGGTGCAGAAGACCCTGACCGGCATCATTCACGCCTTCCAGGCCATGGACAACGCCTATATCGCGGCCCGGGTCGAAGACGTTCGCGACGTCGGCAACCGCATCATCCGCAATCTCATGCGCGAACCGTTGAAGCCGTTCAGCCAAGCTGCGTCGGGGGCGATCATCATCGCCGACCAGTTGTCGCCCGCCGACACGGCGCAGCTGGACCCGGCCCGCATCGCGGGTGCCGCGACGGCGCTCGGCGGGGCCGAGGGGCACGCCGCGATCATGGCGAGGGCGCTGGGCATACCTCTCGTGCTCGGCGTGCCAGACTTGGCCGATGCGGTAAGCACGGGCGCCAAGGTCATCATCGACGGCACCCGCGGCACGATCATCGTCAATCCGACGGCACGCACACTGGGCGTCTACGAACAGCTTAAGGTCGACGCCCGGAAAGTCGCCGAACGCCTGGGCCATATGCGCACCGTGCCCGCCGTCACCCGCGACAACGTGACCGTGGCGCTGTCCGCCAACCTGGAACTGCCCATCGAGCTTGAAATGGTCAAGCGCAACGGGGCCGCCGGGATCGGCCTGCTGCGCACGGAATTCCTTTATATGAGCCGCGACGACACGCCGACCGAGGAAGAGCAATACGTCGCCCTCAAGGAAATCGTCGACGCCATGGACGGCAAACCGGTGACCATCCGCACCCTCGATGTGGGTGGGGAGAAACCGGCTCAGGGATTGTTGGGCGACCTTGGTGAGGCGGCGGCATCGGCGCTGGGCCTGCGCGGGATCCGCCTGTCCCTGAAGCACACCAAAACCATGGACGCGCAATTGACCGCGATCCTGCGCGCCGCCTGCCACGGTCCCGTGCGGATTCTGTTGCCCATGGTGTCCACCGTATCGGAAGTGCGCCAGACGCGGGATGCCCTCAATCGGGCCGCGCAGAAGCTCAAGCGCCGCAAGCAGAAGGTGCCCAACCCCCTGCCGCCCCTGGGGGTGATGATCGAGGTGCCGGCGGCGGCGCTGGCCGCCGATGCCCTCGCCCAGGTGTCGGACTTCTTCGCCATCGGCTCCAACGACCTGACCATGTACACGCTGGCCACGGACCGCACCAACGAGCACGTGGCGCATCTGTTCGACTCGCTCCACCCGGCGGTGCTGCGCCTGATCCAGTTCGCGACCAGTGCGGCGCTGCGCGCGCGCATCCCGATCTCACTCTGCGGCGAAATCGCGGGCGATCCGCGCTACGCCCCCCTGCTGTTGGGCCTGGGCCTGCGCGAGCTGTCCATGGTGCCGGCCAACATTCCGCTGGTGAAACAGCGCATCCGCGAGATGGACATCGCCGCCGCCACGCGCCGCGCCGACGCCATCATGGGCCAGGTCGACCCGGGCCGCATCGCGACACTGCTGGACGATTTCAACGGGCTGGCGTGACCAGCATGCCTGTCGCGAGTGGCGTGGGCGCCGTGAGAATCAAATACCGTCACATTGTTTTGAGATTTCTCCTTATCGCCTTTCCTGCCTATCTCGCGGCGTTGCTTTTGCTTCACATCCCGACTGGATTTGAACTCAGGAATGTTTACTTCAGCTTCTCGTCTTATGCGGAAGCATCGATCCAAGGCGCGCTTGCGCTGTTTATTCTCACGATATGTGCGTTCTTTCTACCGGGCCTTTGGCGTCCAGCATTACTGATCGACCGCGAAGGAATAAGTTTCGGCGTTACGCTAATCAAACCAAAAAAAATTTTATGGGACGAAATCAAAGCCATAAAGACCGACGGCCACCGACTTTTGATTGCGATCGGCAGCACCGTCAGCAAGGCGCCGCGAAACAACGGAGTCGTTCAGTTTAATGTCTCCGGTTTTTGGCCAATTTCCGCCAGCACCCTGCAAAATTTGATTTCAACAAAGGCAGAAGAGTTAGGTGGCGTTGCCGTATTCATTGATGACGAAGAAACAAATTTCACAGAGAAATATGCGGTTCTGACCACACACGTACGCCCGCCCTGGACAAAAGCTGTCGGCTATACCTTCGCCGCAGCAATTTTTGTTCTGGCAGTCGGCACCTATTATGACGGGGTGAAAACCCACCACGCCCTGAATGAGAGATTTTATCGTAAGTTGGACGAGACGCTCGCCGCCTATCGGCAGGGTCATATTGAATATGCGCTAAGTCGCCTTGAACTAATGCAACGGAAAATACAAATAAGCGGAAAAGGTTCTCATTTTATATCTCCGAAAAATCTCAACAATGATGCCCGATGCGTTATGGCCTTTTTGAAAAAATCTTCTTCCTCGACGGGTGAAGAACGCACCTTGAGCACTCAACTTGCCATCGAGATTTGTCGATTGTCAGAAAAATTGCCCTAAGCCGGTCACAACTAGTTCCTGAGACTATTTCGCTATATCGCCGCTCCAAGAACCCATTCAGATATGAGATCGAGTACCTCGTCAGGCGCTTCCATCGGCGTCATGTGGCCGCAGTCCTCGATGATCTCGAACCGCGCGTTCGGGATGGCGTCGGCCATCTCCTTCGATTCGTTCATCGAACGCAGTTCGTCCTGACGCGCCCAGATGACCAGGGTCGGGCAGGTGATTGCGGCCAGGTCTGCGCGTCGGTCCGGGCGCTGGATGGAAAGCTGCCTGATGAACGCCTCGCCGCCCATGCGCAGCGCCATGTCCTTGACCTCCTGAATCAGGGCGTCGTTTTCCCGCAGTTCCGGATGGAACGCCTTCTTCACGGCGTCCGACGACAGGCCGCGAAACCCGCGTTCCTTCGTATGGCCGATCAGGAAGGCGTTGCGCTTGGCGATTTCAGGGCGCGGCGGGCGGGACGAGGAATTCATCAGCACCAGGCCCGATACCCGGTCGGGGGCGAGGCGCACGATCTCCCGCGCGACGAAGCCGCCCAGGGAAAAACCAATCAGGATGAAGCGGTCAGGGGCCGCGGCCAGAAGGTCGCGGGCCGCCGCCTCCAGATCGTCGGTGCGGCTGAGGTCTGCGAAGGTGCAGGTCCCCAATTCCGCCAACCCGGGCGCCATGCGCGACCAGAGAGCCTGGTCGGTCATGAAGCCGGGGCAGAGAAGGAAATGGCGGGAAGAGGTCGTCATGGTCCCGTCTTAGCGGGCGCGAAAGTTCCTGGAAACTTTTTTCCGCGCAAATGCACCGTCGCGGCCCCTTACGGGGCCGCTCGGGATTTGCGACCTAACAGAGTGTATCGGCCATCTCCTTGAAGTTTTCAATGATCAGGTCGGGCTGATCCGGCCAGGCGCCGAAGGGGCGTTTGCGCCGGTCGATGAAGGCCGTGCGCATGCCGAAGCTTTTCGCCCCGACCACGTCGAATTCGTGGTTGGCGACGAACAGGCAGGACGTGCGGTCGTAGCCCGTGATCTCGCAGGCCGTGGCGTAGGTCGCCCAATGGGGCTTGAAGTAGCCCGCTTCGGCGACGGAGATGACATGGTCGAAGTCGAAGCCGATATGCGGGCCGGCGTTGGCCAGCATGTCCGGGTCGCCGTTGGACAGGATGGCAAGCTCGTATCCGGCATCCCGCAGGCGGCCCAGGGCCTCGATCACGTCGGGGAAGGGTTTCAGCTTTTCGATCTCGGAGACCAGCCATTCGACCTCACCCTGGGTGTATTTGATCCCGGCCCGGTCCATGACCACGGAGACGGCGCGATGGCCGATCTGCCGGTAGGGGGTATGGCCGCGGTCGCACAGCGCGTCGATCATGGAATTTTCGAAATGGGTGCGCCGCCACCAGGTGACGAAGCTGTGGGGATTGCCGTCCCAGCCCTTTTCTTTCAGGAACGGCGTGGCGATTTCCGTCAGGCCCTTCTGCATGTCGACGACGGTGCCGTACTGGTCGAACACCAGAATCTTGATTTCGCGCTTGAGAATGTCCGGATCGGTCATGTGGAAAGGTCCCTTTCAGGTCGTCAGTTGTTGAGCAGCGCGCAGTATGCCTTTGGCCAAGGGCTTGGAAAATCGCGAAATTCTAGGCCCAGGGTCGAGATTTTCTCCGCATTGCGCGCGGGCCCGGCCCCGGGCCTTCCCCGGGCCGCCCCTTGAAGATTGGCCCTGAGACTGCTACATCCCCGCATCACGCAAGACCTGGGCGTAACCCTGCCCGGCGAAATTATTTCACAATCACGCGCCCCGGACAAAAACGCCCGAGGTTTGCGCCGAACAGATTGAACAAACAGGAGTTCTATATGCCCTTCGACGATTACAAGGTTGCCGACATGTCGCTTGCGGATTGGGGCCGCAAGGAAATCAGCATGGCGGAAACGGAGATGCCGGGCCTGATGTCGACGCGCGATGAATACCGCGCCCAGCAGCCGTTGAAGGGTGCCCGCATCGCAGGCTCCCTGCATATGACGATTCAGACCGCCGTGCTGATCGAAACCCTGAAGGACCTGGGCGCCGACGTGCGCTGGGCCTCCTGCAACATCTTTTCGACCCAGGATCACGCCGCCGCCGCGATCGCCGACGGCGGCACGCCGGTGTTCGCCCATAAGGGGGAGAACCTGGAGGAATACTGGGACTACTGCCACCGCATCTTCGACTTCCCGGAAGGCACCGCCAACATGATCCTGGATGATGGCGGCGACGCGACGCTGCTGATCCATCTGGGCATCGAGGCGGCGAAAAACCCGTCGGTTCTGGACAATCCGGGTTCGGAAGAAGCCGAATACATGTTCGCCTCGATCAAGAAGAAACTGGCCGAGGATTCCGGCTGGTACGCCCGCCAGGGCGAGGCCATCAAGGGTGTTACCGAAGAAACCACGACCGGCGTGCATCGTCTGTACGACATGCAGAAGAAGGGAACCCTGATGTTCCCGGCCATCAACGTGAACGATTCGGTCACCAAGTCGAAGTTCGACAACAAGTACGGCTGCCGCGAAAGCCTGGTCGACAGCATCCGTCGCGCCACCGACGTGATGATGGCCGGCAAGGTCGCCGTGGTCGCCGGTTACGGCGATGTCGGCAAGGGGTCCGCCGAATCCCTGAGCAGCGCCGGTTGCCGCGTGCTGGTCACCGAAGTCGATCCGATCTGCGCCCTGCAGGCCTGCATGGAAGGCTATGAAGTCGTGACCATGGAAGCCGCCGCCCCCCGCGGCGACATCTTCGTCACCACCACGGGCAACATCGACGTCATCACCGTCGACCACATGCGCGCCATGAAGGACCGGGCCATCGTCTGCAACATCGGCCACTTCGACAACGAAATCGAAGTCGCCAAGTTGAAGAACTTCAAGTGGAACAACATCAAGCCGCAGGTCGATGAAATCACCTTCCCGGACGACAAGCGCATCATCCTTCTCGCCGAAGGCCGCCTGGTCAACCTGGGCTGCGCCACCGGCCACCCCAGCTTCGTGATGTCCGCCAGCTTCACCAACCAGACCCTGGCCCAGATCGAGCTGTGGACCCGCGGCGACAAGTACAAGAACGAAGTCTATGTGCTGCCCAAGCATCTGGACGAAAAAGTCGCCATGCTGCACCTGGAAAAGCTGGGGGCGCAGTTGTCGACCTTGCGCAAGGACCAGGCCGAATACATCGGTGTGGACGTCAAAGGCCCGTTCAAGACGGACGCCTACCGTTACTAATCCGGCCCATCGGCCGAAAAAGGTTAAGAGGCGGCGCGCAAGCGCCGCCTTTTGCTTTGTTATCAGGCAGTTCAATGATTAACATCCCTGCGTGCTAAGCAATATCACCCCTATCAGTGCATTCAGCGCCGGCCTGCTGCTCGGCGCGGGCCTGCTATTGATCGTCGCCTGGATGTTCCGGCGGCGCGCGGGCGAGGCTGAACACGAGCGCCGACGGATCGAGGCCGTGGCCGTCAAGGCCCGGGAAATCCTGGCCGGATCGCCCGACGGCCTGTTTCTGTGGGACCGCGGATCGGGCGGCATCACCTGTTCGCGCAAGCTGGCATCGCTGTTGTCGCTGGCCGACGGCACCAACGCCAAGTTCGAGGACGTCATCGCCTGCTTCGACGGCGATTCGGCAAAACGGCTGAAGGCATCGGTCACTTTCCTGCACGAAGAGGGCCGTCGGTTCGAAATCGTGCTGACCACCGCCGATTCGGGCGGCCGGCGCATGGTCCAGGCCGTGGGCGCCCGCGCCAGCGCCAAGGACGGCAAGGCGCTGGCCGACATGGTGTGGATGCGCGACATTTCCGCCGCCGCGAAACTGCTGATCGACCTGACCGGCGAGGGCGACCTGCCGGAAGCCCGCGACCTGCACCTGCGCGGCCTGCTGGATGCCCTGCCGTTCCCGATCTGGCTGCGCGACGGCGACCTGCGCGTCGTGTTCACCAACCAGGCCGCGCTCAACCAGCGCGTTGCCGGCCCCGACGACGGCCAGGCGGAAACGGCCCGCGACGAGGCCCGCGCGGTAACCCGCGTCCAGGACCTGGAAAACGCCGGCGAGACCCGGTCCTTCGACGTCACGGAATGCCCGCTCGCCACCGACGGCAGCGGCGGCGACGGAGAGGACGCACCGGACACCGCCGTCAGCGGCCTGATCGGATATGCCTTCCCCCACGGATCGGGCGACAACCCGGCCCCGCCCCCGGCGGCCGAGCCGGCCGCCCTGCCGCCCTGGGCGCAAATGGCGGAGGCCGTGCTCAAGGGCCTCGGCACCGGCATCGCCATCTTCGACCGCTCGGCCAAGCTGGTGTTCTTCAACGAGGCCTACCGCGACATGTGGCGGCTTGATGCCGCATGGCTGGACGAAGGCCGCGATTTTCCGGAAATCCTCGAACATCTTCGCGCCGAGCGCCGCCTGCCCGAGGTCCCCGACTTCCGCGCTTACAAGATGGAGCAGCTGGCCCTGTTCGACGAGGCCGGCGACCCCATGGGCGATCTCATGCATCTGCCCGACGGGCGGACGCTGCGCGCCGTCGCCTACCCCATGCCGTCGGGCGGGCTCGCCTTCGGTTACGACGACGTGACCGACCAATTGGATCTGGAAAGCGCCAACAACGCGCGCGACGCCGTCTACCGCGCCAGCCTGGAGAATCTCAGCGAGGCCATCGCCGTGTTCGGATCGGATGGGCGCCTGAAATTTTGGAACCCGGCCTTTTCCCGGCTATGGAATCTGGGCGACGACGGGTTGAGCGCCGGCACCCATGTCAGCGACTTCGTCGAGGCGACCCGCCCCTTGGCCGCCACCGGCGGCGACTGGGACACCAAGAAAGCACAGATCCTGTCCGCCATGACCCGGCGCGAGGTCACCCGCGACGCCATCGAATGTGCCGACGGCCGTGTGCTGGAATTCGTCAACACGCCCCTGCCCGACGGCGGCGTGCTGATCGCCTATGCGGAAACGCGGGCGAACGGGGCCCTGACTGCTGATCCTTGACCCCTGACTTTCGGCTGACTTTGACTCCGCACACCGACGCACTATATTGAGGGTGCGCCTGCGAACAGCCGCCCTCGGAAGAAGGCAATAAAAGGACCACAAGGTCATGAGTAGATCATTCGCGAAATTCCCGCTCGGCGAATTCGTCCGCCACCGCGTCTATGGATTCCGCGGCGTGGTGTTCGATATCGATCCCGAATTCAACAATTCAGAGGAATGGTACGACAGCATCCCCGCCGACGTGCGCCCGCGCAAGGACCAGCCGTTCTATCACCTGCTTGCGGAAAACCACGACAAGTCGCCCTATGTGGCCTACGTGTCGGAGCAGAACCTGGAACTTGAGGATTCGGACGAACTGATCGACCATCCGGATCTGCCGGACTATTTCACGGTCGATGACGACGGCCGCCTGATCTACCGCCATCCCATGAACTGACGCCCCTCGGGCATCACCGAATTACCGGCACGGCTGGGCCGCGAAATAGGCGGCCAGATCGTCGATCTGCGCATCGGTCAGATAACTGCCCTGGCGGGTCATCATGCTGTGCACGCGTGACTGGCCCGGCCGGGTCAGATCGATCCAATGGGTATCGCGGAACGACAGCAGCTGTGAGCGCAGATAGCCTTGCCGTTGTCCGGCGAGGGTCGGAATGAACATGTGGCGGCTCTGCCCCGCCGCGCCGTGACACAGAAAACACCGGGTCGCCAACAAGGGTTTGGGCGGGGGGACTGACGGGCCGCCGTCCAGGTCGCGGGCGTTGACACAGGCCTGGCGTGAAAAATAGCCGGCGACGATTCCAATATCCTTGTGATCGACCTTTGGCGCTTGGGCGTTCATCACCGGGTGCTTACGCTCCAGGCGGGTGAAGCCGCTGCCCCGCGGCACGAATTCACGCTGGAACGCAGCGATCTGATGAATCAGGTATTTGGCATCCTGGCCCAGGATCGACGGCACGCGGGGTTTCTCGGCAAGATGCGCGGGCCCGTGACAGCGCAGGCAGGGAACGGCGGCGGGTGGTGGGTCTTCCGATGCGGCGGCGCCGCTCACAATCGCAGCCGCCAGCAAGACCACAGCCCCAAGGCCGCCTTTCAACCATCTTCCCAAGCGCAATTGTTATCCCTCCGGGTTCGGCCGCCGTGGCCTAATCCTTCCCCGGACCGGGCACGCCCTTGGTCGTGGAATATTCGAAATGCAGAATCTCGCCCGGCCGCGCCACCGCATGGGCGCCGTGGGCGGCGGCGGCGGCTTCGGCGAAACCGGTCAGGATCAGTTTCAGCTTGCCGGGGTAGGTGACGATATCGCCGGCCGCGAACAGGCCCGGGCGATCCGTCGCCATGGTCGCCGGATCGACGGCGATGTGGTTGTCCTGGAGATCCAATTGCCAGTCGGCGATCGGCCCCAGTTGCTGCAGCATGCCGAAGAACGGCAGCAGCACGTCGGCGGGAAGCCGCCGCGCGTTGCCGTCGAGATCGCGGGCGATGACGGCGTCGAGCCGCCCGTCGCCCCCTTCAAGATCACCCAGCTGAAAGGGAATGACCAGATCGACCTTACCCGCCGCCGCCAGGTCTTCCAACCGGCGCACGTTGTCGGGGGCGGCGCGGAATTTCGGCCGGCGATGGACAACAGCCAGGCTGTCGGCGACCTCCGCTAGGCTGAGCGCCCAATCGACGGCGCTGTCGCCGCCGCCGGCGATGACCACGCGGCGGCCGCGGAAATCCTCAATCCGCCCGACCATGTATTTCACGCCCAGGCCGGGGCCCTGATCCTCATAGGCCTCGATGCCGTCCAGGGGCGGGCGGTTGGGCCCGAAGGCGCCGACCCCGGCGCAGACGATGACCGTGGGGGCGGTGATCGCCGTGCCCCGGGCGGTTTCGACCCGCCAGATGCCGTCATCCTGCGTCAGGACGGTGACCGGACTGCCCAGATGGTAGATGGGGTCAAAGGGGGCGGCCTGTTCGGTTAATCGGTCGACCAGGTCCTGGGCACCGATCCGGGGATATCCCGGGATATCGTAAATGGGTTTTTCCGGGTAGAGTGCACTCAACTGCCCGCCTGGCATTTCCAGGGCGTCGACCACGTGACACTTCAGGCCCAGCATGCCGCATTCGAACACCGCGAACAGGCCCACGGGGCCCGCGCCGATGATCACCACATCCGTCCGTTCCGGCGTCTGGGACACCTGCGCCTGCTCCTTCGGTCTTTTCCGGGCTGTTATTCGGGATTCCTTACATGGCGGGCCGCGCGGGTCAGGTCAAGCCTTGTCCCCGCAAGGGTATTTTCGTTAAAAGGGCGGCAATGGTTGCGATGGCGCATGCAAGCGAGGAACCGACCGGTTTCGTCCTGACCCTGGAAGGGGAGGATGCGGCCTTGTCTCTTGGCGCGCGTCTGGCCGCGGTCTGCCGGCCCGGCGACGCGATCGCCCTCTGGGGCGGGCTGGGCATGGGCAAGACCGTGATCGCCCGCGGCTTCGTTCGCGCCCTTCTGGGCCCCGACGAAGAGGTGCCGAGCCCGACCTTCACCCTGGTTCAGCCCTATGACGGGCCGGACGCCACCCTGTATCACTTTGACCTATACCGCCTGAACGATCCCGAGGAAGCCTTCGAGCTGGATATCGAGGATGCCTTCGCCGAGGGCATCTCCCTGATCGAATGGCCGGAACGCCTGGGGCCATACCTGCCCGGCGGGCGGCTTGACCTGCGGTTGTCGCCGGGCGACGGCGAAAACCGGCGGCGGGTCACGCTTTCCGGCGGCGGTGACTGGACTGAACGATTGAAACGAGCGGAGCTCCATGACTGAACGTGACGACCTGATTGCCGGTTTCCTGGACCACCATGGCTGGGGCAATGCCGCGCGCAGCGTGCTTGCCGCCGACGCCTCGTTCCGGGGTTATTACCGCCTTGCCAACGGCGACCGCCGCGCCGTGCTGATGGACGCCCCGCCGCCCAAGGAAGACGTGCGCCCCTTCGTCTCCGTCGCGCGTCATTTGCTGAAGCTGGGCCTGAGCGCGCCCGAGGTCTATGCCGAGGACGCGGCCGCCGGCCTGCTGCTGCTGGAAGACCTGGGCGACGATACCTATACCCGCATGCTGGCCGACGGCGCCGATGCCGAAGCGCTTTACGCCTGCGCCGTCGACGTGCTGATCCATATCCACGACCGGGCACCCGAGGCCGCCATCCCCCGCGCCTTGCCGCCCTATGACGAACGCAAGCTGATGGAGGAAGCCAGCCTGCTGACCGACTGGTACCTGCCGGCGGTCACCGGTGCCGAGATCGACGACGAGGCCCGCGAAGCCTATCAGGAAGCCTGGCGCCCCGCTTTTCGCCAGGTCCTGGCCCAGCCCAAGACCCTGGTGCTGCGCGACTTTCACGTCGACAACCTGATCTGGCTGAAGGACCGTACCGGGATTCAACGCTGCGGGCTGCTGGACTTTCAGGACGCGGTCGCGGGCTCGCCGGTCTATGACCTGATGTCGCTGCTGGAAGATGCCCGGCGCGAGGTCGATCCCGTGCTGACCGCGCATATGCTGGCGCGCTACCTGGCCGCCTTCCCGGACATGGACCATGACGCCCTGGGGGCGAGTTACGCCATCCTGGGCGCCCAGCGCCACGCCAAGGTCATCGGCATCTTCACGCGGCTGTCCCACCGCGACGGCAAGTCACAGTACCTGTCCCATATCCCCCATGTCTGGCGCATGCTGGAACGCTCCCTGGCCCATCCGGCCCTGGCCGAGGTCAAGGCCTGGATCGACACGGCCATTCCCGAGGGCAACCGCACCGTCCCCGCACCCTCTCAGCCCGAGGCCGCGGCGTGAGCACGCCCCCGGACGCCACGATGGCGGCGCCGGGGCCGGCCAAGGCCATGGTCCTGGCCGCGGGGCTGGGCACCCGCATGCGTCCGCTGACCGACGACAAACCGAAACCGCTGATCGCCGTCGACGGGCGGGCGCTGATCGACCACATGCTCGACCGCCTGGAAGAATCCGGGGTGACGGACGCCGTGGTCAACGTCTTCCACCTGGCCGAACAATTGGAAAGCCATCTTGCCGGGCGTTCCTCGCCGCGCATCACGGTCATCCGCGAACCGGAACGCCTGGAAACCGGTGGCGGGGTGAAGAACGTCCTGCACCTGTTCGGCGACGCGCCCTTTTATGTCGCCAATTCGGATGCGTTGCTGCTTAACGGCCCGCACCCCATCCTGCCGCGTTTGGCATCCTGCTGGGATGACGACAAGATGGACGGGCTGCTGCTGCTGCATTCCACGGTCGAGGCTTTCGGTTATGAAGGGCCCGGTGATTTCTGCGCCGATCCGGACGGCCAGTTGACCCGCCGCCCCGAGATGGAGGTCGCCCCCTGGCTGTTCACGGGCGTGCAGATCCTGCATCCGCGCCTGTTCGAGGGCACGCCGGACGGCGCGTTCTCCCTCAACGTTCTTTACGACAAGGCGATCGAGGCCGGGCGGCTGTACGGCGTCATGCACGACGGCGAATGGTTCCACGTCGGCACCCCCGACGGCCTGGCCGAGGCCGAGGACTACATGTCCGAACGCTTCGCCGGGCGGACCTATCGATGACCCCCCCGGGGGGCGGCGGTACTCCAAAGGTCTTCACGATCCATCCGGGTCGGCCCTTCGTCGATGTGCTGGCGGAAAGCCTGCTGACCGACACCGGTGGGGCACCTGAAACCCTCGCCGACTATCGCATCCTGCTGCCGACCCGTCGCGCCGGACGCGCCCTGACCGAAGCCTTCCTGCGCCGAGCCGGCGGGCGCACGGTGCTGCTGCCGCGCCTGACCCCCCTGGGGGACCTGGACGGCGACGATCTGGCGCTCGGCGGTGAGGACGAAGGGATCGGCGGGCTCGATCTGCCGCCGGCATTGTCCGGCATGCGGCGGCAGGCCCTTCTCGCCCGTCTGATCCTGGCCCGTCATGACCGCGAGGACACGCCCGATCAGGCGCTCCGCCTGGCACAGGAACTGGCGCGGCTGATGGATCAGATCGAAACGGAACGCCTCGACGCGGAGCGCCTGGCCGAACTGGTGCCCAAGAAGGGCGACCTTGCCGATCATTGGCAGGTGACCCTGGAGTTCCTGGAAATCGTCCTGCCCGCCTGGCCGAAAATTCTCGAGGACACCGGCTGCATCGACGCCGCCGACCGCCGCAATCGGGCATTGGACGCCCAGGCCGACCATTGGCGCCGAGACCCGCCCCCGGGCCCCGTCATCGCCGCCGGGTCCACGGGCTCGGTCCCGGCGACGGCGGATCTGCTCGCCGTCATCGCCGGCTTGCCCCGGGGGGCGGTGATCCTGCCGGGCCTCGACCGCGGCATGGCCGACGACGCCTGGGCGGCGCTGGAACCGCACCACCCGCAATACGGGCTCAAGCATCTGTTGGGGGTTCTCGGCTGCGCGCGGAAGGACGTGCGCGACTGGTCGCCGGAAACTGCCGTGGGCGACGGATCCGATCGCGGGCCGCGCTTTCGTCTGTTGTCGCAGGCCCTTCGCCCCGCCGCCGTCACGGGGGCGGGGCCCGACGGCGATACGGATTATTCCCAAGCCCTTGCAGGCGTCACCCGTATCGACTGCCCCGGCCCGGCGGAAGAGGCCGCCGTGGTGGCGTTGCTGCTGCGGGAAGCCCTGGAAGCACCCGGCCGGACCGCCGCCCTGGTGACCCCCGATCTGGACCTGGCCCGGCGGGTCAAGGCCGAGCTGCGGCGCTGGGACATCGCCGTCGACGCCTCGGCAGGTACTCCCTTGGCGGAAACCCCGGCCGGCGCCTTCCTGCGCCTGACCGCGGCCATGGCGGCGGACAGGTTTGCCCCCGTCGCACTGCTGGCTGTCCTCAAACATCCCCTGGCGGCCCTGGGCCATGCGCCCAAGGACCTCCGCACCCTCGCCCGCCGGTTGGAAACGGCGAATATCCTGCGCGGCATCCGCCCCGCCCCCGGCATCGCCGGCCTGCGCGCGGCCCTGGCCCATATCGACAGGGCGGCGCCATTGCTCGATCTCGCGGCCCGGCTGGAGGACGCCGCCGCCCCCTTCTGCGCCCTTCTGGACGCGGCGGAAACGTCCCTGGCGGATCTGGCCGCTGCCCATCTGCACCTTGCCGAAGCCATGGCCCGAAGCGATGACCAGGACGGCGCTGCACGGCTATGGGCCGGCGAAGACGGCGAGGCGGCGGCCGGCTTCATGGCCGAGATGCTGGATGCCGGGCCGTCCCTGGGCGCCGTCGCGGGCCGCCACTACCCGGCCCTGCTCGACACCCTGATGGCGGGGCGGGCCGTGCGTCCGGCCTGGGGAACGCATCCGCGCCTGCACGTCTGGGGCCTTCTGGAGGCCCGGTTGCAGCATGCGGACCTGATGATCCTGTCCGGGCTGAACGAGGGCAGCTGGCCGCCCGAACCGAAACCCAGCCCCTGGATGAGCCGCCCCATGCTGGCCGATTTCGGCCTGCCGCAGCCGGAGCGGCGGATCGGCCTGACGGCCCATGATTTCGTCCAGGCGGCAATGGCGAAGGAGGTCGTGCTGACACGCGCCGAGCGGACCGAGGGCGCCCCCACCGTGCCCGCGCGCTGGCTGTCGCGCCTGGGGAACCTGGTTGCCGACACCCCGGCGGCGACCGTGTTGCAGCGCCGGGACGGCCTGCGTGCCTGGGTCGGCGCATTGGACGATCCCGGCGCCGTGATCCCGCCCCAGCGCCCTCTGCCGCGTCCGCCCGTGGAGCTCCGGCCGACCGGTCTGTCCGTGACCCAGGTCGAGAAATGGGTACGCGACCCCTATGCGGTCTATGCCCGCCATATTCTAAAGCTGAAACCGCTGGACCCCATCGACGCCGACCCCGGCGCCGGTGACCGGGGCGATCTGATCCACAAGGCTCTGGAAAAATTCATCGCGGCCTTTCCTCGCGACCTGCCGGCGGATGCCGGCGCACGGCTTGTCGCCTTGGGCGAGGAGGTGTTCGCCGAACATGCCGACCGCCCTGCCGTGCGCGCCTTCTGGTGGCCGCGGTTCCTGCGCGTCGCCTGCTGGTTCGTCGAGGTGGAATCGGAGCGCCGGGCACGGGGCTGCCGACCCCTGGCCTGGGAAGCCGAGGGCGAATACCAGCTTGCGACCGCCGCCGGGCCGTTCCGCCTGCGCGGCATCGCCGACCGCATCGACCGTGACCCGGCCAACGGCATCGAGATTATCGACTACAAGACCGGCCGCACGCCGAGCCAGAAACAGGTGGAAAGCGGATTTTCACCGCAATTGCCGCTGGAGGCCATGATGCTGAAGGCCGGCGGCTTCGCCCAGGTCGCGGCGGACGGCGTGGCGGGCCTCGCCTACTGGAAGATGTCGGGCGGACGCGAGGCCGGGAAGCTGGCGGCGTTGAAGGATGTCGAGACACTGATCGAGGACGCAGCGGCAGGTCTGGCCCGCCGGGTCGCCCTGTTCGCCAATCCGAACACCCCCTACGCCCCCCGTGTCAAACCGATGATGGACGCGGACCGGGGCGATTACGATCACCTGGCCCGGGTGCGCGCCTGGACCACGGTCGGCGGCGACGATGGGGGAAATGACGGGGGCGGCGGATCATGAGCGGTCCCATGACCGAAACACGGCGGCGGGCGACGGAGGTCCAGCAGACTGCCGGGCGGCCCGGGGATTCCCATTGGGTCTCGGCCAACGCGGGCACGGGCAAAACCCATGTGCTGACCAACCGCATCGTGCGCTTGTTGATGAGCGGCGTGGCGCCCCGCACCATCCTCTGCCTCACCTATACCAAGGCGGCGGCAACGGAGATGGCCAACCGCTTGGGCTCTCTGCTCGGCAAATGGGCGGTGATGGACGACCCGGCCCTGATGGAAAGCTACCGCGACCAGACGGGCGTGCCGCTGGACCGCGACGACCTTGCCCGCGTGCGTCGGCTGTTCGCCGAGGTCGCCGACACCACGGACGGCCCCAACATCCGCACCATCCATTCGTTCTGTGAATCGCTTCTGGGCCGCTTCCCGATCGAAGCCGGGGTCGCCCCCCATTTCAAGGTGATGGACGAGCGCACGGCAGCGGAGCTGCGCAAGGAGGCGCGCGACCGCCTGCTGGCCCGCGCCGCCGCCGACCCGGCGAGCCCGGCCGCCCGCGCCATGGACCATCTGGCCGGCGTCCTGGGGGAAACCGGGTTCGATGATCTGGTGACGGAACTGGATTTCGCGCGCGGCAAGTTGGCCGCCCTGTTCGCCCGCCACGGCGGGGCAGCAGGCCTGGCCACGGCAACCCGGCGCAGCCTGGGCCTGACCCCGGGCGATGACCGCCGCGCGGTGATCGTGAGCGCACCCACCGCCGACGAAGCCTCCTTGCGCTATGCCGCCGAAGCCTTGAGCCACGGAACCAAGACGGACAAGGAGCGTTCCGAGATCATGGCGCCCTGGCTGGCCGGCGATGACGATGACAAGGTTTCCGGCTTCGATGCCTACGCTCAGGCCTATTTGACGCAGAAGCACAAACCCCTGGCCCGCCTGGCCACCAAGGGCGTCGTTGAGAAATACCCCGGCATGCTCGACACCCTGATCGCCGAACAGGACCGCGTGCTGATCATCGACGACAAGCTGCGCGCGCTCGCCATCGCCAAGAACACCGCCGCCCTGATGGACCTGGCCGAGGTCATGGCGCGGGAATACGCGGCGCTGAAAGAGGCCCGCGCGCTGATGGATTATGACGACCTGATCCTGAAAACCCGCGCCCTGTTGCGCGCCTCGGACGGAGCGGTCAATTGGGTCCATTACAAGCTGGACGGCGGCATCGCCCATGTCCTGGTCGACGAGGCGCAGGACACGGCCCCGGCGCAATGGGACATTCTGGAGAAGCTGACGGAAGAATTCTTTTCCGGCGAAGGGGCCTGGGACGGCGACGCCTGGGGGCCCCGCACGGTGTTCGCCGTGGGCGATGAAAAGCAATCCATCTACAGCTTTCAGGGTGCGGAGCCGACGCGCTTCGAGGAAACCCGCGCCCAGTTCGCCGCCAAGGCGCGGGCCGCCGGCCTGGAGACGACGTTGGAGCGGTCGCTGGAAATGGCGGTGTCGTTCCGATCGACCTGGCCGGTGCTGGACACCGTCGACAAGACCTTCGAGTCGGAAGACCTGCGCGCGTCCCTGACCACCACGGACCGGGCGATCCGTCATCTGGTGGACCGCGACGGCGACGCCGGGCGGGTCGAACTATGGCCCACCGTGACGCCCGAGGACGAGGACGAAAGCGACGCCTGGGACGCGCCCGTGGACCGCCCGGGGCCGCGCGCGCCGCTGGTCCAGGTCGCGGAGACCATCGCCGACACCATCGGCGGCTGGCTGGACACGGGCGAGCAACTGGCGTCCCAGGGCCGCGCGCTGACGGCGGGAGACATCCTGATTTTGGTGCGCCGCCGCGGCCGGTTCATGGAGGAAATGGTGCGCCAGCTGAAATTGCGCGGCATCCGGGTCGCGGGCACGGACCGCATGATCCTGACCGAACAGATGGCGGTCATGGACCTGATCGCGCTGGGCCGGTTCGCGCTTCTGCCCGACGACGATCTGACCCTGGCGACGGTCCTGAAGGGGCCTCTGTTCAACTTCACGGACGACGACGACCTGACGCCACTCTGCGCGCCCCGGCGGGGAGCCTTGTGGACGGAGCTGCGCAGCCGGGCCGATGAGCGCCCCCACTGGCGGGCGGCGGCGGACCGGCTGGCGGATCTGCTGGCCGCCGCCGATCAGACTCCGCCCTTCGAATTCTATGCGGACCTGCTCGGCCCCGGCGGCGGGCGGGCCGCCCTCCACCGCCATCTGGGACAGGATGCCCTTGATCCCATAGAGGAATTCGTGGCCCTGGCCCTGCAGTTCGAGCGCGAACACGCGCCGTCGCTGGAAGGCTTCCTGCATTGGATCGGAGCCAGCGAAACCGTCGTGAAGCGCGACATGGATCAGGCCGGCGACAAGGTCCGCGTGATGACCGTGCACGGGGCCAAGGGCTTGGAAGCGCCCGTGGTGTTTCTGCCCGACACCTGCGCCGCCACGGGCCGGGGCAAGCCGATCAGCCTGCTGTGGGACCGGGATCAGGACACGGGCGCCGTCTATTGGCCCGGGCGCAAGGACGACGACTGCGATCTGACCGCAACCCTTCGCGCCCAGGTCCAGGCGGCGCAGGAGAACGAGGAACGGCGGCTGCTTTACGTCGCCATGACCCGGGCCCGCGACCGGCTTTACGTAACCGGCTGGGAAACCAAGAGCGGCCGCGCCGAGGGCTGCTGGTACGACCTGATCGAAGCCGGTCTGGAGCGCGCCGGGGCGGTGGAGCTGGACGTCCCGGGCGGCCGGGGGCTTCGCCTGGAAACGCCGCAGACCGCCGAGGTCCGAGTCAGAGAAGCCGCCGCCGCGCCCACCGCTCTGCCGGTTCCGGACTGGATCGCCCACCCGCCGGCGGAGGAGCCGGATCCACCCAGACCCCTCGCCCCCTCCAAGCCCGAGGACAGCCCGCCCGCCGCCTCGCCGTTGGGATCGGACGACGGAGCCCGGTTCAAGCGCGGGCTGATCGTGCACAAACTGCTGGAAAGCCTGCCGGACCTGGCGCCCGAAGACCGACGCGCAGCGGCCGAAAGGTTTCTGGCCCGCCCGGCCTATGACCTGGACGCCGCCGAGCGGGCGGAAATTCTCTCGGAAACTCTGGCCCTTCTGGATGACCCGACGCTGGCCCCCCCGTTCGGGCCCGGGAGCCGGGCCGAGGTGCCCCTGGTCGCCATGGCGGGCGGACGGGTGATTTCCGCCCGCATCGACCGCCTGCTGGTAACCGACACGGAGGTTCTGATCGCCGATTTCAAGACCAACCGGCCACCGCCGGAACGCCTGGAGGACGTCCATCCCGGCTATATCGCGCAAATGGCGGGGTACCGCCGGGCGTTGATGGATTTGTATCCGAACCGGCCCGTGCGCTGCGCCCTGATCTGGACCCTAGGCGCGCGCATGATGGCTCTGCCGGACGCCCTTTTGGACAAAGCCGCGCCCTAAGCCACGGAGAAAGCAAGGGGAATTTTTGCACCGGCCAGGGCGGCTTGACGAGGCCGGGGCGCGACCCTAGATTCAAGGACAGGGTGAGGTGCCAAAGGTTCCCGCCCCGGGCCGCAAGAGAACCCAGCGGCATGTCCCAGAAACTGAAATTCCATAAAAAACTGTACCCCGACACAGATCCCAAGGTGAGCGATATGCCGAAAAAGATAACCGACGACTCCTTCGAAACCGACGTTCTTGGATCGAGCGAGCCCGTCCTGGTCGATTTCTGGGCCGAATGGTGTGGCCCGTGCAAGCAGATCGCCCCGGCGCTTGAGGAATTGGCCAGCGAGCTTGAAGGCAAGGTCACCGTGGCCAAGCTGAACATCGACGACAACCCCTCGACCCCCGGCAAATACGGCGTGCGCGGCATTCCGACCCTCATGCTGTTCAAGAACGGCGAAGTGGCGGCGACCAAGATCGGCGCCCTGCCGAAAAGCAAGCTGCAGGAATGGCTGGAGCAGAACATCTAGCGCCCGCAAGGCGTTAGAGGTTCCCCAGGAATGATGAGCCGGCTCGACGTCCATCAGATACCGGTCCTGAACGACAACTACGTCTATCTGGCCCATTGCCCGGAAACGGGGGCGACCGCCGTGGTCGACCCCGCCGTGGCGGGGCCCGTGCTGGACGCGGCCAAGGCCAAGGGCTGGACCATCAGCCACATCCTGAACACCCACCACCACGGCGACCACACGGGCGGGAACCAGGAAATCAAGGCGGCCACGGGCTGCACCATTGTCGGCCCGCGTGCCGACCATGACCGCATTCCCGGCATCGACGTGCAGGTCGGCGACGGCGATACCTATATGCTGGGCAATGCCGAGGCCCGGGTCTACGACGTGCCCGGCCACACGCGCGGCCATATCGCCTTTTGGTTCGAGGGATCGGACGCTCTGTTCTGCGGCGATACCTTGTTCGCCATGGGCTGCGGGCGGCTGTTCGAGGGCACGCCCCAGCAGATGGTCAAATCCCTGGCGAAGTTCAAAACCCTGCCCCCGGAAACCCGGGTTTTCTGCGCCCATGAGTACACGCAGTCCAACGGCCGCTTCGCCCTGTCGGTGGAACCGGACAATGCCGCCCTGGTCCGGCGCATGCAGGACGTGGACGCGGCGCGGGCGAAAAACATCCCGACCGTGCCGTCGACCATCGGCATCGAATTGAAGACCAATCCCTTTCTGCGCGCCGATTCACCCGATTTACAGCGCACAATCGGGCTTGCCGGCCGGGATTACGTCGAGGTCTTCGCCGAAACCCGCAGGCTCAAAGACAACTTCTAGGCTGCCCCGCCATGACCAAGCCGGAAGACCTGCCCTATACCATTCTGGACCGGGAGCTTATCGGCGAGGTCAACGGCCTACGCGTGCAGATCATGGAACTGGGCCCCGGCGAATGCGTGCCCTGGCACTGGCATTCCGAAGTCGATGATACTTTCGTCTGCATGGAGGGCCCGATGGTTATTGAAACCCGCGCCCCCCGCCAAACCCATGAACTGATGCCGGGCCAGCGCCTGACCGTGCCCGTGAAGACGGCCCATGAAGTGCATGGCAAGGACGGGGCCGGCTGCAAATTCATGCTGGTCCAGGGGACCGGCGAGCACGATTTTCACCCGGTCGGCTAAGCCTTAGACGGCGTATTGATCAGTCGGCGGCCGCCGGCAGCGGTTCACGCGCCTGGCGCAATTCCCCGCGCGCGCGGCGGATGACTTCGGCCGAGGCGAACAGCGCCAAGCCCGCGATGATCCCGCCCACGGCGACGTCGGGCCAGAAGGTGCCCGACAGCCACACCCCGCCGCCCGCCGCGATGACGGCGACATTGGCGATGGCGTCGTTGCGCGAGCACAGCCAGACGGACCGCATGTTGGCGTCGCCGTCGCGGTATTTGAACAAGGCCAGGGCCACCACCACGTTGGCGACGAGGGCCAGAACACCGACCCCGGTGATGATGTGCGCCTCCGGTACGCCGCTCTCCATGAACCGCCAGATCATGGTGCCGATCACCCAAAGCCCGAACAGGCCCATGGACAGGCCCTTGACCATGGCCGCCCGCGCCCGCCAGACAAGGTGCATCCCGACCACGGCAAGGGATATCCCGTAATTGGCGGCATCGCCCATAAAGTCGAGCGCGTCGGCCTGCAGGGCCACGGATTTCGACAGATAGGCCCCAACCATTTCACCGAAGAACATGCCGCCGTTGACGATCAGCGCGAACCACAGCACCCGGCGGTAGGCGCGGGACGTGGCGGCGTCCTGAAAATGCCCGTGGTCATGGCCGTGGTCACAGCAGGCGGACATGGCTCAGGCCTCCTCGTCGTGGGTATGTTCGGGTTCCGCCACGTGTTCCATCATGTCCAGCAGGACAGAGGTCACGTGATGGTCGTGCACCGCGTAATGCACGAACTTGCCCTGGCGCCGGGGGCGCACCAGGCGCGCGGCCTTCAACAGGCGCAGATGGTGGCTGGTCAGAGACGGCGACATGCCGGTCAGCGCGGCCAGATCGTTGACCGAGCGCGGCCCGGCCATGCAGGCGGCCAGGATCGACAGGCGGTTGGGCTCCCCCAACAGATGGAAGATGGAGGCGATTTCCTCTGCCCGGTCGCGGTCGAGCGTGCCTTCCGGCAGGGGGGCCGGGGCGGCGGCGGGCGGTTTCGCAGGTTTGGTTCCGGTGCTCATAAACCAAACATATGAACAAATGTTCAGATGTTCAAGTGTTGTCCCGCAATACCGTGCCGGCGAGATAGAGAGAGCCGCAGATCATCACCCGGGCTGCCACCTGCTCGCGCGCCGACAGGTCCCGCAACGCCGCCTGCACCGAAGGGGCGGTGCGCGACGGCAGGCCGGCGGCGCCCCCTGCTGCGGCGATTTCGTCGGCGGACAGGGTATTGGCCTCGCCCGGGATGGCGACACCGGTGAGCGACGCCGCGACGGGGGCGAGGGCGCTCAGGAACGTTATGGGGTCCTTGGAATTGATCATGCCGCAAATCAGGTGCAGGGGCTTGTCGCCCCAGGCTTCCCCCGCATGGGTGGCGATGGCGGCGGCGGCGGCGGCGTTATGTCCGCCGTCGAGCCAGAGCGACCAGCCGGGCGCCAGGGTGCCGACCAGCGGCCCCTGCGTCAGATGTTGCAGGCGGGCGGGCCATTCCGCCGTGGCAAGACCGCGGATGACCTGATCCGGCACGCTGGTGAACCCGGCCATGGTCTTCAGGCAGACGATCGCCTGGGCCGCGTTGAGAAGCTGATGCCGTCCGGCCAGGGCCGGCGCCGGATAGGTTTCCATCACCCCGCCCAGGGTCAGGTCGAACGACGTGCCGTCGGGGGCTTCGGCCACGGTCCAGTCACGGCCATGGGCCAGTACCGGCGCCCCCACCGCCTTGGCCCGGTCATCCAGCACGGCCAGCACGCTGGGCCGCTGCGGGCCGATCACGCAGGGCACCCCCGGCTTGAGAATGCCCGCCTTTTCCGCCGCGATTTCCTCCAGGGAATTTCCCAGGAACTGCTGATGATCCAGGGAGATCGGCGTGATCGCCGTGACCAGCGGCTTATCAATGACGTTGGTCGCATCCAGCCGCCCGCCCAAACCCGTTTCCAGGATCAGCACGTCGGCTGGACTGCGCGCGAAGGCGAGCAGCGCCGCCCCCGTGGTGATTTCGAAAAAAGTGATGGGCTCGCCACCGTTGGCGTCCTCGCATTCCGCCAGCAACGCCTGCAGATCCGCATCGGGGATCAGCTCGCCGGCCAGCCGGATGCGTTCGTTGAAATGCACCAGATGGGGCGAGATATGCACATGGACGCGCTTACCGGAGGATTCCAGCATGGCGCGCAGGATGGCGATGACCGATCCCTTGGCGTTGGTGCCGGCAACATGAACCACGGGCGGCAGCGCGCGTTCCGGATGGTCCAGACGGTCGAGCAGGCGATGGACACGGTCCAGGGACAGGTCGATGACCTTGGGATGCAGGGTCAGCAGACGGGCGAGGATTTCATCGCAGGGATGGGGCGCCGGTGCATCCGCGCCGAGGGGATCAGTCATGGACGGGTCGGTCCGACAGAATCAGGGAATCAGTCGTCGCCAGGCACGGGGGCGGCGCCCGGCCGGTGGCTGCGGGCCGGCGGCAGAATTTCGCCTTCGAGAAGGTCGATATCCTGGTCCGAACCTTCGACCCGGCGGCCCGGTTCCGGGTTCAGCAGCATGTCGATGACCCGGGCCAGGGTGTCGCGAAGCTCGCCCCTGGGCACCACCATGTCGACCATGCCGTGTTCCAACAGATATTCGGCGCGCTGAAAGCCCTCGGGCAGGGTTTCGCGGATGGTCTGCTCGATCACCCGCTGTCCGGCGAAACCGATTACGGCCCCGGGTTCGGCGATGTGAATGTCGCCCAGCATGGCGTAAGAGGCGGAGACCCCGCCCGTGGTCGGGTCGGTCAGCACCACGATATAAGGCAGGCCCGCTTCCTTGACCTCGTCCACGGCAATGGTCGTGCGCGCCATCTGCATGAGGGACAGAATCCCTTCCTGCATGCGCGCCCCCCCCGATGACGGGATAACCACGAAGGCCGCTTTTTCATCCACCGCCTTGCGCGCGGCGGCCAAAAGCCCGGCCCCCATGGCCTGGCCCATGGAGCCGCCCATGAAGGCGAAGTTCAAGGCCGCGACGACCACCGGCAGGCCGTTCATGCGCCCGACGCCCGCGATCAGGGCGTCCTGGTCGCCGGTCTTGGCGCGCGCGGATTTAAGGCGCGCGGCATAGGTTTCCGTGTCCTTGAATTTCAGGGGGTCCGGCTTGGGCGTGTCCCAGGTGATCTTTTCGAACGCACCCTCGTCGAACAGCATGGCCAGGCGCTTGTCGGCGCCGATGCGCAGGTGATGGCCGCAGTGCTGGCAGACGTGGAGATACTTTTCCAGATCGCGGTGGAAGATCATCTGGCTGCAACCCGGGCATTTGTGCCAAAGGTTATCGGGCATTTCCTTGCCCGCACCGACCAGACGCTTCAGCTTGGGCCGGACGAATTCGCGCAACCAGTTCATGTTCTTCCAATCTCCGTTCCCGCCCGGCGTCGGCGGGCGATCGTCAGTCGCAAATCCCGAGCGGGCCGTGCCTCGGCCCGCGACGACGATTTGCGCAAAACCTAACCGTTTCTCGCGCCGCGCACACCTGCCGCCAGCGCCTTGACCAAGTCTAACACCTTGTCCTTGGTGTCGGGTAGGGGCACGCCGGACGGGTCGCGGTTTTCGGCGATGATCCCGACCAGGGCCGAGCCGACGACGGCGGCGTCGGAAACCCGCGCGATGGCCGCGGCCTGATCCGGCGTCTTGATGCCGAAGCCGACGGCGACCGGCAGGTCCGTGTGGCGGCGAATGCGCGCAACGCTGGCCGCCACGTCGCCCGCATCGGCGGATTTGGTGCCGGTGATGCCGGTGATCGAGACGTAATAGACGAAGCCCGAGGCATGGCGCACGACCTTGGGCAGGCGCGCGTCGTCTGTGGTCGGGGCCGTCAGATAGATGAAGTTGATGCCGGCCTTGAGGGCGGGCAGGCACAGCTCGCCCTCTTCTTCCGGCGGCAGGTCGACGACGATCAGACCGTCGACCCCGGCTTCCTTGGCATCGGCCAGGAAACGGTCGACCCCGTAGATGTAAATGGGGTTGTAGTAGCCCATGAGGACGATCGGCGTGTCGTTGTCCCGTTTGCGGAAGGCGCGCACGATATCCAGGGTCTTCGGCAAAGTCATGCCGGCCTTCAGTGCCCGCAGGCTGGAGGCCTGGATCGCCGGTCCGTCCGCCATCGGGTCGGAGAACGGCATGCCGATCTCGATCAGGTCGGCCCCTGCCTCCGCGATCTCCACGATGATCTGTTCCGACAGCTCCGGCGACGGGTCGCCGGCGGTCAGGAACGTCACCAGACCGGCGCGGCCTTCGGCCTTCAGTTCGGCGAATTTGCGGGTGATGCGGGTCTCAGGCCCGGTCTGCGTGGTCATAGGTTCAGTCCATTCCCAGATAGCCGGCGACGGCGTCGACGTCCTTGTCGCCGCGCCCGCACATGTTCATGACCAGCAGGTGATCCTTGGGCAGGTCGCCCGCGATCTTGGCCACATAGGCCAGCGCGTGGCTCGGCTCCAGGGCCGGGATGATGCCTTCCTTGCGGGTGCACAGCTGGAACGCCGCCAGGGCCTCCTTGTCCGTCGCCGAGACGTATTCGACCCGGCCCGTATCGCGTAGCCAGGAATGCTCCGGCCCGATCCCGGGATAATCCAGGCCGGCGGAAATGGAATGGCCGTCCAGGATCTGGCCGTCCTCGGTCTGCAGCAGATAGGTGCGGTTGCCGTGCAGCACGCCCGGCCGCCCGCCGTTGAGGGACGCGCAATGCTCTCCCGTCTCGATCCCGTGGCCGGCGGCCTCGACCCCGATCAGGTGCACGCTTTCATCATCCAGGAAGGGATGGAACAGGCCCATGGCGTTTGACCCGCCGCCGATGGCGGCGATGCAGCTGTCGGGCAGACGGCCCTCCATCTCCATCATCTGCTCGCGCACTTCGTTGCCGATCACGCATTGGAAATCTCGCACCATGGCCGGATAGGGATGCGGGCCGGCGACCGTGCCGATGATGTAGAAGGTGTCCTCGACGTTGGAGACCCAATCCCGCAGCGCCTCGTTCATGGCGTCCTTGAGCGTGCCCGTGCCGGCGGTGACGGGGACGATCTCCGCCCCCAGCATCTTCATGCGCACCACGTTTGGGCGTTGACGCGCAACATCCGTTTCGCCCATGTAGACCACGCAAGGTAGGCCGAACAGGGCGCAGACCGTAGCCGTGGCAACGCCGTGCTGCCCGGCGCCCGTTTCGGCGATGATGCGCTTCTTGCCCATGCGCCGCGCCAGCAGGATCTGGCCGATGGTGTTGTTGATCTTGTGGGCACCCGTGTGGTTCAGCTCGTCGCGCTTGAAGTAGACCTTGGCGCCGCCGAACTCTTCGGTCAGGCGTTCGGCCAGATACAGCGGGCTGGGCCGGCCCACGTAATGCTTCATGTAACGGTTGAACTCATCCCAAAAAGCCGCGTCGTTCTTTGCCTTTTCCCAGGCGTCCTGAACCTGCAGGATCAACGGCATCAGGGTTTCCGCGACATAGCGGCCACCGTAGATGTCGAAATGTCCCGATTCGTCCGGGCCTTCGCGGTAGGTATTGAGCTTCGACATGAACCAATCCTCATTTATCCCTGGGTTTCTGCCGTTTTATGGTTAACGATGACAGCACCCGAGGGCGGCGCAAATAAAGCACAAGGCCCCCTGGAACCCAAGGACTAAAGCCCCTGGGCACGGCCTTTTCCGGGCGCTGGCCCTAGGCTTCCTTGGCCGCTTTGATGAAGGCGTCGATCAGGCCCGCGTCCTTGTGACCGGGGGCCGTCTCCACGCCCGAGGACACATCGACCCCCGGCGCGCCGGAAACCCGGATCGCCGCCGCGACGTTATCCGGCGTCAGCCCGCCCGCCAGCAGCCAGGGCACGTTCCACCGGGTGCCGGCCAGCAGCCCCCAATCGAAGGCCAGCGCGTTGCCGCCGGGGCGGTCGGCCCCCGATGGCGGCTTGGCGTCGAACAGCAGGCGGTCGGCGACGCCTTCATAGGCGCGGGCGGCGTCAACATCGCCCGGTTCGGCAATCGGCAGGGCCTTCATCACCGGCAGGCCGAACTTGCGCCGAACCTCGGCGACCCGCTCCGGCGTCTCCGATCCATGGAGCTGCAAGATATCGACAGCACCATTGCCGGTGATCGCCGCCAATTCGTCGTTGGTGGCATCCACGGTCAGGCCGACCTTGAGCACACCCACGGGCACGCGCACCGCCAGCCCGCCGGCAATGGCGGGCGTGACATGGCGCGGTGATTTCTTGAAGAACACGAAGCCGACCAGATCGGCCCCCGCGTTCACGGCGGCGTCCACGGCGTCGGCCGTTTTCAGCCCGCAGATTTTCACCTGTGTCGACATAACCACGTTTTTCCTCATGGCCGCCCTCAACCACCACTCAAGTGCGTTTTTCAACAAGTTTATTTAACAAAATCGAGTTGCGTTCGCGATTCGTCTCGTTGAATTAGCCCCACCCAAACATGGTATGTTCATGGGATGTTCCGCGCATAATTCCCTAGAACAGGGAGGCGGTATTTAAGACTCTATCAGCGAACGACATGTGCCAATTTTGAAGTTGCAAGGAATGATGAGCGACGATCTGCAATTAGCGGGATTAATGACCGTATTAATTGGGCCTCTTCTGTACTTAGTTTTTGCCCCAAGCTGTTCTGCACTCGGGAAGCAATTGAAGCGGCGTATCTTCAAGAATGACGATTAATCTAACTCGTCCGCGATGCGCCGGGCGGCGGCGATGGGATCGTCGGCCTGGGTGATGGGCCGGCCGATGACCAGGTAGTCGGCGCCGAGAGAGACCGCATCGCGCGGGGTGACCACGCGCTTCTGGTCGCCCTTGACGGACCATTCGGGGCGGATGCCCGGCACGACCAGGGTGAAGTCGGGCCCGCAGACGGAGCGGATGACCTTGATCTCGTGAGCCGAGCAGACCACCCCGTCCATGCCCGCTTCCTGGGCCAGCTTGGCCAGCTTGGCGACCTGGGCCTTAGTCTCATTATTGATGCCGACTTCGATCAGGTCTTCGTCGCTCAAACTGGTGAGCACGGTGACGGCAAGGACCAGGGGGCGGTGCCCGCCCTGGGCGGCGTCGGTGGCCGCCTTGGCGGCGGCTTCCATCATGGCGCGCCCGCCCGAGGCATGGACGTTGAGCATGAAGGGCTGGAGCGGCGCCGCGGCGCGCACGGCACCCGCGACCGTGTTGGGAATATCGTGGAATTTCAGGTCCAAAAACACGGGCAGGCCCGCCGCCGAGACTTGGCGCACGCCCTGGGGTCCCTGGGCCGTGAAAAACTCCTTGCCCAGCTTGACCCCACCCACGGCCCCCTTGACCCCCTGGGCGAGCGCCAGGGCCCCCGCCGCGTCGGTGGTGTCGAGCGCGACCAGGATGCGGTCGGCGGGGCTTTTGATGCCCGGCGCGGAGATCGAAGACGTCATCGAATTGGTCCCAGAATTGGCCGTATGGTCATTTATACTGATCCCGGCCCCGGGCGGCCATCCTCAAAAATACAGAACGGCGGGTGAGCCTGGGCTAGAGAATATGGCGCGAACCGGACGCCTGCGTATCCGACGCCGGCACCGGCAGCGACGCGGACTTGGCCTTGGCGTCGGCGGCGCGAAGCTTTTCTTCCAACATTTCGACATCGGTCTTAAGGCGCAGGACTTCCTTTTCCGCCCCTTCGGCGCGGTGGGCTTCGCGGCGGGCGCGGCCGCGGGCGACACCGCCGGAGATCCACACCATCACCGCCCCCCAGAGAAAACCGAGGAAAAGGCCACCGACGCCGACCAGCGCCACCGGGGTCGTCAATTCGTAATCGAAGGGCCAAAGGCGCAGCACGACATCCGCGCGGTTGGAGGCGGCAAACAGGATCAGCCCCAGAACGAGGGGAGTCAGCAGGATCCAGGAAAGAAGTTTGCCCACGCGCGACACCTGACGATTGAAGGTTCCGGAAGCCACCGTCCGGCCCCGGCCGGGATCAGCTGCCGTTCAGTTTTTCGCGCAGCTGCTTGCCGGTCTTGAAATAGGGAATGTGCTTGGAATCGACTTCGACCGTGGCCCCCGTGCGCGGGTTGCGGCCCGTGCGCGAACCCCGTTGCTTCACGGAGAAGGCGCCGAAACCGCGCAGTTCGACCCGGTCTCCCTGGGCCAATGCGCCGGTGATCTCGTCGAAAATGGTGGAGACGATACGTTCCACGTCACGCTGGTAGAGATGCGGATTGTCCGCCGCCAAACGGGCGATGAGTTCGGATTTGGTCATGCTGCCAACCCCAGGCGGCGGCGCGATAACGCGGTCGGCCGGGGACCTTTCCCTCACAGGTGAATATCTACAAAGAAGGGTGCCAAAGGGAGAACACGCCGTCAAGTCTAAGTCGTTCTGAAAACAATGCTTTTTGCAGCTGCGATGTAAGGGCGTCGCGCCACGGCAGGGGTTCGTCCGTCAACTTGAGGTCGCGCAGGGGCAGGTCGCGGGCCACGCCATGGGCCGAGGCAAGCCAGTCGAGGGCCTGATCCTCGTCGCCGATGGCGTCGACCAGGCCGTTGCTCTTGGCCGTAAGTCCCGAGTAGACGCGCCCGTCCGCCAGCGCGATGACCTTGTCGCGCGGCATCTTGCGGCGGTCCGCGACCATGTCGACGAACTGCCCGTAAAGTTCCATCAGCATGTCCTGGGTCGCCTCGCGGGCAGGATCGCTGAGGCGCTCGAACGGATTGGGCTGGGCCTTCATCGGCCCGCTTTTGAACACTTCCGGCTTGATCCCCAGCTTGTCCAACAGCTGCGTCACGTCGGCGGTCTGCAGGATCACACCGATCGACCCGGTCAGCGTGCCTCGCCGGGCAACCACATGATCCGCCGCGATGGCCACCATATAGCCGGCCGAGGTCGCGGTGCCGCCCATGACGGCGACGGTCGGCTTTTTGTCGGCAACCCGGCGCAACGCCGTGAACAGGGCCTCGCCGCCGACGAAAGTGCCGCCCGGGGAATCAACCCGGACCACCACCGCCTTGACGTCGTCGCGCGCGGCCAGGTCCTTGATTACACGGCTGCGTTCGTCGTCGTCGAAGATGATGCCGTCGATGGTGATGCGCGCGACATGGTCGCGGGTGATAAAATCCGCCCCGCCGAACCGTCCGGCGGCGGCCACGACCAGGCCCGCGAAGGCGGCCAGGGCAACCAGGCGCCAGAAGGTCAGGGCGCGCTTGAGGCGGCGGCGGTCGAAAATCATGTCGGCGTCAAGGCTCATGGCGGGGCGGGCATCCGTCAAAAATTCGGTGGGACCGGACAAAAGAAAACCGGGAGCCCCCTTGCGAGAGCTCCCGGCCAATGTATCACGCCCGCCCTAAGGCAGGGCAACGGGAAAGGCGGGTTATTCCGCGCCTTCTTCCGCTTCTTCGGTTTCGTCTTTCTTGGCGGCCTTTTTCTTGGCGGCGGCCTTCTTCGGCTTTTCGTCGTCACCTTCGGCAGCGGCCTGCGCCTGCTTTTCCTTCAGGGCAGCACCCAGGATGTCGCCGAGAGAAGCACCGGAATCGGACGAGCCGTATTCCTGCATGGCCTTCTTCTCTTCCTCGACCTCAAGGGCCTTGATGGACAGCGACAGCTTGCGGCCGGACTTGTCGATCTGGGTGATCTTGGCGTCGACCTTTTCGCCGGCGGCGAAACGGTCGGGGCGCTGTTCGGAACGATCACGCGACAGGTCGGACTTGCGGATGAAGCCGAGCACGGCGTCATTGACCATGACTTCGACACCGCCGTCGTTGGTCTGGGTCACCGTACAGGTCACGACGGAGCCCTTCTTCAGGCCTTCCATCGCACCTTCGGTCGGGTCGCCGGACAGCTGCTTGATGCCGAGCGAGACGCGTTCCTTGTCGACATCGACGTCCAGCACCTTGGCCTTCACCATGTCGCCCTTGGTGTAGTCGGCGAGGGCTTCCTCGCCCGACTTGTCCCAGGACAGATCGGAAAGGTGGGCCATGCCGTCGATTTCGCCGTCGAGGCCGATGAACAGACCGAATTCGGTGATGTTCTTGACCTCGCCTTCGACTTCGGCTCCGACCGGGAACTTGACCACGAAGTCTTCCCACGGATTGGCGTTGCACTGCTTGAGACCCAGGGAGATGCGGCGCTTGTCGGGATCGACGTCAAGCACCATGACGTCCACTTCCTGAGAGGTGGAGACGATTTTGCCCGGATGGACGTTCTTCTTGGTCCAGGACATTTCCGACACGTGCACCAGACCTTCGACGCCCGGCTCCAGCTCCACGAAGGCGCCGTAGTCGGTGATGTTGGTGACGCGGCCCGTGAACTTGGTGCCGACCGGGTACTTGGCGGCGACGCCGTCCCAGGGATCGGCCTCAAGCTGCTTCATGCCGAGCGAGATACGCTGCGTTTCGGCGTTGAAGCGGATGATCTGGACCTTCACCGTCTCGCCGATGGACAGGGCTTCGGACGGGTGGTTGATGCGCTTCCAGGCGATGTCGGTGACGTGCAGCAGGCCGTCCACACCACCCAGATCGACGAAGGCGCCGTAATCGGTGATGTTCTTGACGACGCCGTCCAGAACCTGGCCTTCCTGCAGGGAGGAGATCAGCTCGGAACGGGCTTCGGTGCGGGTTTCTTCCAGCACGGCGCGGCGCGAGACCACGATGTTGTTGCGCTGGGGGTCCATTTTCAGGATCTGGAACGGCTGCGGCATGCCCATCAGGGGGGACACGTCGCGCACGGGCCGGATATCGACCTGGCTGCCGGGCAGGAAGGCCACGGCGCCGTCCAGGTCGACGATGAAGCCGCCCTTGACGCGGCCGAAGATCACGCCATTGACGCGCTCGCCCTTTTCGAAGGCCTTTTCCAGGCCGACCCAGGCTTCCTCGCGGCGGGCTTTCTCGCGCGAGAGACGGACCAGGCCGTCACGGTCTTCGTAGCGTTCGACATAGACGTCGACTTCGTCACCAGCCTTGAGAACTTCGTCGGAGCCGGGGCTCATGAATTCCTTGAGCGGCACGCGGCCTTCGGACTTGAGTCCGACGTCGATGACGGCGAAATCGCCGTCGACGTTGACAATGACGCCGCGCAGCACGCGGCCTTCAAAGCCTTCGTTGTCGCCGAAGGACTCGTTCAACAGGGCTTCAAAATCTTCGTTGGAGGTAGGGGCCGCCGTGGCGGCATCTGTCGTGGCCATTGGTTTCAAACCTTTCGATTTTATCTGGCCGGCCGGTTGGTTCCGGCGGTCTGCGGTTGCACAAATACCCACGACACCCCGCCTTTTTCCTGGCGGTGGTGGGTGGGCGCTTCGTTTCGAACAGATTTTGGACGGGGCCGGCCGGGCCCAGGATTCCTGTTATTTCTTAATGATATCAAGGGCCTTGGCGAACACCTCATCGGCATTCAGGTCGCTCGTATCAAGCAGGATCGCGTCTTCGGCCGGCTCCAGCGGCGCGACGGCCCGAGATCTATCCCGGGCGTCCCGCTCGCGCATCTCTTCGAGAACGCGCGCATATATAACGTCGGGGTCGCTTTCCTGCAACTCTTTGAATCGGCGCCGGGCGCGGACCTCGTCGGAGGCCGTGACGAACAGCTTCACATCCGCGTCGGGACAAACCACCGTGCCGATGTCGCGGCCGTCGAGAACGGCCCCCTTGGCCCCCTCCGGCGGATGGGCCGCGAAGGTCCGCTGGAACGCCAGCAGCGCCGCCCGCACACCGGGCACGGCCGAGACCTTGGACGCCGCCTGGGCGACCGCGTCCGTGCGCAGGTCCGGGCGTTCCAGATCCCGGGGCGCCAGCGCCAGGGCCTCTGCTTCGGCCGCCTCGGCGTCTTCCGGGTCGGCCCCGGCCTCCAGCACCCGCTTGCCCGTGGCCCGGTAGAGCAGGCCCGTATCCAGATAGGCAAAGCCCAGGTCGCGGGCGATGCGCCGGGCCAGGGTCCCCTTGCCCGCCGCGGCGGGCCCGTCGATGGCGATGATCATGCCCCCACTCCCTACTTAAATATCCGCGATATCCGCGCCGAGGCCCCGCATCATGGCGGCGAAGCCCGGAAAGCTGGTGGCCATGGCGTCGCTGTCATCGATGGTGACCGGCTGTTCCGTGACCAGCCCCAGAACCAGAAAGGCCATGGCGATGCGGTGGTCAAGATCGACCGTCACCGTGCAGCCGCCCCGGGGCGGCTTGCCGCCCGATCCCGTGACCACCAGATAATCGGGGCCTTCCTCGACCTCGACCCCGGCGGCGGCAAGCCCGCGCGCCATGGCGGCCAGACGGTCGCTTTCCTTGACCCGCAGTTCCTCAAGCCCCTCCATGCGGGTTTCGCCCTCGGCCAGGGCCGCGGCGACGGCAAGGATGGGGTATTCGTCGATCATCGAGGGGGCGCGGTCCGCCGGAACGGTGACGCCCTTGAGCGGCCCCGCCGTGACACGCAGGTCCGCGACAGGCTCACCCGCTTCCTCGCGTGCGCCCAATACCTCGATCTCGGCCCCCATCTCGCGCAGCGTGGTCAGGATACCGGCGCGCAGCGGGTTGAGGCCGACGTCCTTCAGCGTAACGTCCGAGCCCGGCACCAGCAGCGCCGCGACCAGAGGAAAGGCAGCGGACGAAATATCGGCCGGCACGGCGACGTCGCGGGCAACCAGTTCGGGCCGCCCGATCAGTGAAATCCGGCGCCCGCGCGCCGTGTCCTGCACGGTGACCTCGGCGCCGAACCAGCGCAGCATGTTTTCCGTATGGTCGCGGGTCGGCTGTGGTTCCACCACCGTGGTCACGCCCGGCGCGTTGAGGCCCGCCAGCAGCACCGCCGATTTGACCTGGGCCGAGGCCACGGGAAGGGCGTATTCGATGGGCAGCGGTTCCGCCGCCCCCTTGACGGTCATCGGCAACAGACCGCCGTCGCGGCCGGTGAATTTGGCGCCCATGCGTTCCAGCGGCGCCGTCACCCGGCCCATGGGCCGGCGGCACAGGGAGGCATCGCCCGTGAAGGTCGCCGTCATGTCGTGGCCCGCGACGACCCCCATCATCAGGCGCACACCGGTGCCGGCATTGCCCATGTCGATCACGTTCTCGGGCTCGGACAAGCCGCCGACGCCGCAGCCGATGACCCGCCAGGTGTTGCCGTCGGGCGCGCTGGCGTATCGCTCCGCCCGCGCGCCCATGGCGTTGACCGCGGCGGCCGTGGCCAGGACGTCTTCGCCCTCAAGCAGACCGGTGACCCGGGTCTCGCCGACGCAAAGCGCGCCCAGCATCAATGCCCGGTGGGAAATCGACTTGTCGCCGGGGACCCGCACGGCGCCCGATAAGGGCCCCGAAGGGCCCGCCCGAAGCGGCGTCTTGGTGGTGTTTGCATCACTCACGGAAACGGGGTCTCCCCTTGAAAAAGAAGGGTGGCGGGCGGCGCTTTGCCGTCGCAGGTCTCTAGCATATCGGGCCGCTCGCCGCCAATCACCCACGGAATGTGAAATCAGCGGCATTTTGCTTTTGACAGGGCGCGGCGTTCATGGCATTGGGCACGGCAAGAAACGAATAAGAAACGGCATTCCCTTGGGGGGAATCAGGCACAACTCCAGACAGCGGGAGGCAGCCCGTGGCGAAACCCGAATGGGGCCGCAAGGTCACCTGCGCCAGTTGCAGCAATAAGTTTTACGACATGAGACGCGAACCCGCGACGTGCCCGTCGTGCGGTGCCACCAACGACCCGCTTCAGGCGTTCCGCCCGAAACGGGGCGCTGCGGCGAAACCTGTTCCTCAGAAGGAAGCCAAGCCCAAGGCGAAGGTTGTTCCCGACGAGGACGACGATGATTTGGACGCGGTCCTGCCCGATGTCGACGACGACGACGACCTGGACGATGACGACGTGGAAGACGTGCTCGACGACGACGAGGACGACGACCTCATCGAAGACACGGCCGACCTGGGCGAAGACGACGACGACCTGGACGAGGTCCGCGAACATATCGAGACGGAGGACCCGGTCAAGGAATAGGGCCGGAACACGGTCGGGCGAAGATCAAGGATAAGGATGCGGCGCCGGCAATGCCTAAAGCGGGGCCTTAAAGCGGGCGCCGCGTCATTTTCCCCTTGCCATCCGATCCCAACCGTCTTTATGTTCCGCGTCCCGGTTGACCGGGGCACCCGGCAGACGTATTTTCCGGGTCCCGGTTCGCCGGCGTTCCCAAATTTTCCCGCCAGGGCACATGCCGGCGGGACCCCGTGGGGCCGTAGCTCAGTTGGGAGAGCGCTACAATGGCATTGTAGAGGTCGTCGGTTCGATTCCGTCCGGCTCCACCATTCGAACCCCCTGTATTTACAGGGGGTTTTTTATTACCGCGCACTTTCATATTCTTTCCAACTAGCACGCTGCTAGCACGCAACTCGTCCATAAGAGCGGGATTAAGCGGCCGGCTCGTCCGCTTTGAAACTTCCTCCATATACTCGTCAATCGCTTGCGCTGCTTTGCCAAGATAGTCCGGCGCATATTTCGCGTAGATTTCCGTGGTCCGATAGCCGCCAGATTTATGACCCAATATCCCCTGGACTTCCCAAGGCGGAACTCCGCGCTTACGCAGTTCGATCGCCATGGTGTGGCGGATTGCATAAGGCGACACGTCCGGTCCAAGCCCAGCTGCGTCTCGAACCGCGTTAAACCCCTTCCTGATCGATTTAATCGACCGCCCCCAATACGTAATCAATGGCCCGCGCCCCATCTGCTCCAACCACGGACGCAATGTGGACGTGATCGGGATGGTCGGGCGGAATTTCTTCGTCTGTTTTCGACCATCTGGGTTCAGGTTGATCAATCGATTTTCAAAGTCGATCTGATTGTGTTGCAGTTCGAGCAACGCGGTCGGGCGAGAGAGTGTGTTGAACGCCAACATCAGGAACAGAAGGACATGCGGCTCGTCGCAGGCATCGAATAGGGCCGCACTTTCGTCGGCGGATAGATACACGTCGCGGGGCTCCCCTGGCGCCAATGAAGGAATGAAGGGAACATTCTGTATTTCTTGTCGCTTCCGGGCCCGGTTCAATGCGGCGCGACCTACCGCAAGGGTCCGGTTCACGTACCCGTCCGAATGACCTTTCACTTTCAGCCAATCGATAAAAGCCTCTAGGCGATCAGGGGTTAGATCGGACACTCGCGATTCCGCAAAATAGTCAGACCAAAGTCGCAGACCTGTTCGGGCCTGCACTTCACTGGCTTGGTCCTTCGCCTGAAATTCATAGAACCGCACCAAGATCGTTTCCAAAGGAACGCCTCGCGGGTTCGCATCGACCATCTGTTGGTTCTTCGTGACCCATTCCGCGAGCTTCAACTCCGCTTCCCGAACGTCCGTTGTGCCAAGAGATGCGCGGCGTGTTTGCCGGGTATTTGGATCGAACCAGGTGCGGCACCAGACTGGGCTGTTGGGGCGCTGCGAAAGCCAGAAGCCGCCAATTTGACCGAAGCGTTGTTTTCGCGGTGATGACATGGTTCTTCCTGCTGGTTTCGTAAGTAGTCGTTCAAAATGCCTGTTGTGTAGCGAGGGCGCCTGCCTACGTAGGTACAGCCAATCCGCCCCAGCCTTCGCTCTCGTCGGATCGTAGAAATTGAGCAACCGAGATATTCGGCAGCCTCCTTTTCGGTGAATAATTTTGGAAGTGTCTCTACCATGCGCGCTCCTTCATTGACCGCATTTCTTACCATGTATTATCATCTCCCATCTCCGATAATTTGGTAGATACCAATTACTTTTGTCAATATATTATATTTTTTGGTATGCTCATGGACCAAAAGACCCGCACCCGAATCAAAGAAGCATGCTTCTTTTTTGGTCGACCCAAAACAGTCGCGATAAATGCCGGCGTCGATATTTCTAATTTTTCGAAGTGGCTTCGCGGTAACGCAACGTTGTCCGAACCAAACGTTGGGCTGGTCCTAAAATCTATAGGCCTGCCAAACTTCGAGCCAGATCTCAGTCGTGTACATATTTGGCATATCACCACCGTCCCTATGACGGGCATAACAAGCGTAAATGTTGCTGCTGCGTTCTCACTCTACATGCCGCAGGGAGGACAAATTGCCAGAGCCCCTTTGGGGAAAAAGGGCGTATCGAATCTCAACCCCCTTCAAGCAGAGGCTGTTTATGCGCTGACAGATGGGCGCTTTAGAGCTGTTTTACGGTTGGTTCCTGGCGTGCAATTACAGGCGAGTCAGATCAAGGCCCCCATTAAGTGGCGCGGTGGCACAGAGGTCAAATCCCACTTGAACTTATCCGAACCGGTCGCACCGTGGTCTGAAGGAACACCTACCATCGACGAGTTTGATCGACTTTGGAGTGACCACACTCCACCAGCGACCGTGGATGACATTCGCGCGGCCGCACGGAAAGTCGGAATTTCATACGCAGATGTCGTGGACCTGATCCGTAATTCCAAACCTAACCGGTAAACCAGAATGCGCGGCGATGGCGACGAATAGAAAACTGATTAAAGTCTACGGCACAGACGAAGAAAAGGCGCGGATCGCTGAAGTGGCCGCGCAAACGAAGTTGTCTGTCTCTCAATTTCTGCTGCGGCTCGGCGTCGGATACCCGATTCCGAACCCGCAAGATTTCGCGGCCTGGGAAAGCATTAGTGATCTATTGAAGGTCAATGCAGACCTGGCCAGGCTGGGCAACTTACTCAAGCTCGCCATCGACGAGCGGCCGGAAGACACGGCTTCTTTTGCGAAGCTGATCGATTCAATTCAGACGACGCAAAACGACATCAAGAGCTGCGTGATCGAGATCCGCAATGCGGTGAAGCCGGCGCGCAAATGATCGCCAAAAAAATTCCGAAGCAGTCCGGCATTGCTGACAATTTCGAACGGCTCGGCCGCTATATCGCGGCCGCAGACCATCCGGGCGAAAAGCTGCGGAATTGTTGGTTCGGAAACTGCAACGCAGGCGCGGGCCTTGAAGACCTGGAAGTAGCCCTCATTGAAATCGAAGCCACGCGAATGATGCGGCCGGAAGCGACAGATAGAACCTATCACCTGGTGGTTTCGTTTCGCTCGGGGGAAGAATCAAAGCTGAGCGATGATGCCCTGCGGAAAATTGCTGGCGGCTACGTGGAAGCGCTCGGGTTCGAGGGCCACCAATACGTCGCCGGGGCTCACGAAAACACAGACAATTTTCATATGCATATCGCGATCAATCGGGTTCATCCTGGGACCAACAAGATCATTGCGCCTTTCAACGACTTTAAGACGCTAGAGCGGATTAGTCGGGGGTTTGAAAAGGAGTTCGGGTTATCTGTGGACCGGGGCATGTCGGATCGGGAAAGCGGGAGAAATCCATTGAGCCCAGAGGCGCGAGATTACGAACGCCATACCTGGCAGCAGTCGTTTCAGCGGTTCATGCTCGACCGGAAGCCGGAAGTACTGGCAGCAGTAGAACAAGCGCGAGGATGGAATCACCTTCATAGTCAGCTCGCTGTCTGGAACGTCGGTGTTAAACCACGCGGAAATGGCCTGGTTTTTTATGACCTCGATGGCCAAGGAACGATGAAAGCTAGCGCCATGGGGCGCCAGTGTTCAAAGAATGCACTTGAGGAACGCTTAGGGCCGTTCCAAGCCCCAGCAAACAGGATAGAACGAGGCGTTGGGATCGCGAAGGCCCGCTATCATCGTCCACCCCTACTCAGTCGGCACCCGAACATAGGGCCGCTTTGGTCGCGGTATATCGGCCAACAAAGTCACGAGTTGACTCGCAAGGGTCTGATCAGCCGAGTGGCGAGCAACTGGAAAATGTGGCTCGCGATGGAAGCCTACGAAGATCCACTGGCGATGGTCCTAGTGGTCGCGCACACGGAGGCCCTACGGGCCGTGTTCGGCGAACCTCCGTCACCACGCCTGTTTCCGAAGATCGCAGCGCCCGCACTGGAAGAAGTGACGAAATCGAGGAAGTGGACTGATGTGCCAAAAAGGCGCTTAACAGCAGCGGGCTGTGAATCGGAAATGCTCGATGTCGGCGCCGGTCGATCAGTCGCATTGGTGAAAAATGACCAGGCCGACCTTGTTGGTCTGGTCGTAATCGATGACAAGGGGAAGGCCTGCGCGCTGGGGCCGAAGGAAACATTGAAAATGTGGGTGAAGGGGAAAGGGTCAGGCAAAGATAAGTCACTAGGTCGAGGCATAGGCTAGGACAATTCCACAGGAGCAAAGCGAAGGGCGATAGCGGGCGTTTCCTACCTCGACGGCCACGACATTGGAGCCAAAGTGAGCCGCGCCGGTCCGCCCCTGGACTGCCCGCGTTTCTCCAAGTGGCGTTACCGTGATCATGAAACACCAGGTCCACGGCAAGCGATGAGGCTGCCGGCATGTTGCCGTCCGAGATAACCGTCCGCGACAGACAGCCGTTCGCTTGAAGCTGAGGGCAGAGCGGGGCGCTCACCGGAGCTGTCGTCGATAAGGTTCCAGTCAAGCTCTGGCAACCGGCAGTTCCCTCCAACAAGTTGTGTAGCGCCTGGATAGGTGCCGCTGGGTCATGTACCAGGTCCTGGGGCGGGGCATATGACCGTAACAGAGCGTTCCCGGCCCATGCCGGGCGTTGAGCGCGTCCAAAGTCCGCATAAGCATCTCCCGGCGTGGGTCTGAGACGTCGAACAGGGACGGCGGCGCCTGTCGGCGTATGTCGATCAATAAAACGCCAGCCTTTTTGTAAGGGATGCCCTGCCGGTAAATCCTATCCAGACCCTGGAGTGCCGCTTTTACGAGGTCACTGGTATTCGATGACGCCGACGCTAGGCCCACGGTGACACTGTTCGAATACTGCGGCGATTCCGGACGAAACGGGTTGCCTCGAATGAACACATTGACAGCGCCGGCGGCTAGTCCGTGCCGGCGCAGCTTCTCGGCCGCACTGGTGGCGAAATGGCGGAGCCTGGACGCCAGGCCGTCGCGGTTCCGGACGGTGGTGCCGAAGCTGCGGGAGACGCATAAGGTCTGCTTGTCGGGTGTCACCTGCTCCAGCGCCAGGCAGGGAATGCCGTTTAGCTCGTCTACTGTGCGGAGACCGGTCACGCCCATGATATCGCGGGTCCATTGACGGTCCATCTGCGCCAGGTCCCAAGCGGTGGCGATACCGTAGCGATCGAGGCGGCGCGACCATCGCCGGCCGATACCCCACACGTCGCCCACGTCCGTTTCCTTCAGGACGCGCGCCCGGGCGTCGGGATCGAGCAGGCTAAATACACCGTCCGGCGCGGCCTTGGCCTGCCGGTTGGCAATCTTTGCCAATGTCTTGGTGGAACCGAGGCCGACACTGACCATAAGCCCGGTCCATTGATGGATCGTGTTTCTGAGCGTCCGTGCGTGGTCAACCGTCTGGTCCACGCCGGTATAGTCGATGAAGCATTCATCGATGCTGTAGATCTCGATGTCGGGGACGTTTGCCGCAATGATGTCCATGACGCGGCGGCTCATGTCACCGTACATGGTGAAGTTTGCGGACCGCACCTGTACGGACCTGCACTCGGGCCGCTCGCGAAGCTTAAAAAATGGATCGCCCATCCCGATCCCGAGCGCCTTGGCTTCGGGGGAACGGGCGATCACGCAGCCGTCATTATTTGATAGAACCACCGTGGGCTTGCCTCGCAGCTCGGGCTGGAACACTCTTTCGCAGGACGCATAGAAATTGTTGGCGTCAGCCAAGCCGAAAATCCGGCTCACGATAGGCACCGGACCACGTTCTTGACGACACCCCAGATTTCCGAGTCCTCGCCCATCTCAACGGCGGCGAAGCTATCTCCAGGCATGTCATGACCCTGAACCTCGGGAATCAGCCACCACCGCCCGTCCCGGCGCCTCAGCCGCTTTACGGTCATGTCGCCGGCTAGAACGGCGACGACGATCTGGCCCGGTCGGGGCCTGATACTGCGATCCACAATAAGAAGATCGCCGTCGAAAATGCCGGCGCCAGTCATGGACGAGCCCGAAACCCGGACGATGAAGGTGGCTGCAGGATGCTCGATCAGGTCGTTTAGATCGAGCGTACCGTCAGAAAAATCTTCTGCTGGGCTGGGGAATCCGGCGGGAACACGGGCGGCGACCAGCGGTAGCGCCAGCCGCCGGCTGGTCCTGGACGTAAAGATTCGGGAGCGATTGGCAGATGTGAACATTTCAAGAACATACATCTGTCTGCTTCGGCCAGGCAAGCGGAGTCTGATTTCGATCCCGCCGGCCGCCAGCTAGTCGGAAGCTGTCAGGTGGCTGTCATAGCTTTTTCACAAGGGATGCAGCCCACGACCAGGCCGGAGTAGCCGGCAATCTACCGCCTTTTGTCATATCGGCCCTGTATGGACTGGAAAATCGTTGAGCCTGGAAGGCGAATAAGCAGGATGCCCATAGGGCGTCGGGCGGCCCAGAAGGTGGGCCCACCCGGCATATCCTGCCCCCCTACGACAAGGCGAACTCCGGCGGAAACGTGCAAACTCCGGCAAACCCATGCAAGGCCACCCAAATTGAGGGACCCCCTTGGTTTTATGGGAAGTTGAACTCTTAATTTGAGCGCCGTTAGTGACCTTAAACGAGCCCCCGCTCCGATGGGTCGCCGTCAGCTTACAATCAGCTAGCCGCCCCCAGCGGCCTAATTAGACAGCCTCATAGGAAGCGCTGGTCTATCGGCTATTGCGTGAGCTTGTGAGTTTCAAATCGAAGATAGCCATGATGGTAGCCAGAGCGAGTAGGACAAAGCTATTGATCGTGTGTACCTTGAGCTTCTGATCTGTGTTGACGCTAAAATCAATCAATGGGAGGTCCAGCCTTTGGCCGTCCACCGTTACTGCAAAGCTTATGGAACCATAGACGATGGAGAGAATGAGAGCGATTGCCGCCATACCAGAGATATTTCGATAACGAAAATCTGGGTTCAACTGCACCATGCATACGAAGCCAGCAAGCGCGACACTTAGCCCACCCCAAAAGACGTATAGAAGATCAAAGTTCGCAGCCCATAGTGCAGCTCCCCCGATGACGCCGGCACCAACACTCACGATCCCGCTCAGGGCAACCCACGGAAGCCCCTTTCTTTCGACCGCCTCACCGAGTTGTGCAATTTTGCTTCGAGAGAGATTGTCGATCAGCTCAGCAAGACGATCCGAAAAGCCGGGAAAATCTTGCATGATCTTGCGGAAATCAGTCCCCGATAGAACCAACGCATCAAGTTGTTTTGATTGTACGATTACATCTGCCGTTCGTACTTCACCGGCTTTCTTCGCCGCCATTTCACCAACCGTGTGGGGGGCGCCCCGCACATCAATATGACGGTTATTAATTCGTACCTTCGTGCTGCCGGCAATAATGAAATAAACGCAGTCGTCCGTATCTCCTTGCTCAATTAGCTTATGACCCGAAGGGAAAGTAGCAAATTTCGCGGATTCCATGACCCGAGCTACAATCTCTTCGTCACCCGCAATCAAATCATTTCTGAGCAAAGTGGCGTGCTTTCGTTCCTCCGAGTTTGAAGCTTCGGCTTCCTCTGGACCAATCTTGCCATTGCTTCCCGTCAACTTCTTCGGTCCAGACATGACTCGACTTCCTTAAGGTTCTTTAAAGTCAGGTGAAAGCTACTTTTGTTGCGCATGTAATCCCCTTCCAACTCCAACGGGTCAAAACCGTAAAAGCGGAGATAGTAGAAGAGCATCGCTTTGCGCACGCTAATCGCCAGTTGGCCATTCTCCATGCCATATTCGATTTGAAGCCTTTCTTTCTGACGCTTAGAAAGCTTGGGGTCAGGCTGAAAGCACAAACTGATGAACGAGCGCCAGCTTGTATCTTCGGGCAACTCCGCAACGTCATCTTCTCTAACTGCGATCTTTTCAATACGTGACAAAACGAAATCTGAATAACGATTCTTATCGCTATCAAATGCCCGCATATGCCATCGGTGCCCATCGCTAGCGATCGCATGCGGGAACAATCGACGCGGCCCTTCGAACTCAGAGCTAAGTGAGACGTATGTTACTTCGACACATTGGCCAGTACGGATCGCAAGCAAGACTGATTTAAGCGTTGCAGGGTCAGCTTTTCTCGAAGCAACGGCAACTGCATCGAACGATGGAATATTTGCAGGCCAGATTTCTTCGGCCTGACGATACCCGTGGTGAAGCATCTCGAGATGAAGTAAATACTCGGACGCCTCCCCTTTTAAGAACTTCGGACGGAAAGAACTGCCTGCCACGTATGTACGTTGACGGGGGTCGTAAGACATATTCTTGGGAGCCATATCGAGATAAGACGTCAAATCGATGGTGGCCTGCTGTGGCGAGATTTCAAACTTTTGCTGAAGCAATTTTCGCCCGACCGTTCCCTCCCACATAAGCTGAAACTCAATAAATTCATATCGCCTACGCAGGCTAGGCTTGAACGCGTCTTGCTTCATGCGGCTGATTCCTCTCGAAACCAAGACTACCATCTTGACATTTTATAGGGTAGTCCTATTTTATAGGATATCAGTAAATATTAGCGCGGTTCGGACCGGGCAAATTAGAAAGGATAATCGAAATGCCCTGGAATGAGGCGACCGCGCTAGCGCGCATTAAGAAGCACGTTGCAGAAGCTCCAAAGTTCGAAGTGCAGCGCTTCGAAGAATATCGGCAGCTTTACGAAACCCGCGAAGTGGCATTTGCAGCGGCAATGGAATCAATTACCCCGCCGCTATTCAGCCTGCCGAAAAATCAGGCCGTCGTTGTCGATACCGTGCAAATCTACATCGCCATTACGAACTATGACGAATATCGACTGGAGGAGGGTGTTGAGACCGAGGCATCGCACGACAGGGCTATGCGTCTCTTGCACCTCTACTACAGCACCGCGGATCGGGTAATCGAAAACTCGTCGGCACAACGCGTCGACTTTCATAGCGGTCGCGTACATGCCGTCGTCCTTGAACAAGGCAACGAGGGCGTCACCCGCGAAACACTCGCCGAAGCCTTTGCCTTCATCGAGGACTTTCAAAAGGTCGCGGTCGCCGCCAATCGCGAACTAGGTCGCAGTGAATTCGACGCAAACTTCCGCATTGGAGTGGACGTTGGGACATGCGTTGCCATCAACAACGGCACCGGAGACGAACAGGAGCCAATGTTTCTTGGCGGCGCCGCAAACCATGCTGCAAAACTAGCCGCTGGAGAGGAGTCCGGCGTCTACGTTTCAGATCGAGTTCGCAAAATCCTTGGACACGCTGAAGAGGGAGTTTCTCTCGAATTTTTGAGCCTGTCCGAAGGCGATGTGGCAGTAAACTCTGCCCGTCGCTCGCCAGAGGGTGATTTGGTGTTTGGTGAGCAAAGCCGCGAAGAATTCACTGATAGAATCGTCGCTAACTGGCGTAATGAAATTTACAAAGGTGACCTGCCGGACGTCACAGACGCATCCTTTTCGTTCTTCTATCAACATCCCCCACTGAGCGAAATCGACTACGCCAAGCTTAGTCCGAGCCATTCAATTAGAATGGCTCTGGTGTCACTTTTTGCCGATTTGTCCGGATACACAAACTATGTAGATGATGCGGTTCAAAAAGGTGCCATCCGTGATGTCGTCCGAGCACTTTTTGTAATTCGGCAAGAGTTTCAAAATGTCGTCGAGGACGACTTTGGAGGCAGAAAAGTCCGCTTTATTGGCGACTGCATCCATGCCGTTATTGCTGAAGGGTCAGATACGGAGACTAACGAACGGAACTCAGTTGCGACTGCGACAATGTGCGCAGGTGGGCTCCATAAGTCCTTTGCACTGTGCAAATCCGTGCTGGATGATCTGGATAGCTTGGGCTTGGCCGTTGGCCTTGAACTTGGACAAACCCCGATTTCAAGGATCGGCATTAGAGGAGATCGCTCAGTTCGGATCGCATCAAGTGTTGCAACAACACGTTCCGAACAGATGCAGCGCGAATGCGAGGAAAATAGGGTAAAAATCGGACCAAGCGCATTGCGGGTAGCGCCAGCAGCACTTGAGGATATTCTTGACGAAGCAGGTTATACCGCGGAGCCGGATTATGATGAAATCACGGTGTGCCTCTCTGCCGCACCAGCAACGGTTGCTAACCCAACATACGCCCGCGCTCACGTGCCATCGAGCTCAGAGCAACCGCGCGCTCACTTGAAGTTTGAATGAATTCCGTCGAGCTTCTTCTCCAAAATTTGCCGCCTTGGATAGAAATAGAAGCGCGGCATAATGGCGGAGTGAAAGTAGTTGCTACGCCGCCGTTGCCTGGGGGCATGTCGAGTAAGAAGTTTTACCTTGAACTTCGAGCTACCGACCAGCGCGGCGCCTCTGCAATCGAACAAATGGAGCACCGCCAGTTTCCTGAGTTTTGCCTTGAACGTCACATAAACCCTGACAACACATTCTGCTTGTATTACGGCTCTGATAAATTTTTGACAAACGTCGATGCTGCTAATTCTTGGTGGTCGGGGCTCGGAAGTTTTCTGGCAAACCAGCTTTACGCAGAGAGGCGTGCTGTATGGCCTTTGGCCGCCGGCTTAAGTCATGGCAGTGCAGCTAAAATACAGCTTGAGATGGAGGCTCTGGCAGAACCACTCGGCTGGAAGGATGATGTTCTGCGTTCCATGTTTCGGGGGAAAGGCTGGCTGGCAGAAAAGCTTCCTCGCCGTTCAAAAACGGGTGATCGGATTTTGAATTCCCGCGCGCCTTGTCCCCGGGGCTGTACCCTTAAACACAAACTGTTCAGAAAAGACCCCTGTGGTTTCGATGAATGTTATTCAGATTGTCAGAGACAGCACAAACCCATACTTCGCAGAAATTGCCCAAACCGCACTGTGATAGAAAGTCTGATTTTTCATGAATACGAACGCCGCAAGATTGAAGCCCAGATCATTGATAAGCTGGTCGCCGAGGGAAAAGAATGCTGCGGCACAATGAAAATCTGTCCACTACGCGAGCGTGGATAGTGGGTTATCAACAAGACACTGGGCCATGAGTTCATTCACAGGCCATTGATAGCGTCCTCTTTGGATGGCTTTACTATCCGCTGTCTCCCTGATTGAGAGCTGTTGCGCATGGAGTTCGCGATTGTCAACGGGCGGCGTCATTCAGCGAAACGCGGCCGCAGAGGCATCTGTGCATTATGTGGTGAAGAAGCGATTCCCAAATGCGGGAAGATACGAATTCATCATTGGGCACATAAGCGTGGAAGCAATTGCGACCCGTGGTGGGAGCATGAAACCGACTGGCATCGTGAATGGAAGCGAAACTTTCCGGAACACTGCCGGGAGGTGACTGTCACTTCGAAAGATGGGGAGAAGCACCGGGCAGATGTTAAAACAGACTGTGGCCGAGTGATCGAATTTCAACATTCACCGATATCATTCCAAGCGCGAGAAGCACGTGAGGCGTTCTACGAAAGCATGGCGTGGGTCATAAATGGCCTTCGTGTCGAAAGAGAGATAAAGCGCTTCGACTTTCAGCTAAACCACGCCCGAGTGTTGCAAAACTCACCACTCAAGCTGAGAATTCCTGTCGGCAATTGCGTTCTGATAAAAACTTGGGCGAACAACAACGTGGGTGTCTATTTTGATTTTGGTGACGCCCTGTTCTCGGATTTCCGTTTCAACTTTTCTATTCCGACCCTATGGCGCCTTTTTCCTGGCCATCAGGAATCTCACGTCGAAATCGCACCCATCTGGCAAGCGGAATTTATAGACGCTGCTCTGAATGGCGGTTCCGTTAACGGCATAAACGCCCCGGACATTGCGATCTCGCAAAACCGAGAGGGCACCGAACCTGAACTTGATCCTATCAGACAGCTTCCAGAAACGGTGGAGATTTCTCCAAAGTACAGTCGTCTGAAATCAGAGTCTGACTTGGATTACTCTTTGCGTGTCTGGGGTTTTAACGGAGACAGCTAGCTTCAGAGCCCCATCAGGGGAGAAACGCATTGAAAACGTGTTCAGTAACACACGAGGCGAAATCAGTTGAAAAAGGAGGCCGCCGTAGGCGGCCGACTTGTTGTTTTGGTTAAGCCTGTCGGACTAGCAGGCAATGCCTCGTTACATTTCTAAGCCCATTTCGGGTGCGTGGCGGAGGCCTGTCGGAACGGCATTCTTCACCCAAGCAGAAAGCGCGCGATTAACGAACCTGGTCGTCTGGCGTTCGCGAACAAGCATCAAGCGAAACCGATCACGGGTGTTATCGAGGACGAAGGATCTGTGAGCTGTCCGCATGGCATCCGGAAGGTGCGCCAAGCTGCGAGAGAAACGGCGCTCGATGTCGGCTAAGGGAACGGAGTGACCGCCAGCCTGGACGCGCCCGAGGACGCGGCTATAGGAATCCTCGGGACGGGCAAGGCCGATAAACACGAGATTGACCTTATACCCAGCTGCACGAGCGGCACGCATAAAACGAAGCTCCCCCTGCCCCGTTAATGTGGTTTCCATAGCGAAGGTTTGGCCCTTATCGACGAAGCGGCCGCGCTGCTCGATGGCGAGCCTGCCGGCACGCAATAGCGTGGCGGTGGCACTAGGGCCAGGCGGGAGCTCCTGGGCGATAAAATCGGGGTTCACGATAGGAATGCGCCCAGCGACATGGCGAGCTGCGAAAGTGGATTTACCGGCACCGTTAGGCCCGGCGAATACCCACAGCTGCGGTTTCGATGTCAAAGGACGCGGATAACCTGGTCGCCGGCCGGATCGCAGCGGACGAGTTCACGACGGCCGCAAGGATGGCGTTTGATGACAAGGCCGGCTGGGGTGTCGTCTTCGCTGTAATAGATCGGGAACCCAGCAGCCAGGCGCTCTCGCGCGGCCGTGTCGTCATCCTTTTTCGACGCGCGGCGGATTGCCTTCCAGATTTCCTCGCTGGGATCGGCAGATACTGCGGTGTCGTCATTGCCGGAGGAATTCTGCATGTTGGGCCTCTGTGTGATCGAAAGGCGGATCTTATGAGCCGGCGGCAATCTCTAGAAAGGGTACCCTTACTATGGGTGCCCTTTGATTGTAGATTTTGATGGTTCCGCAGCCTCTGTCAATAAGGCCGAGTGCCGTTGAGTATCTTCCGCAACACAGCCTTACCACCAATGTGATAGTGCTCCCCCAGAATTTCTGATTCAACGAAGTGCGATCCAAAAACAGGGCCGCTTTTCTTCTTCGGTTTTGCCGGCGTTGGCGGAGGGGTAACGCCGTCTGGATTTGATTTAGCGATCACGTTGAAAATCAAAACAACCGCCATGAATAAAACCCAAATCGGCCCAAAGCCGATCCAAATCAGGCCTCTCAGCCAGATTGGATTATTGGAGTCCTTCGACCATTCAATTGCCCCAACAATCGATCCGATGATTCCACCAAGCACAGCCAGAACGGTGAAAAGCGCGATTAAGAACCATGCAACACAAGCCAGGCCATAAAAGAAGCCGCCACCTGTAACGCGCTCCAATTCGGTGGTCAGCTTGAAAAACAAGCCTTCATCCACCAACGCAACCCAAGGCGCAGCCCCCACTGAAAAGACAACAATGTAAATCAGAACGCGGCAAAGCATCATTCAACGCCTCTTGGTTTAGGCCCCTGGGCTGCCCCCTAAGGTTAGAGCGAAGAAACAATTACTTTAAATTCAAAATTCTCCCTATGAGCAAAGTCACAACGCGAGGTTACAGCCCAATGTTGGCAAAATCGGCACGCCCTTTGGTCGGGGAGTTTTTTCATTGGCTCAGTCATTGGCATTCCACTTCTGACCAATGCCGTGCCGCTCAGTTCTAACGGCGCTCCACCGCCTTGATCACATCAAGATCGAGAAAACTCTGGGCAAGCCACTTGATCGTGGCATGACCAGATGCAGTTAATTTAAAGCCATGATGGCGGCGGCGGTCAGGGAAGTCGTGCACCTCAAACTTGATGACTAAATCCTTGGCAACCATGTCGTTTAAGGTTCGATGGACATGCGGTCGGGAAATCGGTGTTCCAGTGGCCTTCCGAATATCTTGTTCGATTTCTGATGCCAGAACCCTCCCCTTTCGCCGACGCATGGAAAGCAAGACAAGGATCTGCGTCCCATGAGGAAATATCTTTTCATGCCTCATACCTGATTAGCCTTCTCGCTAATCACGCGGCGACGCCAAGCTACCCACTCAGGAAGATAATCGCCTATCAGATCTTCCATCCACTGTGCAATTTCAGCGTCAGACAAATTCGTTTCCTCGATATAGAATTTCGCGATTTTCATATTTTTCCTCATATCCCTCCTTTCTTTCTCAACTTCCAAAAACTGAATTATCTTGGCTTGGTCATCGATCGTTCGGACCAACATTTCCGTGTATTTCGACTGAGGCACTGTCACGACTGGCTCATCAACTGCCGTGGGTTCAGATTGTTGATAAATGTATTGACCCGTGCTGCGAATGGCGGGCAAAACGTCTCGCGTAACCCACTTTTTGAACCGTCTCGCGGCGGCCTTTCGGCTGCTGAAAATCAAGCTGTATAAGCCGGACTCGTTGATGGTCGTCATGTGCTGCCGACCGCCGGGGGTTTCAATCAAATGCGTTCGTTTCTCATCCTCGTCTAACCTTGAAAGTGCGTTCTCGGGCTTTGCCAGTTCCAATGCAGTGCAGATATCCTGACCGACGAACCAAACGCCCTCTTGATCATCTGAAACGACTCGAATTCTGCGACGCTCAAACTTGAAGGGAAGTACCTCAGACATAATTTTCTCCATCGTGACGTGTTGCTCGCTACCTTGTTGCCTTACCCGGAAGCGTTTGGGTTCCTCATGCGATCCATCACCTTTTGTGCGCCGGGTGAAATTTTGCTCGCAGCTGCCTGCGCCGCGTTCCCAGGATTGAGCCCGGCTGAAACCAGCCCCCCGGCACCGGTAGCGAGACCGGAGGCAACGCCTCCAGCAGCGCCCGAGAGTGCGCCGCCCCATTGACCTCGAGCACGGTTAACCGCGTAAGCACCGGTCGCCACGGCACCTGCCGTGATGACAGCAGCTGCCTGGTTCGTAAGCTTTGAGCCCGCGATTGAGTTCGCCATCCCGGTCGCTTCGGCCATGAAAGCCGTCCCGAGCCAACCGAGAGCGATAGCCACCCAAAGTTTCGGATTGTTGAGCGCCAACATCTCAGGTATCTGGGCCGCGCCCTCCCCTACAGTGCCAATGCCAAGTTCGCTGACGCCGTAAAGACATACGGCCAGCGCAATAGTGGCGCCATAGAGAACCATGAATGCCGCGAACAGAGTTCTCACACCATTCAAAGCGACGTCTTTGCCCCAACCGAACCCGAGAGCGACCATCAGAATCGGAGACAAGGCGGCAAACATCATTACGCGGAAAATTGTGACGACGACTTGCGCGAAATAGACGATCAACAAAAGTCCGTAAGGCAGCAGCAATAGAACCGCGAAGATGATCGGCGACGGATTGGTCAACGTCGCATAGCTCAACATGGCCTGCGCCATGCCGAACACCTTGAAAACACCGTTGTGAGCCACCTGCACCAACCCGGCTATTCCGTCCAAACCTTGGATCCCGCTAACACCTGGAATGGCGGGAACGGAAACCCCTGTCTGCACCGAAACCCCACCGCCAGCTTTCAAAACCGCCGATGCAGCTCCGCTGATGGTGGCCAGCGCCGACTTGTAGATGAGGTCAACCAATCCCGGCCCCTGACCGCTAAGCAGAGCCGCTGCGATGACAAGGAAAAGAAATTCGTGAAAGAACCCAAATACGTCCGGTTTTCCCAAGACCATCCGGAAACCATGAGAGATCACCCAGAGGCCGGCGATCCCCAGAAAGATCGCCCACATCGGCGTCAGCAACACCTGGCTAAGGTCTTGAGTGAACTGGTTTGCCAGCTGGACATAGTGGTGGGTGATTTCACAGGTGAAGCAATCGTTGAACATCTTTCGTCTCAATCTCTCTCGAACTATCAAGTGGTGAAGTTTTTGAAGCGGCGCGCAATGCCCGCCGTAATTTCAGAAAGTTCCCCCTCCTGGCAGCGGATGGTTCCGAACGTAGGTTGCCGCCCAGGCGAGAAATGCTTTATCGAGGTCCTTCGGAGCCTCCCCCTTGTCGTTGACCCACGCCCGCCAACGTTCTTCGAGGTGCTCGACGCTGTAGCCGCCGAATCTGCGTTGCGCTTCTTCGAAGCAAGCTTGCGTGATCGAAGCGGGGGGATTTAGGGGGGTGTTTGAATCTTGTTGGTGAGATGGTGTTGTTATATCGCCGGGCTTACCAACGCCCGATCGACCATCGTTGGAAAACCCGTCGATGGCTGGCCTCTCATCGACCCGGTATCCATCTGAGGAAGTCGCCGGCCGGCGTCTAGGATGCCCGGCCCCTTCGGCTTCTGTTCCGTCTACAACTACCGGCGTGTCATAAACGGTGTGGTCCCATTCAAACCGACCATCCGGCGTTCGTCGTCGAATCTGGACCAAGTATCCCCAACGCTCCAACTCTACTCGCGCACGGCGCCACCTATCTCTTGATAGGCCGAGTTTTTTGATCAGCTGAGAAACATAAACCGTCCAGTCATTCGGGCGGCCGATAAGCCAAGCAAGCACTAGACGCGTCTCCGGACGCATCGGGTGATGCTTGTCGAATTCTAGGATAGTATCTGGAACGACTGTGAACGGGCCCGTGAACCTCTTCACTCGCACAATGCCGCTCACAGCAGTCTCCCAACCAGTAACACGCAACTCATACGCAACTCCTGCTAAGTGCTTGAGTCGTCGTGCTTGCGTTTGACTACTGTTGGAGAGTTATGCCGTTGATCTGACTGGCTATCCGGTGCAATGGCATTGTAGAGGTCGTCGGTTCGATTCCGTCCGGCTCCACCATTCCAACCCTTTGAATTATCAAGGGGTTTTTGATTCCCCGCAAATCAGCGCAGTTGGCGTTTTCGCTCGGGTAGGCACCGGGTAGGCACGCGACGCAATTTCGTGTCTTTTTTCTCGCGCGGCTCCCAACAGCTCAACGCAGCTAGCCACCGCGTAGGCGCGCTGCGAAGCATCTATGCCCGCCGCTCGTGCCTTAGTACGTCTACACGGAGCGTCGATCTAACTCGGAGCGACAATGCCCCGGCACCACTCAGAGCATCTTCCATCTTCCAAAATTTGAACCCGGAGGGGTGGGGGTGGGGGTGGGGAGGGGCGAATATCGCCGTATCGCGAAGTGGCCGCTGACCCCTATTTTTCCAGAGGGGGCTTTGAAAATTTCCCGGTGTGTGCGTAGCGAAGCCATCGCCACGCGCAATCGCAATTGAGGCGATAGCACATACATGGAACCCTTACGACGGCACACGAAGACTTGGATAATCTTCTTCAATCGCTGGTATATCTGATTCCTGCCTATACGCACGCCCGGCCTTTATTGTTTTGCTTTCAACCCGCTTGTCTTTTTGCAGATAAAATTTCCTCACTCCGTTACCAAAGGCCACGGAGAGGTTCTTTGCAAATGGCGATGATAATCCGAGGATTTGCGCTAACTTGGAAGCTTTGAGATACAGAAAGAAATGCGAACCGGTTAGGTCATAATATGAATGCGCTTGAACGGCGTTATATGAATCAAACGCATTAAAACCAACTTCAGGCACGCTAAATATCACATGCTGGCAAAAGGCTTTCTCAGACGTTTCTTCTATTCGTGGGAAATGAATGACTTTGGATACCTGATGAGGCTCTAGGTGAATGACGGCGATGTCCGACTTCAAGTCCCGGTAAAACCCTTCCCTGAACGTTTTCTGTTTGGTGAAAAAAATGGTGACACTGGAACCAAATATTTCCCGGAATGCTTTTTCCCCCAAATTTCGAATTGAACTCTGCGCCTCCGCTAGCGACACATCACCCCATTTTTTCTTGGCAATAGCCATTAAATCTTTGCTGTCGAAGCAATAGTCAAAGCGCACTTCCTTGGGATGATAAGGGTGAGCTGACCGCATTATGTCTCTCGAAACATCAATCATTGCAGCCCTAAATTCTGCGTCCGCGGCCTGCCTCAATGTTTCGTCGCGATAGTCAAAGTAGATATAGCCCACAGAAGACAGGACGAAGCAGGTAAAGCCCGTCACACGCAATATTGTCCGGCTTACTCGCCACAAATGCCAATTTGCGTCCTTTCCCTGAGCGATAAACGTAATGATGGCCGAGACGAAAGCGAACACTCCAACAAGAACTTTCAGGAACAAAATCATGTGCTAATCGCATTCGCTCTGCGGGGCTATTTTGTCCGTGAGGAACAGTTCGTTTATCAATTCGGCCGCGATCTCAACATTCCGTACCGCCATGGTTGGATCAAAAATACTCTGGTTCTTTTTGTGGGCAGCGCTGTTACGAAGTTGGCGAACCGCCGTCCATTGCACCCGCCTACTCTCGGTGAGGAATCCATTTCCTATAAGCCAGTCAATCTTCTCAGCAAATGACTTCGCCTTCTTCGGCGCTCCGACATCCTTGCATCGATGAATGACGGCAGCTTCATGCACGATGAATAGTTGCTCACAACCTACGGCAAAGAGCGGATAGAAAAACCAACCGTAGACCACAGTTGCGCGTGCCACTTCAAACAATTCAATGACATCTCTAGGCACACAGTCATTGAGCCCGGGCTCAAGGATCATCCTCGCCCATTCACCGCCCATCGGGGTTCGTGAAACTCCATTCTTGTCTACAAGAACGAATACACTGCTGGTCGGGTCGTGCTGATCCCAATTCTCAGGATTAAGTTTCTTAAACGCCAAGTCCGCCTCGCAAGTCGCATGTCATGAGAAATCGATCTCTATGTTGGTTTGTTCCCTTCTTGTGTCTCGTTTAAAAACAAAACACCCGTTGGCGCTAAGGGCACACCAACGGCGTCGTGAGCCGCATTTAGAATGAGCGCCACTTTTGCAAAGCTGGTCTTCGTATCATCGTTGCAAGCCGACTTGATAGCTTCTGCAGAAATGTTTGGGGATCGAAGAGCGAACCTTTGGCGTGCGATCACAAAGCGCCAGTTCCGCACCGCCACCTTTGCCAAAGAAGTACCGATTCCGTTGTCCCATGAACCGTTTACGAGGCCGTTCAATAATCGAAAATGGCATATGAAAAGATCGCTCGGCGCAGGCTGGCCACTCTCTAGTATATGAATAGCTTTGGCACACTCATCGGTCAGCGTGCCATCTGACTTGCTGCTCTCACCTGACAACAGCTCAAAAAACCTTGTGGCATCCTCAGTATTGAGGCCGAACAACGCCGCATCGGCCTGCCATTTTTGGACAGGTATTTTCTTCCGCGTGGGTAGGCTCATGCGCACTATTGCAGCACCAACGATTGAGAGTTTGAAATTCTCCTTGTGGGTATCATCCTGCCAAAAATCACTTTCGAGACTCTCAATATCGCCCGGACTCCAACCGTCATTGATATCCCCTTCTGATTTCAGGTAATGCTCGTTTCCTTCCATCATTTCGATAATGGTTTTCGCTGCATTTTCAGTGTCTACGCCAGCCCACAGACCCTGATATTTCGCTATTCGGTCTGAAAGCCGTATGTTTAACGACACCTCGCCGCTGCATTTCTCGTCGGCAACTTTCGAGAGACCGAGACCCGTTCCAAGGCGAGTGTCGATATTTCCTAGGAGCCCCCATACCGCCGACAAATCTACGAGTCCCCGTTCGCGGATTTCTTCGCGGGGCTCTTGCGTACTACAGAGTCCCGGCACCGGTTCTACTAACTCGCCCTGACCCAATGCATCTTTGCTCAACTCGATCCATGCAATGCAGTGCCGCACAGCGGCATGTGCAAATCGATCCCGTAAACTGCCGTTCTCAGGAATTTTCTCTAATCGCCTGAGGACTTCCGCATACAGTTGCAGCGCGTCTTTTTTCTTTCCGATCTTCCACAGCGAGAATGCGGTATCGGCCCATAACCCGGCCGCCATGGAATCCTGGCTGGTGCTGTCAGCAGCTTCCGCAGCAAGCCGAAATAACTTCTCGGCGTTCTGCCAATCGTTCATCCGCCCTGCCGCGATTCCACCCGTTCGACCAGCGAAAGCGCGCTCGATTTCATCTAACGACGTTCCCTCAAGAACAGCTTGGAACATTTGAACTGCGGCAGCATCATCCCGCTTGTGAAAAAGCACCTTTGCTCTCTGATTCAATAGGTACTGATCGCTTGCGGAAAATTTTTCTCCTGCCCGATCCAACACTCGCAGAGCTTCACGCGAGTCGTTCCGGTACTCGTCATGTAGCACTGAAATCGCTATGTACGCTGCCCGTTCAAGGCTAGGGCTGCCCCACTTTTTCGCGGATTCAATTGTCTTTTCATAGACGGAAAGCGCCGTCTCTACGTCTAGCCTGTCACGTGAAGCGTCGCGCCACCAGGCGTTGCTAACTAACCGATGGGCTATTTCCTCGCCCTTGTACTCAAGAACCTCGACTAGCTTTTCGCGTACTGACACGTCTATAGAATCCAACGCCTGCAATAGCTCTTCGAATTCTGAAATGCCGGAGATGCGCGCTGCCTCGAATGAGAACAAAATTTGAAATGATGTGAGGCCACGAAGTGTGTCGGTATCTAGGGACGCTTTCTTTACCGACTCGTTTAAGTCCGCCAGTGCTTCGTCTTGTTCGCCATACTCAATCAGACGCGCGAGCATTCTGATTGATCGCGCGGGAGGAATAGAAATGTTTATCGTGCTCAGAAACACGACAAATGCCATGACCTCAGAGTACGCCCTTAGTTTCGGCTGATCTTCTCTGCCAATTAGCTCTATTACGTGCTCAATAACTGCAACTGCTTCTTTCTCTCGCTTTGCAGCAGCGAGGACTTTGAATTGGGCTAGGCGCAGCATCATCTCAACCGCATCATTTGCTACAACCTGACGCACAGGATCGAGGCCAATTCCACTTAACCAGAAAACTGAATCGCTGATTGCACGCAGGGCCATTTCATCAGCCGAGACAATCCCCTGAGAAAGAAAAACAATAGCCCAGTCAGATTCGGCCAAGATCGCGTGTATAAGCCCCGTGCCTAGCTCGTCCGGTGAAATTGAATCTGCCTTTATGAAGCCAAACGCTATGGCCTCGTGGACTGCCTTTTGTTCGGCAACTGGAAGAACCTCCTTACCGACATTGTTAAGCAGCGGAGAAATTCGAAACCGGTCCTGGCCAACGGCTTCCACCCATGGGCCGACAAGGCAATCGAACGCCTCGCCCGGTAGATTAACGGCTGGGTCTACAGCACCGACGTCCATGGCCGTACTGCGTTTGAAATTGTTCGTAACTAGACTGAGGCGATATGCGACAACGCGCGCCGGGTCATTCGGAACATCGCTCAATAGGCGCTTTCGAGTTTGCGTATTCAAGTCGTCAATATCACTTGGTACGGATATAATTTCCTCCGCAGCAGGATCTGGCCAGCCCCGCGCCTGAAGGTTCCGTACTCTTGCATGGGCTAATTGTGGATGCCCCGTAGTCAACCCGCGAATAAGGCGCGCCCATTTAGCCGCTTTGTCCACGTCCTCAAGGCCATGTGAAAAAAGTAGTTCCGCTATATCTGTCTCGTCCAAGTACGGAACTTCAAAATCACAACCTTTATCAATCCAAAGCTTGCTTAGTACATCATCAGGGCACTTGCCTTGAGTTGTGATGATTAGCTGACCGTTGGCGTTGACGACCGAGAACGCGAGCGCCAGCAATTCACGCTCGTATTGGTGTACCGCACTTAAATCCAAATCATCCAAGACCACTCGAAGAGGCAACTCATAAGCTTTTATCTCGAATGCCGCTCGGTTGAGCTGGTCCGCAATCTGTGTCGCACCTCGACCACGGAAGCCGGCCCATACCCAATCAGCCCGCGTCGCATCGGCGACCAATCTAGCGAGTGAGGTTTTCCCGAGGCCTGTACTGCCTCTCAAAATTAGAACCCCAAATTGGTTGAGTGCGGCTAATAGCCTTTCAACCACGTTTCTACGCGACACTGCCCCTTGCAATAGCGGCAAAGGTGCACCGAGAACATTTGGCGCTTGCCCTAAATCCACCAGCATAGAATGTCCCGGAACTTGGCCAACGCTTCGGATCGCCGCCGCCTCGTCCTTGGGAACAAGTTCCATGGTCACGCGCTCAAATAAGCTGACAAAATCAGCGTACGTAAGATTCCTTGTGCCCTCGGATGACAGGAGCCCCATCACCTCTTGCAGGAGCGACCCCAAGACCTTTTTTGCTTGGAAGCTATCTACGCCATATTTGGCCCCAACAAAGATCAAATGGTTGTTTATGTCTTCAAGCAGACCATCCATCGGGCGCATTCCGGTATCCCAGTCGATACGAACCAGAAGCCGTTCGCGAAATTCTGAGATGGTCGCTGCTTTTAGGAAATCTGACAGACTCTTGGAGAGGTCTAGTTTTTGTAGGAAAGCCAACAATGGCTTACAGTCGCGAGTTTCATCCCTTGCGCAGAGTGACCAATATTCTATCCCAGTCACTTGATCCTCAAACGGCGCGCCTTTCTCTTTTCCCGGATACGCCGTGGTCAAAAATCGAAATCGCACACGTTGACTTGGATTGTTTTCTTGATGTTCCCAGTAGTGATTGACCGCATCGACTACGTCACCAGAGCGTAACGTCACAGTTCCGCTCGTGCGGGTGTCTTTTACCTGAGTTGCCGTAACGTGCGAATTGGAATGAACGTCGAAATCTTCGGCACCTTCGAGATAAAGCACTTCGTCCGGCCCTAAGCGTATCCATGCCAAAATACTCTGGTACGCTTGATACACGTAACCTCGAATCGAGGAATTGGCTTGTCTCTTGCTATCGGCAACAAGCCCGTCGGTCATTTGGTCTACCAATCATTTCGTGTATACGGGCGGGACACACACATATTAGTCTCCAAAGAGAAGCTTCTTTGCCGCTTCACTTGCAACGTCAACAAGAATGGAGCGTAAGGCAGACGCTGTTGCCATTCCAACCTTCCCAACTAGCTTCTTATACCGTAACGCAGCAACTTCGGTCTTGGGCCCGGCGACAACCAAGTCATCAATCGTACTTTTTAACTTTTCTTTTTCGTCATCCGACAACTCATCAAGTTCATCTGCCAATTCTTTCGCTGCATCTATCTTTGCGCGTGCCCACGGGAACGCGGTTCCGCATTCATGACAGAAATTTGGGGGTGTATATCCGCCCATGCCGAATACGCCAGGGACGTGATAGTCGCCACGAATTTTGGCCTGACAACTTGGGCAGGTCGAAATTGTCTCGGCGCCACAATCAGAACAAAATTTCTCAGCCAACTCTGGACTCGTCTCCAATGAGGAGGTGGCCGAATGTCCGTTCATACATACTTGTGCTGTTCGATATGTTCCCATGACAACTCGCAATACTTGCAAATCTCTTTATGTGATACTCAATACCATTTCCGTCACAAATTTGCATTTCGTAAGGGGCGTTGAGCGAATGGGCTTGCCTGATATAGAGCTAGCCCTGGCTTGCGCTCACTAAAATTTATGCGAGAAATTTCCGTAACTTATTGATTGTGAATTATTTATGCTGGTCACAAATTTTAAGTGCCGAAAAATTTCACGAACCTGATTTTAAGAATTGGATCGCCTCACTTGGGTCGAACCCAATTGCTTCGGCAAATTCGATGAGATCGACAACATCGATTCGCCTCTGACCCTGCTCGACTGTAGGAACGAATGACTGATAGCGCTTCAAACGAGCGGCAACATCAGCCTGCGTCAGTCCTGCCTTTTTCCGCTTGGCTATTAGAAACTCGATCAGCGCTGAATGCAGCGGGGAAGCCAGTGTTCGGGACATGAGAGTATCCACTCCGTTGGAATGGACACTTCCAATAATCTGAAATTCAGATTATCTAAAAATCAGATATTTCGCGCTTTGGAGATTTGATTTGCCCCGTTCCTTTCTGGTGGTGGCTGCCGCACTCATGTGGACGTTCCCAGCGAACGCGACCGAACAGAGTATTCAACTACCCCGCGCTTTGTTAGGTGACTGGCACTATACAAACCTTGCGTGCGAGTCACCGAGATCGAATGCCAGCGGCATACACATCGACGACAAGGGAGGCATCGACCTACGAAACGGGTTGAGCCAGTGCGACCTCACGAAGTGGGAGGTGCTACCGATAACCGACGGGCAAGGCACATTGGGAGCATGGACATTTTCCGCGCTCTGCCAATCGCCAATATTCAAAAATGGCCAAGGACAAACGAGAGGTACTCTCATACTGAAAGAAGTAGGCAATCCAAGCGAGTCAGTGATTTTCATCGATTGGCGCTACGAACGTGAAGCCTTGATTAAACCATCAGACAATACGGACATAGATATTGCCCAACGCTGCAATGGTCCGCGCCCGGCAACATTCTATGGATGGGCAATGCCGCCTAAGAGCTAGCGGCCTAAAGTAGCGATGCATCTACATCGCTATCGCGTCATCGCGTAAGCTCCTCCACTGGCAGTATCAGGGGGGTAGCGATGGACCTTGAGGACTACGAAATCATCAACCTTTTAAGATTGAGTAATTCCGCAATCGAAGAGCTACGCAGACGCGAAGTCGTAACAACTTCCAACGCGCCCCTTGGGGGATACGCGGAGTGGCTATTCCGCAAAGCTTTCGGATGGAAAGACGCGGGGAACTCCAACAAAGACGTGGACGCAATAGGGCGTGATGGAACGCGTTACCAAATAAAATCCAGGCGCATACACAAGCGCAACAAATCACGTCAGCTTGGCGCGCTCAGACGGCTAGATAAAGAGAACTTCGACGTATTGGCTGCCGCGCTGTTCAATGAAGATTTCACTGTCATGCGTGCGGCGCTAATACCTCACCGGCTCGTGCTGAACGCCTCCGACCACGTAGACGAAACGAACTCAGGAAAATTTCTTCTACGGGACAGCGTTTGGAGTTGGGATGGAGTCCAAGATGTGACAGAGAAGCTTAAACGTGCCCAATAGCAATCCCCCGTCGTAGAACAATTGCGCTAATTGCTTCCAAGGCCTGATCAGGACAGGGACAGGGACGTGCGCGCGCTAAAGGTAGCGCACGTCCTTCCCTACCTGACCGGAAAGGCCGATGGGAAGTTCAAGTCGAACAATGCCACCTTTTCTAGATAGCAAGACCTTCAATAGTTTTCGTGCCATTGGGCGCGAGAGGTTGGGCTGAGGAATCGGGGGGCCTTCTGTAGGCCTAACGCGCGATAAGAAAATTGGCATCGCTGAGATTCAAGATTTCGGACACACGATATACTCTCCGCTGCCATTGTTGAGCGCTTCTAAGTAGCCGTCGGCTACCAATCGCACTATGGCGCGGTTCACGGACCGACGGGCTGTGCCAGGCGCCACGCCATCATCTATCACCGCTGCATTTGAGAGCCGTTGTATGCTCTCTTTGGGCAAGACCTCGTAATGATTGCCATTGAACTCCAGCCATCTGGTCGGCTCCGATATGGCTGCTATCTCATATGCCTCTAGAACAGTCTTCTCATACTTTGAGAAACGCCTGCCTGCGGTTTCTAGCTCTCTCTCTACGCTATCTCCATTACGCACCGCACGCGCAACCATACTGCTTTGTCCATCGGGCAACGAAACGCCAACTAGTGCGTACTCCGTTCTTTCCATATGGCGCGCACCTTCGCGACTCTTTGGGATGTAGATACCCGTTCGAGCTCTCGATCTTCCAATGTACTCGGCTGTAATTTTCAGATCAGCCGTAGCGCCGAATACGATGGAACCTCGCGGCTCGCTCTTCGCCTTACCCTTAGCCGGATGCGTGATCCCGAGGACGAACGCACCTGCCTCCCGCGACAGCTTACTAATGTTGTTCATTGTCCTTTGAGTAATTGCCGCATCGTTCTCGGCAGGAGCCATAAAGACACCTGAAACGGTGTCTATAACTATAAGATCGAGGGAGACATTGCCGGCCATGTCTGAAAGCCTGTTCGACAATGTGACAATCCTCTCCTTGCTCTCACTATACGCTTCCGCTTCGTGCCAGTTGCTCCCATCCATTTGGAAGACGGGAAGCCCTGAGAACCCTTGATTAACCAGTCGGGCTTGGTCATCCGGCTCAAGCGCGTGATACGCCGCATCCATTCGTCTTGGAAAGAACGCCTGTCCCTCACTAAGCACGAAGAGCGTCGCACCGCATTCGTTACGGCTCGACCTATCACAACCGTTTCTCTCCGCAATCGGCCACCTATCGAAGAACGGCTTTCCTGTTGCCAAGGCAGACGCCATAGCTAATGCAGTGAACGTCTTGCCTATACCGGAATCCCCGATCAACAAGCCCGCTCCGGTGCTTGGCATGAAATCGCCAATCAACTGTGCCGTGGGCTGTCTCCGTTCTCCGGGCTGATGAAGATATATGCCTTCAATGCTCATCAAGGGGTGCATGGCGGATGCCTTGCCTGATTAGTGAGGTCGTCCACTCCATTCCAGTCGCCAAAATAGGCAGCACGAACCAACCTCTTTGCCAACCACTCTGCGTAATCCCTGCTCGTCTTTTGACCGTTGGTTATGATGTGACGCAGCAAGAAACGAGGGAAGTCCGACCAACGCTTATCCGAAGACATTTGCCATTTAAGATGGTCAGTCCTTATCACAGCCGTCCCGCCCCCGATTTCCACCATGTAGACGCAGTCGTAACTAGGGTCGGTTTCAAAGTATCCCTGGTTCTCGCATAGTCGCACCAACAGCTCGCGGTTTATCGTGCGGTCGTAGAACGTGAGGCCGTGACACGCCCGCAAGCTTGACAACTCGTTCCGTGCGAACGCGTCACTTAAACGGAAAGAACCTCGTCCCTGTACGGAAGGCACAGGCAGTTGGGCATTCTCTGTCATGCCTTCTCTCCTGCCGGTATGCCCGTCGCCCTCATCGGCTTAGACAGGCGAGCATCCACCCACGCATCCAAATCCGCAGGTAGGTAGATGGGTACACGGCCAATCAATCTGTACGTTGGCCCTCCACCGACACACGCGAGTTTCGCAAGGTACTGGGTCGCACACGGTATCCCGTACGTGCGACGCACGTACTCCGCAGCCTCGCGTCGGCGAAGGTACTTTGGTGATGTGTTCTCTTCTGCATTCTTACTCATTGTTCGCTCCATTCGATCCTTTGACAGGAAGCGCCAGCGACGGGCTGGAATGGGAAAACAATGGCGAGAGAGGAAAGTAAAAGATCGGGTGTTTTTTACTTTTTGGATCGCTTAACGCGGCTCGTCGCCCGATGGCTCTTTGCAATCTTTGGAATGCGGCCGGTCTCAATCGCAAGTTTTAGATACTCAGCAGCGACAGCCTCAATCGGACGACCACTTAGCTTCGCGTGGCGCAGCAGCGCCTCTTTCACACTTGAATAGCAGTCGAGGTCTTCTTTGTTTATCCGGCCATCTTCGTGCACGCCAACCTTTCTTCGGAACTCAGTCCACTTTGTGCACGGAATATCTAGCGCGGTTCCGACAGTTTGATCCGCTTCACGGCGAACTGTTTTGCCGCCACCACTAAGACATTCTGCAATCGCTTTGCACGTGGCTATTGCAAATCGCTCAGTCAACGGCTTCCACGCTCCTGCCTGACTCCGGTTTCCTTCCCCGTCGTATTCGACCGTCGGCTTAAGCAGATGATCAACGTTGCCGCGATCCGCTTCCTCCAATGCTGTTACCAAGACTTTTATCGGCCCAACGTACTGTGCGCCGCAGACACTCTCGAGGAGGAAACCAACTTTAAACAGGTACTCGTTGATCGCGGCACGGCGCAACCTACTGTCATTGCCCGCGTCGCCCAATTGCTTGAGTACTCCATCAAGCTCTGACTTCACTACGTCTATCGTCTCATCGAACTCTGCCTTGAGTGCGTAGCCCGCCATCAGTTGCGTGGCGAGCGTATCGCTAATGCGGACTTTGTGGTCCATCATCGTGTCGCTTCCTCTCCCAAGCGAATTATGTTGTCGGCCATCCGCTTATCCCCCATCGCAGCCGCGAGGGTATTGCCGATGGCGTTCGATGCGCGGCGTAGTGGGTCAGTCTCAAGGTGCGCATACCGCTCCGTCGTTCGCATTTGCGTATGGCCCAGGAGCTTGCCGACAATAGGCAGCCCGAAACTCGCACCCACGCCGTAGCTGGCGTGCGTATGGCGCAAGTCGTGTATGCGGACGCCTTTGAGGTCCGCACGACGTGTGACCGTTACCCAAGGGCGCTTGAGGTCCGCACGTGGCTTCTCTTCCTCCGTCCCGGCACTGTCGCTTGCAATGACGTACTTCCCGACGCGTGGCAGTTCCGAAAGGATCGTCATGGCCGGACCATTGAGCACGATAGTCTTTTTGCCAGTCTTGCTATCGGGCAGGAGCAGCACGCCGCGTTGCAGGTCAACGTGCGCCCATTCCAGGTGCAGTATCTCGCGCAGGCGCGCGCCCGTCAGGATAAGTAGTCGAATGGCTCCGCTCACATGCGGGCTCAGCTTGACAAGCCGTTTTTCCGCAGCCGGTGCGTGCTTCGCAGTCGGCTTGCTGTCATCCACATCCCACGGGATACCGACCGTCTCCCCTTCGCGTAGGGCCGCCCCCAGGCGTTCCAGTTCTTCCGTCGTCAGGAAGCGTTCGCGCTTCCGTTCCTTGAACTTCGCAATGCGGGCGGCGGGGTTGAACCCCTCCGGCACGTATCCGTGCCTATCCGCCCAACTGAACATGGAACCGATGACCGCGAGCGTGCTGTTGGCAATCGCCGGAGTATCCTTCATCGCAAGGTGCGCAAACGCGATATCCTGCTTCTTGAGCGTGATCGCGCGTTTGGTTCCCAGTCGCGGTTTGATGTGGTTCGCGATGATATGGGAGTAAAGGTCGCCGGTCGTCGCCTTGAGCTTCGTCGCGACGTGCCGCTTAAGGTACTCGTCGCACAACCGCCCAACCGTTATGGCTTCGCGCTCTTCCTTGCGCTTGGATGCGGGGTCTTCGCCCTTGGTCGCATCCGCGATTGTCTGTTTTGCCAATGCGCGCGCTTCGTCGGGGGTGAGCTTCGACGTACTGCCGATGGTTACACGCCGCGTTGGCGCACCTCTTCCTGCCCCATTTCGATATTCCGCAAAGTACGTCTTTGATCCCTTTGGCGTGACCATAAGACCGAAGCCGGTCAGGTCCGTGTCGTACACGTAAACCCGCCTTCCGGTTTCTGGCCGTATGGCTTCTATCCCCCTTTTGGTGAGCTTTGCGCGTGCCATATCCGTCTCCTTCACGTCGCGTTCGGGTAGGCACCGGGTAGGCACCGAACAGGAATCGGGAGCAAACTCCGGTAATCCCGATACGACTCCGGAAGCTAAAAGAAGTCAATGAATCAATGAGATATGGAATGTGTGGAAAGCTCAAGGAACCACCGGAAATCGAGATTCTTTAGAATGGCATTGTAGAGGTCGTCGGTTCGATTCCGTCCGGCTCCACCATTCTTCTTCTTGATGAAGATCGACCAAGACCCGTCGCGAACCGACGGGTTTTTGTTTACCCGCGCCGCCGCGCGGGACGGGTTCGATTCCGTCCGGCTCCACCATTCTTCTTCTCAAGGAAGATCGACCAAGACCCGTCGCGAACCGACGGGTTTTTGTTTGCCCGCATCGCCCCTAGGGCCGGTGTCCGTGGGCTTCCGGCGCCTCCTTGTAGTGATGATGCAGGTCGTCGCGGCCGAAATCGTTGGCCGGATCGCGCCACAGGCTGTGGATGTGGTTGGCGGCGTTCTGGGAATTGTCGAATTCGATCAGGATGCGGGGGCCGTGGATGCGGTAGTAGAAGGCCGCCCCCTCGGCCATGGGGCCGGCCCAGGCGACGCGGGTGTCGACCCAGCCCGCCTGCACCAATTCCATGTAGGGGCGGCCGATTTCGTCGCGGGCAATGCCGACGTAGGCTCGGATCAATGCCATCAGCAAGGCCTGCTGCGGCTGACTTAAGGCGTCAACGGGCAAGCCTTCGGGCGCCGCCAGGGAATCGCCCCGGCCGGGGCCGGCGATCACGTTGCCGAGGGAGCGCTCCCTCAAGAGGGCCCGATCACGCTGGCCCGCATCAAGGCTGGCCGCGAACCGCAGCGCCAGGACGTATTCATCGCGCTGCACGCGCTCACCCTTGCGGGGGCCGCCCGGAATTTCCGCCGGGTTGGTGCCGAGAAAAACCGGCGTCAGCGAAACCGCGCCCGGCGCCGCGACGGTGATGTTGACCGACAGGTGATGGCCCTCCAGCCGCCAGCCCCAGGGATGGCGGCCCGGTACCCCGAACACGGAGATGAAATACTTTTCCGGATCGCGGTAATCGAGGGACGAGCCTTCGACCTCGGCCAGCACGGCCTCCAGCGCCATGATCGCCTCGGCCTTGGCCACGCCCGGCGTCGACAGGGTGCTGCGCATCAAGGCCGCCGCAGCAGCGCGCTGGGACGGCGTCATGTCACGGATCGGTACCCCCTTGCGGTATCCCGGTGTATAGGCCCAATCGAAGCGTTCATCGTCCGTGAACGGGAACGTCGCCGACGTCGCCTTGTCGCCCATGGCCTGCTGCCAGGCCCGGGCGGCGGCGGCGATGGCGGTATCGACGGGCTCCGCACGGGCGGACGGCGCGCCGAGCACGGCCGCGGTCATTCCGGCGAAAAGCAGTCGTCTCCACATGCACAAGACATAATGTGTCCGGCCGAACCGTGCAATCGACGCCGCATCACAATCCCGCCAGACTGCCCCCCCTTACCCCCAGCGCCTTGCCTGCCCGGCGAATGCTCCCTATCGTCGTGCCTCAAGGGGGGCGGCATCTAGGATCGCCGAACCGGCCGGGACCAAACCCGGCCGGGACTGTAATGGCGGGCCGATTGGGAGGATTTCAATGACCGACAAGGTAAAGTTCGGCGTGCGCCTAACCGTGCAGGGCGAAATGGGTGCGACGTCGTCCGGTTTCGAATACGCACTGGAGATGGCCCGCGTGGCCGAGGATCTGGGCTTCGATTCCGTTTGGATCCCCGATCATGTGGAGAACGCGCATCTCGACCGCTCCAAACCGATCCTGGAGTACTGGACGGTCATGACCGCGATCGGTGCGCTCACCAAGCGCGTGCGTCTGGGTGGCCATTCCATCAACAACACCTTCCGCCACCCGGGCTTGACGACCAAGATCGCTTGTACGCTCGACCATATCACCGGCGGCCGTGTGATCCTGGCCCCCGGGTCCGGCTGGTTCGCCGCCGAGGCCAAGTCCTACGGCTTCGACGAATGGTCCGACGACGGGCTGGAGCGCATCGCCAGGCTGGACGAAGGCCTTGCCATCTACCGCGGCCTGATCGAATGCGAGGACGCGAACGGGTTTTCCTTCGACGGCCGGTTCTATCAGCTGAAGGATGCGTTCTGTCATCCCAAGCCGCCGCAGAAGCCTTATCCGCCGATCTGGATCGCCGGCGATTCGCCGCCGACCCAGGAATTGATGAAAAAGCACGGCGACGTGTGGTTCATGTATTCCAAGGCCCCCGCCGTGGTGAAGGGCCTGGTCGACGGCATGAAGGCGCAGCTGACCGAGCGGCCGTTCGAGGTCGCGATCTCCGCCGTCGGTCTGGCCGACAAGGGGCCCGAGGAAACCCGCAAATGGGCCGAAATGTACGCCGAGGAACGCAAACACCGCTTCCCCATTCCGCCCACCGTCGACGACGTCATGGAATCGAACCTGATCGGCGACGTCGCTCAGGTCCGCGACCGCATCGATCAATGGATCGACGCCGGCGTCAATCACATCGTGTTCCAGCCCATGCCCCCCATGGAGGGCACGCGGTTCTTCGGCGAGAAGATCATTCACCACTATATGTAAGCCGCGGCGCGGTGGCGCGGACAGTTGACGCAGGGGCTACTGTCCGGCGTCTGTGCCGGCGTCGCCGACCGTGCGGCTTTTGGGGAATCGCACGGTGACCGTGGTGCCCTCGCCCGGGGCACTGTCGATCTCCAGGCTGCCGCCGTGTTCCTCGGTCAGGGAATGAACCAGCGACAGGCCCAGGCCGAAGCCTTCGTGGGCGCGGGTGAAGGCACGGTGCGCCTGGCCGAACGGCATCAGCACCTTGGGAATGTCCTTGGGGTCGATGCCGATGCCGGTATCGCTCACGATGAGGGCATGGCCCGCGTCCGCCGACCAGGTCGCCTCGACCCGCACGTCGCCGCCCTGTTCCGTGAACTTCACGGCGTTGGTCACCAGATTGAGCAAAATCTGCTTGATACGCGTGACATCCGCCATCATCGCCGGCAGGCCCGGCTGCACGTTCTTGGCCAAGACGATCTCCTTGGCCTCGGCCCGCTGTTCGACCATGGCCGCGCATTCCTCCACGGCGCGGGCCAGGTCGACCGGTTCCTCGTGCAGAGACATGGCCCCGGCCTCGATCCGCGACACGTCGAGCACGTCATTGATCAGCGCCAGTAGGTGGCGGCCCGAACGGATGATGTCCTCGGCGTATTCCCGGTAGCGGGGCGCGCCGAGCGGGCCGAACACCTCGGCCGCGAGGATTTCCGAAAACCCGATGATGCCGTTCAGCGGTGTGCGGAATTCATGGCTGACGTTGGCCAGGAAATCGGTCTTCGCGCGGCTTGCCTGGTCCGCCAATTCCTGAGCCCGGCGCCGGACGGTAATTTCCTGGCGCAGTTCCTTGGTCCGTTCGTCGACCCGGCGTTCCAGGTCCTCCTTGGCGCGCACCAGGGCACGTTCGGCCGCGCGGGTCGCCGTGATGTCGGTGCCCGCGCCGCGATAGCCGATAAAGGCCCCCGTCACGTCGAACACGGGGCGGCCGCTGAGGCGCACGGAAATCTCCGCTCCCAACTTGCTGTACAGAGCATATTCGAAATTTCGGAACGGGCGATGGGCCTCCATATCGGCGCGGTGGTCCACGAAGCGCGCGCGCTCATCGGCATCCATATTGCCGGCGAATTCCCAGCGTGTCTTACCCAGAACGTCGCTGCGGTCCAAACCGGTAATCTGGAAAAAGCGGTCGGAGATATAAGTAAAGCGCAAGTCCTGATCCATTTCCCAGAACCAGTCCGAGGCCGATTCCGCGATATCACGCAGGCGCTCCTCGCTTTCCCGCCATGAGGTTTCGGCGATTTCGCGCACGCGGATCTCGCTGCGCAGTTCACGGGTCCGGTCTGCGATCAGCTTTTCCAGCTCCTCGTGAGAGCGACGCAGAACATCCTCGGCCTCTTTCTGCTTCGAGATATCTGTGACCGCCGTACCAAGCGCGACCATCTGCCCGGCACCATCGGTGATCGGGAATTTGGCGACCAGAACATGACGCATGACACCGTCGCGGAACGGGCCGTAGCGTTCCCGGTAGACCGGCGTCCCCTGATCGATCACCTCGGCATCCTGTTCGCGGACAAAATCCGATGTGCCGCCACGGTCGCCATGAACCTCGTTTTCGGTCTTGCCGATAACCTCGGGCAGCGATCTTTGGGCCCATTCGCAGAACGTTCGATTGACCCGCAGATAACGCCCGGACAGGTCCTTGATGTTGAGGGACGACGGTACGTTTTCAATCAGGGCCGCCGCCATGGCCTCGCTGGCGCGCAGCGCTTCGTGGCGTGACAGGAACATGCCCGCCAGCAGCGATATGAGGAGAACCGCCGGCAGGCCGACCGCCAGCACCGCGACATGGGTATTGCCGATCTGCACCGCGAGCACCGTCACCGCCGGCCGCAGGGTCACTGTCCATTCCCGGCCCAGAACACGGACGTCCGTGGCGGCGAAAACTCGGGCCGCCGCCTTGTCGGTAGCGACGCCAGCCGTGTGAATCAGGCGCCCGCCGTACCGGACTTCGACCCGGAAGCGGTCCGTGATGCCCCTGCCCAAGGCCCGGTCGATGATCGGCGCCGTATGGAACGCTACGTTAACGTAGCCGGCCCGTCGGTCCGCCGAAGTGAGCGGCGTCAGGTTCACGAACCCGTTGGCGCCGTCCGGAAAGTCATAAGGCGGGCTGGACGCCGCTGCACCGCCGCTGGAGACGTGATCATAGGTTTCGCGCGCGCCCGGATCATCGCGTAAGGAGCCGCCGAGACGGTGCGCGCCGACGGTTTCCGGCTCGATCCAGGTGAACCGCCCATCGGCGTCAAGCCGCGAGATGAAGCGAATCCCTGAATAGGTTCCGAGCAAGGCCCGGGCGTGCCGCCGGAATTGCTGTTCGGTCGATATACCGCCGTCGTGCCACAGTTGCTGCAGATAGCGGCCGACGCCGAGCCGTGCGCTGACCAGGAGTTCGATCTGATACGCCGCCTGTTGAGACTTGCGGGCCGTGGTTTCTCGGGCCTGCTCGACGTTGCGCTGATAAACGGTGTGCGATGCGAAAACCAACACCGCCCCCAAGGAAAGCCCGAGGAAGGTGGCCGTCAGAAATTGACGTGTCGGGGCCTTCATGCCGCCATATCAACGGCCATGAGGTGATTCACGGTATTCTGTGTCATGGGCGCTCCCAGATCGTCCGCGCCGATTTTACAGGCCTGCCGGTATTTTTCATCGCTTACTTTGGTCCAGGAGGATGGGCAGCCGCGAACCGCCGCAATTCATCGATCAGACCGGTGATCATGGTTTTCATGTCGGCATAGCCGGCGGATTTCTCGATCTTCCGTTCGTCCATGTAAAGGCGCCGGTTGATTTCGATCTGCAGGCTGTGGCGTCCCCGGGCCGGATCGCCGGCCAGACGGACGATCTCCACCGCCTTGTACCAATGATCGACCCGCACATCGTAGCCACGGGCGGACAGATAGTTGCGGACGCAATCGATCAAGGCGGGTCCGGTGGTCGTGCCGTCACGCGTGCCGAGCACGAAATCGGGGCGCGCCGTGCCCTCCGGTTCCGCCGACATGGCCGTCGCCACGGCCGGCATGGAATGACAGTTGATATGGTAATAGCCGCCGAACCGCCCCGCCGCCCAATCCAGCATGCACCCAAGCGCCGCGTGATAGGGCCGATGGTAACCGTCAATCCGCGCCCGCAGGTCGGCGGCGGCGATCTTGCCGTCATAGACGGGCAGACCCGGCGGACGGCGCATCCAGACAAGCCCCTGACCCAGCCTGGCCTTCGGCCCCGGCTGCAACGGCGGGCCGTCCCAGGGGCCGTCGACATGAGCCGGGTCCATATCCGTCTCATTGCGGTTGGGATCGACGTAAAGCCGGGGGAACAAGGCTTCGAGCAGCGCCGCCCCCTTCCCGGGGGCGGCCGCGAAAAGATCGTCGACGAAAGCATCCTCGGCCGGCCGCAGGGCCGCGATCGCCACGGCGGGGCGGAAGCCTTCGGGATAGATCGATCCGCTATGGGGGGAATCGAAAATCAAGGGGACCGCTGGTTCCGCCCCCGCGTGTAGACGCAGAACGCCGGGAACGTCCAGATCGGGGAGCGCCGTCATGGGCTGTCGTTCAAATGACAGGCGGCGATGCGGCCGGGCGCGATTTCACGGAGTTTGGGCCGCTCTTCCCGACAGCGCGCCGTGGCATGCGGGCAGCGCGGATGGAAATGACAGCCCGTGGGCGGATCAAGCGGCGACGGGATTTCCCCCGAAATGGGCTGATAATCGAGCCCACGGATGTCGAGGCGCGGGACCTCGTTCAACAACGCCTGGGTATAGGGATGGTTAGGGCTGGCGAAAATGTCTTCCGTCGACGCCGTCTCGACAACCCGGCCCAGGTACATGATGACGACCCGGTCGGAAATATGTTCGACCACCGAAAGATCATGGCTGATGAACAGATAGGTCAGGTCCAAATCTTCGCGCAGATCCATGAACAGATTGATGACCTGGGCCTGGATGGACACGTCCAGCGCCGCGATGGCTTCGTCGCAAACCAGGAATTCCGGATTCACGGCAAGGGCGCGGGCGATGCCGATGCGTTGACGCTGGCCGCCCGAGAATTGGTGCGGATAACGCCGGCGATAGTCCGGGTCGAGTCCGACCCGCCGCATGACCTCGGCCACGTAGTCGGCGGCCCCGGCCTTGGTGACGATACCGTGGCGCACGGGGGCCTCGCCGATGATGTCCTGCACCCGCATGCGCGGGTTGAGGCTGGCGAAGGGGTCCTGAAAAATCATCTGGATGGCGAGCGCGGTCTTGTGCCCCGCATCCTTGTCCATGGCGGAGACCAGATTTCCCTTGTAGTGGATCGCCCCCGCCGTCGGCTCCAGAATGCCGGCGACCATGCGCCCGAGGGTCGACTTGCCGCAGCCGGATTCACCGACCAGGCCGACGACCTCGCCCTTGGCGATCTTCAGGGACACGCCGTCGACGGCGTGCACGACCTCTTCCTTGACGTTGGCGCCGAGATAACGCGCCAGCTTGGCCGCCGCATCCAGATGCTTGACGAAATTTTTGGTGACGTCCGTCAGTTCCAAAATCGCGGTCATGACGCGCGCCCCCCGGCATCCAGTTGCGGATGGACGCAGCGCAGCGCCCGGCCCGGCAACGGATTGGTGATCTCCGGCGCCACGTCACAGGCTTCATCGCCATGGGGGCAACGGTCCTTGAAGGCGCATCCCCGGGGCAATTTCAGCAGCGACGGCGTCATGCCGGGAATCTGGTACAGCCGCTTGCCCCGCGTGTTGTGCCCGGGCACGGAACCCAGAAGCCCCCGCGTGTAGGGACGGGCGGGCCGGTCGAGGACCTCATCCAGCATTCCCTGTTCGACGATGCGCCCGGCGTACATGACACTGATCTGATCAGCCAGGCCGGCGATCACCGCAAGGTCGTGGGTGATCCAGATCAGCGCCGTGCCGGTTTCGCGGCACAGCTTCTGCGCTTCGTACAAAATCTGTCCCTGGATGGTGACGTCGAGGGCCGTGGTCGGCTCATCCGCGATGATCAGGTCCGGCTTGTTCAAAAGCGCGATGGCGATCGCCACGCGCTGGCGCATGCCGCCGGAAAACTGGTGGGGATAGGCCTTGAGGCGCTCGTCCGGGCTGGGGATGCCGACCTGGCCGAGGGCGTCGCGGGCCCGGGCCCGGGCGTCGTCCTCTGAAACCGAGGAATCATGGGCGCGCACGGTCTCGATCATTTGCGTATCGACGCGCAGAACCGGATTGAGCGTCATCATCGGGTCCTGGAAGATCATCGCGATGCGGTTGCCGCGAAGCTGACGCAGGCCTTCCGGATCCAGGGTCAACAGGTCCGTGCCCTGGAACATCACCCGGCCGCCGATCACCCGACCCGGCGGATCGACCAGGCCCAGGATCGAGAACCCGGTCACCGACTTGCCCGATCCGGACTCGCCGACCAGGCCCATGATCTCGCCCCGGTTGACCGAAAAGCTGACGCCATCAACGGCCTTGGCCACGCCGTCCTTGGTGAAGAAATGGGTTTCCAGGTTGTCGACCTGCAGGGTGGGCGCGCCGTTGTTCATGGTCTGCTATCGCGTCCTTATTTCTGCAAACGCGGGTTAAGCACGTCGCGCAATTGGTCCCCCACCAGATTGATGGAGACGATGGTGACAAGCAGCGCCACCCCGGGGAAGAAGCTGATCCAGTACAGACCCGACAGCATAAAGTCGAAGCCGTTGGAGATCAGAAGGCCCAGGGACGGCTCCGAAATCGGCAGGCCGACGCCGAGGAAGCTGAGCGTCGCCTCCAGCGAAATGGCATGCGCCGTCTGGATCGTGCCGACCACGATAAGCGGCGGCAGGCAATTGGGGAACAGGTGGCGGAACACGATCCGGTTATGGCCGAGGGCAAGGCACTGCGCCGCCTCGATATACTCCTTGTTGCGTTCGACCAGGGCTGAGCCGCGCACGGTGCGCGCGTAATAGGCCCATTGCGCGATGACCAGCGCGATGGTGATCTTGTCCACGCCCTTGCCCAGGATGGCGAGCAGGATCAGCGCGATGAGGATCGCCGGGAACGACAATTGAATATCGACCACGCGCATGATGAAGGCATCGACGCGGCCGCCGAAATAAGCCGCCGCCAAGCCCACCGCCGTGCCGATGCAGAGCGCGAACACACCCGACATCACACCGACGCCGAGCGAGATACGCAGGCCGTAGATAATCGCCGAAACCAGATCACGCCCCGCACCATCCGTGCCCAGCCAATAGGTCAGCCCGTCCATGGACTGGCTGCCCGGCTTCAGCTTGCTGTCCAGGATGCTGACGCTGGCCAAATCGTAAGGGTCCGTCGGCGCGACCCAGGGGGCGAACAGGGCAAGCAGAATGATCGCCGCCAACACCGCCAGCGCCGCCGTGGCGATGCGGCTGTCCGCATAGTCGCGGCAGAAACGGCGGAACGGCGTTTCCACCTTGCCCGCGTCGGCGGGGGCCGGGGGTGCGGCGGTCTCACTCATGATTTCATTTCCGACAGGCGGACGCGCGGGTCCAGGATGGAATAGAGAACGTCGACCACCAGATTGATGAGGACGAAGATGAGCACGATGATCATCAGGTAGGCGACGATCACCGGACGGTCGAGCGACTGGATCGAATCGATGATCAGCTTACCCATGCCGGGCCAGGCGAAGACCGTTTCCGTGACCACGGAAAATGCGATCAGGCCGCCGAATTCAAGCCCCAGAACGGTGACCACGGGGATCATGATGTTCTTCATCAAATGCACCAGGACGATGCGGCTGTTGCGCAGCCCTTTGGCGCGCGCGAACTTGATGTAGTCCTGGTGAACGACTTCGCGCGTGCCGGCGCGGGCCAGGCGGATGACCAGGGATATCTTGAACAGCGCCAGGTTGAGCGCCGGCAGGAACAGGTGCGCCAGCCCGTCCAGGGTCAGGAAGCTGACATCAATGCCGAGCAAGGGCACCGTATCGCCGCGCCCCGTCGAAGGCAGCCAGCCGAGGATCACCGCGAACACCATGATGAACATCAACCCGACCCAGAAAGTCGGCAGCGAGAACCCCAGGATCGATCCCGCCATGATCGATTTGGATGCGACGGTATCCGGTTTCAGGCCCGCATAGACGCCGAGCGGTATGCCGATGACGATCGCCAGCAGCAGGGCCGCCAGCGCCAGTTCGAAGGTCGCGGGAATGCGGTGGATGATGATTTCCAGGGCCGGCTCGCCATAGACGAATGACTTGCCCAGGTTGCCCTCAAGCGCGCCGGCGACGAACCGCCCGTACTGCACGTACCAGGGTTTATCGAGGCCCATGGAGCGGATGACTTTTTCCCGCTCCTCCTGCGTCGCCTCGTCGGACACCATCATCTCGACCGGGTCGCCGACGATGTTGACCCCGCCGAACACGATGAACGACATCACCATGACGACGGCAAGGCTCTGCATAATCCGGCGGATGATGAAAACGGTCATGGATTACCCCCCCCGCCGGACGTGGGGGCGGCGCGCCGCTGGCCGCCCCCCTTGTTCCGGCGGTGCCCCTACTCGGGCTGGATGTCGTAGGCGACCGTGCGCTCGTCCGTGCGCGCCAGGTACTTGAGGCCCTTCTTCGCGGCCCAGGTGTTGACCTGGTAGTGCAGCGGGATCAGGCCCATGTCTTCGCCGATGGCGATTTCCGTGGCCTGGGCCAGCAGCGCCGCCCGCTTGGTATCATCGACCGTGGCCAGGGCCTGGTTCAGGACGGCTTCCATCTTGGCGCTGGAATAGAGGCCACGGTTGGAAGAGCCGTTGCCCTTTTCCTTGTCATAGGTGGTGAGCAATGAGCGCAGCGGCGACGAAGCCTCGCCCGTGCCCGAGCCCCAGCCGACCAGCAGGAACGAGAATTCAGGCGGCTTGGCCGGCCCGCCGTTCTTGCCGCGTTTGAAGAACACGCTTTTCGGCATGGTATCCGGGGTCGTCATGATGCCGATGCGCGACAGCATCTGGGCCACCGCCTCGACGATCTTGGCGTCGTTGATGTAGCGGTCATTGGGGCCGTGCAGCGTCGTCTGGAAGCCGTTGGGATAGCCCGCCTCCGCCAACAGGGCCTTGGCGGCCTTGGGGTCGTAGTTGTCGGGCTTCAGCTTGTCGGACACGCCGAAGAAACCGTCGGGCAGAAGCTGTCCGGCCTTCACGGCGATGCCTTCCATGACCCGTTCGATGATCAGGTCGCGGTTGATGGCCATGGAAATCGCCTTGCGCACGCGGACGTCCTTGAACGGGTTCTTGATCTCCTCGCCGTTCGGGCCCTTGGCGAAGGGCGTGACGTCCCGATACTGGTCCAGGTGCAGATAGATCACCCGGTTGGAGATGCCTTGGCTGAGCGAAATCTTGGGGTTTTTCTTGAGCCCCGCCACGTCGATCGTCGGCACTTGGTCGATGAAGTCCACATCGCCGGCCAGAAGGGCCGCCAGACGCGACGGCGCCGACTTGATCGGCTTGATCACGACGGACTTCCAATGGGGCTTCTTGCCCCAATAATCTTCGTTGCGTTCGAACTCCAGAACCTCGCCCTTGATCCACTTGACGAACTTGTAGGGGCCCGTGCCGGCGGCCTGGCTGCCGTTGTTGAAGTCGCCTTCCCAATGGCCTTTGGCCTTGTCGGAAACGATGTGCACGTTCGACAGATCGACCGCCATCAGGGGATAGGGCTCCGGCGTCTTGACGCGCAGCGTGTAGTCGTCGACGCGCTCATAGGTCTTGCCGCCGCTGTGGCTGAAGACCTTGAAGCTGGACTTGGCGTTCGGGTGTGCGGCCGCGCGCTCCATGGAGAAAATCACGTCGTCGACGTTGAATTCCGATCCGTCGTGGAACTTCACGCCCTTCCGCAGCTTGAATTCCCAGGTCGTGTCGTCGACCGGCTTCCATTCCGTGGCCAGACCGGGCATCAGACGCTGCTTGTGGTCCTGCTCCATCAGGCGGGAAAAGATGTGCTGGGCGATCTGGTTGTTGGGGCCCAGGTTGTGATAGTGCGGGTCGATCGAGGTCGGCTCCGTGCCGAGCCCGATGGTGATGGCCTGGGCCTGCGCGGCCGTGCCGGCGGCGAAGGTCAGGCACAGGCCCGCCGCCGCCGCGATCATTGATTTACGGAAATACATTTCGTTTAGGCTCCCTGTATGATCCGGGTCATTACGCCCGGTCTTGGAAATCATGTTGCATCAAACCTGCGCCGCCGACAAGCACCGCTGCCGGGTGATGTTCGGGACTTGACCTGGGAAGGCTTTGATCGTTCGATATGAACCCTTTTTCCGCCGATAAGGACCGCCATGACGACCGCCGACGCCGAATACCCCGTACAGCTTGAGGCCCCGGACATCAGCCCCTACAAAGCGGGCAACACGGGCATCGATTACATCACCAGCTTCGAGGCGGCTGAACAGGGCCCCCACGTGATGATCACGGCGGTGGTGCACGGCAACGAACTGTGCGGCGCCATCGCCCTCGATTGGCTGATGAAACTGGACGTGCGGCCCAAGCGGGGCAGACTGTCGCTGGGGTTCATGAACGTCGCCGCCTATACCCGCTTCGATCCGGCGGAGCCCCTGGCGTCGCGTTTCGTCGAAGAGGATTTCAACCGCCTGTGGGATGCCGAGACCCTGGACGGCCCGCGTCAATCGGTCGAGCTGACGCGCGCCCGGGAAGTTCGCCCGTTCCTCGACACGGTCGACCGGCTTTTGGATATCCATTCCATGCAGCACGCCACGGGAGCCTTGATGCTGTCAGGCCCCCTCGACAAGGGGCGCAGGCTGGCCGAAGGCACCGGCGTGCCGGAACTGGTGGTCATGGACGAAGGCCATGCCGCCGGCCGGCGCATGCGCGATTACGCGGATTTCCGCAACGAGGCCTCGCCCAGGGACGCGCTTCTGGTCGAATGCGGCCAACATTGGGAACAATCATCGGAGATCATGGCCAAGGAAACGGCGCTGCGCTTTCTGCTGTACACGGGCGCCGTGGATATGGATTTCGCGGGCCCCCATCTGGGGCCGCAGCCGCCGAAGCAGAAGATCGTCGAAGTCACCCATCCGGTCACCATCCGCACCGACCGCTTTCGTTTTGCCGAGGATTACCGCGGGCTTGAGACGATTGCCAAGGCGGGCACGGTGCTGGGTTACGACGGCGACGAGCCCGTGGTCACGCCGCACGATGATTGCGTGCTGATCATGCCGTCACGGCGACTCAACCGGGGGGCGACGGCGGTCCGTCTGGCCCGCGTCGTCGGCTGATCTCGGCATCTTCCGGCCATTGACAGGGGGGCTTTTCCTGCCAAATTAAGGGATACGAAGGGTGCTGCCGCTGCGCGGGCCCTTCGGCCGTTTTCGCTCATGACACCAGAGGAGAACGCCCATGTCTCGGCTCGGCGCCTTCAACAGCCCCCTGCTCTTGGGTTTCGAACATTTCGAACGCATGCTCGACCAGGCCGCCAAGGTCTCCGGTGAGGGCTACCCCCCCTACAATATCGAACAGGTGGGCGACAATCTGCTGCGCATCACGCTGGCCGTCGCCGGGTTCACCGACGACGATCTGTCCGTCACGGTCGAGGAAAACCAATTGGTTATCCGCGGCCGCCAGCAAGACGACGGGGCCGAGCGCATCTACTTGCACCGTGGCATCGCGGCACGCCAGTTTCAGCGCAGCTTCGTCCTGGCCGAGGGCATCGAGATCGTGCGCGCACATCTGGATAACGGATTGCTGCACATCGACCTTGAACGCCACGTCCCGGAACCCGAGGTCAAGACCATCGCCATCGAAAAGGGCGGGGTGAAAAAGAAACCGGGCCGCACCATCGACGTGGCGCCCGAGGAATAGGCCCCGCACGACACGTCCCGGCATCCGCCCCCGCCGCCCGGATGCCGCCGAGATTCTCAGGCGGCGCATGAAGAAATCCTAAAACCGCGTGCCCGGAAAACGGGGCGCGGCACCAGAAGGAGTTTCAAGCCATGAACACCAATGCCCCCGACAACCATGTCCCGCCGGCCCCCGGCAGCCTGTCTGCCGAGGATTTCCTGGCCCTGGGCGCCGAGACCACGGCCTTCGTCAAGGCCATCGAGGTCGACGGCAAACCCGTCTACGGCATCTTTTCCGCCTTCGGACAGCCGCTCGGCTATGCGGAATCCCTCGCCGTCGCCCAGGCGACCGTGCGCCAGAACGACCTGGAGCCGTTTTCCGTCCACTAAGTCCGGTATCCGTTATTCCCGCCGACAGGCCCGTTTTTGTCCGTCGGTTAAAGGATCGGTTAACCGTTTTTGCCGAGAATAGGGAATGGATGCGGTTTCCCTCGGGCCCGAGAAACGGGCTTCAGTCAGGCCCATCACGGGCCCCGGAGAATGCGGGGGAAACGGGAACCGCCAGTCGGGAGAACGACTGATGTCGGACAACACTCACTCGAACAGCAAGCCTGTCGGCAATTTCAAGGCCATGGCGCTGCGCCGCATGTCGGGAACGGATTTTCTCGCCCTGGGATCGGACAAGATCGTCTTCGTGAAACCGGTCGCGGCCGAAGGCAGCAAGGCCTTCGGCGTCTATTCGGCGTCGGGCGAGGAACTGGGCTGGGCGGAAAGCTTCGAGTTGGCCGAAGCGACGGCGTTCAAGAACGACTTCGCGGTCGCCACGCTTCACTAGCCGCGATTGACGGCGGAAATGCGGACGGGGCCCCAAAGGCCCCGCGCCTGCCGTCGAGATTCATGAATAAGCAAGCCACCTGAACGGCGCATATCCCGGGCGGCTTTGCCGTCCCGGTCGATTTTCGTTTAAATCAGGATGATCTTAGGCGGCTCAGGCCGCCTGAACGTCGGCGGAGTTGCTGAGGATGGCGTAGAGCGCTTCCGCGTTGTCCGTGCCGCGCAGCTTGTCGCAGGTCGCGCGGTCGCGCAGCAGCCGGGACACCCGGGCCAGGGCCTTGAGATGGTCCGCCCCCGCCGATTCCGGCGCCAGCAGCAGGAAAATCAGGTCGACCGGCTGTTCGTCGATGGCCTGGAAATCAATGGGCTTTTCCATGCGCGCGAACATGCCGTAGAGCTTGTCCAGGCCGGGCAGCTTGCCGTGGGGAATGGCGATACCGTTGCCCACGCCGGTGGTGCCCAGTTTTTCCCGTTCCATCAGAACGTCGAACACCGCGCGTTCGTCCAAATCGGTGACGCGCGAAACAGCACCCGCCAATTCCTGCAGCGCCTGCTTCTTGCTGGTCACACGCAAATTGGCGATCACGCTGTCGGAGGTGAGGAGGTCGCGGATTTCCATAACCAGTCCTTTGCCTTTCGCGGACGCCTTCCGGGGGCGCCCAAAGCACCCTTACGCGTCGGCGGAGCGGCCGTCGACCGGATCGATCCAGCCGATGTTGCCGTCATCGCGCCGGTAGACGACGTTCAGGCGTCCCGACTTGCTGTCACGGAACATCTGCACCCGAACGTCCGCCAGATCCATGCGCATAACCGCGGCACTGACCGACAGGGTCGGAATTTCCGTGGGCAATTCGGCAATGATTGTCGGCTGCCCCTCTTCGGGCAGTTCTTCGTGTTCCGGTTCCGCCTGCACCACGAAATGCTGCGCCCGGAAGCTTTCCTGGGCGGCCTTGTTCTCGTGATGGCTGGTCAGACGCCGGTGGTAGCGGCGAAGCTGCTTGGCGATACGTTCCGCCGCCTGATCGAAGGCCGCGTAGGGATCGTCGTTGGCGCCCCGTCCGTGGACGACGACACCGCCCATGGGATGCACCGAAATTTCGGCATTAAACGTGTGCCCCGATTTGGACAGCACGACATTTGCCTCAAGCGCGCGGTCGAAATACTTGGTGACCGCGTCCGCAATCTGGCCTTCGGCGTGGCTTCGCAGCGCGTCGCCCACATCCAGGTTCTTGCCCTTAATGGTGATATTCATGTCCCGGTCTTAGCCGTTTCTTCTTTCCAGTGGTTAAGCCGTGCGATCAGTGCCTTTCCGGCCGGCGAAACATGCACGTTTAGGCGCCTTGCCGGACGGGCCCTTTCTCGGGCTCGCGTACGGCCACCCAAAGTGGCCGAAAGGACATTGACGGGACCGGTCAGTCATGGACATCGGTCCGCCTCGACGAAGGCCCGGAAATTAGTTCCGACACCCGCCGCTGTCAACCATCCCATTCGGTCAGGAGGGGCAAATCGCCCAGTGTCGTTAATAATTATTAAGATGTTGAATTTCTCAAGATCGCCCGAGACCGGAAGCCCGGGCGAATTGACCCGGCGTTAATTACTGAGGCTTTTCTGGCGGCGGCGCTGCACGGACGACGGAATGCCCAAGGCCTCGCGGTATTTGGCCACCGTGCGCCGGGCGATATCGACGCCGTCGGCACGCAAAATTTCGACCAGTTTGTCATCGGACAGAACCTGGGCCGGGGGCTCACCGTCGATCATGGCGCGAATCCGCGCCTTGATGGCCTCGGCGGAAAACGCCTCGCCACCGTCGGACCGTGAAATCGACGAGGTAAAGAAATACTTCAATTCGAAAATGCCCCGCGGCGACGCGATGTACTTGTTCGCGGTGACCCGGCTGACCGTGCTTTCGTGCATGTCGATGATATCGGCGATGTCGCGCAGGACCAGCGGCCGCAGATGCTGCACCCCCTTCAGGAAGAAGGCGTCCTGCTGACGCACGATTTCCTTGGCCACCTTGAGGATCGTCGTCGCCCGCTGGTGCAGCGATTTCACCAGCCAGTTCGCCGACTGATACTGTTCGGTGATGTACTGGCGGTCGACCTTGGATGCCTTCTTGGTGCTGATCTCGGCGTAGTACTGGTTGTTGACCAGGACCCGCGGCAAGGTATCGGGGTTGAGTTCGATGTGCCAACCGCCGGACGGCCGGGCGCGCATCAGCACATCGGGGATCACCGGCTGGGCAAGCTCGCCGCCGAACGACAGCGCCGGTTTGGGGTCGAGCGACTTAAGCTCCGCCAGCATGTCGGCGATGTCTTCCGCGTCGACGCCGCAGACTTTGGCCAACGTCTTGAATTCGCGGCGGGCGACCAAATCCAGATTGTCGACGAAGGCCGCCATGGCTGGGTCCAGACGGTCGCGGTCGGCCAACTGCAGCGCCAGGCATTCCTTCAGGTCGCGCGCGAAGATGCCGGGCGGGTCGAATTGCTGCAGGTGTTTGAGCACGGCCTCGACCCGCTCGGGCGCGCAATCCAGCGCCTCGGCAACGGCCATGAGGTCGATGGTCAGATATCCGGTCTCATCCAGACTGTCGATCAGGTAGGCGCCGATCATGCGATCGACCACATCGCTGACGTCCATGCCGAGTTGTTCCATCAGATGATCGCGCAGCGTGACGTCGGACGACAGGGTCTGGTCCAGACCCGGCAGGTCGTCGTCATAGCCGCCGGCGGCGGAGGTCGGCAGGGTCGGCTCGTACCCGGCGTCGGGGGCCGCCTGCACCGCATCCGGCTGGCCGTCCTGGGTGTACAGATCGTCGAGCGCCACATCCATGTCACCGTCGGCCGGACCGCCGTCGCCGTCATCGCCGAAATCCATGGACATTCCGTCATCGGGGCCGTCATCGGAGCCGTCATCGGCGGGGCCCCCGTCGTCCGGCCCATCACCGGGCACGGCACCGTCCGTTCCCGCATCGGCGGCCTGGGCCCCGTCGCCGCCGTCCGCCGCTTCGACCTCTGTGGTGCGGTCCTCGGCATCGTCCCGCTCCAGCATCGGATTCTGCTCAAGCTCCTGCTCGACGAACTCAGCAAGTTCGATGTTGGACAGTTGCAGAAGTTTGATCGCCTGCTGCAATTGCGGCGTCATCACCAGAGATTGGCTCTGGCGTTGATCGAGGCGCGGCGTCAACGCCATGGCGCGGCCTCCCCGACCGTCGCGCGCATCCGCAGGCGAGCCGGCGGGTTCATGTTAAAGGCTGAATCGGTCGCCCAGATAGACACGGCGCACGTCCTCGTTGCCGACGATGTCCGACGGCCGGCCCTCCATGAGCATCCTGCCGTCATGAATGATATAGGCGCGGTCGATGACGTCGAGTGTCTCGCGCACGTTATGGTCGGTGATCAGCACCCCGATGCCGCGGTCCTTCAGATGGGCGACAAGGTCGCGGATGTCGCCGACGGCGATCGGATCGATGCCGGCGAAAGGTTCGTCCAGCAGCACGAAATGCGGGTTCGACGCCAGCGCGCGGGCGATTTCGACGCGCCGCCGCTCACCACCGGACAGGGCGATGGCCGGTGTGCGCCGTAGATGGGTGATAGAAAATTCGGCCAACAGGGCATCCAGGATCGCCTCCCGGCGGTCGCGGTTGGATTCGACCACCTCAAGCGCGGCACGGATGTTCTGCTCCACGGTAAGGCCGCGAAAGATCGATGCTTCCTGCGGCAAATAGCCGATGCCCAGGCGCGCGCGCCGGTACATGGGCAGGGCCGAGATATTCTGTCCGTCCAAAACGATGGTGCCGTAATCGGGCTGCACCAGGCCGGTGATCATGTAGAAGCAGGTCGTCTTGCCGGCGCCGTTGGGGCCGAGCAGGCCGACCACCTCGCCGCGTTGGATGCTGACGCTGACGCCGCGCACCACGGGCCGCTTCTTGAAACTTTTGCCCAGGTTATTTGCGATCAGACCCTGGTTGTCCGCGATCAGGCGCGGCTTGGCGGCGGAACGTTCGGGGCGGTTGTCGAGTTCGCTCATGCTGTTCTTATTTTCCCGTTCTATCGCCGGAACCGGGCAACAGGGTGCCTTTGGTCCGACCGCCGGGACAGCTGAACAGTCGGCTGATGCCGGTGTTCAGGTTGACCTCGGCCTTGCAGCCATTCAATTCGTTCTTGCCGCGTTCGATCCTAACCGATCCCGTCAAGGTCACGATACCCGTTTCCACGTTATAGACCCCGCGGTCACCGTAGGCGCGATCGCGTTCGGTCAGCACGGACACGTTGTCATAGGCATCAACCCGGTAGACCTTGCTTTCGCCTTCCTTGGTCTTGCGGAAGAAGGCGGCAAGCACGTCGGCGCGCACCCGGCGCTTGTCCTTGACCGCCTCGGCCTTGCCGCGGGCGACCGCCATCTGGCGCTGCTCCCAATATTCAAGCTGCTGGCGCGCCGTGATCACGGCGTCGGAGGTCTCCATCTTGGGCGTGCCGCCGGACAGGACCAGAATCTCGCGCCCCACGTCGTAGACGGCCTTTTCGCCGCTCGCCGTCTGGCTCGGCGACTTGATCCTGACCGCGCCGTCGGCGTCCAGGCGGTAGATCTCCGTGTTGCCGCCGGGGCGCTCCGTATAAAACGCCGTCAACTGATCGGCCAGCACGGTGATATCGCCGCGCACGGCCTTGGCGTTGCCCTTGGCCAGGAACACCAGATTGTCCTGCTGCCATTCGATGCCGTTGTCGGCGAAAATCTCGATCGGCGTCTCATCCCCGGCCCCCAGGTTGAGGGACTGGGCAACGGCGGCACCCGACAGGCCGGCCAGCATCCAGGTGGCCACGACGGCGGCAAGCATGCGCGCGCCCGTCATTTCACCCCCTTGGCGCCGGGCTTCAGCACCATCTTGGACTTGCCCGTGAACAGGATCGTACGGCCCTTGTTCAGCAGCCGGAAGCCCTCCGCCTGCAAGGTGCCGAAGGGCCCCTGACCTTTGACCGGATCATCTCCCCGGGCCAGCCCCTCTGCCAGATCGAGGGTCGCCTTTTCCGTGCGAAATTCGTAACCGGAATCGTGAAACAGATTGACCGAGCCCGCTAGATCCAGCGTCTTGGCGCGCCGTGCATAGATGCCGTTTTCCGCCGTCAGCACCAGCCAGGTGCCGTCCTTCAGCGTGATGTCCGCCTTCGGAAGTTCCAGGCCGATGCGCATGTCCATGCCTTCGCCATCAAGTTTTTTGGCGATGTCGGCGGTCACCGCATAGGGCTGGTTGTCGTTGTCGGTGCCGACATAGCGCGGATTGAGAAGATTGGGGTCGCCGTCGACGTTGGAGGTAATGGCGGCGAAGCCGATGCGGAACCGCAGATCCTCAGTGCGCAGATGCGGCCACAAAATAACCAGAGCGATCAACCCGACCGCCGCAACAGGCAACATGACCTTGGCGACTTGGACGAACCCGGAATAGGAGTCCATGGCCATCGTGGTCACGCGATCCCCGCTCGAAGACAGTCGTGAATATGCAGGATGCCGACCGGACGGTCGTTTTCGACCACGAACAGGTTGGTGATCGCGCGGGCGTTCATGATGCCGAGCGCCTCCGACGCCAGACGGTCCGGCTCGATCCTGGCCCCGCCCGCCGTCATCGTGTCGCCGGCACTGCGCGCCAGCACGTTATCGGCCATGTGGCGGCGCAGGTCGCCATCGGTGATGACACCCATCAGACGCCCGCCTGCATCGACCACGCCCAGGCAGCCGAACCGCTTGGCCGTCATCACCAAAAGGGCCTCGGTCATCGGCACTTCGGGGGCGACCAGGGGCAACTCGTCGCCCTGGTGCATGATGTCGGAAACCTTCATCAGGCGGCGGCCCAGCTTGCCGCCCGGATGCAGGGCGTGGAAATCGCCGGACGAGAACCCCTTGCGTTCCAGCAACGCCATGGCAATCGCATCGCCCAGGCCCATCATCACGGTGGTCGAGGTCGTCGGCGCCAGGCCCATGGGGCAGGCTTCCGGGGGATCGGGATAGATCAGGGCCGCATCGGCATTGTCGGCGAGCGAGCTTTGCGCCTTGCCGGTGACCGCGACAAGCGGAATGGCAAAGCGCTTGGCATAGGCGATCAGATCGGCAAGCTCCGCCGTTTCGCCCGAATTGGACAGCGCGAAGATGACATCCGCCGATGTGATCATGCCGAGATCGCCATGCGATGCCTCCGCCGGATGAACGAACATCGCCGGCGTGCCCGTGGACGCCAGGGTCGCCGCGATCTTGCGCCCGACATGGCCGCTTTTGCCCATGCCGGTGACGACGATGCGGCCTTGGGCGGCGGCCATGATCGCGACGGCGCGCACGAAGACGTCGCCCAGGCTCGCCGACAGGGCCTTCAGCCCGTCACTTTCAATGGCCAGGACGCGGCGCGCCACGGCCAGATCATCGGCGCCTGCCGGGTCTGCGCCAATGACGGCGGTCGCATGGGTGTTGGCTTGATCCGCGCTCATGATCCCGTTCTTATCCGTTGCCGATCGGTTTCAGCCGAGGCCACGCCGGAGGCGGGACCTCGGGCGCCAGCAATCTTCATGCCAATATGTCTAATATACTGGCGAATCGCAAAAAATACGTTGCCTAAATATGCGCCGCCGATTCCCGAGCGTCAACCGGAGGCGCTCCGCACGGTGCGGGCAGATCAATGATGGAAGATGTCGACCGCACCCCAGCCGGCAAGGTCGAGATCGACCCGCGTGGGCAGGAAATCCAGGCAGGCCTGCAGCAGATGTTGCCGCCCTTCACGGGCGATCATGGTGTCGAGTTCCGCCTTGACCCGATGCAGATAGAGCACGTCATTGGCCGCATAGCCCTGCTGGGCCGGGCTGAGGGTCGCGCGCGCCCAGTCGGAGGATTGCTGCTGCTTGTCCAGATCGACGCCGACCAGTTCGCGAACCACGTCCTTGAGGCCGTGGCCGTCGGTATAGGTGCGCACCAGCTTGGACGCGATCTTGGTGCAATAGACGGGCGTGCAGTCGATGGCGAGCCAGCGTTTCAGGGCCGCGATGTCGAACCGGGCGTAATGGAAGATCTTGATCACCGAAACGTCTTCCATCAGCGCCTTCAGGTTCGGCGCCGCCTGCTGCCCGGCCGCGATCTGCACCAGATGGCAGACCCCGTCGCCGCCCGAAAGCTGCACCACGCACAACCGGTCTCGGCTGAGGTCCAGGCCCTGGGTCTCGGAATCGACGGCGACCGACCCGGTGAAGGTCACACCGTCGGGCAAATCGCCTTGATGAAGATGAATGACGGGAGTTCCGGATTGACTTGGCGCGTCCATGACACTGCCGCCCTTATTATTCAATCAATCTTTAAGCCGCCCCCGTTGCGGGGGTAAAGATGGTGCCCAGGAGAAGACTCGAACTTCCACTGCCTTGCGGCAACTGGCACCTGAAGCCAGCGCGTCTACCAATTCCGCCACCTGGGCACGGGCCCCGGCCTTCGGCCCCGAAGAACGATCGGGGAGGGCGCGGGATCGCCGAAAAAACGGCTTGGAACTTGACCCGCCGGAGCAATTCCCCGGCGTGAGCGGCCTTCGTTAAAGGTAGGGCTGTGACTTGTCAAGCATCGCCTCGCGGGGGAACGCCGCGGACCAGGCTCTGGGCCGCCCCCAACACCGGAATTCAGGCCCCTTTGGCCGCTTAGGCAATCGACACATCCGTTTGGCGTTGCTATGTTTTCCCTGAAAAATCACCTGCCGTAACCGGCCGGCCTTCTTGCGGGAGGGCCATCCCTTAGGAGGAACAATCCATGGATCGACGCATCGCCACCGTTTTCGGCGCTTCCGGGTTCATTGGCCGCCATGTGGTGCGCCGCCTGGCCGCCGCCGGCTATGGTGTCCGCGCTGCCGGTCGGGATCCCGAATCCGCCCTGTTCCTGAAACCCATGGGCGATGTCGGTCAGGTTGTGCCATGGCCCGCCGACGTCGCGCGGGCCGACACGGTCGTCGGCGCCGTCCAGGGGGCCGACGTGGTCGTCAATCTGGTCGGCATCCTGTACGAGCGCGGCCGCGCGACCTTCCAGAAAATCCATGAAGAAGGGGCCGGCAACGTGGCCCAGGCCGCCGCCGACGCCGGGGTGAAACGTCTGGTTCATGTCTCTGCCCTGGGCGCCGACGCCTCGTCGCCCGCCAAATACGCGCGCAGCAAGGCCGCCGGCGAGGCCGCCGTGAAAGCCGCCTTCGCCAAGGCGACGATCCTGCGCCCCAGCATCGTGTTCGGACCCGAGGACGATTTCTTCAACCGCTTCGCCTCCCTGGCCCGGCTGTCGCCGGTGCTGCCGGTGATCGGCGCCGCCTCGGCCAAGGACGGCGGGCCGAAGTTCCAGCCGGTCTATGTCGGTGACGTGGCCGACGCCGTGATGGCGGCGCTGAGCGACGCCAAGGCCCCCGGCCAAGTGTTCGAACTGGGCGGCCCCACGGTCTATTCCTTCCGCGAGCTGATGCAGCTTGTGATGGCCCAGACCGGCCGCAAGCGCTGCCTGCTGCCGCTGCCCTATTGGGCGGCGGGAATTCAGGCGGCGGTCCTCGGCCTGCTGCCGGTGCCGCCGCTGACGTCGGATCAGGTGCAGTTGCTGCGCCGGGACAATGTCGTCGGCGATAAGGTCAAGACCTTGAAAAATCTGGGTATCGCGCCCCGGGCGGCCGAAGCAATCCTGCCGACCTATCTCATGCGGTTCCGCAACAATGCCTGGCAGGGCGTGCAGAACGCCTGATTCCGCCATTTCCCGAAAACGGGACGCGCCGAATACGCCATTCGATCCTGGACCGGTCCGATTTTCGGGTCGATTCGATGTTTTAGCGGTTCGATGGGTTTTCGGTTTGATTCCGATGCGGGCCGAATTTCAGACCTTCCGGGACCGGCGCCCTGGCTTAGTATCCTGGCGGCAGCCCCGTGTCGTCCGTCGCCAGGCCCAGCTTGGCCGCGGCGGTGATCAGTTCGCCGAATTCGCGCAGGAACACGGAACCCGGCACCGTGCGCTGAATCAGCACGCTGCGGCGGTCGTTTTCATCGACCTTGCGGCGCACGAAATTCAATTCGGACAGGCGGTCAACGGCCCGTGTCACTGCCGGCTTGGAGACTTTGAGGATATCCGCCATGCCGCGCACCGTATGGGGCGGCGGCGTCAGATACACCGTCAGCAGCAGCGCCATCTGGCGCGCCGACAGGTCCGGGGCATCCAGGCGCACGCTGGAAACAATCGCCCGGCGCCAGATGTCCAATGCCTGAAGTTCGTTTAATTCCATGAACTTAATTCCCCTGTGCGGGCCATCCCACCGCCGTCCGGCCCGGCACCCCGACTTTCATTACGTTGTCGGAACTTCTAATTCATTTGTCCGGCCCTGACAAGCCGCCTAGGCGAACCGTCTGAGGATCATCGCCGCCATGGCACGGAGCCCCATGGCCTCGCCGCCCTGGGGGCGGCCGGGCCGCGACTTCAGGTTCCAGGCCATCAGGTCGACATGGGCCCAGGGCACGGGCTTGCCCTTTTCCGGCGTCGCAAAATGTTCCAGGAACAGGGCCGCCGTGATGGCCCCGGCGTAACCGCCCTCCGGCGAATTGGTGAGATCCGCCTGCGCGCCCTCGACCATGGATCGGTAGCCGTCCCACAACGGCAGGCGCCACAGGGGGTCTTCGACCGCCTGACCGGCGGCCGTGATGTCGGCGGCCAATTTGTCGTCGTTGCAGAACAGGGCCGGCAGATCCGTGCCGAGCGCCACCCGCGCCGCGCCCGTCAGGGTCGCGAAATCAATCAAAAGATCCGGCGATTCGGCCACCGCATCCCACAGGGCATCGGCCAGGATGACCCGCCCCTCGGCGTCCGTATTGCCGATTTCCACCGTCGTGCCGCGCCGCGTCGCGACGATGTCGAGCGGCCGCATGGCGTTGCCCGAGATCGAATTTTCCACCGCCGGGATCAGCACGCGCAGCCTGATCTTGGCCCCCGCCGCCATCAGCACATTGGCGATACCCAGCACGTGCGCGGCCCCGCCCATGTCCTTTTTCATGAACTTCATGCCGGCGGCGGTCTTGATGTCGAGCCCGCCCGTATCGAAACACACCCCCTTGCCGACCAGGGTCACCTTGGGCGCATTGGCCGGCCCCCAGGTCAGGTCGATCAACCGGGGCGCGCGGTCCGACGCGCGGCCGACCGCATGGATGGCCGGAAAGTTTTTCTTGAGAAGCTGATCGCCCTCGATCACCCGCACCCGGGCCTTGAAGGCACGCCCCAAGGCGCGGGCCGCATCGGCCAGGTCACCCGGCCCCATGTCGTTGGTCGGCGTGTTGATGAGGTCGCGGCACAAAATCGTGCCCTTGGCTTCGCGTTCGACACGGACGCGGTCACAGTCCGCCGGCCAGACCAGCTTGGCCGCGATCTTGCCGCCCGCCTTGTAGCGCCCGAAATGATAACTGCCGAGCGCCCAGGCCAGCGCCGCCGCCGTGGCAGCATCCGCGTCCTTCTTGGCGTTCAGGCCGTCGAGCACATAGCGCCCGGCCGGCAGTTTCTTGGGCAGATCACCGAAATCCCACATGCTGGCGGCCTCGCCCCGGCCCAGCACGACGCGGCCGACGCCGCCCTTGGCGTTGGGGATCACGAGATGGCGCCCGGCCGCGGCCATGAAGCCGTTGCCCGTGACCCAGGCGCGGGTCGGGGCGTCCTGCTTGGCAAGCCAGGCCTTGAAGTCCTTGGCGGCGACGGGAGTAACGGGGACGGCGGCGGCCCCCGGCTTGGCGAAACAGTCCATCATGGTCTTTCCCTAACGGGTCATTGTCCTGGTTGCGGTTGCGGGCCCGCGGCGGCAAGGGCCTCGTCGATGGCGGCCTCGTAGGCGAACAGGGCCGGCAGGCCACCGGTGTGAAGATAGAGTACCGCGCCGCCCGCCATGGCGTCACGGTCATCGGCCATGGCCAGGGCGCCGGCGAAGGATTTCGAGGTATAGACGGGATCGAGCAGCAGACCTTCCTGGCGCGCGGCGGCAAGGAACGCCGCCCAGGTTTCCGGCGAATTCTTGCCGTAGCCGGGAGCGAGAAAGCGATCGGTGACGACGATGTCATCGGGCCCGACCAGGTCCGGGCGGCCGATCAGGCGGCCCAGGTTGCCGCAGACCTGGGTGATGCGAGCCTGCTGCTGGACCGCATCGCGGCGCACGCAGACGCCAGTCACCGGCAGGGTCGAGCCCGCGAGACGCAAGCCGGTCAGAAGCCCCGAATGGGTCTGCCCGCTGCCGGATGCAATGACGACCTGGGTCACCGTGACCCCGGCTTGGGCGATCTGGTCGAGAATTTCCCGGGCCGCCAGGATGTAGCCGAGCGCGCCGCGCGGCTCGAACGCCGCCCCCAAATGGATCACATAAGGATTGCGCCCCTTGGCTCGCAAGTCATCAGCGATGGCATCCAGGCCGGCATCGGCGTCGGCCTCCGTCGCCTCCGCCGGCAGATGGTGCAGGGTGGCGCCGAACATCCGGTCGAGCAACACGTTGCCGCCCGTGCGGTAACCCGCGTCCATGCCGGCGACGCGGTCTTCCAATTGGATGTGACAGTCCAGACCGGCGGCGCAGGCCGCCGCCGCCGTGACCCGCACGTAATTGGATTGCACGGCGCCGGTGATGATCAAGGTGTCGCAGCCCTGGGCCAGCGCGTGACCCGTATAGAATTCCAGCTTGCGCACCTTGTTGCCCCCCAACCCAAGCCCGGTCAGGTCGTCACGCTTGACCAGGATCGGCGCCCGGCCGCCATGACCGGACAGGTTGGCCAGCCGTTCCAGCGGCGGTGTGCCGGAAATCAGCCGGCGGCGCGGAAAATCGGCATTGCCGATCCGCACGGTTTCAACGGACGGCGAAGCGGGAACGGTCATGGCGGCAGGCGTCCTTGTGGATTTTTAGGGCAACAATTCCGGTTCCGGCAGGCCCATCATCTGGGCCGTGGTTTCACCGGCCTTGATGCGGGCGATGGTCGCGTCCTCATCGGCGATCTTCTGGATCGAGGCGACCAGCAGTTCCGTGGCGCGGGCCAGCGGCACCACGGCCACGCCGTCATCGTCGCCGATCACGATGTCGCCCGGCGACACCGCCGCCCCGCCGCAGGAAATGGTGCCGTCGATGACGCCGCCGAAGCCCTTGTGCGGCCCCTGGGGGACATGGGCGGCACAGAACGCGGGCAGACCCATTTCGGCGATTTCGGCGACGTCGCGCATGGCGCCGTCGATAACCACGCCGCCCGCCTTCTTGGCGACGGCGCCGTGGGTCATGATTCCGCCCCAGACTGCCACGTCGGCATAGCCGCCGGCGTCGATGACCAGGATCTCACCCGGGTTGAGCAGGCCGATGGCGTAATGCGCCGCCGAATTGTCGCCGACCATGCAGGTCACCGTGCGCGCCTGGCCACAGGCCCTCATGCCCTTTTTCACCGGTTTGATGCGCCCGGCCATGCATTGGGTGCGGTTCATCATGTCGGACACGATGGCGGGGGGGATCGCCCGCCATTTGGCCAGCACGCCGTCGGACAGGCGGTCAAAGGTTACGTTGTGGCGTTGGATGGCCATGGATGGGCTCCCGTTAAGTCGTTTTTTGAAGGCCGCCCGTTGCGGGCGACGCGTTCCGCCACTTAAGCCCAGCGGGCGAAGCCTGCCAACCCCCTTCTACCGGACTATTGCGGCGGAGCCGGAGTGACGGGGACGACAGGCACCGCCGTCGGCGGCGGCGGCAGGTCTGCCGGGTCAGGGGTTTGTGCGGGCACGGGGCTTGGCGCCGGCGCATCAGCCGGGGCGTCCGTACCCTGCGCCCGCAGCACGAAGTCTTGGCCGCTGATCACCGTGCCGTCACCTTCGATCGTCGCCCGGCGCACGCCCTCGGTGACGAGACCCAGCTTGGTCAGCTGCTCCGGATTGATGCGCAGGCTGTAGGCACCCGGAGGCACGAATTCCATCAGGTAGAAGCCGTCGAAGGCGGAACGCAGTTCGCGCACCACATTGCCCTCGGCATCGAGCATCTGAACCTCGGCCCCGGAAACGGGAAACACCTTGGTGCCTTCGACCTTGAACACGGTGCCGTCGATTTCACCCGTCGTGACCACGGGAAAGTCGACCCGCGCCGTGCTGCCCGGATAGGCCACGATCGACACGCCCTTTTTCGACGGCACCAGGAACGGGTCGCCCAGGCTGTCGGCATCCAGCTTGACCATCAGATTGCGGTTGGGGGTGACCGAGGTGATATAGACGAAGCCGTCGGCGTCGGTCTTGTTGCGTTGAATGCCGCGGTCGATTTCCAACCGCACCCCTTCCATCGGCGCGTCGCCGTCATCGAACACGCCGTTGCCGTTGTGATCCAGGAACACGCGGCTCATCAACGCCCCCTGGGTGGCGATGCGGTCCGCGGTGACCTGCGGCCGGCCCGTCGCCGGATTGACACCGAAGGACATGGCCATGTTGACCCGGGCCTGGAACACGGCGTCGTCGGAATATTCCAGATCCAGGCCCCAGGCCGACCATTCGGTCAGCCTGTTGAGCCCGAAGGACACGGAGTTGACGATGTCCGGCGGCGCCGAGCGTTCAAGCCCCAGGCTGATTTCCAGGTTCTTTGAAATGCGCTTGTCCGCCGTCAAGGTCATGGTGCCGTAATCCGTTTCCGGCAGCACCTTGTAGCCGACCGTGCCGCGCAGGCGCACGTCGCCGACCCGACCCCCCAAAAGAAACGTGCCCGACGCCGACTTGTCCACACCCGTCGAGGTCTTGGTCCGCGAATAATCCAGGGTATGGGTCACCGACAGGCGGCCGATGGGCACCGTCATGCGGTTGGACAGGGTCGTCGTCTTGTCACCATTGACGAAGCGGTCATGATCAATGGTCAGGCTGACCGGCATCTGCGGCAGATCGAACACGGAAATCGCCCCGTCCACCCGCAAGGTGGTCGAAGAATTAAGTTTGGAATCCCCCGTGCCGGTGAACTGTTCGCTGAGGAAATTCTTCGTGATGTTGTGTTCCAGGATCGTCGAAAACCCAAGGATGGAGGTCTGCGCCATCATCCGCGTCGCCCAGCCGCCGTCCTGCTGATCGACCAGATCGACCTTGCCGAACAGGTTGCCGAACGAGGTCGCCAGCGTCGTGCCGACATAGGTGTCGCGGCCGCCGTCATCGCGGGGAATGGCGACAATGCTGCCGCCCAGCGACAGATTTTTGCTGAGCCCCGTCTGCACCCGCGCCAGCATGCGCGCCTGGTCGCGCCGGCTGTCGGTGCCCGATACGCGCTGGTTGGCGATCAGACGGTCGTCGTGCAGGCCGGCGGAAATCTCGTACTTGACCTCACCCGGCTTGATCTGGTCGAGGCCGACGCGGATCTGGCGGGTTTCTTCGCGCACCTGGCCTTGCGGCCCGTAGAACACCAGGCGCACCACGTTGACCCCGAACAGAAGCGGCACGTCGGTGAATTCATAGCGCCCGTCAGACCGCGCCTCGGCGAAGTCGATCAGGGTTTCGTTGCGGTAAACCTCCATTTCCCAACCCAACGGCAGGTCCCCGGTCAGGGTGATGCGGTCGAATTCATCGGGGGTGCCGCCGACCGGAAAATTGGTGATCGTCGCACCGTTTGTGACCTGACTGCGCGTGGTCAACGCGAACTGCGGGGTATAGATGTCGCCGCCCCTGATCTGCGTGGCGCCCAGATCACCCAGCAGGCTTTCACCCAGACGACCCTCCAGGTCCGTGCGCTCGAAGGTCGTGCGGATGTCGGATATGGCCTGACCGTTCTCGCCGCTGACGAACACGCTGGCGTTGGTTCCGGCAACATCGGCCGCGCCGGTCATGTTGTAGGAATAGGAATAACGTTTGGTCTGCGATCCATTGGTCGCCCGCAAACCCTGGACATAAACATCCGCGCGGGGGACCGAGATCAGGCCCGGCGTTTGCTTCTCCTTGGGATAGTCGCGGTCCGGGCCGCGTTGGCGCAATGCCCGTTCGCGCGCATCTTCCCGGGCCAGCCGGGATTCGATGGGCAACGGTTCCCGCGAGGTCAGGGTCGTGGTCAAGTTCGGAAGATCGAACGCAATGTCGATGGGAAACCATTGCGACAACAGGCGCACATCGACGTAGATGTCCCCGTCGGCGGCATGCACCAGGGCTGGATCAAAGGTCCGTGACCTGCCTTCGATGGTCACTTCCCGGCGGCTCAGGGATAGGGAGAACAGCCGGTTTTCCGCAAGAAACCAGCCCCCGGCGATACCCGCCTGCGCATCGGCGGAAATGGGAAAATCGAGGGCCCGGGCAAGGTCCCCCAGAGGCAGTTCCAGGGATGAGCCGGACAAAAGGGCCGGGAATCCGTCGCTGAGCCGCAGGTCGCCAAGCCGCAGTTCCAGGATCAAGGGTTCGCGCAGGTTGAGGCGATCGCGGTTGTCGCCGCTTTGCGCCCAGACCGCCCCCGCCGACAGGCAGAACGCCGCCCAGACAAGAACAAGCGCCGCCCAGCATCCTCTGCGTACGGTCAGCAGACAGCGGCTCATAACGGCGACACCAGGCGGAACATTACCGCCGGCGTTTCCGTCATGCCGGTCTGCCTCGCTTCCGGGACTTGGCGCCGCCCCCGCCGGGGACCCGCCGTCTTGATTATGGTAGCGTAACTTCACCCGCGGCCAGTGTCGTGTCTCCGTCGACTTGACGATAGAGGACCTTCAACATCCCCTTGCCCAGGGTAATTCCCGGAGGCACGACAAGCGGCACCTCCACCATTCTGTCCGTGTTGGGCGTGAACACCGCAAGGCGCGTAACCTCGCCCACGACAATCGGCGCGCCGCCACCGGCAGGCAGGTATTCGACCTTCACGTCGCCATAGGCTGATTTTGTGCCCTGGCGCGATAACTTGAATGTCAGCTTCTTCTTTTCCTTGTCCGGCACCACGGCGAAATCCGACATCGCGACCTTGAGGTCCAAATCCCCATGGCGGACGATCACCGGAATGGTGATCCCGAAGATCGGCGTCAGCTTGACGGAAACCCCGCCTTGGCCGGCTTTTTCGTCAACGGCGCGACCGGCATCCTCGGGCGGAACGGCGCGGAAAAACATGTGCGAGCGGTACTCGCCCGCCGCCAGCTCCGTCGGTTTGCGCAGGATCAGGCGCACCGTCTGCGTGCCGCCCGGCGGAATATCGACCTGCCGCGGCGCATAACGAACCAATTCCTCCGCCGTCATCATGCCGGCCGGCGGTTGGTCGACGGCCTTCAGGCTGCCTTGTTCATCCATTTCCATGGCGATCAGGGAAATCCGGAACAGCGCCGTTTCCGATCCCCGGTTGGTCAGCGTGACGGTGGCGGACCGGTTCCGGCCCTCAAGTTCGACGCGGGTCGGCGATACGACCAGGTCACCGAATCCCTGCGCCGCCGCGGGACAGGCATAGCCCGCCAAACCGGCGATCATAAGCACCAGGGCGATCCCCGGGATCAATCTGGTTGGACGCATGCCGACACTCCCCTAAACCATTGTTTTGTATAACGCGTCGCGTGTGCTCAAGGTTTATCCGAACATTCAGTTATAGGAAACCATAACGGTGAAAAACTTTTCACCGAAGATGGTCGGACCGAAGTTGTCCGGACGTTGAATTTGGATGATCTGCGGGCCCTCGGCCGTCTGCACGGTCACGGCAACGAGATTAGGATCGGCGGCGCCGTCTGCCCCGGGGGCCGGGCCGCCCGCGTTGGTCGTCAACTGTTGCAGGGTTGCCGGCGATCCGCTTTGCGACTTGGCGCCGATGGCGATTTGCGCGGCGCCGTCCCCGCCGATGGTCGGGCTATTGCCCGCGTTGTGGTCGAAATTCGTGACCACCAGTTCTCCGGTATCGGTCACCACCACCAAGGAATCCGTCAGGGTCAGCGAAAAGCTTTGGTTGGGGAAACCCGAAATGGCGATTGCCGCGGCCAGCGCGCCGCCCGATGACGGCGGGGCAACGGCCCCACGCCGCACGGGACTGGCGGCCTGCGCCAAGGGATCGGCACCGCCCGAGTCCGGCGCCGTCAGAAAGCCTTGCGCATTCGACAGTTCCTGCAGTCCGATCACGCCCGCGGGACGGACGATCTGGACCGTGACACGAGACGAGATGTTGGAACCGGCGGCGGCGGAACCCGCAACACCCGGCAGGGCGGTCAGGGCGAGCCCGGCCAGCAGGGCGGCCGCGGCATGCCGCAGGCCGGAAAATTTCAATTTGCGTCGCGCCGTCATTTTTTGATCGGACCTTCGACCGGGAATGGCGTTGGCGCAGCATAGCATAATCAGCCCTGCGAAGCCGCCTGCTTTGCCTCCGACGGAAAGCCCACCCATCACTGTGGGTCCACGTAGACGGTGAATGAACCGCTGTAATCCGCACCCGGCAGATTGGTGCCCAGACTCAGGGTCGCGCCGACGGAAATGTCCACGCGACCGCGCCGCCCCAGATCGATGGGATTGCTCAGGTTCATGGTGAAATTGCTGAGCGTGCCGCTGCCACCGCCGCCGGTAAGCGTCGCCGTGGTCGGCAGGGTCACAATGACCAGCGCATTGTCCGGCCCGGTGATGCGGAATTCGGCCTCACGGTGGTTCTTGCCCAGGTCGATGACGCCGCCGGTCACTGATTTGCCGCCCGACGGCGTGATCACGACCGTACCGGGGATGTTGGATGTTGCGACCTTGCCGAACAGCAGGGTGCGCCGTTCCGTGATATTGACGGATTGCGCCTGGGCCTGGCCCCAGCCGGGAACGACCCGCGCCATCAACCCATCGGTCAGCGGAGCGGACAGAATGAACGCGGCTGCCAGAAGAGCGACCGCGTGCAAACGTCTTATAATGGTGCGTGGCGTGGTCATGATGACCTTCAACCTAGCACGGGATCAACGAGAACCAGCATTCGCGCACACATGGCCGGCCCCGGATTGGCGCCGGGACCGGGCCATGCGTTGCGGAATTACTGATAGTTGACGGAAACCGTGTAGGTGCCCGAATAGCTGCCGGCGGCCTGGCTGGCGCCGACCGAGAGCGTGCCACCAACGTTGAAGGTGTCGGTGCCGCCCGTGAGCGAACCGCCGCCGTCATTGGTCAGGGTCGCGGTCATCGCCGTGCCCGGGCCGGTCAGGCTGACGGACGCGGGAACCGTAACGCTGTAGGAAGCGCCGCTGGCGCCGGTCACGGAGAAAGCACCGGCAGCAATCGTGCCGCCAAGGGCCGTCACGCCGCCCGTCACGCTCTGCGCGCCGGCGAGGGAAATCGCCACCGTACCGGCCGTGCCGCTGGGGCCGATGTTCCCGAAGGCAAGCGCCGTCGTCTGCGAGATGGAGATCGGAGCCGCGATTTCGACACTGGCGCCGGCAGAAACGGAATTGGCGGCCTGAGCCTGGCCCGCATACAACGCGGCGGCCATGACGGCGCCGAGCACAGTCACTTTTTTCATGTTTATGGTCATTCTAATTCACTCCGCAAAGTCGTCTTCGTTTCGAGGAAATCCGCGACACTCAATCACCGGCGTGTTTGGCCCGCCGTGCGACCGATGCATTGATGCGGATGTTGGCCCAAGACCTTCCCATCAAGAAAACCGTCCCGGGGGCAAGAGCACCAAGCTCCCTGAACGGCGCAATCGAAGTTGCACGTCTTATGCCAGACGGCCCTGACACCAGCCTGACGCGTAGCTGACATAAAGCTTACAAAGCCATTGAATCACTTGGCTTATTCTTGACGGTGGAAAGGTCGGTAAACGGCACTGTTCCGTGCGTTATGCCGTGCAGAAGGTCTTTTCGCACGCCGCCCGGCCGTATCAATCGGCACACGGTCGCGTTGACATAATTATTCGGCATTGCCGATCTGCGACGCAGAATGCGAGCCCACCGGCCCATCGGAATCACCGCAGCGGTACGACCGGCCGGCGATACTTGGGCGGCAAAACCAGTTGCGGCGCGGGCGGCAGGTCCGCCTCGGGCGCCTGATGGTCCTGCAGTTCACGCAGGATACGGCTGGCCCGCGCCCAGGAAACCTCGATCTGCGCTGGGCCGGGGGCATTCATCGTTTCTGGGGGTGTTTCGGGGGGCACGCCTGGGGGGGTCTCGGCCAACGGTGCCGGGCGCGGCGGCGCGCCGGTTACATCGGGGGCGATGCCGTGAAGCGGCGGCAGCGCCGCCAGCACCGGGCCGCCGTCCTCGGCCGGGGTTCGCTGTCCCGGACGCGGCACGATGTCGAGAACCAGCCGCCAGGGGCCGTTGCCCGGTGATGCGCCGCCCCTGGGCGGATCGAGAATGAAGGCACGGCGGATAAAGGCATCGAAGCGGCTGATCACCTGAAAGCGGAGCGGCCCATCTCCCTTGGCCGGGCGGACGATCAGATCGGGGGCGAGCGGGTCATCCGCCAACGCCGCGTGGCCTTCGGGTGGCAAGGCCGCGTGCGGCAGGCTGATCTCGAAGGTCCGGCGGCCCGTGGCCCGGGCGTCATAACCGGGGGACGCCGTCAAATCAAACACCAGACGCAGGAAACCGGCATGGCGGCCCAGGCGCAGGCCGGTCACTTCCGCCGCTTCGGCCGCGCGAACCGGCGCGGACGCAGCCATGCCCGCTGCCGGGACAACCGACAGCAGAAGAAGAAAGGCCGCGCCCTGCGCGGTCCACCGGCGAAATAAGTGCCCAGAATGCCGCATCTTGGCACCCCTTTTAGGCGCCGGAGGGCGGGCATCGCAAGGTCAGCAGCCCCCCAGCAGGGGCGATATGCGAAGCCCTTGGGAACAATCAATTTTCTCTAATGTGTCAGTTGTCTGTCAGCATTTCGCGGTATAAGCTTCCCCGCTCGCGTGACGATTTTCCGGGAATCGGGGACCCGGGCGCGGCGCGCCGTCTCTATTGAGGGGCGGAGACGGGGAATGCCTGCGGGGACCACGCAAAGGAGGTCACGGTGGAATTAATTAAACAACTGGGCTGGCTGCCCATCGGCATCGTGCTGATTGTCGCGACCGTCGTCGCGGGCGTGCTGCTGAAAATGACCTCGCCCAAAAAGCCGGACATGGACAAGCTGAGCGACCGCGAAAAGTGGGAACAGTACGGCATCGGCACGGGCCCCCAGCCCGGTGACGACGTCGAGGAATACTGGCGCGACTACGAACTTATCAAGCAGGGCGGCGGCCGCGACGACGAGTATTTCCGCGACGATCAGATTTAAGCCCCCGCCGTGGCCGGGCCGCCGCATTGGTTGGTCATCGGGGCGTAACGCAACTGTGAATAAATAATCCACACAGGCCTGGACCCGTCCGTTAAGGTTTGCGGGAACCCTGCCGCGCGGAACCAGCCGCGCGCACCAAAATTCATGCGGAAGCATTCACGAACAGCGTTTCATGGCATCTCAGAACCGACGCGCCGAACTGAACAAGACATCGGCGGCCGAGGCATCAGAAGCCCTTCTGCGGCGGCTTCAGGCGATGCGTGCCGAAACCCTGGCCCTGGCCGAAGGTCTGTCCGACGCCGACGCCACGGCCCAGTCCATGGCCGACGCCAGCCCCGCCAAATGGCATCTCGGCCATACCAGCTGGTTCTTCGAAGCCCTTGTTCTGGAACCCGGCCATCCCGGCTATCAGCTGTTCGACGACCGCTTCGCCTATCTGTTCAATTCCTACTACGACAGCGTCGGCTCGCGCCAGCCGCGGCCCCAGCGCGGCCTGTTGACCCGCCCGCCGCTGGCCGACGTGATCGCTTACCGGCATCATGTGGACGCCGCCCTGGCCGACCTTATGAGCAAGGGCGGCGCGGACGAAGACCTGCTGAACATTATCGAATTGGGCCTGCACCACGAACAGCAGCATCAGGAACTTCTGCTGACCGACATTCTGCACCTGTTCGCGCAAAACCCCCTGAAGCCCGCCTATCGCCCGGCGGAACCGCTGGCCACGGGCAGCGGGGCGCCGGATCTGCGCTGGATCGCTTTTGACGGCGGCATCCTGCCCGTCGGCGCCGACACCTCGGGCGGCGACTTCGCGTTCGACTGCGAAACACCGCGCCATGACGCCCTGGTGCGGCCGTTCCGCCTGGCCTCGCGCCCGGCGACCAACGGCGAATGGATGGCCTTCATCGCCGACGGCGGCTATGCCGACCCCCTGTTGTGGCTGTCCGACGGCTGGGCCACGGTCCAGGCCGAAGGCTGGTCGGCGCCCCTGTATTGGGAAGACCGCGACGGCGACTGGTGGACCATGACCCTGAAGGGGCCGCAGCCCGTCGACCCGGATGCCCCGGTGACCCACATCAGCCTGTTCGAGGCCGATGCCTTCGCCCGCTGGTCCGGCAAACGCCTGCCGACGGAATTCGAATGGGAGGCGGCGGCCGGAGAGCTGCCGGTTACCGGCAACTTCGCGGGTTCGGGCCGCCTGCGCCCCGCCCCGGCACAGGACCGTGACGGCCTGCAGCAGATGTTCGGCGACGTCTGGGAATGGACGGCCAGCGCCTATGCCCCTTATCCCGGCTTCCAGGCCACGGACGGGGCCGGCGGCGAATACAACGGCAAATTCATGTCGGGGCAGAACGTGTTGCGCGGCGGGTCCTGCGCCACACCGGAAGGGCACGCGCGCGCCACCTACCGCAACTTCTTTTATCCGCATCAGCGCTGGCAGTTCACCGGCCTGCGCCTTGCCGAGGATGGGTGAGACAACGATGGACGCCTTCGCCGATGTTGAAGACACAGGATTGGACGACGACGGCAGGGAAGCCTTCCTGCGCGACGTCATCGACGGGCTGTCCGCCGCCACCAAGACCCTGCCCTGCAAATGGCTCTATGACGTTCGCGGCTCTGCCCTGTTCGAGGAAATCACTCATCTCGACGAATACTATCCGACGCGCACGGAACTTGCCCTGCTGACCGACATCGCGGACGATCTGGGGGCGGCCCTGCCGGCCGGGGCCTGGGTCGTGGAATTCGGATCGGGGTCAAGCCGCAAGTCGGATTTGTTCCTCAACGCCCTGACCGATCTCCGCGGCTACGTGCCCATCGACGTCGCCGCCGATTATCTGGAGGCCGCCGCCGGTGCCCTCGCCAGCCGCCTGCCGCATCTGGAGGTCATTCCCGTGGTCGGCGATTTCACCGCCGAGCTTCCCCTTCCATCCGCCCTCGACGATGCGCCCACGGTCGGTTTCTTTCCGGGCTCCACCATCGGCAATTTCGAGCCCGCCCAGGCGGCCGGCTTCCTTGCCCGCGCCCGGCGCATGCTCGGCGACGACGCCTTCATGGTGGTTGGCGTCGACCTGAAAAAAGACCTGGACGTGCTGCTGCCGGCCTATGACGATGCCAAGGGCGTGACCGCAGACTTCAACCTGAACCTTCTGGATCGCATCAACCGGGAACTGGGCGGCGGCTTCGACCGTGCGCGCTTCGCCCATCGCGTGCGCTATGACGACGGCGAGGGCCGGGTCGAGATGCATCTGGAAAGCACGGTCGACCAGACGGTGCGGATCGACGGCCATGCCTTCGACTTCCGCGCGGGCGAGACCATCCATACGGAAAATTCCTATAAATACGCGGTCGAGGATTTCCACCGCGTCGCCGGCGGCGCCGGCTGGCGCGCGCAGCAGCATTGGACCGACGCGGACAGCCTGTTCTCCATCCATCTGCTTGCCGCCGCCTGAGACTTCGGCCATGCTTTGAGATGCGGGGCGGCCTAGGGAGGCCCCAAGGGAGGCAGCGTCATGCGACGCGTGTTCATCGGCACGGTGGCATTGATCTTGGGCCTGGTTTTGGGCCCCGCGGCGCGCGCCTGCGGGCCCGAGGTCCTCATTCGCTTTATCGATTCAAGCCCCGACCTGTTCATCATAGAAAACAAAAGCCTGGAGCCCTGGACCCTGCTGAGCCTGGAATTCCACGCGGCGAATTCCGCCGGGCACGTGGTGTTCGACACGGATTTCGGCGGCGCCGGCGCGTCGGAGCCACAGCAGTTCGAAGCCGTCGAAGGCGAAGTCGGCCTGATGCAGGCTCCCGTGGTCGCCGACGGGGCGGAGGAACTGACCCTGCATTTCAGCAACTTCACCCCGGGCCGCACCTTCGTATTCTCGATCGACCTGGATGACCGCCTGGAAAATTCCGCCGAGGGCCAAGCCTATGTGACGGGCGAGGAAATCGCGGGCGCCGAGATCCTCGGCCTGTTCACCCACCCCAAGATCGGCGAAGGAAACGCCCGCGGCACCTTCGGCACCGACGGCAAGGCGCATCTGCGGGGGGCGACCTGCGCGTAAACCCAGGGCGAAACGTCAGGTCAGCTTGACCAGCTGCTTGCCCAGGTTCTTGCCCTGCAGCATGCCGATGAAGGCTTCGGGCGCGGCGGCGATGCCCTGGGCGACGGTCTCGCGATAGGCCATGCGGCCGTCGGCGACCATGGCCTCCAGTTCCGCCCGCGCCTGGGGCCAGATGGCCTTATGGGCGTTGAGCACGAAGCCTTCCATCTTCAGCGACTTGTCGAAGAACAGGTGCATGTTGCGGTTGCCGTAGGCTTCACCCGTTTCGTTGTAGCGCGCCAACACGCCGCAGACGGGAATGCGCGCCAGGCGGTTGCACTGGCCCATCACCGTTTCCAGGATTTTGCCGCCCACGTTGTCGAAATAGACGTCGACGCCGTCGGGCGCGGCCGTCTTCAACTGGCCCGCCAGGTCCGGGGCCTTGTAGTCGATGCAGGCGTCGAAGCCGAATTCATCGACCACCAGTTTGCATTTGTCCGGCCCGCCGGCGATGCCGACGGCGCGGCAGCCCATGTCCTTGGCCAACTGACCGACGCAGCTGCCGACCGATCCGGCGGCGGCGGAGACGACGACCGTCTCCCCCGCCTTGGGCTGACCCGTAATCTTGAGCCCGACCCAGGCGGTGACGCCGGTCGACCCGCAAACCCCGAGATAGGACGAGAGCGGCACCCCCGGTTTGGGCGTGACGACGAAATCCAAATCCGATCCGTCCGACACCACATGGGTCTGCCAGCCGAGCCGCCCGACAACATGTGTGCCGATGGGGAAATCCGGATTGTTGGTTGCGATCACCTCACCCAACACGCGCCCGACCATGAGGTCGCCCGGCTTCAGCACGTTGGGGCTGTAGGTCCAGCCGCCGCCCATCAGCATGCGCTGATAGGGATCGAGGGAGAGATACAAATTGCGCAGCAGGAACTGCCCCGCCCCCGGTTCGGGCACGGGGGTTTCGTCCAGGCGGAAGTTGTCCGGTACGGGCAGGCCCTCGGGCGTGGAATTGAACAGCACCCGGGTATTGGTCTTGGTCATGGGTCGGCTTTCTTTTGCTCTCTTAGCGTTTCTTATTTGGCGATTTCCGCGCGGCCGATGGCCGCACCGTCGGCCATGGCCTTCATCTTGCCGAAGGCGACGTCGCGGGGCAGATACTTGAGCCCGCAATCCGGCGCCACGATGATCTTTTCCGCCGGATGATGGGCAAGGCCCTTGCGGATGCGGTCGGCCACTGTTTCCGGCGTTTCGATATCGTGGGTCGAGAGATCCAGCACGCCCAGGATGATGTTCTTTTCCGGCAGGGTTTCCAGCACCGTGCAATCGAGATGCGACTGCGCCGTCTCGATGGAGATGTCGCAGACCGAACAGGCGGCCAACTGCGGCAGGAAGGAATACCCGCCCTCGGGCCGGTCGTGGATGATGGCGGCATAGCCGAAACAGATATGCACGGCCGTCTCGCCCTCGATCCCGTCGAGGGCGCGGTTGAGGGCGGCCAGCCCGTATTCCTCGGCCTTTTCCGGGCGGGCCTGCATGTAAGGTTCATCCAGCTGCACCACATCGGCGCCGGCGGCGAACAGGTCGCGGACTTCCTCGTTCACGGCGGCGGCGTAATCCATGGCGAGGTCGGCCTCCGATGCATAGAAATCGTTCTGCGCCTGCTGCGACATGGTGAAGGGACCGGGCACGGTGATCTTGATCTTGCGGTCCGTATTGGCGCGCAGGAATTTCACGTCCTCGACCTCGACCGCATGCATGCGGGTGATCTTACCGACAATGCGCGGCACCGGATTGGGATGGCCGGACCGGTCGAGGGCTTCGCCCGGATTGTCGATGTCGACGCCCGACAGCGCCGTGGCGAAGCGGTTGGAATAGCTTTCGCGGCGCATCTCACCGTCGGTGATGATGTCGAGCCCGGCCCGTTCCTGATCGCGGATGGCCAGGATGGTGGCGTCGTTCTGGGCTTCTTCCAGATATTCCGGATCGATGCGCCACAGTTCCTTCGCCCGCGTGCGCGGCGGGAAGCGCCCGGCCAGCTTGGCCCGGTCGAGCAGCCAGTTGGGCTGAGCGTAGGAGCCGACCAGCGAGGTCGGCAACAGGGTGTTGATGGCGGTCATGTTGGTATCCTCCCAAGAAAGTTTTGCCGACCCTAGCACGCGGGGCGGGAGGCCGGAACAGCCCGCGCCGCTAGTCGGCCACGCACATCCGGCCCTGGGCATCGATGGCCAGGGTCTGGAAATGACGCGGCACGAAGACCTCGGTCTTGGGCGATGCCGCCTTGACCTCCTGGATGAACCCCTCCGTATGGGCCAAGGCCTTGTCCTGGGGGGCGCCGAAGGGCAGGCCCTGGTCGTCCCAATGGGTCGCGACCACCAGCGGGGGATTGCCCAGGCAGCGCATCAGGCGCGCCGTGTAGTCGTGTATGTCGAGGCGCGGCGGCGCCGAGGCGATGAAGGCGACGTCCGGGCGCAGGCCCTCGACCTCGCGCTCGATGAAGTTCATGGAACCGAACAGCAGAATTTCCCGCCCGCCCATGCGGATCAGATAGGCGAGCGTGCCGCCCTCGACATAATCATCGAGGCACAGCGGGTCGTCCTGCACCGGGATGGTGCCGAAGTCCTTGTACAGTTTGCAGGACAGGGCCGAATGCAGGCTTGGGATCACGCGGATGGAAAAGGTCTCGTACTGATAATCCTCGCCGCCCCGCACGGCGTGGATCTGTTCGTCCGGCACGCCGCCGTTGATGGCGATGTTGCAGGTACTTTCCGTGCCGATCACCACCGCACCCGTCTTGTTGGCGATATAGGGCACGTCCATGGCGTGGTTGAAATGGGAATGGGACAGGATGATGAAATCGGCCTCGGGCACGTGGCGGTCGATGGTCGCCGTGTCGTGGCCGGCCGGCTCGCTCATCTTCACCACCGGGCGCGGGTCGTCCGGGATTTCGGTGGCGTCATGGGGGCCGTAACGCCGGCCCTGAAACCGCACCCGCGACAGATAGGGGTCGAGCAGGATAACCGTCTCGCCGTCCGTGATTTTCCAGCCCGCCGCCCCGAAATGGGTAAAGCGCAGCGGGCGCATGTTGCCGCCGTCGGTCATCGGTCTCTCCCTGTCTGTCGGGATCAGCCGAGGGCCGCGAGAATCTGCTCCGCCGAGGACACGTTGAGCCCGGGCTCCGTCTCCAACGCGAAATGGGTGACCGTGCCGTCCTCGACGATCATGGCATAGCGCTTGGAGCGCTTGCCGTAGCCCTTGGCCGACATGTCGGACGCCAGGCCCATGGCCTCGGTCAGGGCGCAATTGCCGTCGGACAGCATGGTCACCTTGCCGGGCGCTTCGTGAGACAGGCCCCAGGCCGTCATGACCATGGCGTCGTTGACCGAGACGCAGGCGATCTCGTCGACGCCCTTGGCCAGGATGGCGTCGGCCTGGGTGACGAAGCCCGGCAGATGCTTGGCCGAACAGGTGCGCGTGAAGGCCCCCGGCAGGCCGAACACCACGACCTTGCGGCCCTTGAAATAATCGTCGGTGGAAACCGCTTCGGGCCCGCCGTCGTCGCCCATTTTGAAAATCGTGGCAGAGGGTACGCGGTCGCCGGTCTTGATGGTCATGGATGGATGCTCCTTAGGTGGTGTTGCTTTTGGTGTTATTTGGCGCGGTCGCGGATCAGGTTGATGATGCCGGAAAAATCCTTCCCGGCCTGACCGGCGTCCGCGTAATCCTGGTACAGCGAGGCCGCTTTTTCGGCGACGGACACATCGGCACCCGTGCTGCCGGCCGCCGCCAGCGCCAGGCCCATGTCCTTCAGCATCAGGGCGGCCGCGAAGCCCGGGGTATAATCCCGGTTGGCGGGCGAGGTCGGCACCGGGCCCGGCACCGGGCAATAGGTGGTCAGCGACCAGCACTGGCCCGAGGCCGTGGACGACACGTCGAACAGGCGCTGCGCGTCCAGGCCCAATTTTTCCGCCAGCACGAAGGCCTCGGCCACGGAGGCCATCTGAATGCCCAGCATCATGTTGTTGCAGATCTTGGCCGCCTGGCCGTTCCCCGGCCCGCCGCAATGAACGATGGTCTTGCCCATTTTCTCCAGGATCGGCCTGGCCCGGGCAAAGGCATCGTCCGCACCGCCGACCATGAAGGTCAGGGTCGCGCCCTCGGCCCCGCCGACGCCGCCGGACACGGGCGCGTCGACCATGGCGAAGCCCTTGGCCGCCGCCGCCGCATGGACCTCGCGCGAGGTGTCGACATCGATGGTCGAACAGTCGATCACCAGGGTGCCCGGCGAAAGCTGGTCGAACAGACCGCCCAGGCAGACCTCTTTCACATGCTTGCCGGCGGGCAGCATGGTGATGACAACCTCGGCCCCGTGGGCCGCATCGGCGGCGCTGGTGGCCGCCCGCGCCCCGGCTTTCGCCGCCTTGGCCAGCAGGTCCGCCGACAGGTCATAGGCGGCGACCGTGTGCCCGGCCTTGACCAGGTTCGCCGCCATGGGGTTGCCCATGTTGCCGACGCCGATGAATGCGATCTGGGTCATGTGGGATGTCCTCAAGTGATGGCCGCCCGGCCGGTCCCTTGGGGCAAGGGGGCGGGCGATACGGAATGCAGGCGCAGAGCCTAGCAATCCCGGCCCAGGGCCGGAAGAGGGTGCGGGCAAATTTTCAGGAAAGAAATTTGGCGGAGGGAGGGGGATTCGAACCCCCGATAGAGTTGCCCCTATACACGCTTTCCAAGCGTGCGCCTTCAGCCACTCGGCCACCCCTCCGCGCGTTCCACCACCGGGGCCGTCGCGGCCCCCGGGGAACAGGGGGCGGAAAATAGCGGGCGGCGGGGTGGCATGCAACGGTTAAAGCGGTATCAGGGGTCGCAAACCGCGCACGGCATTGTGTCTCGATAATCATTGCCCGGATTGTGTGCCGGCCCCATAACAAAGTCATGATGACCGGCTGGACCATAAAGCGCGTGGCGTTCTACCTGGGTTGGGCCCTGCTTTTGGCGGCGTTTGCCGCCGGCGCGGCCGAAGCCCTGGTCAAGGCCGAGCCCGGGCGCGGCCTGCATTTGGTCTCCGCCCATGACATCTGGTACACGGCCTGGCCCGGCAACCTGGTGGTCACGCAGATCCGGGTCGAGCGTCTGTCCCCTGAATTGTGGTCCGGCGTGATCCGCCCCTTGCTCGACCTGCCGGCCTGGTTGCTGACCGGCCTGCCCGGCGGGCTGCTGACCTGGTTCTGCCGCCCCCGGCGGCAATTGACGGCGGACGAGGTGCAGGACCTGCAGGAGCGCGAGGATTCGATGTTTCTGTATGACGAACTGGCCGAACAGGCCATGCAAGACGGCTATGGCGACGGCGACGACATGGCGCCGAGCCACGAAACCCAGCATTTTTTGGACGAAGCGGGGCTGACTTACGCGGAATCGGAAGCCGATTTCGATATCGACGTCGACAGCCTGCCGCCGCCGGGCGCCGGTCGCTAGGGCCGGCCGGGAGTCCCCGGGCCGCCGCCGCGCCGCTTGGCCCCCCAGCGCATCACAACCACCGAGGCAATGGGCAGGGCCAGGGCGCCGAAAATCAGCACGTACCAGACCAGGCCGTTGATCAGGAAATCCGCCGTCGGGCGGCACAGGCCGAACAGATCCCCGCCGCCCGGGACGCAGTATTGCCCGCCGTCTTCCTGACGCAGGACCCAGATCATCAGGGCGCCCGTGACCAGGGCCGCCAGGAACAGGCAGCCGGTGAGGAATGAGCGGATCGGGGCTTGAGGGTTGGGCAGCATGTCGGATCGCCCCCGCCCGGTTATTCGCCGGTCTTGAGCGCGGCCAGGAAGGCCGACTGCGGGATTTCCACGTTGCCGAACTGGCGCATGCGCTTCTTGCCCTTCTTCTGCTTTTCCAGAAGCTTCTTCTTACGCGTGATGTCGCCGCCGTAACATTTGGAGGTGACGTCCTTGCGCATGGCGCCGAGCGTTTCGCGGGCGATGACCTTGCCGCCGATGGCCGCCTGGATGGCGATCTTGAACAGCTGGCGCGGGATCAGGTCCTTCAGCTTTTCGCAGATCTGCCGACCCCGGGCTTCGGCATGGGATTTGTGGACGATGAAGGCGAGCGCATCCACGGGCTCCAGATTGACCAGGATCGAGACCTTGGCCAGATCGCCCTCGCGGTAGCCTTCCAGTTCATAATCGAAGCTGGCATAGCCGCGGCTGACGGATTTCAGCCGGTCGTAGAAATCAAAGACGATTTCGTTGAGCGGCAGGCGGTAGACGACCAGCGCCCGGTTGCCGACATAGGTCAGATTTTCCTGTTCGCCGCGGCGGTCCGTGCACAGTTGCAGCACAGCGCCCAGGTATTCGTCGGGCACCATGATGCTGGCCTTGATCCAGGGCTCTTCGATGTAATCGATGGCCGACGGGTCCGGCATGTCCACGGGGTTGTGCAGCTCGCGCATCACGCCGTCGGTCCGATACACCTTGTAGACCACGCTGGGGGCGGTGGTGATGAGGTCCAGATCGAATTCGCGCTCCAGCCGTTCCTGGACGATTTCAAGATGCAGAAGGCCCAAAAACCCGCAGCGGAAGCCCAGGCCCAGGGCGGCCGAGGATTCAGCCTCGAAATGGAAGCTGGCGTCGTTCAGGTGCAGTTTTTCCAGGGAATCGCGGAGGTCTTCGTAATCCCCGGCGTCCGTCGGGAACAGGCCGCAGAACACCACCGGCACGGAGGGCTTGAACCCGGCCAGCGGCTTGGCCGCCGGCTTGCGGTCGTCGGTGATGGTGTCGCCCACGTTGGTATCGGCGACCCGTTTGATGGCGGCGGTGAAATAGCCGACTTCGCCCGGGCCCAGTTCGTCGACCTTGGTCGGCTTGGGCCGGAGATAGCCGACCTGATCGACCTGATAGGCAGCGTCGTTCGCCATCATGCGAATGCGCTGACCGCGCTTGAGGGTGCCGTCGACGACCCGGACCAGGATCATCACGCCGAGATAGGGGTCATACCAGCTGTCGACCAGAAGGGCCGACAGCGGCGCCGCCGGGTCGCCCTTGGGCGCCGGCAGGCGGGTGACCACGGCTTCGAGCACGCTGTCGATGCCGATACCGGTCTTGGCGGAAATTTCCAGGGCATCCGAGGTATCCAGGCCGATCACGTCCTCGATCTGCGCCTTGACCCGTTCCGTTTCGGCCGCCGGCAGGTCGATCTTGTTAAGCACGGGAATGATCTCGTGGTCGACATCCAGGGCGAGATAGACGTTGGCCAGGGTCTGCGCCTCGACCCCCTGGGTCGCGTCGACGACCAGCAGCGAGCCTTCGCAGGCGGCGAGCGAGCGCGAGACTTCATATGTGAAGTCGACATGGCCCGGCGTGTCGATCAGGTTGAGGACGTATTTCTCCCCGTCCTTGGCGGTGTAGTCCAGGCGCACGGTCTGCGCCTTGATGGTGATGCCGCGCTCGCGCTCGATATCCATGCTGTCGAGCACCTGTTCCGACATCTCGCGGTCGGTCAGCCCGCCCGTCATCTGAATCAGGCGGTCGGCCAACGTCGACTTTCCGTGGTCGATGTGGGCGATGATCGCGAAGTTGCGGATATGGCTGAGGTCGGTGGTCATGGCGGGCGTGATGTAGCATCGGCGGCGGGCCGTAGCAAAGGGGAATCGCATTTACGCGATGCCCCGCCTTTGCTAATCAAACTGAAGACTTACGAACAAGGACGGGCCCGCCATGAACTGGACGCTGTTTTCCGCCTTCATCGCCGCCACGGCGGTGCTGATCATCATCCCCGGGCCCAACGTGATGCTGGTGATTTCCCGGTCCATGCGGTTCGGCGTCAAGGCCGGGCTGATCACCGTCGCCGGCACCGCCTTCGCCCTGGCGCAGCAGCTGGCGATCACGGCGCTCGGCCTGGCCTCGGCCATGGCGATCCTGTCCGACGGGTTCGAAGTGCTGCGCTGGCTGGGCGTCGCCTATCTGGTCTATCTGGGTGTGCAGGCTTTCCGCGAAAAGCCGGTCCCGCCCGAGGCGGCCGCCGCCGTCACCGCCCCACGGGCCCGGCGCATGTTCCTGCAGGCGGCGTTCGTGGCCTGGACAAATCCGAAGCTGCTCGCCTTCTATGCCGCGTTCTTTCCCCAGTTCCTCGACCCCGCCCTGCCCGCGGGCCCGCAGCTGTGGGCCATGTGCGGCGCTTTCCTGGCCATCGCTGTGGCGTTCGACAGCGGCTATGCGGTGATCGGCGGGCGGTTGTTGGGGGCGGTCAAGAGCGCGCGCGCCCAGCGCATCCGCAACCGGATCACCGGCGGCATGCTGATCGCCGCCGGCGCCGGTCTGGCCATGGTGCGCCGAAACTAAGCCCAAGCCGCAACCAGACGCGGCCGCGCGAAACCTGCCGTTATCAAGACGAACAGCGATCACAAAAGGAAGATAAAGGCCGTCAGTTGCGCCTGAGCGGCACCACGTTTGATCCCGGCTTGCGCCGGAGCGTGGCCTGGGCCAGGCCGGTCAAATAATCATCGCGCGTGAAATTATTGCCGCAGACCATGCAGGTCACGGGTCCGAACGGGTCACGGTCTGGGTCAAAACCACCCGGCATGACATTCTGTGCCTCGCCACAATGCGGACAGGACACGGGATAGAGTTCCCTGGCCATGGGCCAAACACTCCCAGATAAAACATGGATCGGCACGAAAAGCGCAGGGACGGACGCCGCGTCTCCGCGGCGTCCGCTTCTGCAATGTGTCTCCCGCCCGCCGCCGGACAAAGCCCGGAAACGGCCGCCGCCCGGCCGACCAAGAAATTATCGGGGCGGTGTCAGGAGATCTTTATCCGATGGCTTTCAGATTCGCGGCCGCTTCACGACCATCTCGTCCAGGCACCAGTTCATATTCCAGCTTCTGTCCTTCGGCGAGGGTTTCCATCCCCGAATCACGAACAGCAGAAATATGCACGAAAGCGTCCTTACCGCCCTCATCGGGAGTAACGAAGCCAAATCCCTTGGTCACATTGAACCACTTCACGGTTCCAGTAGGCATCTTTTATCAACTTCCTTTGTCGAGTGGAGTAACAGACCCCCAGGATCTTCGCCTTTTTGGGGCCGTGCCATGTACCATGGCCGGCGCGCCCAGGTCCGGTTCGGCCCAACGAAAGATACCCCCCTTCGCCGCCCGAAATCCGGGACTCCCCAAGCGATGCCGTGATTATCATCATACGGTAATGAAGGAAACGCAACCGGAAACCCGCAGAGGCCGTAAGGGCAAGTCATGCGACCGATATCGCCGCGGCGGGGCCGCCGGCCGATGTTAAAGGCCCGGGTCGTCCAACCCGGCCTGCCGGCAGGCGGCGACCACCGTGTTGCGCAGCAGGCAGCAGATGGTCATGGGCCCGACGCCGCCCGGTACCGGCGTGATGGCGCCGGCCACCTTGACCGCCGCATCGAAGTCGACGTCACCGACGATGCGCGTCTTGCCGGGGCCCTTTTCGGGGGCCGCAATTCGGTTGATGCCGACGTCGATGACCGTCGCCCCCGGCTTGATCCAGTCGCCAGGCACCATGCGCGGGCGGCCCACGGCGGCAACCAGGATGTCGGCCTCGCGGCAGCGGGCGGCAAGATCCTGGGTGCGCGAATGGGCGACCGTGACCGTGCAACTTTCGCCCAACAGTAGCGCCGCCATCGGCTTGCCGACGATGTTGGAGCGGCCCAGCACCACGGCCCGCTTGCCCGCCATGTCGCCCAAGGTTTCCTTCAGCATCAGCAGGCAGCCGTAGGGCGTGCAGGGCACCAGGGCCCGTGCGTCGCCTGACCACAGGCGGCCGACATTGACGGGATGGAACCCGTCGACGTCCTTGGCCGGATCAATGGCGGTGATCACCGCCCCTTCGTCGATGTGATCCGGCAGGGGCAACTGCACCAGGATGCCGTGGACGCCGGGGTCCTTGTTCAGATCGTCGATGAGGGCGAGCAGTTCGGCCTCCGGCGTCGTCACGGGCAAACGGTGTTCGATGGACTGCATGCCCGCGGCGACGGTCTGCTTGCCCTTGGCGCCGACATAGACCTGGCTGGCCGGGTCGTCGCCGACCAGCACCACGGCGAGCGCCGGGGTGATCCCCGGGCCGTCCTTCAAGCGCCCCACCGCCGCCGTGACCTTTTCACGCAAGCGGTCCGCATGGGCCTTGCCGTCGATGATCGCCGCAATGGTCATTGTCTCTTCAATCCTTTGTCCTGGCACCAGTCCGTGAGGCGGCGCATCAATTCCGTTCCGTCACCCCGGATCAAAAGCGTCTTGGTTCTGGACGCCGCGCCCTGGGTGACCTCGATATCCGATTTCGCGACCCCCCATTCCTTGGCCAAAAGTTTGACCACGGCGGCGTTGGCCTTGCCTTTGTCGGCCGGGGCCGTGACCGAAACCTTGAGAACCAGCCCGCCCTCGGCATCGGCGGCGAGACCGGTCAGCCGGTTGGCCGCCGCCTTGGGCGTGACCTTGAGCGCCACGCGCAGGCCCTCCGCCACCGCCCGGAACGGTGGGACCGCATCGGGCGCGGAAGCGTCAGACGATCTTATGGGCAAGGCGGATCAGGAATTCCTTGAGGAACACGAGCCCCAGGATCAGCACCACCGGCGAAATGTCCAGCCCGCCCAGGTTGGGCAGAAAGTTGCGAATCCGCCCAAGCAGGGGTTCCGTCGCCCGGTAGCAGAAGTCGCCGACCATGTAGACGAACTTGTTCGACGTGTTGACCACGTTGAAGGCGACCAGCCAGCTCAGGATCACGCCGATGATGACGACCCATGTGTAAAGGTTGAGGGCGATCAGAAGGATCGAAATGACGGGGCCGGTGATGACGTCCATATTGGTCTCCGAATGTGCGGGCCGAGGCCGCACAAACGTAGGGGCAAGGGCCCGCCGCCGCAAGGTTTTAGGCTGAAACCGCGGCTTGACAGTGCGGATTGCCGGAAGCATTATCCGGCCTCCCAAAATGGCCGCCTGCCCGGATCGTCTTCCGATGCCGGCGGCTCACCCGGGAAGCCCGCTTGGCCGGGATTCTAATGGGGCCGTAGCTCAGTTGGGAGAGCGCGTCGTTCGCAATGACGAGGTCAGGGGTTCGATTCCCCTCGGCTCCACCACTTCCCCTTTCCGCAAAAGAACCCCTGAACCTTATGTGCTCTGCGCGCGCCGGGCGCGCGACGGCTCGGCCCCCCTGTCACCATGATATCCCTGCCCCATCGCCCCCGTGACACCGAGGAGGCGACGTCCAGGCAAGAAAAACCCGAGCGACAAACGGCGCCCGGGCTCTTCACGGTTGGCGTGACAGTTCCGGACCCGGAGGTCCGGAGCGACGCCCTTCCCTGTTAAAGTAGTCCGGCTGCTGCTGCTGCGGCGGCGGCTGCCGCGGCTTCAATCGCAGCCTGGGCGGCCGCCTCCGCGGCGGCAAGGATGGCGGCCGCGGCGGCGGCATCCGCCGCAGCCTGCGCAGCGGCTTCAGCGGCGGCGGCGGCAGCGGCGTCAGCAGCCGCCTGCGCGGCGGCATCAGCAGCGGCGGCGGCAGCAGCGTCGGCAGCAGCCTGCGCGGCAGCGTCAGCAGCAGCGGCAGCAGCAGCGTCGGCAGCAGCCTGCGCGGCGGCTTCGGCAGCAGCCGCAGCAGCGGCATCGGCGGCAGCCTGCGCGGCAGCGTCAGCAGCTGCGGCAGCGGCAGCGTCGGCGGCGGCCTGCGCGGCGGCATCAGCAGCGGCCTGTGCAGCCGCGGCGGTAGCAGCATCGGCAGCAGCCTGTGCGGCCGCAGTGGCAGCAGCATCGGCAGCAGCCTGTGCGGCGGCCTGCGCGGCAGCATCGGCAGCGGCGGCGGCGGCGGCCTGAGCAGCGGCATCCCCCGCAGCTTCAGTAACGGCAACGGCAGCTGCCTGGGCTGCAGCGTCCGCTGCAGCTTCGACGGCGGCCCGGGCCGCCGCTTCGACAGCAGCCTGAGCGGCGGTTTCAGTGGCCGCAGTGGTCGCAGCAATGGTCGCAGCGGTTGAAGCCGCTTCTCGTGCCGCACCGGTTGCCGCTTCGCTGGCGACCGTCGCGGCAGCAGCCGCGGCCGCAGGTGTCGTAATGGCCGGCGTCAGGGCCGCGCCAATGAGATCTGCCGGGGCCGGAAGGGGCGCGGTCACGGCCAGAGCTTGTTTCTCAACGATGCCAAGGACGCTTTCGGCTGCTTCCAGGCTGGTGCTCAGTTCCGTGGTCAAGGCGTTCAGTTCGGCCTCGATCGCTTCTTTGGCCGGCCCGCTCGCCGACGCCGCGTCCTGTTCCAATCCCTTAATCTGGGCATTCAACGTTGTCCGCACCTGGGCAATAGATTCTTGGGCTTCGGCAACGGCGATGGCGGCGATGAAAGTGTCCTGCACCTCAATCGCAGCCAGCGAGGCCATTTCAACGCCTCCCGCCGCGGGCGCCACGGCGCTGTCGCCGGGCTCGATCGAGACAACGCTGCCGTCGACCAACGATTGGACATCCGCGGCCCCTTCGATGACGCCGACAGACGTTGCGCCGTCCGCCGCGATCTTGATCAGAAGTTTTGTGCCGCGCACGCCGATTGTCGACGACGGCGTTACAATCTTGATCCCCTTCTTGTTCATGGAACCGGAGACATAAAGAAATGTGCCGGTCGCAAGTTTGAGGACGGAATTCCCGTTCTTCGTCGCCGGGTCGTACACCATCTCATCGACGACAAGGGAGGCACCCCCCCCCAGCGTCAGGGTCGTATCGTCGATCAGCGAAACCTGCAATCCGCCATCGGAAACGGTTTCCAGCGTCTCGTGCATGACGACGCCATCGGCCAGCGTCTTTTCGGTCTTTCTGCCTTCCGGCGGCATCCCATATGCCGTCAACTGAACCTTGGAGACCGTTCCGACGGCGGCCGCCTGCACGTCCACGGACGCAAGGCCGATCAGAGCCGACAAACCGACGCCCAGGATCGCGCGGGTCGCGCGAGGGCCGAACACCTTGAAAAGGGAGAGCATAATTTGCATCAACGTTCCTGACTGAATTGCACGCATGATCAATAATCGTCGCCGAGCGGCGCCCTGTTCGGGCCACCCTCAACTCCCCAGCACAATCTACGCGCCAACGGGATGATCAGATGAAACCGGCCTTAGGTGCGGCGCCGGTCGAAACCGAATCAATGTCATTCGATGGGGTTGAATATAATCGTAATCGAAATGAAATTATATATGCCTTACGCCATAACATGAGGTTTTCCGCAAGGATCGGCTGTAAATTCCTTATGATTGCGAAATAAACATGGCGCACTTTTTGGCTGCACCGGCAGATCACCGCAGAAAGCATCGCTTATGATTTTCGCTGAAAAGTCTGTCGCTTTGTGGGAGGTTGGCGCAATGTTTCATGCAACGCAGTCAGTGACACAGAGCACATGAAGACCCTGGGCCCCATTTGGAAGCACGATCAACGGCAGCCGTCGGCGCAACACAAACGCCATGGCTTGGCCGCCGCATGGATCATCGGTCTGGCCGGAATTATCCTGCCGAACACCCATGCCGCGGCAGCGGAAGCGCCGGCCGAGCCCGACAAGCCATGGTCGATCACCCTGGAGGCCGGCATGCTGAACGACGACAGCGTCTCGATCGACGCCCTCGATGATCGGTCGGGGCAGGCTGACCAGGCCCGCGTCTTCAATCTGGGTGGGAGCTATTCCCTGTTCGAGGAGTCCGCCCTCCCCATCAAGGCGTCATACGGATTTTCCAAGACCAGCTACCAGGATCTGAAGGCGTTCAATCTGCAATCACACACCGCCTTCTTATCGACGCGCAAGAAACTGTCCGCTTTCGACGCGGGGTTCCTGTACGGATTTTCCCATACGGAACTGAGCGGCAATCCCTTCCTGAACTTCCACACGGTCTCACCGACTCTGGGGCACGGCCTGACCACGAATTGGTACGTTCTGGCCGGCTACAACTATCAGAACAAGACCTTCCATACGGCCAAGTCGAGAAACGCGCAGGTCAATGGCCTGTCGTTCGACAACTTTTTCTTTTTCGATGAGACCCGTTCCTACATCAAGGCCGGGTACCGCTTCGAGCTGGAGAACGCGGCCGGTCGCGAATTTGATTTCGCAGGGCACTACCTGGACATCAGCCTGAAATCGACCTTGAGCGCGTCGCCCGGCGCCGCCACCATCCGTTTCGGATATCAGTACTATCTACGCGACTATACGAACGAGACCCCGTCCATAAGCCGGGAGCGGGAGGACCAGCGCCACACGATCAAGGCGGAGATATCCCTACCGGTTCACGAGCATGCCCAGGTGAAAGCCGCCTATAAATACGTCAAGGCCCATTCCAACCTGTCGACATCCGATTTCGACGAGAACGTCGTCAACGTCTCCCTGGCGCTTAAATTCTAAGGTTGAGCGCCGCGGCCACGCCCTCCCCAGACCCTTGACTTTCGGCCTAATTGAGGGCGTTTCGCGGATGCAATATCATTCGCAGTTATGAATAGCTTGCGTTGCCACGTGCCGGGGGGATTGGCGCGCGGCGCAATTGGAGAACATCATGCCGAGTGTGCTGGTTGTCGACGACAATGAACTGGCGCGAAACCTGATCGCCAATCCATTGACGGAAGTCGGTTTCAATGTGGAAACCGCCGCCGGCGGCTTCGAAGCGCTTGAGAAGTTCAAGGCCAGCCATCATCAAATGGTGATCACCGATATTTTAATGGCCGACGGCGAGGGCATCGACCTGATCCGCTCGTTGCTGGCCGACACCCCGGACCTGCCGATCGTCGCCGTATCGGCCGACCCCCGCACCAACGAGACCTCGTCCCTTGGCATGGCCGCCAAGATGGGCGCGCGCAAGACCCTGTCCAAGCCGTTCTCGGCCCTTGAATTGTTGGCCGTGGTCGGTTCGCTGTTGGCCGCCGAGGACGACGCCCAGGCGCAACCGGCCTGAGGGCCACTCTTTTCCCGAATTTCGCCGCCCCGCCTCAGCCGTCTTCGCGCCGGCCTTCCTGCACGCCGTCGCCGGACAGGCTGTCGCCCATGACCGCCGGCTGCACACCCGCCAACATCGGCACCCCGGCGCCGCGCAAGGCCTCCAGAATCGCCCGATTGACCGCATAACGCAGTTCGTAATAGCGGCTCGACGGCACCCAGAACCGCACCCCCAGCACCAGCCCGCCGAAGGTGAAATCGTGCAGCCCGACCTGGGGCTCGGCGCCGCCGGCCTCCACATCGGTCTTCGGCAAAGCACTGACGACCGCTTTCTGCACGGCCTCGGACGCGCGCTCCAGGTCGGCATCGGCGGCCAGCGCGATCTTGGTCTGGACCACGCGCCGGGTTTCCGAATTGACGATGACCCGGCCGACGATGTCCTTGTTGGGAATGGTGATGCGCTCACCGTCCTCGCCGAGCAGGCGGGTGTAGGCCATCTTGACCTCGTCGACCACGCCCGAGGTCTCGCCGACCGTAATGGTGTTCCCGACCACGAAAGGCCGGGCCAGAATGATCGACAGTCCCGCCCCGTAGTTCGACAGCGGCCCCTGCAACGCCATGGTGGCGCCGAAAGCCGATGCCCCGGCCAACGCGATCAGGGGGGCGATGGAGATTCCGAAATTGCCGAGCGTGATGATCGCGAGCACCGTCAGGATCAGGATCTTGACCGTATTGCCGATGAAGCGCGACAGAGTGACGTCGATGCCCTTGGCCTCGCAGACCGCCTGAATTCGCCGCGACATCCAGCCGCCGGCCTTGAGCCCGACCAGCAGGAACAGCAACGCCCCCAGAATCTGGAAGCCGTAGGACACGCCGAACTGAAGCAGCACGTCGACCCATTTGGCGACCTGCTCGACATTCTGTTCCAAGGTTTTTTCGACGTCGTTCATGCCTGCCCCCTTAAGATCATTGCCCCCGTCCCGACCGGGACGGGAAAACCATACCCGAAATCACCCGCGCGGTAAGCGGAAACGGTTGCCGCGCTCAGCCTTCACCGGCGGCATCGGCCTGTTCTTCCAGATGTTCCATGTCCGCGTCGGAAAAGCCGAAGTGATGACCGATCTCATGGATCAGGACGTGGCGGATCAGATGGGCAAGGTCCTCGCCGGTCTCGCACCAATAATCGAGAATCGGGCGGCGATACAGGAACACCATGTCCGGCATGCCTCCCGGGTCGCCGACGCTTTTGTCCGTCAACGCGATGCCCCGGTAGAGCCCCAGCAGATCGAACGGGCTTTCCAGGTCCATCTCGCGCGCGGTTTCCTCGTCTGGGAAATCCTCGATGCGGATGACGACGTCGGCGGCAAGCCGGCGCAGGTGATCCGGAATCAGGGTCAGGGCCTCTTCGGCCATGGCCTCGAAATCGTCAAGACTGGGTGCGGTCAGGGTCATGCGTTAAGCTAGCGCCAAACGATCCGGGTGCAAACGCAAACAGGGAGACCTGAGATGACCGAAAAACTGACCGGCGACGCGCGGGAAGCCGCGATCCAGGGCCTGGACGGCTGGGCCGAGGTGCCGGGCCGCGACGCCATCATCAAGACCTTCATCTTCAAGGACTTCAACGCCGCCTTCGGCTTTATGAGCCGCGCCGCCCTGAAGGCCGAGAAGATGGATCACCACCCCGAATGGTACAACATCTACAACCGGGTCGAAGTCACCCTGGCGACCCACGACGCCGGCGGCGTCACGCAAAAGGACATCGACCTCGCGGCGTTCATGAACAAGGCGGCCGGCTGACAAGGCTGACCTGCCTTTTTTTGATTTCGCGTAAATCGTCGTCGCGGACCTGATCGGTCCGCTCGGGATTTGCGTCAGATCGGCGGCATGCGGAGCGCACCGTCCAGGCGGATGACGTCGCCGTTGAGCATGGCATTGCCGCAGATCGCCAGCACCAGGTCTGCATATTCCGCGGGATCGCCCAGGCGGGGCGGGAACGGCACGCCCGCGGCCAGGCTGGCCTGAACTTCGTCGGACAGGCCCGCCACCATGGGTGTCTTGAACACGCCGGGGGCGATGGTCATCACGCGGATGCCCCACTTGGCGAATTCGCGGGCCGCCGGCAGGGTCAGGGCCGCGACCCCGCCCTTGGACGCCGCATAGGCGGCCTGCCCGATTTGCCCTTCGAAGGCGGCGACCGACGCCGTATTCACGATCACCCCGCGTTCGCCTGTCGCCAACGGGTCGAGCCCCTGCATCCCATGGGCCGCCAGGCGCATCAGGTTGAAGGTGCCGATCAGGTTGATCTGAATGGTCTGGGCGAACACGTCGAGCGCCTGCGGCCCGTCGCGGCCGACGATGCGCTTCGGCGGGGCGATGCCGGCGCAGCTGACGGCGACGCGGGCGGGACCGTGGGCTTCTGCGGCCTGGGCCACCGCCGCCTCGAGCGAGGCCGCGTCCGCCACGTTCGCCTGGAACGCCGTTCCGCCGATGGCGCTTGCAACTTCCTCGGCACCGGCCAAATTAAGATCAAGGCAGGCGACCTTGGCGCCCTTGGCCGCGAGTGCGCGGACCGTCGCGGCCCCCAGGCCCGAAGCGGCGCCGGTGACCAGGGCCGCGTGACCGGAAATGTCCATGGATATCCTCCGTCATTGGAAGTGTTCTGATAGGGTGGATGACTTCTAACAAAGCAAGGGTGTGGCGACAACGTGACACGCAGACCGGATGACCGCGACCCCGGCGACGAAGACCTGGTGACCCGGGACCTGGGCGGCAAGGTGCGCCGAACCATCGGCAAGGTGCCCTTCACCCGCGACGCCGTGGCGGCCTTCTACGCGGCCCGCGATCCGGCCACGCCGACGGGCGTGAAGATCGCCGTGATGAGCGCGCTCGCCTATTTCATCGTGCCCTTCGACCTGGTCCCCGATTTCATCGCGGCCTTGGGGTATACGGATGACGCCACCGTGTTCTACGGCGCCTGGCGATTGCTCGCCCCGCATTTGAAGCCACAGCACGAAACCAAGGCCCGCGCATTTTTGCTGCAGGAAACGAAGGACGACATGCCGCCGAAGGATTAGACGAAAGCCGCGTCCAGACCATCCATGTCGAGGTGCGCCTCCAGATGCCGGGCGAGCGCATCAAGGGTCGCCTCGACCCGCGCCACATGGGACGCCGCCGCGTAATCACCCGCCCGTACGGCGTCCAGAAACGCCGCGCGAAAACCGTCCGCCGCGAACAGCCCGTGCACATAGGCCCCCATCACCCGCCCGTCGGCGGAAACCGCCCCGTCGGTGCCGTCCGCCAGCGTCAGCCAGGGCCGCGCCAAGCCGGCGCCCGTGGTCGCACCCATATGCATCTCATAACCCGTGATGGCCTGACCGAACACCGTGTCCGCCCCCCGGGCCGGGCGCAGGGTCTTAGCCCGGCCGATCACCGTGTCGACCTCGAGCAGCCCAAGGCCCGGCTCCGTCGCCGCCGCCCCCTCGACCCCGTCCGGGTCGGCAACGGTTTGCCCCAACATCTGATAGCCGCCGCATAATCCCACGACGATCCCGCCCCGGCGGTGATGGGCCAGGATGTCAATGTCCCAGCCTTCAGCCCGGAGCGCTGCCAGATCCGAAAGGGTCGCCTTGGAGCCCGGGATCAGGATCACATCGGCATCGGCCGGGATGACCGCCCCCGCTTCGACGATCACGACCTCGACCCCGTCTTCGGCGTTCAAGGGGTCAAGATCGTCGAAATTGGCGATGCGCGGCAGGCGCGGCACGGCGATGCGGATGCGGTCCGGCGCGGTTTGTTGTTGGCTGGCGCCCGCGTCCAGCGCCACCGCGTCCTCGGCCGGCAGCAAGCGGGCCTGGGCGAAATGGGGGACCACGCCGAAGCAATGCATGCCGGTACGGTCCTTGATGATCTGGATCGCATCATCGAACAACGTCACGTCGCCGCGAAATTTGTTGATGACGTAGCCGCGCACGCAGGCGCGTTCGTCCTCGGTCATCAGCTCCCAGGTGCCGACCAGACTGGCGATCACGCCGCCCCGGTCGATGTCCGCGACCAGGATCACGGGCACCTTCGCCGCCAACGCGAAGCCCATGTTGGCGATGTCGCCGGCCCGCAGGTTGACCTCGGCCGGGCTGCCGGCCCCTTCGACGATAACAAGGTCCGCGCCGTCGCGGACGATCGCGAAGCTGTCCCGCACCGCCGCCAGCAATTCCGGTTTCAGGGCGTGATAGTCCCGCGCCTTGGCATTACCCCTGACCTTGCCTTGAACGACGACCTGTGCGCCGATCTCGGTCTGCGGTTTCAGCAGCACCGGGTTCATGTGCACGCTGAGCGGCTGGCGCGCGGCCTGGGCCTGCAACGCCTGAGCGCGGCCGATCTCGCCGCCGTCATCGGTCACGGCGGCGTTGTTGGACATGTTCTGCGGCTTGAACGGGCGGACGCGAAGGCCCCGGTTCGCGAACAGGCGGCACAGGCCCGCGACGATCAGCGATTTGCCCACGTCCGATCCCGTGCCCTGAACCATCAGGGCCTTGACGGGCCCGGCGGGACGGGCAGGGATGCTATTTGTGGGCGGCAAGGGCCTGGATCAACGGATCAGCAACAGGGTTCGACTGCCGGCCCGCCAGGATGCTGTCCGGCGTCGCACCCGCGCCGTAAAACGCTTCGTTGAGATCGCGGCGGCGGATGAACACGGCCCCTTCCAGGGAAAATCCGGCATAAAGCCCCGATTTGGAATTGGCGAAGGCGATGATGTCGGCCCCCGCGTTGGTCGTCACCGCCCCCTCGATCCCGGCGCCGTAGACGGCCATGGTGATGCCGCTGTCGGCGCCGATCGAGCCCTGATTTTCCAGCACGGCCTTCAGCGCCCCGTCGGAGCGGATGGCCAGCACGACCTCTGTCTGCTGAATGCCCGCCTGCAGACCGAAGCTGGCAACGCCGAGGGACAGAAACACCGGGGCCGACCAAGACCCGTCGGGTGCCCGCGCCAAAAGCACGCCGTTGCCGCCCTCGCCGCCGGCGATGAATCCGGCCTTGACCAGATCGGGGAACACCACGACGGCGCGCGCCGTCGGGATGTGCTTGGCCGCCTCGGCCAACTGCTTGACCGTGGTAAAGCGTTCGACCGTCGCCGTCGCCGCCGCGATGATGTGGCGGGCCGCCACCGGCGGCTCCGATTCCAGGCGGGTACAGCCGGCCAGAACCATGAGGGTCAATGCCAGCGCCAAAAACCCGCGAATGCCTGTGGTCATTGTGCTGCCTCCCGCCCGCTCAAAACTCGATCCCCGCCTGGGCCTTCACGCCCGCGCGGAACGGATGCTTGATCATCTCCATTTCCGTGACCAGGTCGGCAGCCTCGATCAGCGCCTCCTTGGCGTTGCGCCCGGTGACCACGACGTGCAGGTCGCGGGGCTTGTTGCGCAGGGTTTCGACCACCTCGTCCAGCGGCAGGTTGTCGTAGCGCAGCACGATGTTCAACTCATCCAGGATGATCATCTTGTAGCTGGGGTCGGCCATCAATTCCTTGGCCGCGTCCCAGGCCTGGCGTGCCGCGGCCAGGTCGCGCTGGCGGTCCTGGGTCTCCCAGGAAAAGCCCTCGCCCATGGCGCGGATCGTGACCTGATCGGGGAATTTCGCCAGCACGTCGCGCTCGCCCGTTTCCCACACGCCCTTGACGAACTGCACGATGGCGACGCGCATGCCGTGGCCGACGCAGCGCATGGCCATGCCCATGGCGGCGGTCGATTTGCCCTTGCCCTTGCCCGTATGGACGATCAGCAGGCCGCGCTCTTCGGTCTTGGTGGCCAGGATCTTGTCCCGCGCCGCCTTCTTCTTGCGCATCTTCTCGGCGTGGCGCGCGTCCAGCTCCGCCTCGGTCATCGTGTCTTTGGTTTTCTTGTCCATCGGGGAACGCCTCATCTGTCGGCTGATCGTAACTTATCCCGGCTTCCGGCCCCTGCCGTCAACCGTCACGGGCAAGACGCTCCAGGAGCGGGCGGGTCGAATTGAGCCGCGGGCTCCACAGGCCCCGGTCCTGGGCCTCGAGAAAGCGGGCCGCCATTTCCTTCAGCGCCGCCGGATTGTGCTCGGCGAGAAAGTCCCGAACCTCGGGATCTTCCAGGTAGGCCTGAAAGACGGCATCGAAATGGTGATCGGCGACGCAGCGCGCCGTGGCGGCGAAGGCGAACAGATAGTCGACCGTGGCCGCCATCTCGAACGCGCCCTTGTAGCCGTGGCGCATGACGCCCTGGATCCATTTCGGGTTGGCCGCCCGGGCCCGAACCACGCGGGAGATTTCTTCGTCCAGGGTGCGCAGGCGCGGGCTTTCCGGGCGCGCATGGTCGCCGAAATAGACGGCGGGTTGGCTGCCCTTAAGCGACCGCACGGCGGCGGTCAGCCCGCCCTGGAACTGGTAATAGTCGTCGGAATCGAGCAAATCATGCTCGCGGTTGTCCTGGTTCTGCAGCACCGCGTCGGTGGTGCGCAGGCGCGCTTCGAACAGGCCGTGCGCCGCCCGGCCCTCGGCCCCCGCACCATAGGCATAACCGCCCCAGGCGACATAGGCGCGGGCCAGGTCGGCTTCCGTCTCCCAGCCCTTCTCGTCGATCAGCGCCTGCAGTCCGGCCCCGTAAGCCCCCGGCATGGAGCCGAAGACCCGGTGGGTCGCCATGCGAAGCGCGTCGTCACCGCCCAATTTCGCTGCGTCTTCCCTGACCCGGGCAGCCAGCGGATTATCGGCTTCCGTTTCGTCCAGGGCGGCCACGGCGCGCACGGCGGAATCGAATAGATCGATCAGGCCCGGAAAGGCGTCACGGAAAAAGCCGGAAATACGGAGCGTCACGTCGACGCGCGGCCGGCCGAGGACGGAGACGGGCAAGACCTCGAACCCGGTAACCCGGCGGGACGGGCCGTCCCATTGCGGCTTGACGCCGAGCAAGGCCAGGGCCTGGGCGATGTCGTCGCCGCCCGTGCGCATGTTCGAAGTCCCCCAGGCGGAGATCGCGATGGACTTGGGCCAGTCGCCGTGGTCCTGGGCATGGCGTTCGACCAGCAGGCTCGCCGCCTTCCAGCCCAGTTGCCAGGCGGCGGGGGTCGGCACCGTGCGGGTATCGACGGAATAGAAATTGCGCCCCGTGGGCAGCACGTCGGGCCGCCCGCGCGTCGGCGCACCGGACGGCCCCGGCGGCACGAAGCGGCCGTCGAGGCCCGTCAGCACACCTTGAATCTCCGCCGCACCCGAAGCCTCAACCGCCGGGCGCAGATGATCCTGGATGAAATCGAGCACGGGGCCGGTCGTGGTCCAGGACGGATCGGCATCGACGTCGCCCGCGACCAAGGCCGCGGCGAGAATTTCCAGCCGCTCCACCACATCGCCCACCGTGCGCCAGGGGGCCTCCGTATTGTCCAGTGCGGTCGGGCGCGGGCCCGTCCAGAGCGTGGCCATGTCGCAATCAAGCGGATCGAAATCCGTGCCCAATTCCAGGTCCGCCGCCAAGGCGCGCAGCAGCGAGGCGTCTTCTGGCGCGGCCCCGCGCGGCACCCGGGCCAGCGCCACCAGCAGGTCCGTCAGCAGGCGACCCGTGGGCGACAGGCCCAGAATATGCAGGCCATCCCGGATCTGCATTTCCTTCAGCTCGCACAGATAATTATCGAGCTTGGCCAACTGATCGCCGGACACGTCGTCCGCCGCCATGCCGCAGTCGGCGCCGATCCCCGTGGCGTGACAGAGGGTCAGGATGTCCTTTTCCAGCACCTTCAGGCGCCGGCGGTCGACGCCGGCGGCTTCGTAATATTCATCGACCAGGGCTTCCAGGTCCTTCAAGGGCCCGTAGCTTTCGGCCCGGGTCAGGGGCGGGGTCAGATGGTCGACGACGACGGCGGCCGCCCGGCGCTTGGCCTGGGTGCCTTCGCCGGGGTCGTTGACGATGAAGGGATAGATGTTGGGCAGCGGGCCCAAGGCCGCTTCCGGAAAGCAGTCCTGCGACAGGGCCAGCGACTTGCCCGGCAGCCATTCCAGATTGCCGTGCTTACCCATGTGCACCACGGCGTCGGCGCGGAAGGATTCGCGCAGCCAGGCATGGAAGGCGAGATAGCTGTGCGGCGGCACCAGGTCCGGATCGTGATAGCTGGATTTAGGGTCGATGTTGTAACCCCGCGCCGGTTGCAGGCAGACCGCCACGTTGCCGCAGCGGAACGCCGCCACGGCGAAGTGCCCGCAATCGAGCGCCCCCGGGCGGAAGAAGGGATCGGTTTCCGCCGGCCCCCAGCGGTCCGTCACCGCATCCTGAACGGACTTGGGCAGGCTGCCGAAGAAGATCTGGTATTCGTTGAAGGGTAGGACCTCGTCCCAAGTGCGGGACACCAGCGCGGTCAGATCGTTGGTCGGCCCGGCCAGCAGCCGTTGCACCAGGTCGTCCCCGTCCCCCGGAACATCGCGCAGCGCATATCCCGCCGCCGCCATCTCGCCCAGCAGCCGGACCGTCGCCGCCGGGGTATCCAAACCAACACCATTGCCGATGCGCCCGTCCCGGTTGGGATAGTTGGCGAGCACCAGGGCGACGCGGCGATCCTTCGGCGTCTTCCCGGCAAGGCGCGCCCAGCCAGCCGCCAGATCCGCCACGAAATCGACGCGGTCGGCAACCGGTTCATACCGCACGATATCGGTCTGCGTCGCATCGTCGCGCCGGGCCCGGCCCTTGAACGACACGGCGCGGGTGAAGATGCGCCCGTCCACTTCCGGCAGGGCCACGTTCATGGCGATGTCCCGGGGGCCCAGGCCGAAGGTGCCCGATTGCCAGCCTTCCCGGTTGCCGCCCGAGAACACGGCCTGCAGCACGGGGGCACCCGGACGGTCCAAGGGCCCGGGGGCACGGCCGCCGCCCAGCTTGTCCGTGCCCGGCGCGGTGACAGCGAAACCCGTCGTATTCAGGACGACCGCGGGGGGCGCGTCGGCGAAAAACCCTTCCAGGGTCGCCGCCGAGACCGGGTCCTTCAGGCTTTTCACGTAAACCGGCAACGCGTTGAGCACGGCCCGGCCCAGGGATTTGACCAGGGCGTCGACGGCGTCCAGGTTCCCCGCCTGAATGAGCGCGCGGTAGAACACCAGCGCCGCCACGGGGGCGCCCTCGATCCAATGGGACCGGAGAGAATCCAGATCCGGCGCCGCCGCGCCGGGCCAATAGAGCCCGCAGGCGAGCAGCGGTTCCGGCTCCAGCCAGTCGCCGCCGCCGCCGATCAGCGACGCGGCGTAATCCAGAAACCGCCCCGCGTTGGCCGGCCCGCCCTGCACCAGGTATTGCCACAGTCGGTGCTGGGCATCGCGCGGCAGGGTCGACCAGTCGGCCAGTTCGGCGTCGGGCGCGTCGTCACCGGGCAGAACCGCCAGCGGGATACCTTGCGCCGCCGCCGTCTGGGCGATCTGTTCCACACCGTAGGGCCAGTAGGCCCGCCCGCCCAGAAGCCGCACGACGATCAGCCGCGCATGGCTGACCACGGCGTCGACGTAAAGGTCGACGCTCATGTTATGGGCAAGATGCATGACGTTGGCGAGACGCAGGGAAGGGCCTTCAGGATCAGCCCCCAGCCGCCGCGCCTGGGCATCGGCCAGGGCCGCCAGTTCCGTATCTGCGGCGGACAGCACGACGATGTCGCCCGGCGTCTGACCCAGGTCGAGGGCTTCCGTTCCGTCGTCGACGATGCCGGGCTGGGCGGCGAGAAGATGCAAGATCAGGCTCCGCTGTTCAGGACGCTGCGGTCTTTTATATAGGAGAGGCGGGGGGCGAACCTAACCCCGGAACCGCTACCCTTGAAGGGCGCGGGTCACCGCATCCCTGTCCAGGCCCTGCAGACCGATGACGACCAAGCGGGTTTCCGCCACCTCGCCCTCGGCCCAGGGCCGGTCGTAATAGCCGTCGACCCGCGATCCCACGCCCTGGATGACATGGCGGCGCGGCTTGCCCGCGACATGGACGAAGCCCTTCACGCGCAGGATTCCGTGGTCACGGGCGGCGGCCTCGATGCGGGATTTCAGGGCGTCCGGATCAGCCGATCCGGCGATCCGGACCTCGAAGCTGTCGAAATCGTCGTGATCGTGGTCATCCTCGCCTTCGTGATGGGATGGGCGGGCGTCGAGATCATCCTCGGCCCCGGCCTTGATGCCCAGCAGCACGTTGGCGTCGATCTGTCCGTGGCGGGTTTCGACGATCTTCACCTGGCGCGGCAGTTCGGCCTCGACGACGGCGCGCGCGGCGGCCAAGCCCGCCGCATCGGTCAGGTCGGCCTTGTTCAGCAGCACCATGTCGGCGGACAGCAGTTGGTCCTCGAACACTTCTTCCAAGGGCGAATGATGGTCCAGATTGTCGTCGTCTTCGCGCTGGGCCGCGACGGCGCCCGGATCATGGGCGAAGCGGCCCGCCGCTACGGCGGGGGCGTCAACCACGGCGATCACGCCGTCGACGGTGACCCGGGCGCGGATTTCCGGCCAGGTGAAGGCCTTGACCAGGGGTTTGGGCAGGGCCAGGCCAGATGTTTCGATAACGATATGATCTGGCGGATTCGGGCGATCGAGCAGCATTTCCATGGTCGGCAGGAAATCATCGGCGACGGTGCAGCAGATGCAGCCGTTGGCCAGCTCGACCACGTCGTCCTCGGCGCAGCCTTCGATGGCGCAGCCGTTTATGACCTCGCGATCCACCCCCAGGTCCCCGAATTCGTTGATCACCAGGGCAATACGCCGCCCGCCCGCGTTCTGCAGCAGATGGCGGATCAGGGTCGTCTTGCCGGCGCCGAGGAAGCCGGTGATCACGGTCGCGGGGATTTTCATGAATGCAGGGAACCTTGTCTGACGTGAATTAAAGTGGACGACCCTTGAGCACGAGGGGCAGGCCGGCCGCCGTGAATACCACACGGTCGGCGCAGGCGGCCAGCCGTTGATTGGCCAGCCCCGCCGCGTCGGCGAAGGATCGGGCCAGAGCGTTAGCCGGAATAACACCAAGGCCGACCTCGTTGGACACCAGAACCACGGGACCGGCGAGGCCCGCAAGCCCTTGGGCCAGAGCTTCGACCTCGGCCGCGGGATCACGCCCGGCGGCCATCAGATTGGACAGCCAAAGGGTTACGCAATCGACCAGCACCGGGCGGTCAGTGGATGCGTGCTCGCGAATCTGTTCGAGAATATCCAAGGGCTCCTCGATGGTTTCCCAATCGGGGCCCCGGCGGGCCTGATGAGTGGCGATGCGCTCAGTCATCTCGCCGTCCCGGGCCTCGGCCGTGGCCAGGTAGAGCCCGCCGCCGGCCGCGTCCTCGATCAGGGTTTCGGCAAGTCGGCTTTTGCCCGAACGCTGGCCGCCCAGGATCAGGGTGACGGGAGGAAGAAATTCATTCATCGGATTTCCATGTGTTTGTTCCGCGCAAATCGTCGTCGCGTGCCTGAATTCGGCACGCTCGGAATTTGCGTCAATGCCCCCCTTTGACGAGCGGCATGACCGCATGGGGCGGGGCGTTGACCCGCACGATCCGCCAGGCCCCGCCGCGCCCGCGCAGCAGCCCGCCCTGGACATGTTCCAGACAGGTCACCGACAGGGTCGAGATGGAAAAGGACATGGCCCCTTCCGGCGTCAGGCCGAGCGAATGGGCCATGGCGGCGCGGATGGTGCCACCATGGGTGACGGCGACGATGTCCCGGCCCGCGTGGTCGGCGGTGTAGCGCTCGATCACCCCGGACACGCGGGCGATCTGGTCGGCGAAGCTCTCGCCGCCGGGCGGGCGGGAACGGGCGGGCGTTTCCCAGAACTTGCGGAAGGTGTCGGGATCGCGGGCTTCCATCTCGTCCCAGGTCGATCCCTGCCAGTCGCCGAAGGACTGTTCGCCCAGGTGTTCCTCGGCGATGGGGGCGGGGAATTCCAGGCCTTCCTCGCGGATCGCCTGGGCCGTCTTATGGGTGCGCGTGAGGTGACTGGTCAGCCAGACCGCATCGGCGGGCAGGGCGCCGGCCAAATGGCGGAAACTGTCCCGATCGGACACGTCGCAAGGCACATCGTTGCCGCCATAAATGGTGCCGACCACGGAAGGCACGGGGGCGTGGCGCACCCACCACCAGCGGGTCACGGGAATATCGGGTTTTTTGGTCACAGGCTGATCTCCACGGTCGCGGCCGCCAGATAGACGGCGATTTCCACAATCTGTTGCTGCGCGCCCAGGGTATCCCCCGTATGGCCGCCGACCGCCGCATGCATGGCCCAGCAGGCGAACAGCCCCGCCGCCAGGCCCGCCGCCGCCAAGGTGCCGACCCCGGGGCCCAGGATGGGCAGGAGCGGGGCCAGGGCCGCAAACCCCAGAACCAGGGCCAGCCCCGCCGCCCAGGTGGGCGGCCGGCCGGCATCCTTGGCCAGCCCGTCGGCCCGCGCCGGGGCCAGGACGATCATCGTCGGCACCAGGGCCGCGCGGGACAAAGCCCCCGCCGCGACCAGCACCAAAGCCGCCGCGCCCGGCCCGGCGAGGGACGCCAGGGCCGTCGCCTTCAGCCCCGTCGCGAACACCAGGGCCAAAACGCCGAAAGTGCCGATGCGGGAATCGCGCATCACGTCGAGCCGCCGGTCGCGGCCCGCGACGCCGAGCCCGTCGGCGAAATCGGCCAATCCGTCTTCGTGCAGCGCCCCCGTCAGGACGGCCATGACGGCCAGCGCCAGCAGGGCCGAGGCCAGCGGATGCAGGCCCGATCCCGCCGTCGCCAGGATTATCCCGGCCCCGCAGCCGCCGACCACGACCCCCGCCAAGGGAAAGGCCCAGGCGGCCCGGCCAAGGGCCCCCGCCCCGCCGTCATGGCGTGCGGGCACCGGAAGGCGCGAAAGGAAGGCGATGGCCAACAGCGCGTCATCCCACGGCCGCCATGGGGCGGCAGGGGCCGGATCGGGATCGGATGCGGGATCGTCCGTCGCCAAGGGGCAACTCCTTATCGGATCAACGGGCCGCGCAAAGGGCCGTTTCGGGAAATTCCCGTCACCGGCGCGGCCGATTGGGTTATATGTGACCGACCCCGGAAAAGGAAACAAGACCTCGTGCCGCAAATCGCCCCCCCACCCGATCCCGCCACCTTTCTGACCGACCTGCCCGGGCCGGACACCGATGCCCAGGCCGCCGTGCGGGCACGCGACGCGGTTCTGACCAAGCCCGCCGGATCGCTGGGCCGGCTGGAGGAAATCACCGAATGGCTGGCCGGATGGCAGGGCCGCGCCGAACCCCGCGCCGACCGGGTCCAGACCCTGGTGTTCGCCGGTAATCACGGCGTCGCAGCCCAGGGCGTGTCCGCCTATCCGCCCGAGGTCACGGCCCAGATGGTCGCCAACTTCCAGGCCGGAGGGGCGGCCGTGAACCAGTTATGCCGCACGTTCGGCGTGGACCTTGCCGTCATCCCCCTCGATCTGGACACCCCCACCGGCGATATCACGCAAGGCCCGGCCATGTCGGCGGATGAATTCTCCGCCGCCTTCCAGGCCGGGACGGAGGCCGTCGATGACCGGGCAGACCTTTTGTGTATCGGTGAAATGGGCATCGCCAACACCACCGCCGCCGCCGCCGTCTGCTTAGGCCTGTTCGGCGGCGCGGGGACGGATTGGGCCGGACCGGGCACCGGCCTGCCCTCGGCGGGTGTGTCGGCCAAGGCGGACGCCATCACACGCGCCGTCGCGGTCAACGGGATCGACCCCACGGATGGATTGGAGGTTTTGCGCGCCCTGGGCGGGCGGGAGCTGGCGGCCATGGCCGGCGCCGTGGCCAAGGCCCGCCATCTGGGCCTGCCCGTACTGCTTGACGGTTTCGTCGCAGGGGGGGCGGCGGCCTGTCTTCAGGTCCGGCAGCCGGGAGCCCTCGACCATTGCCGGGCGGCGCATCTGTCGGCGGAGCCGGGCCACGCGCGGCTTCTCGCGAAACTCGGCATGGCGCCGCTGCTGCAATTAAACATGCGGCTCGGCGAGGCGTCGGGGGCGGTTTTGGCGGTCGGCCTGGTACAGGCCGCCCTGGCCTGTCATCGGGGCATGGCGACCTTCGAAAGTGCGGGCGTCAGCGGCAAGGAATAGATTCGGGGCGCGCCCGACTATTCGATCATTTCTTCCTCGTCGTCGCCGGCCGTGCCACGTTGAATGCGGTGCTTCAGCTTGAGCAGGTCGCGGCGCCGGCCATCCTCGGCGATCAGGCCTTCGATAAACCGGCCCTGGAACCGGTCGATGCCGACGGAGCGGCCGAATTCGACGGATTCACGGGTGTCGCAGCGGCACATGATCATCCGCCCGCCGCCGCCCGATGCCGCGATCTGACGCAGCCGTTCCTTGACGTCGTCGCTGGAATCGGCGAGGGCCGGGGTCCAGATCAGTTTGGCGTGATCGCAGCCCAGTTTTTCCCGGTCGACCAGGAACATGGTCTGCATGGTCAGGCCGTCGAGCAGCACCCGATACCCCCGTTCCTGCACATATTCACGGGCGATCAGGAAGGCCGGCAGGTCGGAGAAGATGTCTTCCTTCTGCAGCTCGATCACCATCGCCCCCCGGCGCGAGGCCGAGACATTGTCGTCGAAGATCTGGAATTCATCCGATAGCAGGGTCTTCACATTGGCGTTGATGGAAATCTCGCCGGTGATGGTGATGGCGTCGGTCTTCGACAGCATGGACAGCATGCGCTTATCCAGGGTTTCCGTCAGATGATAGAACAGCCAGCGGTTGGAGGTCAGGTTGACCCCCGGCATCAGGGTTTCGCGCAAATCGTTGATGGAGATGAACAGCTCTGAAAATTCCTGTTCGGGAATCAGCTTGCTGTCGACCTTGCAGACGAACTGACGGCGCACGTAGTTCGACAGATCGGCGCGGCCGAGTGCATCTTCGACCCGGGCCAGAATGTCGGGCGTCAGGGGCTCACCCTGTTCCTGCTTGGCACGCAGCGACGAGCGCGCATCCATGCGCGAGCGCACCTTGGTCAGGCGCACTTCCTCTTCCTCGGCCAGTTCACGGGCCAGACGCAGGATGTCGTCGTAATCGTTGACCGCGTCGTACCAGGTCGCGAAGGGCTTTTCGTGGGTCGAGGCCTCGGCGATCAGGGGGTCGTCGGAAAACAGGAAGCGCACCTTCTGGACCACGGTTTCGACCTGGGGCCGGGCTTCGGCCTTGAAGGCGAAGATCAGATCCGCGCTGCGCAGCGCGAACAATTGGCCCATGGTGGTCGAAATCAGGGGATCGAAGCTGGAGGTCGCGGCCCGGATGTGCTGTTCGCGCCGGTTGAACGGGCGCAACTGCGACAGATGGACATGCACGACCTGACGTCCGCCCCGGTGCTTTTCCAGGCGGCGCACATAGTCCAGCAGCAGGTTTTCCTGGCTGGGGATTGCTTTCTGTGCGTCGGGCGCCGTCGCCATGTTTCCGCCGTTTCCTGTTTCGTTGCCGGGTGCCGGTGCGCGCGCCTCAGCGCGCCGCCGCCGCCGCCCGTTCCTTCTTAATGCGCGCGCGCCGCCCCTGGGAGCGCACGGTATCGATCAGCCGGTCCATGAGGAAGCCCTGGAACCGGGTGATGCCCAGGTTGAGGCCCCATTGGATGGCCTGTTCGGAATCGACGCGGGACAGGATGATCGATTCCTTGCCGGCGTCGCGAATGATGCGGCGCAGGTCCTCAACCTTGCTGTCGTCTTCTTCCTCGTTCTCGAATTCCGTTCCCCAGCCGACCTTGATGAAGTCGGCGCCCAGGATCGCCGGGTCGAAGAACTGCATGGACACGGGCGAAATGCCGTCAACCAGCACGCGGTATCCGTTCTGCTGCAGCATGTTGCGGGCGATGGTGAAGGCATCGACGTCGGAGAAAATGTCGATCACCTGCATTTCGATGATGACATTGTCCTCGTGCCCGGCGACCGCACGGTGGAAGTTCTGGAAATCCCGCGACAGCACGGTGCCGATGTTCAGGTTGAGCGAGATCGGCTCGTTCATCTTCTCGAAGTTGCGCCCGGCCATGTTGGCCAGAATGACCCGGTCCAGGCCCTCGGTCAGGTACTGGAACAGCCAGATCGACGAGAACAGATTGACCCCGGGGGCCACCCGCTTCTTCAGGTCGCCGATGGAAATGAAATGTTCGCGGAAGATTACGCCCTCGGGCCCGTTGGCGCCGATGTGCAGGCACAGCTGTTCACGGATCAGGTCGTCGATGGGCACGCGCGGCAGAACCTGGCTGAGCGCCGTCAGATGCTGCGCCGTCAGCGGCTGGCCCACGGATTTCTGTTGCGCCACCGCCTCGGCGGCCTCGCGTTTGGCGGTTTCCTCGGCTTCCAGCACCAGGGAGCCGACGACCCGCACAAAAGCGCGGAAATCCTCGTTCTCCGACAGGTCGTACCAGGTCGACAGGCGATCCTCACCCAGGCCCGTCTCGTCGATATGGGTCAGCGGGTCTTCGGAAAACAGTGCGCGGACCTTCTCGACCGGGTTTTCCGCCTCGTGCACGGGAACCGTGCGGCACAGAAGGATCTGGTCCGCGTTCTTCATCTGGAACAGGGTCGCTTCGTGCTGATTGGTCAGATTGTCGAAATTGCGCGCCGCCAAGCGGATGAAATGCGGCTTGCGGTTCGAACTTTTCAGCTCCGACAGATGCAGATGCACGGCGTAATAGCCGGGCGCCCCCGCCTCCATCCGGTTGAGGCGGTCCAGCAGAAGTTTTTCCTCGAGCGTATCCGGTGAAGGAATCTCGGCCATGATGCTCCCGTTCGCCCCGGGCCCCGTAGGACGGAACCCCGATATCGACAGTCGTTCCGGGAACGCTTCCCCCAGCCCCGGAAATTTCACCGCAAGCGGCAAGTCGCGCCAATGCTAAAGTGAAATCGTTAAAAAAGTCATTTCATTTCCGGCGCTTGGTTGCGCGGAGCGCTCTCCGGCGACGGCGCGCGTCAGGCGCCTTGACCTCGGCCCCGCTTGAGGGTCATAAGCGACGGTTTCTTAATACTTGGCGGGCATTATAGATCGCGGATTTGGCGGTTTTTTGCCCGAAATGCGGCAAAATCAGAACGGGTGACCCATTCATGGCCCTACGCAAGACCATCCTCGTCACCGGCGGGGCGGGCTTTATCGGCTCGCACCTCTGCGCACGTCTGCTGGAGACCGGCGCCGGCGTAATCTGCGCCGACAACTTCTATACCGGCTCCAAGGACAACATTCTGGGCCTGCTCGATCACCCCCATTTCGAGGTCATGCGCCACGACGTGACGTTTCCGCTCTATGTCGAGGTCGACGAGATCTACAACCTGGCCTGCCCGGCCTCGCCCGTGCATTACCAGTACGACCCCGTGCAGACGACCAAGACTTCCGTGCACGGCGCCATCAACATGCTGGGCCTGGCCAAGCGCACCGGCGCCAAGATCCTGCAGGCCTCGACATCCGAGGTCTACGGCGATCCCGAAGTTCACCCGCAGACCGAGGATTACCGCGGCCGGGTCAACCCCATCGGGCCGCGCGGTTGTTATGACGAGGGCAAGCGCTGCGCCGAAACCCTGTTTTTCGACTATTACCGCCAACACAGCCTGAACATTCGGGTCGCCCGCATCTTCAACACCTACGGCCCCAACATGCATCCGTCGGACGGGCGGGTGGTGTCCAACTTCATCGTTCAGGCGCTTAAAGGTGAGGATTTGACCCTTTACGGCGACGGCGGACAGACGCGGTCGTTCTGCTATGTCGACGATCTGGCCGACGGGCTGATGCGGCTGATGAACGCGCCCGACGCCGTGACCGGGCCGGTCAACTTAGGGAATCCCAACGAATTCACGATCCTGGAATTGGCCGAACTGGTAATCGAGATGACCGGCGCCAAGTCCAAGATCGTCACGATGCCGCTGCCCCAGGACGACCCCATGCAGCGCTGCCCGGATATCACGCTCGCCAAGGATAAACTGGGCTGGCAACCGACGATCCAGTTGAAGGACGGCTTGGCGAAAACCATCGCCTATTTCAAGGGGGTTCTGTGACAGGCCGAACTCGGTGCACAGAATAACAGGTTTTTTATGGACTTAGCGGCATTTTTTGACAGCGAAATGGAAGAACACGCGGCCGTCGCCATGGCGACCCGCGGGGCCTTGGCCGGCCCCTTCCAGGCGCTTGTAACCGTTGCCGTCAAGTCCTTGAGAAACGGCGGGAAATTGCTTTTCTTCGGGAACGGCGGCAGCGCCGCCGACTGCCAGCATCTGGCGACGGAACTGACCGTCCGCTACAAGACCGACCGCGCCCCGATCGCCGCCGTCGCCTTGACCACGGATACCTCCGCCCTGACCGCAGGTGCCAATGACCTGGGGTTCGAGCGGGTATTCGCCCGCCAGATCCAGGCCCTCGGCAAGCCCGGCGACGTGGCCGTCGGGATTTCCACCTCGGGGCAAAGCCCCAATGTGCTGGAAGGCCTGCGCACGGCGCGGGCGGGCGGGCTGATCGCCGCCGGCCTGAGCGGCCGGGACGGCGGCCAGATGACCGGCCTCGCCGATCCCTTGCTGATCGTGCCGTCGGACGTCACCGCGCGCATCCAGGAAATGCATATTACACTTGGTCAGATGCTGTGCGGCGCGGTTGAGATAGAATTGGGCCTGGTAACACAGGACGCGGGATGATGACGGAACGCACGGACCTGATCGCCCTGGTCGAGGCGCTGGCGGATACCAAGGTGGTCTGTCTGGGCGACGTCATGCTCGACACCTTCGTTCATGGCGAGGTCGAGCGGATTTCCCCGGAAGCCCCGATCCCCGTACTGCGCGTGACCGGCGAGACCCGCATGCTGGGCGGGGCCGGCAATGTGGTGCGCAACCTGGCCGCGCTGAGGGCCAAGACCCGGTTCCTGTCCGTCATCGGCGACGACGGCGCGGGGGCCGAAGTGCGCGCCCTGCTGGCGCGGGAGGCTGGCGTGACCGGCGATCTCAAGACCGACGCCGGCCGCCAGACCACGATCAAGACCCGCTTCGTCGCCGGCACGCAGCAGATGCTGCGCGCCGACCGGGAAACCGGCCGGCCCACGACCGCCGGCCTGCAGGATCAACTGGCCGCCGAGGCCGAGGCCGCCCTGCGCGACCACAAGGTCGTCGTGCTGTCCGATTACGGCAAGGGCGTCCTGGCCGATGCCACCCTGGCCCGCGTGATCGCCGCCGCCGCCAAGGCCGGGGCGACCGTGATCGTCGACCCCAAGGGCAGCGACTACGGGCGCTACGGGGGGGCCGGCATCCTGACCCCCAACCTGAAGGAACTGGCCGCCGCCACGGGCAAGCCCGTGGACACGGACGATGCCGTAATCGCCGCCGCCCGCGGTCTGGTCGACGGCCTGGGCCTGACCGCCGTGCTGGTGACCCGGTCGCGCGACGGCATGACCCTGGTGCCCGCCGAGGGCGAAATTGTTCATCTGGCGGCGGAAGCCCAGGAAGTGTTCGACGTATCCGGCGCCGGTGACACGGTGGTCGCGACCCTGGCCGCCTGTCTGGCCGCCGGGGCCGATCTTGGCCGTGCGGCGGCCCTTGCCAATCTTGCCGCCGGGATCGTCGTCGCCAAGGTCGGCACCGCCGTCGCCTACGCGGGCGACCTGATCGCCCAACTGCATCATCAGGACCTTAGCGACGCCGAGGCCAAGGTGCTGACCCTCGAACAGGTTCTCGACCGGGCCGCCGCCTGGCGCCGCCGGGGCCTCTCGGTCGGCTTCACCAACGGCTGTTTCGATCTGCTGCACCCGGGGCATGTGTCGCTGCTGCGTCAAGCCAAAAGCCAATGCGACCGCCTGGTCGTCGGGCTGAATTCCGATGCTTCGGTCCGACGCCTTAAGGGCGCCGACCGCCCGGTGCAGGGCGAGGCCGCGCGGGCTGCCGTGCTGGCCTCTCTGGCCGGTGTCGATGCCGTGGTCCTGTTCGGCGAAGACACCCCCCTGGTCCTGATTGAGGGCTTGTTGCCGGAAGTTCTGGTCAAGGGCGCCGATTACCGCGTCGACCAGGTTGTCGGTCGTGAGGTCGTCGAAGCCGCCGGCGGGCGCGTTCACCTTGCCGATCTGGCGCCGGGACACAGCACCACGGCGACCATCGCCCGGCTGGCCGGTCAGGGCTAATCCCCGGCGCGGTTTTCGCCGACGGGCTCAACCGTTTCGGAACCGGAACCGACAAAATTTTTCAACCGACCCCAGAACGATCCTGATCCGGGCTTGCCGTCGTCGCCGATGTCGTCGAAGGCCAGAACCGGCAGGCCTTGATGCGCTGCCCCCATGAACACCGCCCAGGTGCGCGCCGGCAGGCCGCCGCCGGTCACCCGTTTCATGGGCGACCCGTCGTCGTTGCCGAACCACACAGCGGTCACCAGTTGCGGCGTGAAGCCGACGAACCAGGCATCGCGGTAATTCTGGCTGGTGCCCGTCTTTCCCGCCGCCGGCCGGCCGATGGCGGCGTGCTTGCCCGTGCCGCCGTCAATCACCTTAGTCATCATGGCGGTCAAGGTGCGGGCCGGGGCGGCGGGCACGGCGCGGCCTGGGCCGGAACCCTGACGTTGATACAGCGGCGCGCCGTCCGGGCCGGTGATTTCCGTGATCGCATAGGGCCAGACCCCCATGCCCGCCCGCGCCAGCACGGCATAGGCGGTCGCCAATTCCAGCAACGAAACCTCACCGGTGCCGAGCGCCAGCCCCGCGTCCCTGGGCAAGCCGGTGGTGATACCGAGGGCCCGCGCGGTGTCGATGATCTTGGCCGGGCCAACCTGCTGCGCCAGCTGCACGGCGATGGTGTTCACGGAGTTGGCGAGCGCGTATTCCAGGGTCATTCGCCCTTCGTACTTGCCCGAGAAATTGGACGGCTGCCAGCCGCTCAAGGAAACCGGCTTATCGACCATCGGGGTCACGGGCGTCATCCCGGCCTCCAGCGCCGCCAGATAGACCACGGGCTTGAACGCGGAACCCGGCTGACGCTGCGCCTGGACGGCGCGGTTGAACTGGCTTTTGCCGTAGTCCCGGCCGCCGACCATGGCGCGCACCGCACCTTGCGGGGTCAGCGCGATAAGCGCGCCTTCGCCCGCCTGCATCCGCGCCCGGTCCGCCGCCATGAAGGCGCGTCCCATGGCCGTTTCCGCCTGGCGCTGCAGGGCGAGGTCGAGCGTCGTCTTGACCACCAGATCGCGGCCGCCGGCGGTGACGTAGTCGGAGACCGCTTCGAGCACCCAGTCGACGAAATGCCGCGCGTTGCCCGTGGGCGCCGAAACGACGGCAACCTGGATACCGCGGGCCGCGTCCGCCGCCTTGGTTTCCGTCAGGTATCCGGCGGCGACCATGTTGGCGAGCACGGTGCGGGCCCGGGCATGGGCCCGTTCCGGCGAGGCCACGGGGTTGTAGCGCGACGGCGCCTTGAGCAGACCGGCCAGCACGGCCGCCTCGTAGGTATTGACCCGGGCGGCGGGTTTTTGGAAGAAGCGATGAGCCGCCGCATCAACGCCATAGGTGCCCGCCCCCAGATAAACCCGGTTTAGGTAGAGGGGGAGGATCTGGTCCTTGGAAAATTCCCATTCCAGCCATAGCGCCACGACCATTTCCTGGAGCTTGCGCGTGATCGTGCGGGCCGGGGTAAGGAACAGGTTCTTGGCCAGTTGCTGGGTGATGGTCGACCCGCCCTCGACCACCCGCCCAGCGCGAATATTCCGCACCATGGCCCGGCCAAGGCCAATGGGATCGATTCCGAAATGACTGTAGAACCGCCGGTCCTCGGTCGCCAGGACAGCCTGCATCAGGTGCGGCGGCAGGTCCTTGAGTTTCACCGTTTCACCGACCAGGTCCCCGGCACGGTAGATTTCCGTTCCGTCGGCGGCTTGGATCGTCACGGTCGGCCGGCGTTCGGTCTTCAACGCCTCATCCAGGTCCGGCAGACCGATGGACACCCAGACTCCCGCGCCAAGGGCCGCGATCACCATCCATACGGCCGCCGCCCCGGCCCATTTCAGGATCGTGGCGAGGCGGCTTCGGCGGGGCCCGGCGGGGGCACGTTCGGAGGGCTTTTTCGCCCGCGGACGGGGGCGGGGGCGCGATGATTTGGCCATGTGCGTCTTATGGACGGGCGGGCGTCAGTATTTGGTTAACGCAAAATAGGCAGAGGCTTCATCGGGCTCACGGCAATCGAGCAGCTTGTGCAGGGTGATCGGGTCGATCACAGCCCCCTTCAGGTTGGCCCGCCACATGTCGACGCCGTTAAGGGACGCCCCGGTGAAATTGGCGCCCCGCAGGTCGGTATCGGTCATGTCCGTGAAGTCGAGCAACGCGTTGGTGAAATTGACCCCGACCATGACCGACGAGACCAGGGACGATCCCCTGAGGTCGGCACCCGACAGGTCCGATCCCGTAAGATCGCATTCCCGGATGTTGGCGTTGGCGAGGGATGAGCCCCGCAGGTCCATGTCCCGCATATTGAGGCGCAGCATGTCGCCGCGCTTGCCGGTATCGCCACCGTCGCGCAGCCAAGTCTCGTGGGCCTCGATCAAGGCCGCAACCGACGTATTCATATCCGCCATTGGGAACCCCCCCAGTGAACTCAGTTCAATGCCTGACCGCCCTTCCCCCCCGGGTTGACCCGGTGTTGCGGCGATCATAGGCGGAAGGCCGTGCCTGAGTAAACCGCCCGCCGGCCCCCGACCGGGGCGATCAAATGTCCAGGTTGGCGACCTTCAGCGCGTTTTCCTGAATGAATTCGCGGCGCGGTTCGACAATATCGCCCATCAGGGTGGAGAACACCTCTTCGGCGTCGTCGATATGGTTGATGCGGACCTGCAACAGGGACCGCGCGTTGGGATCCAGGGTGGTTTCCCAAAGCTGGTCCGGGTTCATTTCCCCGAGACCCTTATAGCGCTGCACGCCGATGCCCTTCTTGCCAGCGTCCATCACCGCATCGACCAGGGACACCGGGCCGGTGATGACGTGTTCCTTTTCCTTCAGAATCAGGCTGCCGTGGCGCGCATAACGCGCCTGCAAGGCCGGCGCCATGCCGTCGAGCCGGCGGGCCTCCGAAGAGCGGATCACCTGACCGTCGATGACGTGACTTTCAGAAACACCGCGCAGGGTGCGGTCGATGGAGAACCCGCCGCCGGGCAGGGCCGCGCCGGTCCAGCCGCGTTCGGCCTCGGAGACCAGGGCGTCCATACGCTTGGCGATGTATTCGGCGGTGCCTTGCGCCAGTTCCTGATCGGACAGGATGTCCAGGTTGAAGGCCCCCAGGATCGCCGCCTGTTCAACCAAAGCCATAGGCACATGCTGTGACAGGCGACCGACCATGGTTTTGACGTCGCGGGCTTCGCGCACCACGGCGTGCAGTTCCGGACCCGCGATCTGGCTGCCGTCATAGGGCCGCATCACCGCCCCTTCGTCGATGGCGCTGGCGAACAGGTATTTTTCCATCGCCGCGTCGTCCTTGAGATAGACCTCGGAATTGCCGCGTTTCGCCCGGTACAGCGGCGGCTGCGCGATATAGAGATAGCCGCGCGTCACCAGTTCCGGCATCTGACGGAAGAAGAAGGTCAGCAGCAGGGTGCGGATGTGGCTGCCGTCGACGTCGGCGTCGGTCATGATGATGATCTTGTGGTAGCGGCATTTCTCGACATTGAAATCCTCGCGCCCGATGCCGGTGCCGAGTGCTGCGATCAGGGTGCCGATTTCCGCCGATGACAGCATCTTGTCGAAACGTGCACGCTCGACATTGAGGATCTTGCCGCGCAGCGGCAGGATCGCCTGATTGGCGCGGTGGCGCGCCTGCTTGGCGGAACCGCCGGCCGAATCACCCTCGACGATGAACAATTCGGACAGCGCCGGGTCCCGTTCGGAACAATCGGCAAGCTTGCCGGGCAGGGTCGAGATGTCCAGGGCTCCCTTGCGCCGCGTCAGTTCGCGGGCCTTGCGCGCCGCCTCGCGGGCAGCGGCAGCCTCGACGATCTTGCCGATCACGTTGCGTGCTTCCGTGGGGTGTTCCTCGAACCAGCGGTCCAGGCCCTCGCCGACCAGGTTTTCCACCGCCGGGCGGACTTCGGACGACACCAATTTTTCCTTGGTCTGGGACGAGAACTTGGGATCAGGCACCTTGACCGACAGCACGCAAGTAAGACCCTCTCTCGCGTCGTCGCCGGTGATCGCAACCTTGGCCTTCTTGGCGATACCCGACGCGTTTGCGTAATTGTTGATCATGCGCGTCAAGGCACCCCGGAACCCGGCCAGGTGCGTGCCGCCGTCTTTCTGCGGGATGTTGTTGGTGAAACACAGCATGGTCTCGTGATAGCTGTCGTTCCACTGCATCGCCATTTCCACGGTGATGCCGTCCTTTTCGCCGGAAACGGCGATCGACTCGCCCAGCACCGGGTTCTTTGACCGGTCGAGGTATTTGACGAATTCCTGCAGCCCGCCTTCGTAACGTAGTTCCTTGGTCTGCGGCTCGACCCCGCGCGCATCGGTCAGGGTCAGGCCTACGCCGGAATTAAGAAACGCCAGTTCCCGCAGGCGGTGTTCCAGGGTCGCGTAATCGTAATCGGTCTGGGTGAAGGTTTCCTTCGATGCCAGGAACGTGACCTCGGTGCCGGAGATCGGCTTGCCGTCCTCGCCCGGGGGGGCGTCGCCGATGACTTTCAGGGGGGCCTCGACCTCGCCGTCGCGGAACCGCACGAAATGCTGCTTGCCGTCGCGGCAGATGCGCAATTCCAGCCATTCCGAGAGCGCGTTGACCACGGACACGCCAACGCCGTGCAGACCGCCCGAGACCTTGTAGGAGTTCTGGTCGAACTTACCACCGGCATGCAGTTGGGTCATGATGACCTCGGCCGCCGATACGCCCTCTTCCGTATGGATGTCGACGGGAATGCCGCGGCCGTTATCGGAAACGGTGACCGAGTTGTCGCCGTTGAGCGTCACCCGCACCGTATCGCAGTAGCCCGCCAGCGCTTCGTCGATGGCGTTGTCGACGACTTCGTAGACCATGTGATGCAGGCCCGACCCATCGTCCGTATCGCCGATGTACATGCCCGGGCGTTTGCGCACGGCATCAAGGCCGCGCAGGACCTTGATGGAATCCGCGAGATATTCGCCGTTGTTGTCCGCGCGCCGTTGGGCGGCTGAATCGGTTTTCGGTGTTTCGGGTTCGTCGGTCATGGTCGTTCACGCTCTTCAGATTGGGGCGGCAAAAACGCCACCCGGGAAAATTCAATGTTGTCCGGTCATGGGTCCTGACGATGGACCTTGGCCTCGGCGACGTGGAAGAAGGCAGCCCGCCCGGCAAGCGGGCCGAACAGGTCCAGGTCCGTGCCGGTCATCCAAGCCTGCAGACCCAGGGTTTCGATCTCGGCGAACAGGGCGGCGCGCCGGTCGGCATCAAGATGGGCGGCGACCTCGTCCAACAGCAGGATGGGTGCGCGGCCCTGTTCCACCGCCTGCAGGCGCGCCTGCGCCAGGACCAGGGAGATCAACAATGCCTTCTGTTCGCCCGTGGAACAGTCGGCCGCCGGGCGGCCGCGGCTTTTGTATTCGACATGCAGGTCGGAGCGATGCGGCCCGTGGGCCGTGCGGCCGCTGTCGCCGTCGCGCCCGCGGGCTGATTTCAATGCGGCCTTCAGGCGGTCCTCGGCATCAAGGGCGGAGCCGCCGTTCAGCCAGGCCTCGACCTCGCCCTCGACGGCCAGATCGGCGGCCGGGAACGGGCCGTCGCCGGCGGCCTCCAACTGGCCCGCAAGGCGCCCGGCCATGTCGAGCCGGGCCGCCGCGATGGCAACACCGCGTTCCGCCATGGTCGATTCCAGGGCGGATACCCAGGCATCGTCGCAACCGCCCCGGGCCGTCAACAGGCGCAGCCGTTCGCGCATCGCCTGTTCATACCCGCCGACCCGGCCGGCATGGGCCGGATCACGGCCATAGACCAGGCGGTCGAGAAAGCGCCGCCGGGCCGAGGCGCCATCGAGAAACAGGCGGTCCATCTGCGGCGTCAGCCATTGCAGGGAAACATGTTCGGACAGGACGGCCTGGGCCCGCTGGGCCTCGCCATCGACATGCACCAGGCGTTTTTCCGCGTCGCCCGGCTCTCCGGCAGCAAGGCCCGTGCCGACATCCGTTTCACCGTCCGGGCCGGCCACCGTCGCCGCCACGGCCCAGGGCCGGGGGCGGGGGGCCGCTTCCTCGCCCGGGTCGCGGCGGGCGGCTTCCGACAGGCGGGCACGGCGCAGGCCGCGACCCGGGATCAGAAACGACAAGGCTTCGAGGATGTTCGTCTTGCCCGCGCCGTTCGGCCCGGCCAGCACGACCGCCCCCTCGGGCACGTCAAGCCGCAGGGCGGCATAGCAGCGGAAGTCGCTCAGCGTCAGCCGGCGGACCGCAAGAGAGCCCTGGGTGGCGGCGGTTTCCGGATAGGCCCCATCGGCGGCAAATGTGGGTTGGACGTACAGGATCGTTCCTTAAAAAACCCGTTCAAACACGCATGGGCATGAGCACGAACAGGGCACTTTCGTCGCCCGTTTCGCGCAGCACCGTCGGCGAGGCCGCATCGGCCATGGCCAGCGACGCCGTATCGCCTTCGATCTGGCGGGTGATGTCGAGCAGATAGGCCGCGTTGAATCCGATCTCCAGACCATCACCGTTGTAATCGACCTCGATCTCTTCCTCCGCCAGCCCGTGTTCGGGGCTGGAGGCCGACAGCTTGAGCACGCCGGTGCCCAAGGTCAGCTTCACGGCGCGGGATTTCTCGGAAGAAATCGCCGACACGCGGTCGACGGCATCGGCCAAAAGCTTGCGGTCGACATCGAGCATCTTGTCATTGTCGCGCGGAATGACCCGCTCGTAATCGGGGAACGTACCGTCGATCAGCTTGGACGTGATGACGATCTCGTCAACGGCGAAGCGGGCCTTCGTTTCCGACAGGCCGACGAAGACCTCGCCGACGCTTTCGTCGATCAACTTGCCCAGTTCCGTCACCACCTTGCGCGGCAGGATCACACCGGGGATGCCATCGGCGCCGTCGGGCAGGGGCACTTCGGCCGAGGCCAAGCGGTGGCCGTCGGTGGCGACCGCGCGCAGCACCTTGGTGCCGTCCCGTTCGGCGACATGCAGATAAATGCCGTTCAGGTAATAGCGCGTTTCCTCGGTCGAGATGGCGAACCGGGTGCGGTCGAGCAGCGTGTTCAGATCATGCACGGGCATCTTGAACTGATGCGGCAATTCGCCCGAGCCGAGAACGGGAAAATCCTCGGTCGGCAGGCAGGAAAGCGCGAATCGGGAGCGCCCGGCCTTAAGCACCAGTTGCCCGCCGCTTTCCTTTTCCATCACCACCTGCGCCCCTTCGGGCAGCTTGCGGACGATGTCGTAAAGGGTATGGGCGGGGGCTGTCGTCGCACCCGCTTCGGCCACGTCGGCGGCCACGCCCTCGACGATGTCGAGATCCATGTCCGTGGCGTTGAGCGCCAGCTTGCCGTCGCCGGCTTCGATCTTCACGTTGGAAAGGATGGGGATGGTATTGCGGCGCTCTACAACGCTTTGCACGTGCCCAAGGCACTTCAGCAAGGCGGCCCGCTCGATTGTCAGTTTCATATGTGCCGTCTATCGCCGTTCAAAATTACATGCCGTTATGACGCTTTCGACGGGATGTTCCGGCTTCCGACCGACCCATTTGCAGGCCGGTCCGGCGGCAACGAAACCGGGGCTGGAACCCTCCGCCCCGGGCGCTGAAATGCCGGTCCAGAGCCCCCACCGAGAGCAGCGTGAAGACACCCGGACGGGCGCCCTCTGACCAAGGCTGCATTATAGCAGAGGCCCTTGGATTCCGAAGCCTTTTCCCCGAATTTCAGGGTTACGGTCGTGACTTTTGAGACAGCCCTGGCGGGACCCTCGAAGGGATCAGCCCTCGAGCATCCGGCGCAGCAGTTCAACATCCTCGTTGAAGCTGGAATCCAACTCGCGCAGTTCTTCCACCTTCTTCACCGCATGCATCACCGTGGTGTGGTCGCGGCCACCGAATTTGCGCCCGATTTCCGGGAGCGAACGGGACGTCAGCTGCTTCGAGAGATACATCGCGACCTGACGCGGGCGGGCGACGGAGCGCGCCCGGCGGGCCGAATGCATGTCCGACACGCGGATGTTGAAATGGGTCGACACGCGTTTCTGGATTTCCTCGATGGTGACCCGCCGTTCCGACGCCTTAAGAAGGTCGTGCAGAACGTCCTGGCTGGTTTCCAGGGTGATGTCGCGGCCGACCAGTTGATGGTGGGCGACGACCCGGTTGAGCGCCCCTTCGAGCTCGCGCACGTTCGACGTGATCTTATGCGCGAGGAATTCCATGACCTTCAGCGGTACCTCGACGCCCATCTGCTCGCCCTTGGCCTGCAGGATGCCGAGCCGCAGTTCATAGGTGGTCGCGTGAATGTCGGCGACCAGCCCGCAGTTAAGGCGCGAGATCAGGCGTTCTTCCATGCCTTCCAGGTCGTTGGGCGACTTGTCGGCGGAAATGACGATCTGGCGGCCCTGATCGACCAGGGCGTTGAAGGTGTGGAAGAACTCTTCCTGGGTCGACTCCTTGCCCGAGATGAATTGGACGTCATCGACCATCAGCACGTCGACGGAGCGGAACTGCTCCTTAAAGTCCACGGTGTTGTGTTCGCGCAGTGCCCGCACGAAACGGTACATGAACTTTTCCGCCGACAGATAGATGACGGAACGGTCCGGCCGCGTCTTGCGCAGGTGCCAGGCGATGGCGTGCATCAAGTGGGTCTTGCCGAGCCCGACCCCGCCGTAGAGGAACAGGGGGTTGAAGGGCACGATCTCGGCCTCGGCCACGCGGCGCGCGGCGGCATAGGCGAATTCGTTCGGTTTGCCGACGACGAAACGGTCGAAGGTGTAGCGCTGATCAAGCGGTGCGCCGATATCGTCGGCATGGGGGCCGTTGCCGATCCCGGTGCCGTTCACCGGCCCGGCCGGGGCCGCGTCTTCCTTGCGCACCTCGGCGGGCTTGGTCTCGGCCCGGCCCGACGCCGCATGTTCCTGATGAATGACCACGTCGAGCCCGCCGGTGAGGCCGCGGCCGTCCAGCAGTTCCGACAAACGGTCCTGATAATGGGCCTGGATCCATTCGCGCATGAAACGGGTGGGGACACCGGTGCGCACGGCACTGCCGTTCTTTCCGATGAGCCGCATGGGCTTGATCCAGCTTTGATAGGAAGCTTCGCCGATCTCGGCGCGCAGGGATTCACAAATTTCCGACCAGGTTTCCTGCAGGTCCTGGCAGGGCTCTATATCTCGGCTCTGCTGTTCCGTCAT